>JAXMFY010000027.1:0-34806 GCA_046347555.1 Candidatus Competibacteraceae bacterium | reverse complement strand
CGTCAAACAGTGGGCTTCGCCCACTGCCGGCCGGTTCCTGAAGCTAAGCGCTTGCAGCACCACCCACCCCTTACCTACATCACCGACACAACGCCTCGCACGGCGTCCCGTCCTTATCTCCATCCAGCCGACTTACCCCACATTGCGTGAGATAGAACCGCGCTTCCTCGCACGAAGTCATTTCGCGGCAGGTGCTTTTCGCCCCGCACCGCCCCGCAAAAAATGGCCGAGTTGGGATCGGTTCCGGCCTTCCCGCCGCTTCACCGTGCCGCCAGTCCCAGGGCGGGATCGGATTGGTGTCGGCCCACAGCCCACGCCGCGCCGCTTTCGCCTCCGCTTCCAGCGCCAGCAACCGGGCATCATCGCTGTAGTGGCGATACACCCACGCCAACCCGCGCCGCACTTGCTCGGCTTCCACATCGACTCCGCCGACCGTCACTGTCCCGACAGTGCGCCCGTAGTCGTCGGTTTTCCACACCGTCACCGCCGCTGGTCGGTCGAGCGTCAATTCCGCCAAGCTTTGCCGGCTGCGCTGGCCGAAAGGTTGATCGTGTTCCGGCGCGTCGATCCCCGCCAGTCGCACCCTGACCGGTCGGTTGCCCTCCATCAGCACCGTCAAGGTATCGCCATCGGCGACGCCCACCACCCGGCCCGTGAGGGTGTCCGCCGCAACGGAGATTTCCGCAACGGTCAGAACCAACAGCAGAAATACGCGACCTGCGATTCGCCCGATTGTCATAATCTGGTTCTGAGCCAGGATTCGGGGAAGAGGGAATGGCTATAAGCCATTAATTTGATGGTCGGGGTGACAGGATTTGAACCTGCGACTTCTGCCTCCCGAAGACAGCGCTCTACCAGGCTGAGCTACACCCCGACAAGGGAAGGAATCAATAGCGGCGGCTCACCGCGAATTGGGCCAGGCCGATCAGCGCATCCTTGGCGGGTGAATCCGGCAACGGCGCTAGTTCAGCGGTTGCTTGCTCGGCCTGTTTAATAGCAAGATTTTCAGTATAGTCCAACGCACCGGTGGACTCAATAGTCCAAGTCACACGGTCAAGCTGATCCAGACCGCCGTGCTCGATGGCCTTACGGATGATCTGGGCCTCCTCGAACGTGCCATGACGCATGGCGTGAATCAGCGGCAGGGTCGGTTTGCCCTCGGCCAGATCGTCGCCGATGTTCTTGCCCAGTTCGGCACTGGAGGCGCGGTAATCCAGCACATCGTCGACCAACTGAAACGCCGTGCCCAAGTGCAGCCCATAGCGGGCCAGCGCCAGTTCCTCTTCTCGCGGCCGACCGGCCAACACCGCGCCCAATTGCGCCGCCGCCTCGAACAGCTTGGCGGTCTTGCGGTGAATGACCGCCATGTAGCGCTCCTCGGTAGTGTCGGGATCATGGCAGTTGAGCAACTGCAACACCTCGCCCTCGGCGATCATGTTGGTGGTGTCGGCAAGAATCTCCATGAGCCGCATGCTGCCGATGCCGACCATCATCTGAAACGAGCGGGAATACAAAAAGTCACCCACCAGCACGCTGGCCTGATTGCCCCAGATGGCGTTCGCCGTTTCCCGTCCTCGCCGCAAGCTGGATTCGTCCACCACGTCATCATGCAGCAGGGTGGCGGTGTGGATGAACTCGATGATGGCGGCGGCGTCGATGTGTCGGGACCCGGCATAGCCGCAGGCGCGCGCCGCCAGCAGCACGGTGACGGGCCGCAGCCGCTTGCCGCCGCTGTCGATGATGTAGCCAGCTAACTGGTTGATCAGCGCCACGTCGGAGCGGAGCTGTCGGCGGATCAAGGCGTTGACGGCTTGCAGATCGTCCGCGATAGGGGCGCGGATGCGTTCGATATCCATGGAAAACAGGGCTCGGCGAAAGACGGCCGCCATGCTACGGATTGGCCGCGACAGGGTCAAGGTAAGTACATAACCGCCGCAGGGCAATCGCGCTATGCGGTAGCCGGATTGGGTTGGCCGAGGAGCAGACGCAACCGATGCTGATCGTTGAGGGTGGTCCAGAGTTCGCGGGGCCGGAGGTTATCCCGAACCGGGCTTTGTCACGCCGCGCGTTGAAGGTCATGCGGCGGATCATGGCCAGATTTCCGCCGTGTGGTTGCGACCCGAGTGGTATGGATCGGACAGATTCGGCAAAATACGGGATCGAGTTGAGCCGTTGGAACCATATCAATCTTCTCCATCCGATCAATCCCGTCCCGTTACCCTGGTAATCCTCCTCCTGTCAATTTCCCACGTAGCGCGATTGCCCTGATAACCGCCGCTATCAGCTGGAATTTGTTTGACCTTGGCTAGGGGCGTCGCTAGAATCGCATCCCTTTAGTCGGGCTGGACCAGCCGTTTGGAGATTTTGCAATGTATGCTGTCATCAAAACCGGGGGCAAGCAATACCGGGTGACCGAGGGCCAGACCCTCCAGGTCGAAAAGCTCGATGCGGAGGAAGGCGCCTCCGTGGAATTCGACCAGGTGCTGATGATCGCCGACGGTGATCGGATTCAGGTCGGCGCGCCCTATGTTGAAGGCGCCCGGGTGACCGCCACCGTCGAATCCCAGGGGCGGGGTCCGAAGGTAGTGATCGTCAAGTTCCGCCGCCGCAAGCACTATCGCAAGACCCAGGGCCATCGGCAATCCTACACCGAACTGCGCGTCAGCGGCATCAGTGGACCCTGAACGGTTCCAGGATCACGAGGTTTGAAATAAACAGCCATGGCACACAAGAAAGCGGGCGGCAGCAGCCGCAATGGTCGCGACTCCAAATCCAAGCGCTTGGGCGTCAAGCTCTACGGCGGGCAACTGGCGCGGGCCGGCAACATTATCGTCCGGCAGCGCGGCACCCAATTCCATCCAGGCCGCAACGTCGGTTGCGGAGTGGACTATACCCTGTTCGCCAAGGCGGACGGCCATGTGGTGTTCGAAACCAAGGGTCCGTTCGGCCGCAAATATGTGAGCGTCCAGCCAGCCCAGTGAACGGTCGGCGGTTCGGGTGCGTCGAAAGCCCCAACCGGGGCTTTTGTTTTGCCCGTGATTCGGGGAGGACGCCATGAAATTCGTCGATGAGGTGACCATTCGGGTCGAGGCCGGTGACGGCGGCGATGGTTGCGTCAATTTCCGGCGCGAGAAATACATTCCCTTTGGTGGCCCCGACGGCGGCGACGGCGGCGATGGCGGTAGCGTCTGGCTACAAGCCGACCCCGAACTGAATACCTTGGCCGATTACCGCTTCACCCGGCGGTTCCGCGCCGAGCACGGCCAAAAGGGAATGGGGGCCAATTGCACCGGCCGCAGTGGCGCGGACCTGACCGTGGTGGTGCCAGTCGGGACGGTGGCCCACGACGCCGATACCGGTGAGTTGATCGGCGATCTGGTCGAGCCGGGCCAGCGGCTGCTGGTGGCGCGCGGTGGCTTTCACGGTCTCGGCAATACCCGTTACAAAAGCAGCACCAACCGCGCGCCGCGCCAATTCAAACCCGGCACGCCCGGCGAGGCGCGCGACCTGCGGCTTGAATTGAGGGTGATCGCCGACGTGGGCCTGCTGGGAATGCCGAACGCCGGTAAATCCACCCTGATTCGCGCGGTGTCCGCCGCCCGGCCCAAGGTGGCCGACTATCCCTTCACCACCCTGCACCCCAATTTGGGCGTGGTGCGGGTCGGACCATTGAGAAGCTTCGTGATGGCCGACATTCCGGGACTGATCGAAGGCGCGGCGGATGGCGCGGGACTGGGGGTTCAATTCCTCCGTCATCTCAGTCGTACCCGGCTGTTGTTGCATCTGGTGGATGCCTCGCCGTACAGCGACAGTGGCGACCCGGTGCGCGATGCCCAGGTGATTCTCGGCGAACTGGCGCGATACAGCGCCGAACTGGCCGGGCGCGAGCGCTGGCTGGTGCTCAACAAGCTGGACCTGTTGCCGCCGGAGGAGCGCGCGGCGCGGATGGCGACGATTGCGGCGGCGCTGGGTTGGACCGGGCCGGTGTTCGGGATCGCCGCCCTCAACGGCGAAGGGACCGAGGCCCTGATCAATGCGGTGATGGAGTGTCTGGAACGGCGGGTGGAAGCGGCGGCCGGCGCCATGACGGCAGCGGGAGCGGGCGATGTTCGACCAGAAGACGCGTGAGCAACTGGGCGCGGCCCAACGCTGGGTGGTCAAGATCGGCAGCGCGATGATCACCAACAACGGGCAGGGTCTGGACAATTTTTCCATCGACGCCTGGGTGGCGCAGATGGCGGAATTGCACCAGTCCGGACGGGAATTGCTGTTGGTAACCTCCGGCGCGATCGCCGAGGGCATGCGGCGGCTGGGCTGGAACCAGCGGCCCGCCGCGTTGGCCGAGTTGCAGGCGGCGGCGGCGGTGGGGCAAATGGGCCTGGTGCAGGCTTGGGAATCGGCCTTCGAGCGCCACGGCATCCAGACCGCGCAGATTCTGCTGACCCATGAGGACGCCTCCGACCGCCAGCGTTATCTCAACATCCGCAACACCTTGCGTACCCTGTTGCGGCTGCGGGTGGTGCCAGTCATCAACGAAAACGACACGGTGGCGTTCGAGGAAATCCGCTTTGGCGACAACGACACGCTTGGCGCCCTGGTGGCTAATCTGGTCGAAGCCGAGCTATATATCATTCTCACCGACCAACAGGGGTTGTACGACAAGAACCCGCGTCAGTTCGCCGAGGCGCGATTGATCGGCGAGGGTCGGGCCGGCGACATCGCGCTGGAGGCGATGGCCAGCGGCGGGGCGGGCGTGCTGGGCAGCGGTGGAATGACGACCAAGCTGCGCGCGGCGGCCAAGGCGGCGCGGTCCGGGGCGTTTACCCTGCTGGCCTGGGGCCGGGAGCCGGAAGTCCTGCGGCGGGTCGCGGCTGGCGTGGAACTGGGCACCCTGCTGCGGCCGAGTCAAAGCCCGCTGGCGGCGCGCAAGCAATGGTTGGCGGTGCAATTGCAGGTCCGGGGCCGGCTGCATCTGGACGCCGGCGCGGTGCGGGCGTTGCGGACCGCGGGAAAAAGCCTGCTGCCGGTTGGGGTAACCGCCGTCGAAGGCAAGTTCAGCCGGGGCGATTTGGTGGCGTGCCTGGATTCCAATGGAACCGAAGTGGCGCGCGGGCTGGTCAATTACGATACCGAGCGGGCGCTGGCGTTGATCGGTAAGACCACGCGCCGGATCGAGGCGCTACTGGGACAGATCGACGACCCGGAACTGATTCACCGCGATAACCTGGTGCTGGTGTAACCTTCCCTCCCTTTCCAAACCTATGCCGTCATGTGCCTGATTCTGATTGCCTATCGCGCTCACCCCGGTTATGAGCTAGTGGTCGCCGCCAATCGGGACGAGTTTCACGACCGGCCCACCGCCCCGCTGGCATTCTGGGACGACAGTCCTCAAGTGCTTTCCGGCCGCGATCTCAAGGAAGGCGGCGCCTGGATGGGCATCACCCGGACGGGTCGCTTTGCCGCTCTCACCAATTATCGCGATCCAAGCCGGGTGTTGCCGGATGCGCCCTCGCGCGGCCATCTGGTCAGTGATTACCTGCAGAGCGCCGAGCCGGCTCGCGTTTATCTTGAGCGGCTGATGACGCGCGCCGACGCCTACAACGGTTTCAATCTGCTGCTGGGTGACGCCACCGGTCTGTACTATTACTCGAATCGCGCCAGCGGGTTTCAGGCGTTGACACCGGGGTTGCACGGTCTTAGCAATCACCTGCTGAACACGCCCTGGCCGAAACTGAAGCGGGGGCAATGCGCCCTGCGGCGGGTGCTGGAGCATGGGTCCGAGCCGATGCCGGATGCGCTGCTGCGCCTGCTCGCCGATCGTATACCCGCGCCCGACACCGAACTGCCCGACACGGGAGTCCCTTTAGAATGGGAACGCTGGCTGTCGTCGATCTTCATCGACGCGCCGGGCTATGGCACCCGGTCCTCCACCGCGCTACTGGTGGAAGCGGGGGGTCGGGCGCGCATGGTCGAGACCACCTGGGCCAACGCCAGTCGGCGTGAGTTTGTGCTGGACTGGCCGCTGCTGGAATGACGTGACGGACCGGGCAGTTGGCGCGGGCCGGTTTGCTCGGCTTGAAGCCGTTGGGCGTGGTTCTCTTGTTCGGATGAATCCTCATCGGCTATGCTTGGCTTCGCCGCCTGCTCGCAGGTAGCCTGATTTTCTCGGAAATCCGGCTGGTTTGGCCCCGGTAGCTCAGTTGGATAGAGCGCACCCCTCCTAAGGGTGAGGTCACAGGTTCAATTCCTGTCCGGGGCACCATCAAAACAGGGTTAATGAAGGGTTGGCCCTTTGCCAGCGCAGCAATGCTTGTATTTCCGACCGCTGCCACACGGACACGGATCGTTACGCCCAACTTTCGGACCAGCTTTGCGTGGGGGTATTGACGAGGATGCGCGGGCCCGCGCCCGGCGCTGCGGCTCGAAATAGCGGTAGATCCGGGGCAGGCTGGCAATCATCAGTTGCAGCGCCTTCTCTCGCTTGTCGGCATCAATCGGTGGAGGTCGCAGCGCCGGATCAGGGTCATGCTCGTGCGCTAGCATCATCATCGGCACCACTAACCCGCCCTGTTCTTTGCTCTCCAACAGCTCGTACCAACTCGCCGGACGTTGTTGCACACCGCGCATGAAACCCTGCGCCCAGTCGTTGCCCCGCGCGATGCCGTCCTCTCCTTTCAGCAGCACCGGCAGGTACACATGCGGCTCCCGCAAGCTGCGGTGCAGTTCCGAGGCTATCGTGTTCCAGTGCCGCACGATCAAGTTCAAAATTGCCGTGGCTTGTTCTTGGCTGTCGAAGGCGAAATCCTTGCCCCAAATCCGCGGCAGGTACTCGCTGGGGAACACGGGGTCCGGGCCGCAGATCAGTGCAGCGAAATAGCCATCGAGCGTCTCCAGGTTCAGTGTCGGCTTCCCGATGGCGTCAAGGAAGATGGCGAGTTGATCTAATCTAGTTCAGTGTCAGTTCAGACCACGGGTTTTCCGTGCGGGTGATCGAATAGGTCTACGCCATCCTGCACTACCAGCGGAAGGTTCTGGACCAAGAAAGCCGCTGACTGTCCGGACAGGAAACCGCCATGGAAGGAATCGCCAAATCCTCCACACGGTTCCCGCCATAGCGCTCTCGATTTCGTAGACCATGTCGTGGTGAGCGCTGGCCTCTCGCTTCGATCCTTGCCGGCGCCTGAATCAGGCCAATCTGGTCCACGCCCGGCCAATCTGGACCTCGTCCGCCACCATTCGGCGGGGCGCCACCGCCCACCTCCATCTTCGATTCATTATAAAGATCAATGTGATAAATTGTTGGCACAATCCTTGTTTTCAGATGTGGTATCTGCAAGGGCGGTCTTCCTACCGCACGATAACCTCCAAAGGAACGACGATGATACCGACGAATACTGAAGACTTTTTGTCCGATAGTACCCAACCGACCTACGACTACTGGCGCAAGGAAACCCACTGGCAACGCCACAAACGGTTGCGGGAAGCCGAACGGCGGGCGCATACCGCGGAACGCCAGCCCCGTTGGCAACGGGAGCATAGCTTGCGGCAAGCCAGTCGGGCGGGGCGGGCGTGGCAGGAAGCGGTTTGGGACGAGGCGTGATCCCTTGCGCGGACACACCAGCGCCAACTCGATATTTATGGCCCCGACCGGCCTGCTTTTCCAGCAATACGCCCTCACCCAGGCGACCGGGTAAAGAGGAACGTATTTCGGTTTGATGGGGATGTTGGCGTAGAGGTGCGGATCACAAACCCGCACCCATGCCGCTCAACCGCCCCAGGACCAGCCGCTTGGCCAGTATCGCGAACCCTGCGCCATACGTGCGCCGCATGGATGCCAACGGGCTTACCACCGGGATAGCGGTACGACGGTACTACGGGTACCATTACCGCCGGCCGTCGATAGTCGACCCGAGGTGGCCCGTAGTCGCCATGGGAGCCCTGATAATGTACTCGATAACCGCCGGTCGCCGTCACCAGGGTAGTCGCCGAGACGCGCGGCAACGATAATTTCCATCACTCAGAGAATAACTATGCAAATCAAATTTATGGTCGCTATATTTACAGGGCTGTTCGTTATTTCAAATTTGGTTATCGCTGAAGAGTGCGGTAGTCGATCAGAAGATTCAGTTTTTATTATGGATTGCCTTTCAGCGCGTTATAAAGCAGCAGATCAAGAATTAAACGCGATATACAGTGAGGCAATGAAATCACTTTCAAGTGATGGCAAGAAAAAACTTAAGGAAAGTCAAGAAGCATGGCTTAAATATCGTGATACCAGCCTTGCATTTATAACGGAAGTCAATAGAAAAACAGGGTCTACCGGTAATTTTATAATTGAGGATTACAGAGCAACTCTTGTGAAAAAACGAGCTTCAGAATTGAAGTATATACTTAGCGGCCCTGATGCGGATCCAGCCAAATGGTAACACGACCAAATGCGATCAGAACGGCAACGGTTAAAACCTTCCACGGCAAAGCCCGTTCTCCGCGCGCGACTGAATCGCTATTTACCGGTCCACTGCGTGGACAGATGGGGCAAACCGCCTTGCGGTCCTCCACCTCGCCCGTACTACCGCAAGTCCTCCCAGCGGGTCGGCGCGGGCCCCGCGACGGGGCTTGCCAGCAGAGCAGGACATGGAAACAGTCGTGATTACTCTTGGGCGGATGACCGTTCCCACACCCGATGCGAGCCGGCAAAATCGGCTCGAACAGCGCCCAGATCTCCTCGGGCAAGCGGCGCGCAATGTCTTTCAGTTGCGTTGGACCGGTTACTACCAAACCCAACCCGTTCAAACTGGTCAGCGCTCTAGACGCCTGATGCGCGCAGCACCAGCTTGACAAGACTGGCCAGCACCACGATCAGCACGATCGTTATCACCAACCCAACTACGATATAGTGAGCAGCCGAGCCTTGCTTAAAATCCCTTTCAAGATTTTGTCTGTTCTGCACCCCGAAAAAGGAGGCTAGCACACTGAGGATGATCTGAAGCAGACTGGGCTGAGGGGAAGGGTCTCGGGAACTTCGTTGGGGGCCATGGTTCATGATAAATCATTTCATGGGAGTGAAAATCAGGGTAATCCGCCGAATCATTGCCATCAAATTATTTGTTAATCAATAGGTTGTTCATTAAGAGCAACCCTGTCCGGCACTGGCTGGGCTGATTCGATTGGCGCTCCCTAGGGGTTTCGAACCCCTGTTCCCGCCGTGAGAGGGCGGTGTCCTGGGCCACTAGACGAAGGGAGCGGGATGCGGGTGGCGTCTTGGAGGGAAAGTAGTATTATACCGACGCTTCCGCTGTAAACAAGAGTTAGCGAACGCGCCTTGGAATCCACTCGCTCAAATTCCCCACCCGTCGTCATCCCCCGCCCCGAACACAACATCTCGCGGGCCAACATCAGCCCCAACGCGGTCAAGGTCCTGTACCGGCTCCGCGAAGCCGGTTATCGCGCCTGTCTGGTCGGTGGCGGAGTGCGGGATTTACTGCTTGGCCGCGAGCCGAAGGATTTCGACATCGCCACCGACGCCCGCCCCGAACAGGTTTACAAACTGTTTCGCAATTGTCGGCTGATCGGTCGCCGCTTCCGGCTGGCCCACGTCCAGTTTGGCCAGGAGATCGTCGAGGTCGCCACCTTCCGCGCCTGCGGCCGCGACAGCGAGGATGGCGACGGGCCCGGCGTGGAACGGGCCGCCGACGGTCGCATTCTCAGCGACAACGTCTATGGCACTATCGAGGATGACGCCTGGCGGCGGGATTTCACCATCAACGCCCTGTATTACGACATCGCCGATTTCGCCGTGCTCGATTACGTGGATGGCATGACCGACCTCAAGGCCGGCCTGATCCGGTTGATCGGCGATCCGGCGCAACACTACCACGAAGACCCGGTGCGTTTGCTGCGGGCGGTGCGGTTCGCCGCCAAGCTGGGGTTCCGGCTCGACCCCACCACCGAGGCGCCACTGCCCCGGCTGGGTCATCTGCTGGAAAAAATTCCGCCGGCCCGGTTGTTCGACGAAGTGCTCAAGCTGTTTCTGGGCGGCTGCGCCATCCAGACTTTCGAACTGCTGCGCCATTACCGTCTGTTCGGCTGGCTGTTCCCAGCGACCGAACACTGTTTGAACCATCAGCAGCACCATTACCCCAAAACCCTGCTGGTCCGGGCGCTCGCCAGCACCGACAGCCGGTTGGCCGAAAACAAGCCGGTCAATCCGGCATTCCTGTTCGCCGCCCTGCTGTGGGAACCGCTGCGGGAACGGATGCGCCACCTGGAAGCGGACGGGCTGGACGCGCACGCGGCCTTGCAGGAAGCCGCCGAACGGGTCATCCAGGCGCAAATTCGCCACACCGCCCTGCCCCGCCGCTACAGTCTGCCGATGCGGGAAATCTGGGAGTTGCAACAACGACTGACGGTTATCACCGGCAAGCGCGCGTTGCGTCTGCTCGACCATCCCCGCTTCCGCGCCGGCTACGATTTCCTGTTGTTGCGTGCCGAGGCCGACGAACAAGCGGCGGCGCTGGCCGACTGGTGGACCCAGTTGCTGGCGCTGGATCCCGCTGGCCGCGCCCAGGCCACTCAGCCGGCGGCCAGGGCTAAAACGGGCAAGTCTCGTCGGCGGCGCAAACCGCGCTCCGCGCGCAAGGGTGACCAAGCCACTCAACCGGCGCCCGAATCCTGAGTCCGGAAATCGTCCCATGCGACCCGCGCGGGCCTACATCGGCATCGGCAGCAATCTGGATGACCCGATTCGCCAAGTGCGACGGGCGTTCCAGGCATTGAACGGGATTCTCGCCAGTGGCTGCGTGGCGCAATCGCCGCTGTATCGGACGGCGCCAGTCGGAGGGCCGCCCGGTCAGCCGGACTACATCAACGCCGTCGCCGCCCTGGATACCGGCCTGACCCCTCAACAATTGCTGATGGCGTTGCAAATGATCGAACTCGCGCGGGGTCGCGTCCGAACCGTGCGCTGGGGGACACGCACCCTGGACCTGGATTTACTGTTGTATGATCGACTGACCAGCGACGATCCATGGCTGACCCTGCCGCATCCCCGCCTGCACGAACGGGCGTTCGTACTTTACCCCCTGCGCGACATCGCCCCGAATCTGGATATTCCTGGCCACGGACCGCTGACCGAGTTGCTGGCGCGCTGCCCGCCCCAAGCCATCGTTCGTCTGGACAGCGCCGATTAACCGGGTACGATAACCCCGCCGGTCTGGCCCCCCCAAAACCCTTTCTCGAACCCGCCACCGTCGCGCTGCCCGCCACCCACCGGGCGGCCTGGCCCCACATAAGAGTACGCCATGTACCAAGAACAACCGACCCGCAAGCCCATCACGATCAAAACCTTGGCGAAGATGAAGCGCGACCGGGAAAAATTCGCGGTCCTGACCGCCTACGACGCCAGTTTCGCGGCATTACTCGAAGCGGCGGGCGTGGAGGTCATTCTGGTCGGCGATTCGCTGGGCATGGTGGTGCAAGGCCAGCGCACCACCGTCCCGGTGACGATGGAGGACATGATCTATCACACCCGGCTGGTGGCGCGTGGCTGCCCGACCGCGTTGCTAATGGCGGACATGCCGTTCGCCAGCTATGCCACGGTCGAGCAAGGGGTGTACAACGCCGCCCGGTTGATGAGCGAGGGCGGCGCCCAGATGGTCAAGCTGGAAGGTGGCGACTGGCTGGTCGAAACCGTGCGCCAACTGAGTCGCAACGGCATTCCGGTCTGTGCCCATCTCGGCCTGTTGCCGCAATCGGTGCACAAGCTGGGCGGCTACAAGGTGCAGGGCCGCGAGGAAGCGGCCGCCCGCCAGATCATCGACGAGGCGCTGGCCTTGCAGGACGCCGGCGCCGACGTAGCGCTGGTGGAGTGTATCCCGGCCGAGTTGGGCGCGCGGTTGACCGAGGCGCTCGACATTCCCCTGATCGGTATTGGCGCCGGTCCCCACTGCGACGCCCAGGTCCTGGTCAGTTACGACATGTTGGGCATCACCGCCGGCCGCCGGCCGAAATTCTCCAAGAACTTCCTGACCGGCCGCGACAGCCTGCAAGCGGCGGTGGCCGCCTACGTGGCCGCCGTCAAGAGCGGCGAATTCCCCGGCCCCGAACATTGCATCGCCTGAGCGTCGAGGAGCGTATGTCATGCAAACCGTCCACGCCATCGCCGAACTGCGCGCCAAAGTCGCGGCCTGGAAACGGGCCGGGGAGCGGGTGGCCTTCGTGCCCACCATGGGCAACCTGCACCGGGGCCACATCCACCTGGTCGAGCGCGCCCGCGCCCTGGCGCCGCGCACCGTCGCCAGCGTCTTCGTCAATCCGATGCAGTTCGGTCCCAACGAGGATTTCGCCGCCTATCCGCGCACCCTGGCCGAGGACTCCCGCCAGTTGGAAGCCGCTGGGCTAGACTTATTGTTCGCGCCCAGCGTGGCCGAGGTGTATCCGCGCCCGTTGGAGCAGATGACCCAGGTGACGGTGCCGGAACTGCCGGCGGTGCTGTGCGGCGCCAGCCGGCCCACCCATTTCGGCGGCGTCACCACGGTGGTCAGCAAGCTGTTCAACCTGGTGCAACCGGACGTGGCGGTGTTCGGCGAAAAGGATTGGCAGCAACTGGTGATCATTCGCCGGATGGCGGCCGATCTCGACATGCCGGTGGACATCGTCGGCGTGCCGACCGTGCGGGAGCCCGACGGACTGGCGCTCAGTTCGCGCAACGGCTATTTGTCCGCTGGGGAACGGGCCATCGCGCCCACCCTGTACGCGACCCTGCGAGCCACGGCCGAGCGGCTGCGCGCGGGCGAAGGAGATTTCTCGGTGTTGGAGGCGGAGGCGAAGGCCAAGCTAGCGGCGGCAGGCTTTCAGCCCGACTATTTTGAAATTCGTCGCCCCGCTGACTTGCGGCGTCCCCTGGCCGAAGATCGTGAATTGCGGATCTTCGCGGCGGCCCGGCTGGGCCGGGCGCGGCTGATCGACAACCTGGCGGTGATGCTGCGATAAATTGCGACTCGGGCGTTATCCCAGCTTTACACCCATGTGGACCAGGACCGCATGGTGGCGGTGGTGAACAAACTCTAGGGATTTCCTTCATGAGCGCCAACCTTCGCGCCATCCTGACCGCCATCGCCGGTTTTGCCGTCGTGCTGCTCGTCATTCGGGGCGTGAGCCACGGGATTGTCCAGCCGGCCTTCGTGGCGCTGGAGCAGGCCCAGGCGCTGGAGGACAGCGGGCGGGCGCAAGCGGCCATTCAGAACGAACTGCGGCAACTGGATAACTTGTTGGGAAATTGGGCCGCCTGGGACGACGCCTACGCTTTTGCCGACAGCCGCGATCCGGCCTTCATCCAGTCCAATCTGGGCGACTGGCCCGTGCTGGAAAAGAATTCGCGCCTGAATCTCTGTTTTATCTTCAACCGTGACGGGGAGGTGCTGTACGGCGGCGGCTACGATTCCAACCTGGGCGGGGCGGTGCTGCCGGCCGCGTTCGCGGGCGAATCACCGGCGATCTGGACCGCCCTTCAGCCGAGGTTGGAACAGGAACAGGCTCATGCCGGCCTGCTGTTGACCGAGCATGGTCTGTTGCTGCTGGCGGCCCGACCCATCCTGACCACGCAGGGCACGGGACCGGCGCGCGGCCTGCTGGTTTTTGGCCGGTTTCTGGATAAAGCATTGCTGCAGGCGCTGGTGAGGCAAACCCAGGTGGCGTTCGATCTATGGCCAGCGACGGATTCGCGCTTGGCGCCGGTGGAGCGCGGCTATCTGACCACCCTGCAAATCGGTGAACCGATGTTGCGGCCAGGACCGGCGGGAACGTTATTGGTGTATGAACTGCTCCCGGATTGGACCGGTCAACCCGCCGTGCTGCTCCGAACCCCCGTCCGGGAGGATATTTCCACCACGGCGCGCCGCACGGGCCAAGCCTTGATGGGAACGCTGGGCCTGATGGCCCTGGCGCTGCTGCTTGGCAGGGCGTACCTTCGGACCCGGCCCGAACGCGCTGCCGCCACGGAGCGGAGCGGAGCCGCCTGGGGCGCCGCCACCCTGGTGATTTTGATCGGTCTGACCCTGACCTATGGTCTGTTCGCGGAGTGGCGCCAGCGCAGCCAGCACAATTTGACCCGCGATTTCCACAGCGCCGCCGCGGAACAAGCGGAGCGCATCATCACGGTGCTTCAGCACAGCCTGGAGGACCTCAATGTCGTTCAGCGTTTTTTCGAAGGAGCCGGGACCGTCAGCCGGCAACAATTTCACGATTTCGTGACCCCTATCCTGGAACAACACCCCTTCCGGGCGCTGGAGTGGCTGCCGCGCGTGCCGCGCGACCAGCGATCCGCTTACGAGGCCGCGGCGCGCCGGGATGGGTTGGAGGGCTTCCAGTTCACCGACCGCGACGGCGAAGGCCGGCTGGCGCCCGCCTCCGACCGCGCCGAATATTTCCCGGTCTACTACCTGGAACCCCGCGCGGGCAACGCCGCCGCCCTGGGGTTTGCCCCCGGTCCAGCGCACCCCGCGCGGGGCGCGGCGCTGGAGCAAGCCCGCGACCGCGGCCAACTGGCCGCCACCGGCCGTTACATCCTGGTGCAGGAGCCGGCCTCCAGTCAGCGCTTCTCCATCCTGGTATTTGCGCCGGTCTACGATGATCCGGTGGCGAAACCGGCGGTGGAGGAACGCCGAGCGCGGTTGCGCGGCTTCGTGCTGGGCGTGATCCGCGTCGGCGATGTGGTGAGCGACGCGCTTCGCGCGAGCGAACCGGGGCAGTTGACGTTTCGCCTGCTGGATCTGACCGCCGACCGCGAGCAACGCGGGTTGTATGATCACCCCTCCTCGACCGATTTCCAGACCGCGCCGGCGGCGGCGGAGTGGCGTTTCCACCGAGACTTTGATCTGGCGGATCGCGTCTGGCGCATCGAGGTTGCGCCGAGCGCGGCGTTCATGGCCCGCCACCGCGACCTTACCTATCGCTGGGTTCCCGCCAGCGGCGGATTGCTGACCCTGCTGGTGGCTCTCTACCTGTTCGCGCTCATTGCTCAGCGGCAGGGGGCGGAGCGGCTGGTGGCGGCGCGCACCGCCGAGCTGCAAGCCAGCGAGGAACGGTACCGGATCGTCGCCCTGATGACCGGCCAGATGATCTACGATTACGACTGCCCGACCGGGCGGATCCAGTGGGCCGGCGCTATTGCGGACCTCACCGGTCAGGACGCCGAGACGTTCGCCGCCGTCGATATCGAGGCCTGGGCGGAGCGCATCCACCCCGAGGATCGGCTGGATGCACTCGACCGGTTGCGCCAGGCCATGGATGCCGGCGCCCCCTACGAGGTCGAGTATCGCTTTGCGCGCGGCGACGGCGCGTATGTCTGGATCGCGGACCACGGCGCGTTCTTGCTGGACGAGCGCGGGAGGGCGGTCCGTATGCTGGGCGCCATGAAGGATGTCACCGAGCGCAAGCGCGCCGAGCAGGAGTTGCGCCAATCCGAGGAGAAATTCGCCAAGATTTTCCTCACCACCCCGGATGTGGTGGTCATCTCCCGCCTGCGGGATGGCCTGCTGCTGGACGTCAACCCCGGTTTCGAGGCCGTCACCGGTTATGCACGGGCGGAAGCGGTCGGCTATTCCACGCTGAACCTAAAACTATGGGCCGATCCGGCGGACCGGGATCGGCTGGTGAGCGACCTGCGTCAGTATGGTCAGGTGCTGTACCGCGATTTCAGCTTCCGGCGCAAGGATGGTATCGTGCGCGCCGGCCAGTTTTCCGCCCGCCCTCTCGCCATCGACCACGAATCGTACCTGCTGTTCGTCATGCAGGACATCACCGAACGCCACCAGGCCGAGGCGGAATTGCGCCAGCGCGACCACCTGTTGCAGGCCACGGCCGACGCCCTGACCCAATTATTGTCGGGATATGACCTGGAGAAAACCGTCGGCGCGGCGCTGGGGACGCTGGGCCAGGCGGTGGCGGCCGACCGCGCGTACATCTTCGAAAATCACCCAGACCCGGCCACCGGCGCGCCGCTCATGAGCCAGCGGTACGAATGGTGCGCCGCCGCCACCCTCCCGCAGATCGACAATCCCGCTCTGCAAAACGTGTCCTATGACGCCTGGTGTCCTCGTTGGTATTCCACCCTGGCCGCCGGCGTGGCCATCACAGGCCTGGTGCGGGAGTTGCCCGAGAGTGAACGCGCCGCCCTGGCGCCACAGGCCATCCGCTCGCTCCTGGTGCTGCCGATCCGGATCGAGGAGCCGTTCTGGGGGGCCACCGGCTTTGACGAGCTTCAATCTCGTCGCTTGCCTGGCCACCGCCAATCCTTTTGGGGGTTCATCGGCTTCGACGATTGCCATGCCGACCGGGTCTGGAGCCCGGTCGAGCAGAACATCCTGCGCACCGCCGCGATCGCCCTCGGCCACGCCTATATCCGGCGGCGGGCGGGAGCGGCGCGGCGCGCCAGTGAACGACTCTTCCGGGCGATGATCGAGCACGCCCCCGACGGCATCGTGCTGTTTAACGGGACCATCCGCTACGCCAGCCCCGCCGTCGAGCGCCTCCTGGGCTATACGCCCGAAGAGGCCATAGCCCTCGATCCCGACCCGTTGACGCATCCCGAAGATTTGCCGCCCCTGCTGTCCCTGTTGAATGGTCTCCTGGGTCAGCCAGGGCGCGTGGTGACCACTCAGTATCGCTTTCGCCATAAGGACGGTTCCTGGCGCTGGCTGGAAAGCACCATCAGCAACCTGCTCGCCGAGCCGAGCGTCGGCGCGCTGGTCTTCAATTTTCGCGACATCACCGACCGCCGGTTGGCGGAAGCGCGCCAGCGACTGGCGGCGGCGGTGTTCGAAGCGGCGCGGGAGGCCATTTTCGTGACCGACGCCCAGGGTAGAATCCTGGCGGTCAACCCGGCCTTCACCGTGCTCACCGGTTATGCCGAAGTCATGGTGCGGGGGCGAAGTCCACGCCTGCTGTGGGCCGAGCGCCAGCCGGAGACCTATTTCGAAGCCCTGGAGCGAACCGTCGCGCGCGAAGGCGTGTGGCAGGGCGAGTTCTGGGCCCGGCGCCAGGACGGTGAACGCCGCGCCGCGCTGGCCAGCCTGTGCGCGGTGTGCGACGCGACCGGTCGCATTACCCGCTACGTCGGCGTCGCCACCGACATCACCGCGCAGAAGGCCGCCGAACAACGCATCGAACGCCTGGCCTACTACGATCCCCTGACCGACTTGCCCAACCGGGCGTTGCTGGGCCAGCGGGCGGAACTGGCGCTGGCCCTGGCGACGCGGCGTCACGGCAGCTTGGCGGTGTTGTTTCTCGACCTGGACCGGTTCAAGGAGGTCAATGACGCGTTCGGCCACAGCGCGGGCGATACCCTGCTGATGCAGGTGGCGACCCGACTCCAGGGGCTGGTCCGGGCCGAGGACACGTTGTGCCGGCTGGGCGGTGACGAGTTCGTGCTGCTGTTGCCGGAAGCCGATCAGGAGGGCGCGCTGCGGGTGGCGAACAAGGTGCTGGCCGCGTTGCGCCCGCCGTTGGGCGTGGCCGGCCACGCCCTGAACGTAACCGCTTCGGTCGGCATCGCCCTCTACCCGCACGACGGCGCCGACTTTGCCGAGCTGCTCAAGAACGCCGATGTCGCCCTGTACCGGGCCAAGCACGCGGGGCGCAACACCCGGGTGTTCTACGACCGGGCGATGAACGCCGCCACCCTGGCGCGGATGGTGCTGGAAACGGAGCTGCGTCAGGCCCTCGCCACCGGGCAATTGCACGCCCATTACCAACCCAAGGTACGCTTGAGCGACGGAACCCTGGTCGGCGCCGAAGCCCTGGTGCGCTGGGAGCATCCCGAACGTGGCCTGATCCCGCCGGGGCAGTTCATCCCGGTGGCGGAGGCCAGTGATTTGATCGTGGCCCTGGGCGACTGGATGCTGGTGGAGGTCTGCCGGCAAGTGGCCGCCTGGCGACGCCAGGGCGGGCCAGCGTTGACCGTGGCGGTTAATCTGGCTGCCCGCCATTTCCGCCAGCCGGAACTGGCCGACCGCATTCGTGGGTTGCTTGAGGCCTACAACCTGCCGGCCCAGGCGCTGGAACTGGAACTGACCGAGTCCACCCTGCTCGACGCCAGCGCGGACACGGTCGAGACCTTGCGGCGCCTGGAGCGGCTCGGCCTGGGCCTGGCGATTGATGACTTCGGCACCGGCTACTCCAGCCTGAGCTATCTCAAGCATCTGCCGCTGACCGCGTTGAAGATCGACCAGAGTTTCGTGCGTGATCTGGTGACCGATCCTGACGACCGTGCCATTGCCGCCACCATCGTCGCCCTGGGCCATCACCTGGAGCTGGCGGTGGTTGCCGAGGGGGTGGAGACCGAGGACCAGCGCCGCTTTTTGCTGGAACAGGGCTGCGATCTGGCCCAGGGCTATCTGTTCGATCGGCCCCTGCCGGCGGAGGTTTTCGCCGCCGCCTGGTTGACGTCGGTCCGCGCGCAACCAGGCTGATGGCGCGTGGTGAGTACCTGTTCGCCCCGGATGGGTGGAGCACCAGGCCCTTAGACAGACAGCCTCCAAAGGATCGCTCCTGATTTTCACGCTCCAACGCTGGAGCCAGACCGGATCGCTTCCTTGCCGAACCCCCCCCGAGTATTTTCCAGCGGCTTTGATCTTTATACTACTGTGCCGGAAGCCGGATGGTTTTTCAGCGTGGCGATGTTATCTTGAAGCCGTCAAGGAAGGGGCGGACGCCGTCGGCGAGACCCACGCCCCGCTACCGCCGCTCGATGCCCCGGCCGATTTTCATGGCATCCTAATCCGATCACTGGTTCATCCCTCTTGGAAACACGCCTCATGAACAACGCAGCCCTTCTCTCCCAGCCGATGCCGCACGCCCCTATCCCGGCGCCCGCCGCGCCGCAGCCCACCTGGAGCGTGGAAGCTGTGCTGGCGCTGTTCGAGCTGCCCTTCGCTGACCTGCTGTTCCGGGCGCAGCAAACCCTGCGCGCCCACTTTGCCCCCAATGCGGTGCAGCGTTCGACTTTGCTCTCGATCAAAACGGGCAACTGCTCCGAGGATTGCAGCTATTGCTCGCAGTCCAAGCGCTACACGACCGACCTGGAAGCCCACAACCTCATGCCGCTGGACGAGGTGGTGGCCGCCGCCCAGGCCGCCAAGGACCAGGGTGCCAGCCGGTTCTGCATGGGCGCGGCCTGGCGCGGCCCCAAGGACAAGGACATGGGGCCGGTCCTGGACATGGTGCGGGCGGTCAAGGCGCTTGGCCTGGAAACCTGCGTCACTTTGGGAATGCTCAAGGAAGGGCAGGCCCAACAGTTGCGGGACGCCGGTCTGGACTACTACAACCATAACCTCGACACCGCCCAGGAATTTTACGAAGAGATCGTCACCACCCACACCTACCAGGACCGGCTCGATACCCTGCGCAGCGTGCGCGAGGCCGGCCTCAAGGTGTGCAGCGGCGGCATCGTCGGACTGGGCGAGTCGCGCCTGCATCGCGCCGGGTTGATCGCGACCCTGGCCAATCTCGATCCGCCGCCGGAATCGGTGCCGATCAACAACCTGATCGCTATTCCCGGCACGCCGCTCGCCAACAACGAGCCGACCGATATCTTCGAGTTCGCGCGCACCATCGCCGCCGCCCGCATCACCATGCCGCGTAGCTACGTGCGCCTGTCCGCCGGGCGCGAGCAGATGAGCGAGGCCGAACAGGCGTTGTGTTTCCTAGCCGGCGCCAATTCGATTTTCTACGGCGACAAGCTGCTGACCACCAGCAACCCGCAAATGGCGCGCGACGAAGCCCTGTTCGAAAAGCTGGGCTTGCACGGGGTTTAGTCGAACCTGTCCATGGGTAATCGTGACTGGCTCGACCGCAGCCTCAAGGCCGTCTGGCATCCCTGCACCCAGATGAAGCTCCACGACACCGGCGTGCTGCCGCTGGTGCCGGTGGCGCGGGGCCAGGGCGCGTGGCTGTACGATTTCGAGGGCCGGCGCTATCTGGACGCGATCAGTTCGTGGTGGGTCAATTTGTTCGGCCACGCCAACCCGCGCCTCAACGCCGCCGTCAAGGATCAGCTCGACCGGCTGGAGCAGGTGATCCTGGCCGGCTTCACCCACGCGCCGGTGGTGGAGCTGTCGGAGCGGCTGGCGGCGTTGACCGGGAATGCGCTCGGCCATTGTTTCTACGCCTCGGATGGCTCCTCGGCGGTGGAAATCGCTCTGAAGATGTCGTTTCACTATTGGCGCAATCACGGCCAGCCCGACAAGAACCACTTTCTCTGTCTGGCCGGCGGCTATCACGGCGAGACCCTGGGCACGCTGGGGGTGAGCGATGTCGCGCTGTACAAGGAGGTTTACGCGCCCCTGTTGCGTCAGGCGATCACCGTGCCCTCACCCGACGCGCGCCAGGCGGAAGCGGGTGAATCCGCCGTCGAGGTGGCCCGCCGTGCCGCGACCGCGCTGGAAACGACGTTGGCCACGCGGCATGAGTCCATCGCCGCATTGATCGTCGAGCCGCTGGTGCAGGGCGCGACCGGGATGGCGATGCACGACCCGGAGTATTTGCGGCTGGCCCGCGCCCTGTGCGACCGCTACCGGGTCCATCTGATCGCCGACGAGATCATGGTCGGTTTCGGGCGCACCGGCACCCTGTTCGCCCACGAGCAGGCCAGCGTCCGCCCCGATTTCCTTTGCCTGTCCAAGGGGCTGACCGGCGGCTATCTACCTCTGTCGACGGTGATGACGACCGAGGATGTGTTTACCGGCTTTTACGACGACGCGGTGACGCAGGGCTTTCTGCACTCCCATTCCTACACCGGCAATCCGCTGGCCTGCCGCGCCGCGCTGGCGAGTCTGGACATTTTCGCCGAGGACGACGTGCTGGCCCGCAACCAGCGCTTCGCCGAACGGTTCACCGCCCTGTTGGCGCCGCTGGCCCACCATCCAAGGGCGCGGCATTTCCGCCACTGGGGCATGATCTGGGCGGTGGACATCGCCACCGACGATCCCGATTTCCGCCCGCGTTTTTACCGGGAGGCGCTGCAACGCGAAATCCTGCTGCGCCCGCTGGGAACCACGATTTATTTCATGCCGCCCTACATTCTCGACGACGACGAAGCCGCCCTGTTGGCCGAACGAGCGGTCGCGGCCCTGGATGCGGCGTTACAAGGCTCCCCTCTCCCTGTGGGAGAGAGGCTGGGGGTGAGGGCGTGATCTGGGACGAACTGGAAGCGGGTCTCGCCCAACTGGCCACCGACGGTCTGTTGCGCCGTCGCCGGACGCTGGACGCGCCCTGCGGGCCGGAAGCCGTGATCGAGGGCCGGCGCGTCGTCGCCTTTTGCAGCAACGACTACCTCGGACTGGCCAATCATCCCGCCCTCGTCGCGGCGGCCCAGGAAGCTGCCAGCCGCTGGGGCGTGGGCAGTGGCGCGTCGCACGCGGTCAGCGGTCATCTGCGGCCCCACGCTGAGTTGGAGGAGCGACTGGCGGCGTTCGTCAGGCGGGAGCGGGCGCTGTACTTCACCACCGGCTACATGGCCAATCTGGCCGTCGCGCCCACTCTGGTCGGCCGCGACGACGCCATTTTCGCCGACAAGCTGAATCACGCCTCGCTGATCGACGCCGCCCTGCTGGCCCGCGCCGAGCACGTGCGCTATCCCCATGGTGATGTGGACGCGCTCGCCCGCCGGCTGGAGCAAAGCCGCGCCCGGCGCAAGCTGATTCTCACCGACGCGGTGTTCAGCATGGACGGCGATCTGGCGCCGTTGCCAGAACTGTTCGATCTGGCCGAACGGTTCGACGCCTGGCTGGTGGTGGACGACGCCCACGGTTTCGGCGTGCTCGGCCCCGGCGGGCGGGGCAGCCTCGTGCATTTTGGCTTGTCACCGTCACCGCGCCTGATCCTGATGGGCACGCTGGGCAAGGCCGCCGGCGTATCCGGCGCGTTCGTCGCCGGCGACCGGCGGGTGATCGAATGGCTGATGCAGCGGGCGCGCTCCTACATTTTCACCACCGCCTCCAGCCCGATTATGGCCGCCGCGCTGCTTGCCAGCCTGGACCTGATCGTGGTCGGCGACGAACGGCGCGCGCAGTTGCAACGCCTGATCACGCGGTTGCGGGACGGTCTGAACGGTCTGCCGTGGCGCTTGTTGCCCTCGCCCACCGCGATTCAACCGTTGCTGATCGGCGGGAACGAGGCCGCCGTGCGACTGGCGGGACGGCTGTTCGAGCGCGGGCTGTGGGTTCCGGCCATTCGGCCGCCGACAGTGCCGGCGGGCACGGCCCGGCTGCGGATTTCCCTGTCGGCGGCGCATCGCGAATCCCAGATCGACGATCTCATCGTGGCTCTCCATGACTGCGCCGATCACCGTGACTGACCCCCCTCCCGCGTTGCCGGCCAAGCAGCGCATCCGCCAAGCCTTCGATCAAGCCGCGGCCGGTTACGACGCGGCGGCCGACGTGCAGCGCGAGATGGCCGACCGACTGGCGGCATATCTGCTCCAGACCGATGTGGAGAGGGAACCCGCCGCCATTCTGGACGCCGGTTGCGGCACCGGCTACAGCGCGGCCTGGCTGGCGCAACGCTGGCCCCGGGCCGAACTGACTCTGCTCGATTTCGCGCCCGCGATGCTGGCGATGGCGCGGACCCAGTACCCCGACGCCAGGGTGATTTGCGCCGACATCGAGGCCCTGCCCTTCGGCGATGGTGATTTTGGCGGCTACTGGTCGAGTCTGACCTGGCAATGGAACGATCCTCGCCGCTGTCTGGCCGAGGCCGCGCGGGTGCTCGAACCGGGGGGATGGCTGGCGGTCGCCACGCTCGGCGCGGACAACTTTCCCGAACTGCGCCATGCCTTCGCCGGGGCTGATGGCTACAGCCACGTACTGGCCATGCCGCCGCCGGAATACCTGCTGGCGGAATGCCGGGCCGCTGGATGGAGCGTGCGGGTCTGGGAGCGGCGACCGGTGCGCCGCTACTTTCCCGATGCGCGCGGCGCGCTGCGCAGCGTCAAGGCGGTCGGCGCCCGTGAAGTCGAGCAGCGCCGTCCCACGCCCCTGTGTCGCGGCGCGTGGCAAGCGATCAACGAGCGCTACGAGCAGTTGCGGGAAGACGCCGGTTTGCCGTTGACCTATGACGGAGTATGGCTGATCGCCACCCGGCCATGAGCCACGCTTTCTTCGTCACCGGCACCGATACCGGCGTGGGCAAAACCCATGTGACTTGCGCCCTGCTGCGCGCCAGCCGTCGGTTGGGATTGACCGCCGTCGGCATGAAGCCCATCGCGGCCGGCGTCGAAGCGGACGGGCGCAACGACGATGTCGTGCAATTATTGGCCGCCAGTTCGGTTCAGCCGCCGCTGGAATGGGTGAATCCCTATCTGTACGCCCCGCCCATCGCGCCGCACATCGCCGCGGCCGAAGCGGGCCGCCCCATCGAAATTCCAGTGATTCGCCAAGCTCTCGCACGGTTGCGACCACTGGCGGACGTGGTCTGGGTGGAGGGCGTGGGCGGCTTTCGGGTGCCGCTCGACGCGCGTTATGACGCGGCCGATTTGGCGCAAGCCCTGGCCTTGCCGGTGGTGCTGGTGGTGGGGATGCGGCTGGGTTGCCTCAATCACGCTCTGCTCACCGCCGAAGCGATTGCGGCGCGCGGATTAATCCTGTCCGGTTGGATCGCCAATCGGATCGAACCGGTCATGGCCCGCTTCGAGGCCAACCTGGAAGCCCTGCAAACCCGCCTGAATAGCCCATTGCTGGGCATGATTCCCTATGGCGCGAGTCCCGAGCAGGCCGCGTTGGCGCTGCGCCTGTCCATCTTGCCGGATTTTGGAGGCGGTTCCATCCAGCCTTGATAGGGAATCTGTGGGGTGAGGCTTCATCGACCAGGGGGCAAGTATCCCACCTCTGTTTGGAAGAGCGCCTTGACCCGTTTGCCCAGAATTAAATTTATATAAATCAAGTATTTATTGTTATTCTAGCATGAGCCGAGGGCGGTTTTCGGGCTTCCTTACCTTCTCTTCAAGGCAACCGTGCTCAAACCGGTCAACGCCCTAGTGATGCCTCGCGCACGCCAGCGGCCACCAGCGCCTCCAGGGTATGTTCGAGAACCCGCTTGCCGACCACCGGCAACAACGCCACGCAGGTTCGTTCGGTCAGCGGCTCCAGTTCCCGGCCCAGCCGGTCAGCGAAAATTAGCGCTTGCATGGTCTAGTAGGCTCCCCGCCCCAGCAGCACCGCCGGCACGGTCTTGAGCAAAATCAGGATGTCGTTGCCGAACGAGGACGATTCGATGTACCGCACGTCGAGCTTGACCTGTTCGGGGAAGGGAATGTCGGAACGGCCGGAGACCTGCCAGATGCAGGTAATGCCGGGAATCACTTCCAACCGCCGCCGGTCGGCCAGCGAGTATTGGTTCACTTCGCTGGGCAGCGCCGGGCGCGGCCCGACCAGCGACATGTCGCCCACCAGCACATTCCATAATTGCGGCAGTTCGTCAATCGAGGCCTTGCGGAATCCGGTCGCACCCGACCATAACGGCGCAGCAGCGCCTCGCGCAGGTCCGCATCCGGTTCGGCCAACCGATCCGAATAGTCACTCATGAGCTTTTGCCTCCTGGCGGGCCTGCTTCCAGACCCGATGGAGAAAATCGAAGATGACTTTAGTTGAAGGGTTTGCTGCCATTTATATAGCGCCCCTTTCCCGATCATGGAACTTTTAATTCCGCCATCAATTCTTAACAAGTTGAAAATATGATAATTTTATCAGGAGTTATGGTCGCGGCGAATACCCAATCTACAACCCGGAAAGGAGCGCAATACTTGAATTTCATGTGCTCGCTGAGCCATTGAGCGTTTCGGCCAAGCAGACTTCCGATAAATTTTGACAGCATACCAAAGTCAAGATGTGCCACCAGAATTTCACTCCACGCTGATATTTATTGACTGGAATGGATTCAGCCATGCGTGGTCCGTCTTATCCAACCCTTCATTCCTAGACCATTGAGTATCATTGAACATGATCGTTCCCATCATTCTCTCTGGTGGCAGCGGCACCCGGTTATGGCCACTGTCGCGCGAAACCTATCCCAAGCAGTTCCTTCCACTGGTTGATCAGCACACCATGCTACAGAACACCGCGTTGCGCGTCGCTGGCCTAGACGGTGTGGCTGCGCCGCTGGTGGTTTGCAATACGGGACACCGCTTCATGGTCGCGGAGCAGTTGCGAGCGATCAGTATCCAGCCGGCGGCTGTGATGCTAGAGCCGGTCGGACGCAACACCGCGCCGGCGGTGGCCATCGCTGCCCTGCGCGCCCAGAGCGAGAATGCCGGAATTGATCCGATCTTGCTGGTGTTACCCGCCGACCATGTGATCGCCGATGTGGCGGGCTTTCGCACTGCTATCCACCAAGTCGCGCCCCAAGCCGAAGCCGGCCGGCTCATTACCTTCGGTATCGTACCCACCGCGCCGGAAACCGGCTACGGTTACATCAAGGCGGGTCCGCCGTTGGACGATACCGGCGTGCGCAGGGTGGATCGCTTTGTCGAGAAGCCTAATCTCGACACCGCCCAGGAGTATCTGGACTCAGGCCACTACTACTGGAACAGCGGCATGTTCATGTTCCGCGCCTCGGCGTTTCTGGCGGAATTGGAACGGTTCGCCCCGGTGATGCTGGTGGCCTGCCAGCAGGCACTGGCCGCTGGCCACGCCGAACGGGATTTTCTGTGGCTGGATCGCGAAGCCTTCACCAACTGCCCCAAGGATTCCATCGACTACGCGGTGATGGAGAAGACCGACCAGGCGGTGGTCAAGCCGCTAGCGGTGGGCTGGAATGATGTGGGGTCCTGGGCGGCGCTGTGGGACGTGGGCGCTCACGACGCGGACGGCAACATCCAGCGGGGCGACGTGATCAGCGTGGACACGCGCGATTCCTATATCGACGCGGGGTCGAGACTGGTCGCCACGGTAGGCGTCGAGCATCTGGTGGTGATCGAAACCGCCGATGCTGTACTGGTCGCCACCAAGGATCGAGTGCAAGATGTCAAAGAGATCGTCAACCGGCTAAATGCCAGCCAGCGTCCGGAAGTCCGTATCCATCGCAAGGTCTATCGGCCGTGGGGCTTCTACGACTCGATTGACCTGGACCGCCGCTTCCAGGCCAAACGGATCATGGTCAAGCCGGGCGCCAGCATTTCCCTGCAGATGCACCATCATCGCGCCGAACACTGGGTGGTGGTCAGCGGCACCGCCCGCGTGACCCGTGGCGACGAGGTGTTCCTGTTGACCGAGAATCAGTCCACCTACATCCCGGTCGGAGTCCATCATCGGTTGGAAAACCCCGGTAAGATTCCGCTGGAGATCGTCGAGGTGCAGTCGGGTAGCTATTTGGGCGAGGACGACATCGTCCGCTACGACGATGTCTACGGGCGGGATGGGTGAGGTGTCAGCGGTTGGAGGCCAGGAGGACAAATGAGTGGTGTATTGAACTGTTTTAAAGCCTACGACATTCGCGGGCGCATTCCCGACGAGTTGAACGAAGAACTGGCCTATCACATCGGCCGGGCTTATGCCGTCGTCGTGCAACCCCAACGGGTGGCGGTCGGCCACGATGTGCGCCTGAGCAGTCCAGCGCTCGCCACGGCTCTGGCCAACGGGCTACTCGACGGCGGCGCGGACGTGCTGGACATCGGGTTGTGCGGCACCGAGGAAATTTATTTTGCCACCTTCCATCATCGGCTCGATGGCGGGATCATGGTCACGGCCAGCCACAACCCGATGGATTACAACGGCATGAAGCTGGTACGGGAACAGGCCCGGCCGATCAGCGGTGACAGCGGTCTGTTCGCCATCCGCGATCTGGTGGCTGACGCCGAGAACCTGACGGTGGCCAACCGTCGCGGCAGGCTGGACTATCGGCCGGACCAGAGCGCCTACATCGCGCATCTGTTGAGCTTTATCGACGCCGGCGCCCTGCGGCCGCTGAAGATCGTCGTCAACGCCGGCAACGGTGGCGCGGGACCGATCATCGACGCGCTGGAACCGCACTTGCCCTTGCGATTCATCAAGATCCATCACGAACCGGACGGGACTTTCCCCCACGGCATTCCCAACCCCCTCCTGCCGGAATGCCGCGATGCCACCGCCCAGGCGGTGCGCGAATACAACGCCGATCTGGGATTGGCCTGGGATGGCGATTTCGACCGCTGTTTCTTTTTCGACGCGGGCGGTCGTTTTATTGAGGGCTACTACCTAGTCGGTCTGCTGGCGGAGACCCTGCTGGCTCGGCAACCGGGCGCCAACATCATTCACGACCCCCGGCTGACCTGGAACACCATCGACCAGGTACGGGCGGCGGGCGGCATTCCGGTGCAGAGCAAAACTGGCCACGCCTTCATCAAGGAACGGATGCGGCTGGAAAACGCGCTCTACGGCGGCGAAATGAGCGCCCACCATTATTTCCGCGATTTTGCCTATTGCGACAGCGGTATGATCCCATGGTTGCTGGTCGCCGCCCTGATCAGTCGCACTGGCCAACCGCTGGCGGCGCTGGTGGATGCGCGGATGCGGGCGTTTCCGTGTAGCGGCGAGATCAACTTCCGGGTCGCCGACGCGCCAGCCAAAATCCGGGAGATTGTCGCCGCCTACGTGGACCACCAGCCGGCGCTGGACGAAACCGACGGCATCAGCCTTGAATTCGCCGACTGGCGGTTCAATCTACGCTGTTCCAACACCGAACCACTGCTGCGGCTCAACGTCGAAACGCGTGGTGACTCGGACTTGCTGGAACGCCGCGCAAATGAATTACGGACGCTGATTGGCGGCTGAAGTTGAAAACGGAGGAAATCCATCAGGAACCACTACTTCTGGTTCGTTGGCGCATTCATCTTGCCCAGCGGATAGGTCCGCACCGGCGGAAACAAGGGCAATGCGGCCGCTTCCGCCGGCGTTCTGAATCTGGCCCAGACCACTGAATGTGATCTTCCCCTGGGCGAGTTCCGATCACTGGCTTAATGCTGGCGCGCGGCTAACAAACCTAGTGCCTGCTCCCGATGCGTGGCCTGGCGGAACTGGTCCATCAAGCCGGTGATGGCCAGTAGTTGCCGTACCGGCGGTTGCACGCCGCACAGGATTAGTTCTTGCTCACCGTTGTTGAAGCGACGCTGGAGGTGAAACAACAGCCGCAGTCCCGTGTTGTCGACAAAGCGCAAACCGGATAAATCCAGCACGCAGTCGCCATCACCCAACGCGGCGGCGAACGCGACGAGCCCCGCCTCGTGGCCGAAGCGCCAGGCGAACCGCGCGACGATCCACGCAGCCAACGTCATTGAAACCAAGCGGCTGATCGGCGGCAGGGTCAAGGGGTCGCGCCTCGGGCGAGAATCCGGGGTACCGATCGGGGTGCCCGCGTCGCTGGGTCGACTTCCAGCGCCACCCCCACGATGCCCTTCTTGAAGTTGATCTTGGCTTGCTTGCCCGCGTGGCCCCAAAACTCCGTGACCCCACCCCCGTAACGATAGCGCAGGTAATAGCGACCGTTCCGGGTTTCAGCGACCCCGCGCATGGAGTCGATGCGTTCCAAGACTGCGCCAGGATAAGCGGCTTGGAAACTCGCATCGGCACGCAGGGCCGTATCCACCGCCGCCACCGCGCCGCCCGGCAGCGGGCCGACGTACTTTTCATACAAAAGCGTTTGATCTATCAGAGGTTGGGTCCACCTTTAAAGCCCTGGCTTGTATGGCCTCCCCCATCGTCCGTTCGTGGGCCAGGGGCGGGAGGCGCCGAGCAACCCTGCCACCAGCAGGGGGTGGCGGCGATGAACCGCATTAGGGCGTCGTATTTGGGCGCTCCGGTCTGGGTTTGATACTCCTTGGCGCCCCAACTGCCATATTTGGTGTAGCGGCCGACGCTGTTGAACTGCATCAGCAGCCCACCACCGTGCTGGCGCCAGCCGTTGAGATAATCAGCGTACAGGGTACCCATGCGTGGGTCACGGTTGGCCGCGACGAACAGCTTCTCGATCCGGGGATCGTTCATGACCGAACCAACCCCGACCAGATGCTGGCCGGCCTCGTAGGCGACCAGGGCCAGCCCGTAGCGGTCGGCCAGGGCCTTATGCTTGTCAATCTGCGGGTAGACCGCCGGCAACGCCAGGTTGCCGGGCGCGTTCAGCACGTCGCCCCGCGCCAGCTCCTGAAACAGTAGCTCCAGACCGCCGTCGGGCCGTTCGGTCCAGGCGGCGACCCGATCCAACTGCGCGGGCAGACCCAGGTGGTAGCCGAAATAGGGCGCGATAGCCAGGGCATCCATCCCTTCGGCGCAGGCGTGGCCACCGTTTTCCGCCGCCCAAAGCGGGCAATCCAGCGCCTGCTGGCTGACCCAGGGATTGACGGTCATGCCGCCCATCACGCACGTCACCCGGAATCGGTCCGATCCCCATTCCTGTTTCCACAAGGCGCAGATTTCAGCCGAACGCTTGCCGTACTCGTTGATCCGGCGGGTGAAGGGTGAGGGTCCTCCCGGCCGGTCGGGCCAGCGTCGAATCGCCTGTTGTTGCACCCAGGCGCTGGCGCCGAACAGGTCGTTCCAGATTTCGTTGCCGTATTCGACGTAGATCCGCTGGGTCGGTCCCAACCAGCGTTTGGCCAGGCGGGCAAACTGCCGGACGTAGTCATCGCTGGCCCGCACCGGCAGGTTGATCCAGGGTTCGGCGTTCAGCCGCGCCGCCAAATCCAGCGCCAGCTCCACCGGCGCCCCATCCTCGCCGGTCCAGCGCGCGTGATCGAGGCGAGGCCGGTCGGCCCATTCCGCCAGGGTACTGCCGTTGGTGACGAACAGTTCCATGAACCGAAGCGCCCGGTACCGGCGCAGGTCGTTGAGGAACAGCGGGTGGAAACGCTGGGTTTCGTAAATCTCGGTGAAGGGAGTGTAAGTTTCGCCCCGCGCCTGACAGGCGGTGGCGTCTTCGGCGTAGTCGAAGGGGTCGCTGTTGCAGATGCCACCCGGCCGGATCACCCGGATGTTGCGCAGATAGTTCCCGGTTCGACGGGGATCGGTGGCGGTGATGCTCAGCAGGATGCCGCTCGTCCCGGCCTTCACATCCAGAACGTCGCGGCCAGGTCGGGAGAGCACGGGATTTCTGACGGCGTCAAACAGGTAATCGATGGTGCCCTCGCCATCATGGAGCACGGTGTATTGCCCGGACGGGTGGGCGCCGCCATCGCCCTGAAGCATCAGGGTGGCGACGGTGCGGAAGCGAATCGAAGGATCATCGACGGCCGGCAACGAACGAATCCAGCCATTTGAATCCAGATCCAGTCGATTCTGCTCGTGGGTGTCCCATTCCAGCGTGGTGCAGTGGACCGAGCTTTGTGGGCTGCACTGGGTCAGCCAGTGGCTGGAGCGCTTCATGTCGTCGAGTAGGGGCCACTCTGTGCTCCAGTAAGCCAGGCCAGCGACGTTGACCCCCAACGGTGAGCCGGCGTTGGCGGCATTGATTTGGGAATGGGCCTGGGAAATGGCCGGTTTCGGCAATGCGATCAAATCTTCAGTTTGTTCAGCGGTGGCGGGTGGACCGACCAGTGCCATGATCAGGTAAGACGCAAAGAGGAAAAGGCTAGCGGGAAAACCGCCATGCCCCATAAATCCACCTCGACTGGCCTTCACGCCGGCCACCAGGCCCGACGGGTGAAGAGCGCCGCTAGTCCTTGCAGCAGGTAGCGCAAATCCCGGCCCGTGCTGCGCTGGCGGGCGTAGAAGGCGTCGCTCAGCAACCGCTCCTCGCGCGGGGCGTCCGCTGGCAGAGTTAACTGCGTCGGACCAATCAGGCCGGCTGGGGCCTGATCACCCACCTGTTCCCACTCCTCCAACCGGTCTTCCACCTGTTCGGGCGTCAGCGGCTCCACGCCGACCAGCCGCAAATCTCCGCTCACCACCGCCAGCAGGCGCGGCAAATGGCGCAGTACGGGAATCGTCGTGGCCCACTCGCGGGCCACGAACGCTCGCCGTCGGCGCGCGCCGAATTCGTCGAATTCAAGCCGGTTGCCACGCAGCCGCGTTTCGCGCAGCGGCGCGGTGGTGTTGCTGACCAGCGCGGCGATCAGCGCCAGGGGCCACAGCGGCAAGGAAACCGCCAACAGCAGCGCGCCCAGCACCCGATTGAGCGGCTCGGCCAGGGTTCCGCTCAGGGTCACCTGGCGCAGGTCGGCCAGCAGGAAAGTCTCGATGACCGGCAGCACCGCCCCGGTATCGACCCGGATCAGATGGTTGCCCCAGACGATGGCGTTTTGGACCTCCAGCAACTCGCCAATGTAGGTATCCGACAGGATGACGCTGTCGCGCAGGATGACATGGCGGTCCACAATCACCCGGTTGGCAATGACTACCTCCCCGTGGAATGCGGCGCTGGGTTCGATCCGACAGTTTCTGCCCACGAACGCGATGCCTTGGCGCAGGCTGCGCGGCGAAACCTTGGAGCGTAGCCCTACGGTCAATCCCAGCGCTACCTGCCGCCCCGGTACGATCAATCCCGGAAAACGACCGGCGGCGGCATCAAGGTTGGCCCGATGATAGGCGGCCAGGGAGTCCAGTCGGTTCAGCGCCCCGGTGGGCAGCTCCACCACCGGCCACGCTGATCCGGGCGTGCGCGGCTCACGGGTCCAGCATAGCGGCTCCAGGCCATCTCGGCCGGCGGCGCGGTTCAGGCACAGGCTGATCGGCGCATCCACCGCCCGCCCTAGCACGATTGGGCCACCGATCTCGCCCGCCCGCCGCAGAAACTCGCCCAGCGCCGCGCCGCGCAACACATCGCCCCGTAGTACCAGCACCTCCGCCTGAATCCGGTTCTGGTAACGTTCCACCATGGCGTCCGGATCTTCCTCGCCCTGGGTTAGCACGTAGTCCAGTCGCATTCCCCAACGGCTGCCGTCGCCGATCACCGCTCGCACCTGGTCGGCGAAGGGCGAAATGGCGACCACCGCCTCGCGCACGCCAGCGGCCACCAGCGCCTCCAGGGTATGTTCGAGAACCCGCTTGCCGACCACCGGCAACAACGCCACGCAGGTTCGTTCGGTCAGCGGCTCCAGTTCCCGGCCCAGCCGGTCAGCGAAAATTAGCGCTTGCATGGTCTAGTAGGCTCCCCGCCCCAGCAGCACCGCCGGCACGGTCTTGAGCAAAATCAGGATGTCGTTGCCGAACGAAGACGATTCGATGTACTGCACGTCGAGCTTGACCTGTTCAGGGAAGGGAATGTCGGAACGGCCGGAGACCTGCCAGATACAGGTGATGCCGGGAATGACTTCCAGCCGCCGCCGGTCGGCCAGCGAATACTGGTTCACTTCGCTGGGCAACGCCGGGCGCGGCCCGACCAGCGACATGTCGCCCACCAGCACATTCCATAATTGCGGCAGTTCGTCAATCGAGGCCTTGCGGATGAAGCGACCCACCTTGGTGATGCGCGGGTCGCGCTTCATTTTGAAGATCACGCCTCCACCCGACTCGTTGTCGGCCAGCAGCGCCGCCTTGCGCGCCTCGGCGTCCATGTACATCGAGCGGAACTTCCACATGGTGAACAACGTGCCCCAGCGGCCCACCCGGACTTGCTTGAAGAAGATGGGTCCAGGCGACTCCAGCCGGATCAGCAGCATGATGGTCAGGAAGAGCGGCGTCAGCAGAATCAACAGGATCAACGAGGCCACGATGTCGAGCAGGCGCTTGAACACGTAGGTGGCGCCCACCACGACTTTCCAGGTCAGCCGTTTGCCCTGAAAGGCCAGCCGCTGCCAGACCCCATCCGGTCGCACCCGACCATAGCGGCGCAGCAACGCCTCGCGCAGGTCCGCATCCGGTTCGGCCAACCGATCCGAATAGTCACTCATGAACTTTTGCCTCCTGACGGGCCTGCTTCCAGACCCGGTAGAGAAACAGGGGATTGCCGAGAATATAGCGGCGCCACATCCGGCCCGGCTCCTGGATCAACCGCCACACCCACTCCAGGCCGATCTCGCGCAGCCACAGCGGCGCGCGGGGAATCCGCCCGGAGTAGAAATCGAACAGCCCGCCCACGCCCATGCGGACGGGTGGCGTCAGGGCAGCATGATGGTCGGCGAGCCACAGTTCCTGGCGGGGCACGCCGAACGCGACCAGCAACACCCGCGCCCCGGAGGCGTTGATGCGGGCGATGATCGCGTCCTCCTCGTCCCGGCCGAAGTAGCCGTGTTGCGTGCCGGCAATCGCCAGGGCCGGATAGCGCGCCCGCATGTTCTCGGCCACCAGATCGGCGATGCCGGGCCGCGCGCCGAGCAGGAACAGGGAAAAACCGTCACGGGCGGCGCGCTCGCACAGCCGGGGGAATAGGTCGGTGCCGTTGACGTTGGCTGCCAGTCCCAGCCCGCGCATCCGGCAACCGATTTTGACGCCGATGCCATCCGGCAACACCCGCGCCGCCTGTTGTAACACCGCGCGGTAGCGGTCGTGGGTGTAGGCGATGTTGAGGCAGTCGGGATTGACGAAGGCCAGCAACGCTTTCTCCCCTCTCCCTGTGGGAGAGGGGTCGGGGGTGAGGGCCGCTTTCCCCAGGGGAGAGGCGCGAGGGATGAGGGCCGCTCGCGCCGCGATCCACTCCACCGCCTCGTCCATGGTGGTGTTGACGATGGGCACGCCGAAGAAATCCAGCAGGGGTGGGACCGGCAGTTCCCCGCCACCGCCGACCAGTCCGGCAATCAGCGAACGAACGATCAGTCCCAGGCTGGCGCGCACGCTCAGCCGCTCGACAAAGCGCCGGTCCAGTTCGCTTTCCGGATCGTGAGCGATACCGGTGCGTTGTTGGAGCTGGTAGGGGGAGAACAGGCCCGGCCGCACGCTAAACCGAATGTCCGCTTCGGCGGGAACCATCGCCGCTTCCGTCACCGTCAAGGGGCGTGGCCCGGCGATGGCCATGTCGCCGCGCAGGATATTGAACAGGGTCGCCAGATCGCGGCCCGGCAACGATCCGGCGAAGGTTAGCCGGACGAAGGGGCGGCGGTCGCGGCCCAGAACCTGCGCGTGGTCGAACAGCCGCCCGGCCCCGATCAGCGCCAGCAGGGCGCGCGCCAGCCAGAAGGGAGCCAGCACGATCAGTCCTGTCAGGGTCAGCGCCAGATCGAAGGTTCGCAGCGCCAGGTCGGAGGAGCGGCTCACGCGGCGTTGCTCCCGGACGCGGACGGGGCGCGGCGTGGCCGGATTTGCGCCGGCACCCCGATGGCGAGCGAATTGGGCGGCACGTCCCGCAACACCACCGCGTTCGCGCCGATGACCACGTCGTCGCCGATGCGGATCGAACCGAGAATCTTGGCCCCCGCGCCGATGTCCACCCGGTTGCCGATGACGGGAGCGCCGCGTTCGTTGGTGCGTTTGAGACCGACGGTCACGCCGTTGCGGATCACCACGTCGTCGCCGAACACGGTGTCGCCGCTGATGATGATGTCGCCGAAATGCTCGATTTTGAACCGCCGCCCGACGGTCACTTCGCAGGGCAGATCGATGCCGGTCAGAATCTGCGACAGCAGCTTGAAAATCTTGTAGAGAATCGAGAACGGCAGGCGCAGCCAGCGGTTCTGGATGCCGTAGCGCCAGCGCCCGAAACGGTAGACGATCATCACCCACAGCCCTTGTCGGGTCGGATCGCGTTCGTAGGTCCGCCAGTCTTCCCGCAGGTTGTCGAACATGACCGCCTCCCTACCACGGTCTCGGCGGCGAAACCCGACCGTGGTCGGTTTCCCGCCACGCCTGCTCTATCAGGGTCACGATGGCCCGCGATTCCTCGGCCTTGGCGCGACCCTGGGCATCCTGGCGGCGGGCG
>JAXMFY010000026.1:0-35894 GCA_046347555.1 Candidatus Competibacteraceae bacterium | reverse complement strand
TAAGGATACCCGACCGGAAATGAAGGTTCGTCGTCTCGCGCACGGCCTGGGTTATCGTTATCGCTTGCATGGCGCAAACTTGCCTGGCAAGCCCGACCTGGTCTTTTCCAGGCGGCGCAAGGTCATCTTCGTGCATGGCTGTTTCTGGCACCGCCACCCCGATATCCATTGCAAGTTGGCCAGATTGCCCAAGTCCCGCCTTGACTTTTGGCGACCGAAACTGGAGAACAATCAGGCACGCGATCTTGAAAACCAGAAAAAACTTGCCATGGAAGGCTGGCAAGTGCTGGTATTGTGGGAATGCGAGTTGCACGACGTTCACAGTCTCGAACAAAGAATCAGGAACTTTTTGGAAGATGAATAAAGTCAAGGCCATCGAGCTTTTCGTGGGCGCGGGTGGCCTCGGCATGGGGGTGAGCCGCTCGGGTTTCGAGACGGTCGCCGTGATCGAGTGGGATCGTTATTGTTGCGATACCCTGCGCGAAAATCAGATTCGCGGCATGGAACCGGTGCGTGCGTGGCCGCTGATCGAAGGAGATGTCAGGGCGTTTGATTTCCGATCTTTCGAGGACAGAATCGATCTCGTTTCCGGCGGTCCACCCTGTCAGCCTTTTTCCCTGGGAGGAAAGCATCGTGGTCATGGCGATCATCGGGACATGTTTCCTGAAGCCGTGCGCGCGGTCCGCGAGATTCGCCCAAGGGCTTTTCTTTTTGAGAACGTCAAGGGGTTGACGCGGGTTGGGTTCGCCAGTTATTTCGAGTATATCCGCCTGCAATTGACCTATCCCGAGATTACCAGGCGTTCGGACGAAAATTGGCCCGATCATCTTGCGCGCCTCGAACGCCGTCATACCCATGGCGGCTACTTGGACCTTCAATATCGGCTGGTGAACAGAGTGTTGAATGCCGCCGACTATGGCGTCCCGCAGCGTCGGGAACGGGTATTCCTGGTGGGATTCCGGTCGGATTTGGATATCGAATGGGCCTTTCCCGAGCCAACGCATTCCCGGGACGCCTTAATCTGGGAACAAATCCAGTCCGGCGATTATTGGGCGCGGCATGGGATTCAAAATCCTGAGAGGAAGTTACCCAAAGCAACGCGCCCGCAGGCTGAAAAATTAAAGGAAAAACCAGTTCTGGCCGCGTGGCGCACGCTCAGGGACGCCCTATTCGATCTTCCCGATCCACAATGGAATCCGCTCGCCGCCACTCGGTATCCAAACCATCGCTTTCAGGGAGGAGCGCGCAGCTATCCCGGTCATACCGGCAGCCCGCTTGACGAGCCGGCGAAAACACTCAAGGCGGGCGTTCATGGAGTTCCCGGTGGGGAAAACATGCTGCTTAGACCGGATGGTTCCGTGCGCTATCTGACCGTGCGAGAAAGCGCCCGCCTTCAGATGTTTCCCGATGATTTCGTCTTTCACGGGTCGTGGACGGAAGCGATGCGGCAGCTTGGAAACGCCGTGCCGGTCGGTTTGGCTGAGTTGCTGGCCACCCATGTTAGAAGACATTTGGAACATTCATCGTGACTCAAGGCGCATCTCCATACAATCCGCTGGACAAGATGAATCTGGGCAAGAGCGTCGCTCAAGCATTGCTGGAGCAAGCCGTGGTCAAGCTTTCCGAGACTGGCGAGCTTCGAGGGGCCGGAGTGTACGCGATTTACTATGCGGGGCCGTTTCCAGCCTACCAGCCCATGGCGGTTCAAAATCGGAACGGTGAATTTGTCCGGCCCATTTATGTCGGAAAGGCGATTCCCAAGGGAGGAAGGAAAGGCGGAATCGCCGCCGACGCGAGCAAGGGAACGGCTTTGCGGGATCGTCTTCGACAGCACGCCGCTTCCATCGAGCAGGCCACGAATCTCGAACTGGGAGATTTCCATTGTCGTTGCCTGGTGGTGGACGACATCTGGATTCCCCTGGGCGAGAACATGCTGATCGAAATTTTTCAGCCGATCTGGAATATCGTGATCGATGGTTTCGGCAACAAGGACCCCGGCAATCGCCGGGCGACGCAATACCGTTCGCCGTGGGATGTGTTACATCCCGGCAGACTATTCGCGGAAAAGCTGGCCAGCGGCGGAATTACCCCCGATGCGTTGATTCGCAGGCTTGAAAATTATTTTGCCGGAGGACCGCCCGTATCCCTGATTTCGGATCGAGACCATGAGGATGACGGGAACGACTGAACCTCATTTCGCGGAAGCGCGACCCGCCGGCCGCATCCCGCAACTCCCTGGAAAGGATCGAACTATTGCGAAGCCTTGGTGTTCTTAGTAGGCAACATCCCTTATCCGGCCCTTGGAGGTGCGACCCATGGCTAAGACCTGGACCAGCTTGGTGAAAAATGCCACGTATGATCGATGCGTCGTCATGGTGGCGGCGACCAAAAAAACCGGCAAGGGATTCGATCTTGAGCAGCTTAAGTCGTGGGAAGATTCCTGGCAGAAGGGTGTCGAGGATCCGGATGGGTTAACTGCCTATAACCTCAAGACCGGCAAGCGGGAACTGATCGCCTACGAAGGGATCAAGTCTGAAGTCTGGCGCATCCATGACGGTACTTGGGTGGATGTTATCGATCAATCCGGCGCTCTCGAACTTAAGGTGTATCAGCAAGGGATGGGGGGGAAACCGAACCGGCGCTATGGCCCTTGGTACAATCGACAGGAAGAGGGGAGTTTGAAACCGGAACACTACGGCTTCCCCGATCAAGTGAACGTCACGGCTTCCCCGATCAAGTGAACGTCTGATCGGAATGCATGCAGTAAAGTAAAACTATTCCAACGAAGGTTCGATGGGCCGGATCACGACCGGAACAACCGCGAATACTGGGTTTCGTGCAGCGCCCCGGCCAGCGCCAGCCCCGGCGCGGCGGCGCCGATGTCCTCATCCGGCAGGGTGAGACCGTGGGCTACCGCTTCGGCGATGGCCGGACCGGCGGCGACCAAGAGCCGCTGGCTGGCGGTCTGACCCAGTGGAATCAGTCGGGTGGCGGCGGTAACCTGGTTCTCGGTCCAGGCCCAGGCATGGCCGGTGGCTGCTTCTGGCAGCGGAATCTCCCATTTCACCGCCGCCAGGCTGAACAGGGTGGCGAAACAGACGCGCGGCGCATTCCGCCACGGTTCGGCTTCCGCGATGCCAAGATCGCTCAGCAACCGGGCCAGCGCCGCGCCGAGATGCCGATCTTCCCGCTGCAATTCGGCCGCTTCGCGGGAGGCGAACAGCCGGGCGTTCCAGCGCCGAACCGCGTTCAGGTCATCATTCCGCCAGGCTCGGTACAGCCGAGCAAAAACTGGAATATCCAGGCGTCGCAGATTATGCCCGAGCAAGCCGAGAATCCACGCACCGGCGCTGGCCTCGTCGCGAACCCAGCCCCGCTCCACCGCGCTTTCCAAGCCCTGCGAATAGGCATAGGCGCCCACCGGCAGGGCTGGGCTGCACAATTGCAACAGGCGTGGCAGAACGGCGGGATGCATGGTCCATTCAGAGTCTGTACGAAAACTCCCCTCCTCCTGTGGGAGTAGCACGATTGTTCCGCGAGCGGGGGGCGTCAGCCTCCTGTTTCCAGGGTCCATTCAGAGTCTGTACGAAAATTTCCCCCTCCTGTGGGAGCTTTGGAAACAGCGGACTTACGTCCGCCGCCCGCCAACGACCCAAGGACTCACGTCCGCCGCTCGCCGGCGACCCAAGCCGCTCGCTGGCGACCCCAGCGATATCGGCCGGCGCAACGTCGTGAAGTACGCGCCACCCTACGGAGTTTTTATAAATTAATTGGTTGTTTTTTATGCAGTCTTTCATTCGTGCGTGTGATGATGACCGCCGTAAGCGCCAGCTTCCGGTTCGAACGGCTCCTGCTCGCAAACCACCGCCAACCCGAGTTTCCATACCATGCCGTCCAGGACGTGATCGTGTTGGTAACGCAACCAGCCGGGACCGAGTTGCAGCGCAACGTGGCGGTTGCCGAGATGGTAGGCGGCGCGCGCCAACAGCAGTGAATCGGTGGTGTGAGCGGTGGAGACGGTTTCCGGGGCGGCGCGTACCTCGACCACCCGTCCATCGGTGGCGCGCAACCGATCCCCGTGCCGCAGGACCGTCCCACGTGGTAGGAACAGCCCCACCTCCTCGCCACTGTCCAGCCGCGTCCGCAGCCGGCTTTTCTGCCGCTGCTCGAAAGGCAGGGTGAGCGTCGCCTGAGCGGGCAAGTCCGCGCTCAGACGCTCGACGATTTGCAGTTCGATCTGTCCGCCGGTGTCCATGCGCGGGCTCAAAACAGAAAATAACGTTGCGCCAGCGGCAGTATCCTGGCGGGCTCGCAGGTGAGCAGCGCCCCATCCGCCCGCACTTCGTAGGTTTGCGGGTCCACTTCGATCCGGGGCAGGGCGTCGTTGTGAATCAGATCGCGTTTGCCGATGGCGCGCGTGTTCCGCACCGCCGCCAGCATCCGTTGCAGGCCCAGCGTGTCCAGCGCGCCGCTGGTCAGCGCGGCCTTGGAGACGAAGGTCAGGCAGGTGGTCGCCAGCGCCCCGCCGAAGGCTCCGAACATCGGTCGGTAATGCACCGGCTGCGGAGTGGGGATCGAGGCGTTGGCGTCGCCCATCGGCGCGGCCACGATCAACCCCCCCTTGACGATCAGAGATGGTTTGACCCCGAAGAAAGCCGGTCGCCACAGTACGATGTCGGCCAGCTTGCCGACCTCCAGCGAGCCGACCAGATGACCGATGCCGTGGGTGATGGCGGGATTGATGGTGTACTTGGCGATGTAACGCTTGACCCGGAAGTTGTCGGCGCAATTGCTCCCCTCGCCCTCTGGGAGAGGGGTCGGGGGTGAGGGTGGCGGTAGATAACCACGCTGCACCTTCATTTTGTGGGCGGTCTGCCAGGTGCGGGTGATGACCTCGCCGACCCGGCCCATGGCCTGCGAATCGGAGGAGAGCATGGAAAACGCGCCCAGATCGTGCAGGATGTCCTCGGCGGCGATGGTCTCGCGGCGAATGCGCGAGTCGGCGAAGGCCACGTCCTCGGGAATACCGGGGTCGAGATGGTGGCAGACCATCAGCATGTCCAAATGCTCGTCCACCGTGTTGACCGTATACGGCCGGGTCGGATTGGTGGAGGAGGGCAGCACGTTGGCTTCGCCGCAGGCGCGGATGATGTCGGGCGCGTGACCGCCGCCGGCGCCTTCGGTGTGGTAGGTGTGGATCGCCCGACCTTTGAAGGCGGCCAGCGTGTCCTCGACGAAACCGGACTCGTTAAGGGTGTCGGTGTGGATCGCGACCTGCACGTCGTAGCGTTCGGCGACTTCCAGGCAGTTGTCGATGGCCGCCGGGGTGGTGCCCCAATCCTCGTGCAGCTTCAATCCCATCGCGCCGGCTTCGATCTGTTCTTCCAGGGCCGCCGGCCGGCTGGCGTTGCCCTTGCCGAGAAAGCCAAGGTTGACCGGCAGACCTTCGGCCGCTTGCAGCATCCGCCGCAGGTTCCAGGGACCGGGGGTGCAGGTCGTCGCATTCGTTCCCGTGGCCGGGCCGGTGCCGCCGCCGATCATGGTGGTGACGCCCGACATCAGCGCTTCCTCGACCTGCTGCGGGCAGATGAAATGGATGTGGCTGTCGATGCCGCCGGCGGTGGCGATCAGCCCTTCGCCGGCGATGGCCTCGGTGCCGGGGCCGATGATGATGGTGACCCCCGGTTGCACGTCCGGGTTGCCGGCCTTGCCGATGCCGCTGATGCGGCCGTCCTTGATGCCGATGTCAGCCTTGACGATGCCCCAGTGATCGACGACCAGCGCGTTGGTGATCACGGTGTCCACCGCGCCCTCGGCTTGGGTCCGCTGCGACTGGCCCATGCCGTCGCGAATCACCTTGCCGCCGCCAAACTGCACTTCTTCGCCGTAAATCGCGAAATCGCGCTCGACCTCGATCCACAATTCGGTATCGCCCAACCGCACGCGGTCGCCGGTGGTGGGGCCGTACATGTCCGCGTAGGCGCGGCGGTCGATGCGGCTCATGGCTTGCCCTCCAGCGGTCCCGTGATCGCGGCGCGGAAGCCGTACACTTCCCGCGCCCCGGCGTATTCCACCAAATCCACTTCGCGTTCCTGGCCGGGCTCAAAGCGCACGGCGGTGCCGGCGGGAATGTCGAGCCGGCAACCGCGCGCCAGCGTCCGGTCGAAGCGCAGGGCGGGGTTGGTTTCGAAGAAGTGGTAATGCGAGCCGACCTGAATCGGCCGGTCGCCGGTGTTGGCCACAGTCAGCCGCGTGACACGGCGACCGGCGTTGAGTTCAAGGTCACCGTCGGCGGTGACGATTTCACCGGGAATCATGGGCGCTCCTCAGGGAATCGGGTGGTGCACGGTGACCAGCTTGGTGCCGTCCGGGAAGGTGGCTTCGATCTGCACTTCCGGGATCATTTCCGGGACGCCTTCCATCACGTCGTCGCGAGTCAACAGGGTGCGACCGTGGCTCATCAGGTCGGCCACGCTCCGTCCCTCCCGCGCGCCTTCTAGCAAGGCGCAAGAGAGGTAGGCGACGGCTTCGGGATAATTGAGTTTCAGGCCCTTGGCCTTGCGTCGTTCCGCCAGCAGGCCGGCGGTGAACAACAGCAGCTTGTCTTTTTCGCGGGGGGTTAGCTCCATGGAAAATATTCTCGCAGTGGTCAGGTGTTCCAGAAGCGGGAGGGGCAGGGCGGGCGTTTCAATAGCACGGGTCTAAGCACGCTCCATGCCAGGGTAAAAAACTGTCGGGCGCGGGCCGTGGACGGTCCCAGATAACGACCGATGAGCACGCCGTCCAGTTGGCTGACGGTCGCCAGTTCCACATCGCCCACCGACGGATCGGGGGACGGACGGGAGGATCGTTGCAGCGCGTCCCAGCCGGAGCGGATGACGCTAACCACGTCCGGCGATGAACCCGCGCCAATCAGAGTGGCGCTCACTGGCTGACCCTGCAAACCCCAGGGTGCGTCCAGCATAGCGTCACCGGCGACGTAGCGGCCCTGTTCAAGGTACAACGGTTCATCGTCGCGCCAGAGTTCGAAATCCTGTCGATACTCGCCAGCACTGAAGGTTTCGCCTGCCGCCGGACGGCCCAGACAGAAGATTTCCCAACCTAGAAATCGGGCGTCGCCCTGAAGTTCGATGCGGGTGAGCGCATGGACGCAAGCGCCGCTGTAAAGGATATTCTCCTGCGGCAGCCATTCCAGCGCCGCGCCGGCGGCGACGGTCAAACGCTGGGTCTGGCGGGCGAAAGGACCGGCGCTGCGATAAAACTTGCCAGCGGCGGGTGTGGTCAGCAGGGCGTGCGCGCCAGTATTTACCGACGCCTCGATGCGCAGCTCGTCGCCGCCGACCACGCCGCCGGGGGGATGCAGGAGAGCGACGTGGCAAACGCTATCGCCCTCCGGATAGAACGGTCGTGCACTTGCAGCAGCCCTTGATCACACATTGTTCAAGGACGATTGACTGGATTGGGCATAATTAAGTTTCCTATCCTCGGTAGTTGATTTACAACAAAAAACGCCTGCATAAGCGCCGGCGAATTGAGTGCTTCTGAACCGGCGGCGGGCCGGGTCAATCGGCGAGTTAATGGGCGAAATAGGCGGCGGCGATTTGATCGTGCAGTTCGCCCAAGCCGATTTGCACTTCGTCGATGAAGTCGTGCAACCCTTCGCGGGCCAGTTCCGGCACCGTCGCCGCGTTCAGTGTTTGCCGGAGCGCGGCCAGCGCGGCCAGCGCGGCTTCGTGGCGGGGCAGTTTGCGCAGGCAAATGTCCAGTTGCCGCAGGCAAAATGCCACGGCGCGCGGAAAATATTCGTCCTGCAACAGGAATTTCAACACGTCCGGCCCATTGACCCGCACTCGCACCTGTTGGCGATATACCTGGTAGGCGCTGAGTGATTTCAACACGCTCATCCATTGAATGCTTTCGAACGGATCCTGCTCCTCCTGAGTGGCGGGGGCGGAGATTTGGGGTGGCATCAAGGTTTGGGTCTGGGCCTGGCTGGCGTGCGACAGCAGGTTGGCCGACCGCACGTCCAGGATGCGGGTGGTCATGTCGGCGCGTTCCAGATAATGGCCCAGACGGACGAAATCGTAGGCGGCGGTGCGCGTCATGGTGCCGGCCAGCAGGCCGCCGATTTGTTGCGCGCCGTGAATCACCCGCCGCAGGAATTCGTAGCGACCGCGCCGATTGGGCAGGTGATCGCGAGCGTAGATGTAAAGACCGTTGATCTGCTCCCAGGCTTCCTGCGGCACGGTGTCGCGGGTGGTGCGCAGATTTTCGCGGGCGGCGGCCAGGCTGGAGATGATCGAACCGGAATTTTCGCGGTCGCCGATCAGGAACTTGACCACGTTGGTTTCGTCGGCCAGCCGATGGGGGTCTTTTTCGAAAAACAGCTTCTCGGCGCCCACGATGAAAATCAGCGGCAGCCAGCCGAAGGTGGTGGTGCGCGGCAAGTCCAGCAACAGGTTGGTGTTGACGTTGATCAGCCGGGCGGTGTCCTCGGCCCGCTCGACGTAGCGGGTCATCCAATAAATGTTCTGCGCGACGCGTGACAGCATGGTTAGAGTCCCTCGGTATCGACGATCCAGGTATCCTTGCTGCCGCCTCCTTGCGAGGAGTTGACGACCAGCGAGCCTTTTCTGAGCGCCACCCGGGTCAGGCCGCCGGTGGTGACGTAGGTCGTGGGGCCGGACAGGATGAACGGCCGCAAGTCGACATGGCGCGGCTCCATCCGGTCGTCGCACAACGTCGGCGAGGTGGACAGTGCCAGCGTCGGCTGGGCGATGTAGTTGCGCGGGTCCCGCGGGATCAGTTCGGCGAAGCGCTTGCGCTCGGCGGGCGTGGCGTGTGGCCCGACCAGCATCCCATAGCCGCCGGATTCGTTGGCGGGCTTGACCACCAGTTGGTCGAGATGGGCCAGAACATATTGGCGGTCCTTCTCTCTCATGCACAGGTAAGACGGCACGTTGGGAATCAGCGGGTCCTGGTCGAGGTAGTACTTGATGATTTGGGGAACGAAGGCGTAAACCACCTTGTCGTCGGCCACGCCCGCGCCGGGCGCGTTCGCCAGCGCCACGTTGCCAGCGCGCCAGGCCCGCATCAGGCCCTTGACGCCCAGCGTCGAATCAGGCCGGAACACCTCGGGGTCCAGAAACAGATCGTCGATGCGGCGGTAGATCACGTCCACCCGCTCTAATCCCTCGATGGTGCGCATGTAGACGCAGTCGTCGTCGCCCACTTCCAGGTCGCTGCCCTCCACCAGTTCCACGCCCATCTGCTGCGCGAGATAGGAATGCTCGAAATAGGCCGAGTTGTAGATGCCGGGCGTGAGCACCACCACGGTCGGATGGTCGCCCGGTCGGGGCGACAGCGAGGCCAGCATGTCGTAGAGGCGCAAGGTGTAGTCGTCCACCGGCTGAATGCGCTGGTGTCCGAACAGTTCCGGAAACACCCGCTTGGTCACCACCCGGTTTTCCAGCATGTAGGAGACCCCGGAGGGAACGCGCAGATTGTCCTCCAGCACGTAAATCGTCCCATCCTTGTCGCGCACCAGGTCCGAGCCGCAGATGTGCGCCCAAACCCCGTGGCGGGGGCTGACCCCCACGCATTGGGGACGGAAGTTGGCCGACTGCGCCAGCACCTCGGCGGGGAAGACGCCGTCCCGTATGATTTTCTGCTCGTGGTAAAGATCGTCGATGAACAGGTTGAGCGCCCGCACCCGCTGCTTCAGACCGGCCTCGGCGCGATCCCATTCGTGCTTGGGGATGATCCGCGGCACGATGTCGAACGGCCAGGCCCGGTCGATGCTGCCGCCCTCGGTGTAGACGGTGAAGGTGATGCCCATCACCAGAATGGCCAGTTCGGCGGCGGTCTTGCGCTCGTGCAGTTCCTCGTCGCTCAGGGAAGCCAGGTATTCGCACAGCGCCCGGGCCGCGGGACGGGGTCCCGTTCCGTTGGCGATCAGTTCGTCGTAATGGGAGCCAGTCGCGGCGTAGCGTTGCCACTCGATGGTCATCGTCGTTGTCCTCAGGGATTGGCCTGTTCGGTGGACCTTGCGTTTTGGCCAGCAAAATACAAGCCAATATGGGCCGGAAGGTGGAGTCTGCCACGCGTGTTCACATAAATATTTAAGAATCGAACCGAGAAATGAGGTGAAGCGCGATCCGGCGTCTTTTAGACGGATGCTGAAGGCGGTGAGGGTCTGGCGGTGATTGCACCAGGGGAGTGCCGCAATGATCCGTTTGCACGGGATGGGTGCAAAGAAGCGGGTCAATCCGTTGGAATCATCGGCAAGACCCGGTGGAATGCGGCTTGCATTAGCTCAGGGCGATTGCAATCGCGTATCATCGCGCCCCTTAATTTCCGACAGTCAAGGACAGGCCATGGCCATCCGCGTTGCGCTTCACCATCAAACGACCTATCGCTTCGACCGGCCGGTCAACGTATCGCCGCATGTGATCCGCTTGCGCCCCGCCGCGCACGCCCGCACTCCCATTCACGCCTATTCGCTCAGGATCGAGCCGCCCCGGCATTTTATCAACTGGATGCAGGACCCTTTCGGCAATTTCCAGGCCCGGCTGGTGTTCCCGGAGAAGATTCGGGAGTTGAACATCGTCGTGGACCTGGTGGCCGAGATGACGGTCATCAATCCCTTCGATTTCTTCGTCGAGAATTACGCCGAGCATTATCCATTCGCCTATGAACCGACCCTGCGCCAGGAATTGATGCCATATCTGGAAATCGAGGATGACGGTCCCCTGCTGCGGGACTGGCTGGCCAGCGTGGACCGCGACTCGCAACGGATCGTCGATTTTCTGGTCGAGCTCAACTGGCGGCTGAACCGGGAAACCGCCTACATCATTCGCATGGAGCCGGGCGTGCAGACCTGCGAGGAAACCCTGGAGAAGCGCAGCGGTTCCTGTCGCGATTCGGCCTGGCTGCTGGTGCAGATCCTGCGGCATCTGGGGTTGGCGGCGCGCTTCGTGTCCGGTTATCTGATCCAGCTCACCGCCGATATCAAGTCGCTGGATGGCCCGTCCGGTCCCGAGGTCGATTTCACCGACCTGCACGCCTGGGCCGAGGTGTTCGTGCCGGGCGCCGGCTGGATCGGGCTCGACCCCACGTCCGGTCTGTTCGCCGGCGAGGGCCATATTCCGCTGGCCTGCACCCCAACCCCGCCCAGCGCCGCGCCGGTGACCGGTTACACCGATGAGTGCGAGGCCACCTTCGATTTCGCGATGAAGGTGACCCGCATCCACGAGGACCCGCGCGTCACCAAGCCTTACAGCGAGGAACAGTGGGCGTGGATCGAACGGCTCGGTCATGAGGTGGACGCGCGTCTGGCGGCGGGCGACGTGCGCCTGACCATGGGCGGCGAGCCCACCTTCGTATCCATCGACGACATGGACGGCGCGGAATGGACCATCGCGGCGGTGGGACCGACCAAACGCAAGCTGGCGGGCCGGCTGTTAAAGCGGCTGCGCGACCGCTTCGCACCGAACGGTTTTTTGCACTACAGCCAGGGCAAATGGTATCCGGGCGAATCGTTGCCGCGTTGGGCGCTGTCCTGCTACTGGCGCAGCGACGGGTTGCCGCTGTGGCATGACCCGCGCTGGATCGCCGAGGACGAAAGGCCGCGCGGCTTCGGCCCGGAAGAGGCGCAAGCGTTCGCGGCGGAGCTGACCCGGCGCCTGGGCGTCGGCGCCGACCACCTGATTCCCGGTTACGAGGATGTCTATTACTACCTGTGGAAGGAACGCACCCTGCCGGTCAACGTCGACCCGCTGAAGTTCGATCTCAAGGACGACGAGGAGCGGCGGCGGCTGGCGCTGTTGCTGGAGCGGGGTTTGCACGAAGTCACCGGCTATGCCCTGCCGTTGCGCTGGAATCACGCCGCCGCCGACGGTGGTTGGGTCAGCGGGCCGTGGGTGTTGCGTCGCGAGCATCTGTACCTGATTCCGGGCGATTCGCCGATGGGCTATCGCCTCCCGCTGACGGCGTTGCCCTGGGTCGGGGAGACCGACCGGGAAATTCCGCATCCCCAGTCGCTGTTCGAGTTTCGCGCCGCCCTGGGCGACACACACGGCGAAGTCATGCGCCGCTACAGTGCTTTCCTTCAAGGCGAGGGGGGAACGGCGCGCGGCGATTTTCGCGAGCAACCGGCGCTGGATCAGGGTTCGGTGATCCATACCGCGCTGTGCGTGGAGCCGCGCGAGGGTCATCTGTATGTGTTCATGCCGCCGTTGAGCCAGTTGGAACACTATCTCGACCTGCTGGCCTGCGTTGAGCAGACCGCCGCTGAGTTGCGAATGCCGGTGCTGGTCGAGGGTTACGCCCCGCCGCCGGACTGGCGGGTGCGCAAGTTCGCCGTCACCCCCGACCCCGGCGTGATCGAGGTCAACATTCATCCCGCCGGGGACTGGGGGGAATTGAAGCGGAATGTCGAGGGGCTGTACGACGATGCGCGCCAGTCGCGGTTGGGAACGGAAAAGTTCATGCTGGACGGCCGCCACACCGGCACCGGCGGCGGCAATCACGTGACGCTCGGCGGACCGACGCCCGCCGACAGCCCGTTCCTGCGCCGGCCCGAATTGCTGCGCAGTTTGGTGACCTACTGGCAGCACCATCCCAGCCTGTCCACCTTGTTCTCGGGCCTGTTCATCGGCCCGACCAGCCAGGCGCCGCGAGTGGACGAGGCCCGCAACGACAGCCTGTACGAACTGGAAATCGCCTTCCAGCGGATGCCGCCCGGCGAGGCGCCGCAACCGTGGCTGGTGGACCGGTTGCTGCGCAATCTGCTGGTGGATTTGACCGGCAACACCCACCGCGCCGAGTTTTGCATCGACAAGCTGTATTCGCCGGATTCCGCGACGGGCCGGCTGGGTCTGGTCGAGATGCGGGCGTTCGAGATGCCGCCGCACGCCCGGATGAGCCTGATGCAGATGCTGTTGCTACGCGGATTGGTGGCGCGGTTCTGGGAACAGCCGTACCCAAATCGGGAACTGGTGCGCTGGGGCACTCGGATTCACGACCAGTTCATGCTGCCGCATTACGTGTGGCGGGATTTCCAGGACGTGACCGACGAACTGAGGACGACCGGTTTGCCGTTCGAGGACGACTGGTTCCTGCCGTTCTTCGAGTTCCGGTTTCCGCACTACGGGACCATCGTCCAGCGCGATGTCGAACTGGAACTGCGCCAGGCGCTGGAGCCGTGGCATGTGCTGGGCGAGGAGCAAGTCCTGGGGGGCACGGCCCGTTACGTCGATTCCTCGGTGGAGCGGCTTCAGGTCAAGGTGCGAGGGATGGTCGGCGAGCGGCATGTGGTGGCCTGCAACGGTCGGCGGGTGCCGCTGCGGCCGACCGACGCGCCGGGCGAATTCGTCGCCGGGGTTCGCTATCGCGCCTGGCAGCCGCCCTCGGCGTTGCATCCGACCATTCCGGTGCACGCGCCGCTGGTGTTCGACATCGTGGATACCTGGAACCAGCGCTCCATCGGTGGCTGCACGTATCATGTCCAGCATCCGGGTGGGCGCAATCCCGACACCTTCCCAGTCAACGCCAACGAGGCTGAGGCGCGGCGCTTCGCCCGGTTCTGGCCCTATGGCCATACGCCGGGGCCGATGACCGCGCCCGTCGAGCAGGCCAATCCGAACTTTCCATGCACGCTGGATTTGCGGCGGCGGGAGGAGTAGCGCATACGGTTCCCACTGGACCCGGCGGACGACCGACCGAAGTCTGCGGGTCCGGCGTTGCTTTCCATTGCCGATCTCCTTATCCTGTATTACGATCCGTATTTCACGGTGATTGAGGAGCGCGGCTCATGGGGACGAGAACCGTCCGACTGGATGACGAGGCTGAACGAACGTTGGACCGGATTAGAGTCATGACCGGTCTTTCCATCTCGGAGGTGTTGAAACACGGCCTGAGCGCCTATGAAACCGAGGTGCTGGAGCAAGCGCCCCGCAAACCCTACGAGATCTTCCGTCAGTTGGATCTAGGCGCCGGGGGTTATGCCGTTGCGCCAGCCCGGGACGCCAAGTCGGCGCTCGCCGAAGTCATCCGTCGGAAGCACTCCCGATGATTCTGGTGGATACCGGGCCGCTGGTGGCGCTGTTCGATCCCGCCGATGGCGACCACGACCGGTGTGTCGAACAACTGATAGTGATCGAAGAGCCTTTATGCACGACGATCCCGGTGCTCACCGAGGCTTTCCATCTTCTCAATCCCGGCAGTGTCGGTTCCCAGCGGTTGATGGATTTCATCACCGGCGGCGGGCTGGGGGTGCGCTATCTGGATGCGGCGGGATTGAAGCGCGCTTTTGCCTTGATGGTTCGTTACGCCGACCATCCGATGGACTTGGCCGATGCCAGTCTGGTGGTCCTGGCCGAAACCCTCAAACTCCGCAAGGTGTTCACCCTCGACCGCAACGATTTCACCACCTATCGAATCCAACAGGGGCATCGACCGGTTGCGTTTGAACTGATCGCCCCCAGCCCGGCAAATGACAAGAAGACATAGATGAAAATCCTCCAAAGTTGGGATGACGGAGTCGTGGACGATGTTCGGTTGGCCGAGTTGCTGTGCCGACATGGGGCCAGGGCGACGTTCAATCTGAATCCGGGCTTACACCAGTCGGGACGCTCGTTCGGTTGGCGGTATGGCGACAAGGACGTTTGGCGGCTCGGTCGAGATGAACTGGTGGATGTTTACGCCGGCTTCGAGATCGCCAGTCATTCCCTGACCCATCCCAACTTGCCCGATCTGTCGCCGGAGACGCTGGATTGGGAAATTCGAGAAAGCCGCCATCGGTTGCAGGACTGGTTTGGGCAACCTGTGCGCGGGTTCTGTTATCCCTTCGGCGGGTTCAATCCGGCGGTGAAGGCGGCGATTCGGGCTGCCGGGCATGTTTACGCCCGTACCGTGGCCTATGCCGAGCCGCTGTTTCCGCCCGCCGATCCGCTGGAACTGGGCGTGAGTTGCCACTTTACCGATCCCGCCTTTTGGAGTCGCTACGAGCGCGCCAAGGCCACGGGTGGCGTGTTTCTGTTCTGGGGCCATAGCTACGAATTGGTCAACGAGGCGATGTGGGCCGATCTGGAGCACAAGATCGCCGGCATCGGTGCCGATCCGGCGGCGGAATGGGCCAATATCGAAAGCGTGTTTTGAGCGGCTCCGACCGGAGCCTTTATCCAACGCTTGGCGGGTTACGCTTTAGCTGACCCGCCCTATCGCGCTCCACAGTGATCCAGACGGGAGAATCCGTTGATTATGCTCGAATTCAATCGGTTCGTTGTCGCGCATCTGAAAACCCTGGAGATGATCGGCGTGCTCATGCGGATCGGCAGTTTTAGCCTGGTCAGTTGGCTGGGACCGGACAGTCCGTTTCTTGGAGTCTGGATCGTCAATACCTTTGACGCGGTCCTGCTGACTTGGTGCGCCAGGCTGAAGCGGGATGCCGCCTATACTCTGCTCAATGCGTTCTGGATTCTGGTAGGTCTCGTCGGCATCGCCAGAGCCGGCAACTTCGTCCATTGATTTCCATGCCTGCGGTTTTAGCCCGCGTTTTAGCCGCGCGAGCGGCGGCCGTGGTACAAACCACCGCCTTCAGGCGCTACGCCCTGGACCCCAAAAAGGGAAAGAGTAAAGCCTGGCTTGCAGGATAAGTCGCGCACGGACGATTCCATCGATCATCGCCCGCGCACCGGTTTTTTGGGGTCAACCGGCCGGTTCTTTCACGGCCGCTTGGAACCCCCCTTGTTTTTGGAACATCTTAGCCAATTGTTGATGGGTGATGCTCTTGAATTCTCCATTGTTGAGAGAAGTCAGTTGCACCAGATTGGACCCTTGGTTGCTGGTGGTGAAATCCAGCTTCAAGCCGCCTAAGTCGAAGGTTTGGCCACGCACGGCCTTCATAAAATTCTGGCGGGTGATATCTCCCTTGATATTGTGTGCGATGGCTAGGAACATTTTGCCAACGATGAATCCTTCCAGGGATATGTAACTCAACTGATTTCCAAGCCCTGCGGGCCTCCTCCACAATGGGCAGAGGCGAATCTAGGCTGGGCACGACATTGGTCAGGATGACTTGGCCAGTTATATTTTTATCCCTTAATGCTTGTGCTAAGTTGTCCGCACCGGTAAAAGAAACCGCGCTGAAGATCCAATTATCACCCTTGTAGCGCGAATAGGTGATAAAATCGGCCACTGGCGCATAGGTTCCCGTTGTTACCACCAAGCGACAGTGCGTGCCAGTGACCTGCTCCCACTGCTTCAGCGACAAATAGCCTTCTCGCGCAAGGTTCGTGTCGCGTTGGTAGACGCCGACCGGTCCAATCCCGTTGGGATTCGAGTTTTCTCCTTTTATGGCAAGAATTTGCTCCAGTTTATGAACGGTATCGGTCATACCAGGTTGCTTTTCCAGCACGGTTTTGAGTCCCAACAAACCGGCCATGCCGTAGCTGTCATTTTGAACATAGGCACAAACCTCACTAGGTTGTACGCCGGTGGAAAAGGCGGCCTCAACCATTTGGGAGATTTCCTGAATATAACTGGCGCGGAAATTGATGATGTCGCCAACGCCTGGCCGCAGGATATCCGATCCGGTGAAGAATCCAACGGCTGGAATGTTATTTTCGACCAGGATCGGAAGAACGGCTTTCGTCGTGGGAGTGCCTACGTTTCCCAACATGAGAAATATTCCCTGATCGATTAGCTTCCTAGTGGATTTGACGGTATCCGCAGGATTGTAGAAGTCGTTGAGCACAATAAATTCAATCACGCGATTTTGAATTTTCTCTCCATTGAGCGCGGCGCTGATACCGGTTTTCATTCCCAGACCGAGTCCCTTGCCATCACCTTCCAAAGCCATCACTCCACCGATCCGTATGGTGGAACTGGTTACTCCGACTTCCTCCGCCAAAGCTTGAAGGTTACTCATCGCCATCAATATTACGGCGAGTAGGGTAGGTTGTATTCTTACTAGCCAGCTTTTCATGCTTTTTGACCATCGAACGAACATGAGGGTGACTCCATCTTGGGTTTTTGACAGGTGAAAAACTCCAAAATTGGCCACTAACCTAAGTCACCTTTGTAAAGTGGTGATGAAGAAAAGGTAAATTTTTGTAACTTTTATATTATGACTGCCGAGCAAAAGGAGCGTCGGCGCGGCCACCGGTCCCGATGTCGTTTTGATCGCTCCAATCGATATGAAAGGGTTTTGATAGAGCAATGCGCTGAAGACCGTATGAAGATACCTTGAGCAAGGTAGGGCGGGTTAGCGCAGCGTAACCCGCCTAATTGGGCCTCATACTGAAGCTGTCGATGACACACAAGTCTCCTCCCCTTGCGGGGAGGGTTGGGGTGGGGGTTGACCGATCAGCCTGCCATAATTCAAGGAGTTGTGATTCAACCCTACCCTGAAGGCCATCCCACGATCTGTTTTTGGTGATTGGACAGCTAGCGCCGATCCGGCGGCGGAGTGGGCCAGCATGGAAAGCGTGTATTGAGCGGTTCCGACCGAGGTCTTCCATCCAATGTTTGGCGGGTTACGCTGTGCTAACCCGCTCTATCGCGCCACCGCGCTCAACCCCAAGTAATGGTTCCAACCTTGCTAGCCCCGGACGGGGTAATTGCTCCGTCAGGCGGTGGCCAAGCGATGATGGCGTATAGATCAGCCGGCAGCAAACGTACCATCTGCGCAATCAAGCGGATGACCATTGCCTGTTGTTGGGTCGTTAGGCGTACACCCCGCCCAAGGAGCAGGTTAAGTTTGGCTGTCCGTAGACCGTTTAAAGAGACCGCGAAATCGTTCATTGGTATGTTAAGGGCCGCCAGTTTTAATTGAGCGGGAGTAGCGCCAGCGCTAGCGAGGGCTTGAACAATCTTGGTTAGAGTTGGGCTCATAAGTGGCTCCGTAGACTGTTTAAAGACATCACATGATATTCAACCTTGACCACTTTGGGGTTTGACAAGAGGAGATAGGCAGAGACGTCAGTGGGACATCTTACGCGGGTAATTCAACTCAGAAGGAGGGTATTCCGATGATGATAACTCTGCCGGAAGCAATTATAGCAATCTGGGCGCTGTTTCCACCCTCTTTACCCAGGGCTCCACCCAGATCGATTGAAGGAAATCGACCGAAACTTCCGATTCTCCCACAACGGCTTGAGTTATAATAAATTATATCGTTACAGTTGGGCGCGACCAGTGAGCCACCACGCTGGCCGACGTTGGAAGAAAATGAGGAGAAGACAATGAAACCGCAGGCTTTCGATCTGAACGACATCACCCACGAACCCTCCGACGAACAACTCGACGCCCTGATGGAAGCGGTCGCGACCGAAGCCCGCAAGCACGCCCGGATGGCGCGCGAACAACTGATGATCCGCCTGCGGGCCGAGATCACGGCGATCCATCGGCCCCTCCAGCCCCAAGCCTGACCGACGGGGACATTCGCCGGGAAAAACGAAACCACCATGACCACCACCGCCATTACTCCGCCACTCGCTCCACCAGCCCGCGCCGGCGCGATGCCTCCCCGCCATTCACCCACCGAGGTCATCTATCCCGACAGCGACGGCAAGCCCATGGCCGACAACACCCGGCAATTCACCTACATCGTCACCCTTCAGGGCGGCATCGCCGCGTTGTTCGCCGACAACCCCAACGTCTTCGTCGCGGGTGATCTGCTCTGGTATCCGGTCGAGGGCGACAACAAGATTCGGGCCGCGCCCGACACCATGGTGGTGTTCGGCCGCCCGCCGGGCCACCGAGGCTCCTACCTGCAATGGCGGGAAGGCAATTTGCCCCCGCAAGTCGTGTTCGAGGTGCTTTCGCCCGGCAACACCGCCGCCGAGATGACCCGCAAATTCCGTTTCTACGAACAATACGGTGTGGAGGAATACTATCTCTACGATCCGGATCGCGGCGCGCTCGACGGCTGGATTCGCCGGGAGGGCCGACTCGAGGACGTGCCCGCCATGGAAGGCTGGATCAGCCCACGCTTGAGGATACGGTTCGCGCTGGAAGGTCTCGACCTCGTTTTATACCGGCCGGACGGCCGGCGATTCGAGACCTTTCTCGAACTGGAACAACGCGCCGAGGCCGAACGCCAACGCGCCGAAGCCGAACGGCAACGGGCGGAAGAGGAATATCAACGGGCCGAGGCCGAACGGCAACGGGCCGAAACCGAACGCTTGCGCGCCGAACGATTGGCCGAACAATTGCGGGCGCTGGGTATCGAACCCGATGCCATGTAAAATAACGCATTATTCGCCCATCGCCGGTTTCGGCCTTGTTCGCCATCTTGGAGGATTGAACTGATGATTCAGCACGCTCGATTCAACTTGAACGATATCGTTCACGAACCCTCCGACGAACAACTCGACGCCCTGATGGAAGCCGTCGCCACCGAGGCACGCAGACACGCCCAGGCGGCGCGCGAACAACTCATGGTCCGCCTGCGGGCCGAGATCACCGCCATCCACCGACCGCTCCAGCCCCAGGCATGACCGACGGGGAAAAACCCCGGCTGATCGTGGTCGCCGGCCCCAACGGTTCCGGCAAGACCTCGATCACCCAACAATTGCTGATGCACGAATGGATGGACGGGTGCGTCTACGTCAACCCGGACTTCATCGCCCGCGACGAATTCGGCGACTGGAACGCGCCGGACGCGGTCGTTCAGGCCGCGAAGCGGGCCGCCGAAATTCGCGAGGATTGCCTGACGACGAGCCGCAGCCTGGCTTTCGAGACGGTGCTATCCGCGCCGGATAAGATGGATTTCATCCGCCGGGCCGGGGACGCCGGCTTCTTCGTCCGGCTGTTCTTCGTGGGCACCGACGACCCCTCCATCAACGCCAAACGGGTCGCCATGCGGGTGATGGAAGGTGGCCACGACGTGCCGATCCGCAAGATCATCAGCCGCTACACCAAGTCGCTGGCCTACTGTTCGGTCGTCGCCTGGCTGGCCGACCGGACCTACGTGTACGACAATTCCGTGGACGACGCCCGCGCCAAGCTGCTGTTTCGCGCTTCGAAGGGTCGGCTGGTCAAGGTCTATGGCGAGATCAATCCCTGGGCCGACGAAATCGCGCAACGACTGCTGCCCGTGCAAGCCGACGATGCGCCGCTTCTTCCTCCCTAACTTGCTTTCCCAACGGCCATTTCCGCAACCCTCTCCGACCTCATGACCGCCGAGGATTCCTTCATGCGCTACGTCAGCACCCGGGGCGGCATGGCTCCCGCCACCTTTTCGGACATTTTGCTGGGCGGATTGGCGCCCGACGGCGGCCTGACCGTTCCGGAGGTCTATCCGACCGTCACCCCCGCCGAACTGGCGAACTGGCGCGGTTTGTCCTACCCCGAACTGGCGTTCGCGATCCTGCGCAAATTCGCCGACGACATTCCCGCCGCCGATCTACGCGCGCTGATCGACCACACCTACACGGTCGATGCCTTCCGCACCGAGGCCATCACCCCGATTACTTCGCTCATCGACGATGTCTGGCTATTGAAGCTGTCCAACGGCCCGACCCTGGCGTTCAAGGACATTGCCCTGCAACTGCTCGGCAACCTGTTCGAATACGCCCTGCTCAAGACCGGCGGCCATCTCAACATTCTCGGCGCCACCTCCGGCGACACCGGCTCCAGCGCCGAATACGCCCTGCGCGGCAAGCGTGGCATCCGGGTGTTCATGCTCTCGCCCCACCAGAAGATGAGCCGGTTCCAGACCGCGCAAATGTTCTCGCTGCAAGACCCCAACATCTTCAACCTCGCGGTGCGCGGCGTGTTCGACGACTGCCAGGACATCGTCAAGGCCGTCAGCAACGACGTCGAGTTCAAGGCCCGTTACGCCATCGGCACGGTCAATTCGATCAACTGGGCGCGGGTGGCGGCGCAGGTCGTCTATTACTTCAGGGGCTGGCTGGCGGTCACCACCCGCGACGATCAGGAAGTGTCGTTCGCGGTGCCCTCCGGCAACTTCGGCAACATCTGCGCCGGCTACATCGCTAGGCGCATGGGTCTGCCGGTGCGCCGACTGATCCTAGCCACCAACGAAAATAACGTGCTGGATGAGTTTTTCCGCACCGGTGTCTACCGGGTGCGCAAGACCGACCAGGTGGCGCACACCAGCAGCCCCTCGATGGACATCTCCAAAGCCTCAAACTTCGAGCGCTTCATCTTCGACAGGGTCGGACGCGATCCGGCGGTGGTGCGCGCACTGTGGCGAGAGGTAGACACACGCGGCTTCTTCGATCTGTCCGGCACCGACGCCTTCCGCGCGGTCGCCGATTCCGGCTTCGTGTCCGGCTCCAGCAACCACCAGAACCGCATGGCCGTCATCCGCTGGGTGCATCAGGAATCCGGCATCGTCATCGACACCCACACCGCCGACGGCGTGAAGGTCGGGCTGGAATATCGCGAGGCCGGCGTGCCGTTGCTCTGTCTGGAGACCGCCCTGCCGGTCAAGTTCGAGGAATCCATCGTCGAGGCGCTGGGCCGCCCACCGGAACGGCCGGCCGGCTACGAACATCTTGAGGCGCTGCCACAACGGTTCGAAGTGATGGACGCGGAAGTGGCAGCGATCAAGGCGTATATCGCTCGCCACGCCAGTTGAACACGAACGCCATGATGATCGTGGGTCGACAACCATGAGCGGAAATTCCAGCCGGACCCGCCGGCAGCCCGACTTTACGTTCGACCGGTTGCTCGGCGCCATCGAGGAGATTCACCACCATCTGGTGACTCAGGCGACCCAGGCGATTCATGCCAGCCTGACGCTGCGCAACTGGCTGATCGGCTACCAGATCGAGAACTACCGACGGGTGGGAGCGGATTATTTTCGATACCGTGATCGCCTGATCGACGAGCTTGCCACGGCCTTGCGTCGATACGGGTTGGCCCGTTGCGACCGCCGGGAACTGTACCGCTACCGTCAGTTTTACCTGGCCTACCCACGGATTGCGGAAGTGGCGGCGGCGTCCTGGCCGTCCATTCAATCCGTCGCGAAAACGACCGCGACCGTTGCCGCGCCAACGTTGTTGGCTTCCCATCTCACTGGGAAAGTGCTGGTCGGGCGCCTCTCCTTCGACCATCTGGCCGAATTGATGGAGATCGACCCTCCGCGCAAGCGCGCTTTTTACGAGCGTGAATGCCTGCGTGGCCGCTGGTCGGCGCGGACCCTGAGGCGGAAGATCGCCGGTCTTTACTACGAATTGTCCGATCTTGCCGAGGACCGGCCGCAAAACGCCGAAGGGGTGCCGGCCGACACCGATGCCGAGCCCCGTCTGACCGTGCGTGACCCCGGCATCTTAGAATTTCTTGGCCTGAAACCGCGCGAGGTGATCGACAAGACCGATCAAGAAGAACAATGGCTGGACGCGCTGGAGGCGTTTCTGTTGGATCTGGATTATGGTCTATGCTTTGAAACGCGCCAGAAGCACCTTTTGGTCGGCGACGCACATTGCTTCATCGATCTGGTTTTCTACCACCGCCTGCTCAAATGTCATGTGCTGGTGGAATTTCAGCCCGCCGAGTTCGGCCACGAAAACATCACGCAACTCGATGCCTGCGTGGCCTGGTACCGAGAGGGGATGATGGCTGAGGACGACAACCCACCCGTGGGTATTTTGATTCACGCCCGCCAACACCGGGCGAGAGTTGAATACGCCCTGGCGGGGCTGGATCGTCGTCTCTTCGTTTCCCGCTATCAGCCCGCACTGCCCGGCGACCGCGAGTTGCAACGCTTCGTGGAGCAGACGCGGACGCTATTCGATTCAACCTGAAGCACCCGCGACTATTTTCCAGACAACCCTGTGAAAGTTTTCCCACGCGAGGACTCCAAGGAGTACGACGTCAATGTCCGAAGCCATCATCGACCGCGCCCCGTCCGCCCATTACTACCCGCTGCTGATCAAGAACCTGCTCGGCAACGCGGTCCGTCAATTCCCCGCTCAGGAAATTGTCTACAGCGACTTCAAACGCCAGACCTACCGCGACCTGGGCGAGCGGGTTGGCCGGCTGGCCAGTGGCCTGGCCGGGCTGGGGGTCAAACCCGGCGACACCGTGGCGGTGATGGACTGGGACAGCCACCGCTATCTGGAATGCTTCTTCGCCATCCCGATGATGGGCGCGGTGCTGCATACCGTGAACATCCGACTTTCCCCGGAGCAGATTCTCTACACCATCAATCACGCCGAGGATGACGTCATCCTCGTCAACGCCGAATTCCTGCCGATCCTGGAAGCCATCCGCGACCGGATCGAACCGGTCAAGAAGCTGGTGTTGCTGAACGATACCGACCAAGCTCCGGCGACTCCCTTGGACATCGACGCCGAGTATGAGGCGCTGCTGGCCGCCGGCGATCCTGGCTACCTGTTCCCGGACTTTTCCGAGGACGCTCGCGCCACCACTTTCTACACCACCGGCACCACCGGCCTGCCCAAGGGCGTGTATTTCAGCCACCGGCAACTGGCGCTGCATACCTTCGGCGCACTGGCGGCGGTGATGGGTACGGGGCAGGGCCATATCAGCCGCGACGATGTCTACCTGCCGATCACCCCGATGTTCCACGTCCACGCCTGGGGTGTTCCCTATGTCGCCACCGTGCTGGGCGTGAAGCAGATTTATCCGGGTCGCTACGCGCCAGATCATTTGCTACGCCTGATTCAGCGAGAAAAAGTCACTTTTTCCCACTGCGTGCCGACCATCCTGCAAATGCTGCTGGCTTGTCCCACCATCGATGAAACCGACCTGACGCGTTGGAAAGTGATCATTGGCGGCGCGGCGCTGCCGCGGGCGCTGGCCAAACAGGCGCGCGACCGGGGCGTGGATATCTTCACCGGCTACGGCATGTCGGAAACCTGCCCGCTCCTAACCTTGGCGCAACTCAAGCCGCATATGCTGGATTGGGACGAGGAACGGCAGTTGGACATCCGGTGCAAAACCGGGTTGCCGTTGCCATTGGTCGAACTGCGGGTGGTGGACGAGGAGATGAACGATTTGCCGCATGACGGGAAGACGCCGGGCGAGGTGGTGGTTCGCGCGCCATGGTTGACCCAGGGCTATCTCAAGGACCCGAGGAATTCCGAGGCGCTGTGGCGCGGCGGCTACCTGCACACCGGCGATATCGGCGTGATCGACGAGGAGGGCTATCTCAAGATCACCGATCGGCTGAAGGATGTGATCAAGACCGGCGGCGAGTGGCTCTCATCGCTGGAACTGGAGGATTTGATCCTCAAGCATTCGGCGGTGGCGGAAGCGGCGGTGATCGGTATTCCCGATCCGAAATGGGGCGAGCGACCGCTGGCGCTGGTGGTGGCCAAGCGGGAGCAGGCCGTGGACGAGGCGGCGATTCGCGCCTGGCTGCAAGGCTTCGTTGACCAGGGCGTCATCTCCCGGTGGGGCGTTCCCGACCGGGTGCTGTTGGTCGAGGCGATCCCCAAGACCAGCGTGGGCAAGCTCAATAAAAAGGTGATGCGCGAGCAATACGCGCAAATGCTCCAGGCTCAGTGACGATCCATCCGGGAATCAATCGCCGCCTGGTCGGTTCTAAAGATTTGGATACGCTGGAACCCAGGTTTCCGGCGCGATTCATGAAAATGTTGAATGAGGTTCCAGACCAATGGTTAAAATCCACGCAACGAGTTTGGCGGTACTGGTGTTGTTACTGGGTGGTGGGCTGTCGCTACCGGCCAACGCCCAACAGACCTTTGGCGCTCCAGTAGCCGACGAGATCGGCTGGTTACCGCCCGGCGGTTCCATACAGGTGCAAACCTATCAGGGCATTCGCTTTGCGTCGGGGGGCATCGGTCTGAGCGGACGCGACGAAGTCCGTGCCCTGTCCCTGCAGTTCAACCTCCAACTCATGTTCGCCATGCAAGGCAGCGGTAATTACCTGGCCGGCGCTCAGGTGCGCATTCTGAACTCGCATGGCGTGGTCGTTCTGGACGCCACATCGGAAGGCCCGTACTTCCTGGCTCAATTACCACCGGGAAACTATACCGTGGAAGTCAGCGCGCTGGGCCAAACCCAACGGCAAACCGCGCGGATCGGTCAGCAGCAGTCCCGGTTGAGTTTTTTCTGGCGCTGACCGCGATCCAGCATCAAAACGCAACCCTCTCTAAAACGCTGTCGATTACACACAAGTCTCCCTCCCCCTTACGCTGTCCGCTACACACAATGTTCCCTGAATAAGTGGGGACAGGTTTTTCGAGTTTATTGGTCAAAAACCATCTGCTTGGGGACATGTGTGATAGATGGCGTTCTGAGATGCTCTTGCATCTTGTCGTTTTGTGGAAAAGTACCAACTGCCTGGTAAAGGGCAATAATGATCGAATGGATCAGAGTCCTGAAAGCTTTACGCTTCACACGAGCCTTATTATGGCCACTGACGATTAATGCCATGGCCGCCGCCGTGTGCGCCGCGTTGTTCGGATCGGCGGTTGGATGGAACTCGGTGACCCGTACCGGCTACTCGCCCTGGATAGGCAACGGTCTGCCGTTCCTACAAATCCTGGCCATGGCCTTTCTGGCCAATCGGTTACTCCATGTCGTAACCAGCGGCACTACCTTGCCGAAACTTGGGTTGCAACTGGTTTCAGTGCTTGTGTATTTTCTGGCCATCGCCGTCTCGGTGAGTTTTGTATTCAACGAATCCCTGGGTACGTTGCTGGCGGCATCGGGCATCGCTGGCCTGGTCGTCGGCTTTGCCATCCGCGGTCTTTTGGCCGACCTGTTTTCGGGTATCGTATTACATCTGGATTCCAATCTGACCGTTGGTGACTGGGTTGATGTAAGCCTGCGCGGCAAGGAATTTCGCGGAAAGGTTCTCGATATTCAATGGCGGACGGTGGTGATCACTGATCGCTCCGAAAATCTTGTCTTGATCCCGAATAGCGAATTCGTCGCCGCAACCGTAGTCAACCGTTCGCGTCCAACCATCGCCACCGAATACGGAGCCACGCTGGCGGTAGGCAGCGAATACGACCGTCGCCGAGTGGTCGCAATCCTGGAAACCGCCTTGGCGCGGGTAACGACCGAGGGTAGCGTTCTTAAGCATCCCGCCGCCTATGTTCGCGTTGGTGGGCTTGAGGGCGGGCTGGTGCTGTACCGTATGTTTTACTCCGTCGATCCTGGCACCACTGCCCCCTTACGGGCGCAGAGCACAGTGATTGGAACCGCCATCGATTTCCTAAAGGCGGCTGGCATCCACCTCTACCCGATTCAGCGCACCCACCACTGCCGCCCCACCTTGCCAGGCTATGATCGTCACACCGAAGCTGACATCCGCCAGCAGACCTTGGCCAATGTACGGTTGCTATCCGTGCTATCACACGACGAATTGCGCCTCCTGGCGGAGGCGACAACACTTCGGTCGTTCCGCCACGGCCAAACCGTGATGCGGGCTGGTGAAGCGGGCGAAAGCATGATGGTGGTGGTCGAAGGTCGGCTCGAAGTAACCACCGACGGTTTAGAGGGACCAATCGTGGTGGCGACTCTCTGGCCTGGCGAATGCGTCGGTGAGATGTCGCTGCTGACCGGAGCGCCGCGTTCAGCCACGGTCATCGCCGCAGGTGACGTTTTCCTGTTCGAAGTGGATAAAGCCGCTTTGGCTCCAATCCTCGCGGCGAACCAGTCTTTGGTAAAAAACATCGCCACCCTCATCGAAACGCGACACGCCGGTAATGGCAATAGTGACGTTTCGGATATTAGCGGAAGCAAGCCAGAGACTTTGTTGACGAAAATAATAAATTTTTTCAGATTATTACACTCTCAGTAAGAGGCTTCTGGTAACGGACGGCAAGCTCGTTGCAATAGAACGGCTTGAGTGTGTTCAGGGGGTTTAAAGCCCGGGCGCGTGGGTGGGTGGATTTTGAGTTCTCCGCACCCGGCGCAAAACCCACCGGTTTTTAGCCGGTGGTCAAACGAGAACAAAACATTTCGCGCTCATTTGGCAGGAGGCGCTTCGGTGGCGGCCGGTGATTTCTCGGGCGCAGGCGCGGGGGCGGGCGCTTCGGCGACTGGGGCGGGAGGCGCTTCGGTGGCGGCCGGTTTCTCGGGGGGGGGGGGGGGGGGTTCCGCGACGGGCGGTTTCTCGGTGGCCGGTTTCTCGGGCGCAGGTGCGGGTGCAGGTGCCTCAGCGGCCGGTTTCTCGGGGGGGGGGCGGGCGTGGGGGATTCCGCGACGGGCGGTTTCTCGGCGGCCGGTTTCTCGGACGCAGGTGCGGGTGCAGGTGCCTCAGCGGCCGGTTTCTCGGGGGCGGGGGCGGGGGCGGCGGAAGGTTCCGCGACGGGCGGTTTCTCGGCGGCCGGTTTCTCGGGGGCGGGGGCGGGGGGTTCCGCGACGGGCGGTTTCTCGGCGGCCGGGGTAGGTGGCGCGACGGGGGCAGGCGCGGGGGGTTCCGCGACAGGCGGTTTCTCGGCGGCCGGTTTCTCGGGCGCAGGTGCGGGTGCAGGTGCCTCAGCGGCCGGTTTCTCGGCGGCGGGGGCGGGGGCGGGGGGTTCCGCGACGGGCGGTTTCTCGGCGGCGGGGGCGGGGGCGGGGGGTTCCGCGACGGGCGGTTTCTCGGCGGCTTGCTGTTGTTCCAATAATTGGCTGGCTGCCTTGGAACCTGTGTAATCCACAATTTCCCGCAAGGTCGGAATCCGCAGGGTTGAGCCAACCTTCAGACTATCCATGTTATTGGCTTTGGAAAACGCCCGTGGATTCGCCTTCAGCAGCGCCTTCATCATGTGTTCCTTGCTAATGGACGGATCAGGGCGAACCTTGATGGCGATATCCCACAGCCGTTCGTTCGGTGCGACGGGACCATATTGCTCGTCACCCTTGTACGAATGTGGAGGCGGTTCGGTCGCCTTGGCCGACGGCTCCGCCGAAGCTGCCGCCGCCAAAGATTGCGGCGACTCCGAAATCGTGGGCGCGGGAGACTTGGTTTCGGCCGCCGATGATGACGTGGCCGCCCTGGCGGGCATGGCCGGAGTCGGCAGGGACTCGGCAAGCGCGGCAACCGGGGGAACCGAAACATCGCTGACTAGATAGGCTTGCGACAGCGAGTCCCGTTCCGTGCGGGGCGCGTGTTTATCGACCGCAGCCAGCAAGGTGGCGGTATCCATGGGCGCCATCGACGGCTCTGGCACGGCGGTTGGGGCTTGCTCCGGCGCCCCACTATTGGAAGCCGTGGTTGACGGTGTGGGAATGGCCGGTATCTTCGGTTCCGGTGTTGGCGTCGCGGCTTCCGTTTCCGAAATGATCGGCGCGGGAGGTTGGCCGGCGGCCGCCACCATCTCCGAAACCGCCAGAAACAACAGCGGACTGACCGAAACCGGCTCCACCAGATCGCTGACGGCCGACTCTGAAACCGCCACGAATAACAACGGGCTGGCCGAAACCGGCTCCGCCAGATCGCCGACGGCCGGCGCGGTCATGGTGGGAACGCTCGGTTCCACGACCACCGTTGCAACCGGTTCCAACGCGGACGTAACCGGCGCGGAAATCGGTTCAGTAGTGGTCTGAGGCGGCGTGGGCGGCGCGACCGTCACCACGGTGGGTTCAAGCGACACCGGCGGTTCCAGTGGGAATACTTGCGGCGTGCCGGTCACGACCCGTGACGCCGGCGATTCCGTCGCCGTGGGCGCGGGACTTGGCGACGTGGCGACTGCCGACGGCTCCACCCCCGCCAAATGACGAGCGGCGGTGGAGCCGGTCATGTTGGCGATTTCCTGGAAGCTGGGAATGCGCAGCGTGGCGCCGATTCGCAACCCGCCGATCCCAGCTTTGCCAAAGGCATGAGGATTGGCCTGGAACAGGGCCTGCATCATCTGTTCGCGGGTGATGGCGGGGTCGGGGCGCACCTTGAGGGCGATGCCCCACAGACCCTCGCCCACCGCCACCGGTCCGTAGGTATCGCCCGGCCGATAGATCCGCGCCGAAGTCGACGGCGTTTCCGCCGGGAGCGCCGCCGGCTCGGGCGTTCCACCAGTTTGGGTCAACAGCGCCGCTGGCCTGGAGGTCGGTTCGCCGCCATCATTGCGCCGCGCACCCCGCTCCGGTTCAGGTGGCGTGGCCACAGTCGCCGGCGTCGATTCCGGACGCGGCCTGGCCACGGTCGCCGGCGTCGATTCCGTATCCGGCGTGGCCACGGTCGCCAGCGCCGGTTCCGGACGCGGCGCGGGTTCGACGGGCGGCGTGGCGACCGGCGCGGGCGTATTCAACACGGTCTTGCTGCGGTCGCCAGACCGCTTGGCCAGTCGCTGAACCGGATCGAGCAGGACGGTGAACTCGCGGAAGGTTTTGCCGCGCGGCCAGTCGAACTCCACCAGCAACCCCATCGACGGTTCCTGGATCGGCCGGGTGGAAATCACCTTGACGTAGACCTGGCCCTCGGCGTTGTACTCCACCGAAAACACCAGATTCGCGAGCGCGGGCGCCCGTTCCAGTTCGAACTCCTTGAACATCGGCGCGGGCGCCAGTTTCACGGAAACCTTGTTCAATTCCTCCGGCGCGAGTGTCGGCAACGGAATCCGGGCGTCGAACAACTGATTCAAGGAGGAATGAACCTGGATTTCGCCGATGTCCAGCGCCAGGGCGCAGGTGGGTCCCAACAGCAGCGGACTCAGCCAGGCCAGACCGATCGGCGCGAATCTGGACGCGGCGCGCGCGCCCGTGGAGCCCGCGCCCAGCAAGGCGCGCATCAAGCGGAAGGGTTTGGGTGTCATGGACGAATCCTCCGGGGCGGATAGCGGCGCGGCCAGACGAGGTTCCGCTGGCGTCAATGCATCGTGATCATTATGACTTAAATTCTAGCTTGCCAAGCGGGTAATCCACACCAGGGCCGGTGGAAATCCGGTGGCAATCCATATCGTGGAACATTACCCAGTCAAGGATTTCGTTGCCCCAGCGGCAATCAACGCCGCTCCCAACCGGCGATCATCTCCATTGATGTGCTTGTGCAGCCATTCCTTGAGCGCTTGCAGGGTGAGCATCAGGCTGACGTTGTCGAACTGGCGCTGGATGCCGAGCAAATCCTCCACTAGCTTGCGGTGCTCCTGCCGGTGGGCGAGGGCGTCCACATAGCCATGCTGGTCCATCAGTTGTTCCTCGGTTGCGAAATGGTGACGGGTGAAGACGATCAGTTCATCGAGCAATGCCGTGATCCGCCCCGCCTCCTGGCCGGCTTTCACGGCATCGGTGAAGCGATTCAGCAACTCGACCAACTGGATGTGTTGGTTGTCGATGATCGGTATCCCGACCGACCATTCCTCGCTCCATTCCAAAAACGCCATCTTCACCGGCTTTCCGTTCAGCAGCGTCGATTCGTACCGAGTCCAGGCGTTCTTGCCCCGGGCCTTGCTCCGATACATGGCGGCGTCGGCGTGGTTGAGCAGGGTTTCGATGTCGCCGCCGTCGTCCGGGGCGATGCAAAGGCCAATGCTGGCTCCCACCCGGCACTCGCGCCCGGCCAGGAGAAACGGCTCGGCCAGTAGGCCGATCACCTTGTCCGCCACCCGCGCCGCATCGTTCGGTTCCCTCAGGCGGGGTAGCAGGATGATGAATTCATCGCCGCCCGTGCGCGCCACGGTGTCGGATTCGCGAACGCAGTTGCGGAGGCGCCGCCCCACCGCCTGGAGCAGGGCGTCGCCGGTTTCATGGCCGTAAGTGTCGTTGACGGCCTTGAAACCATCCAGATCCAGCAAGAGCAGGGCGAACGACGTCTGGTCGCGCTTGTTCTGGATCAGCGCCTGCCGGAGGCGATCGAAGAACAGCGCCCGGTTGGGAAGATCGGTCAGCGGATCGTAAAACGCCAGATAATTCAATTGCCGCTGGGCTCGATTTCGTTCGGTGACGTCCACCGCCACCCCGACGATGGCGGGATGTCCTTCGTAATCGACGACCTCCCCGTTGATCTCGATGTCGATCAGGCCGCCATCCTGGCGGACGGCGCTAAAAGTGGTGTGAATATGGCCGGTCTGACTCTCCAGGCAATGGCGGAGATTGGCTCCGACTTGTTCCCGATCAGCTTGGGCGGTCAGGTCCAACAGTCCCATCCGTCCCGCGATGTCTTCCGCCAGGTACCCGAGGATGGCGGCGAATTTGGGGTTGACGTAGACAAATTGATCGTCCTGGATGATGTAGATCCCCACCAGGGATTGCTCCACCAGGCCCCGGAATTTGGCTTCGGCGGTCTTGCGCTCCTGCACTTCGTGGCGCAGACGGCGGTTGAGGCGGTGGATATGCAGCAGGATCAGACCGCCCAGCAGGGCGAGCGTCATCGCTACCGCCCGGATTCCGTACAGCCAGAGCGGATCGACTCTGGACTCGGTTCGTTGCGGGATTATGGGCCTCGACTCGACGGGGTCTGGCTGTTCGGCGCGAACCGATGGCCACCCGGCCAGGACGACGACCAGAATCAGCCAAAATAATGATGTCTTCCAGCCATGTCGATGGGTTCCACCGCGAAGCCCCTCGCGATGATTTCCTCTGTCGTTGGACACATTTCGGACGCCTGTCGGAGGCATACCGAACCAGGCGCCCAACGAACGGAAGGATTTTCGGATCACGGATCGCTCCTTATGGGGCGGGTGGCGGCGTGGCCGGGTAAACTCCCACAGCCGTCGACGCATGATCATCATTTTACCCATTCTCGCTAGAATGTGGGCCAGCCATGCTGGCAACCCCCGCCGGGAGCCAGTTCAAATCCACGCGACTCCACGGACCCTTCCCATGACCGCCGACCCTGATGGCTTGCCACCCAGCGCCGAACCGGCGTCCAGCGCAACCCCCGACGCCATCTCGGACCCCGCGGCTCGCCTGCTGGCGTTGCTGCGCGAACTGACGCGGGAGATTCGCCCGTCGTCGGAACAACTGACGACGACCCTCACCCTGGACAGCCATCTGGAGCGGGAACTGGCGTTGGACAGCCTGGCCCGCGCCGAATTGCTGCAACGGATCGAGCGAACCTTTCACGCGCGCCTGGACGAGCGGATGTTGCTGGCCGAAACCCCGCGCGATCTGCTGGCGTTGATCCTGGGGCGTGGCGATGAATCGCCCCAACCGGCGGTGACCGTCACTCCAACGCTGGCGGGGGAAACCTCGGTGACTGAAACCCCGGAGCGCGCCGCGACTCTGCTGGAGGTGCTGGACTGGCACGCGCGCTTCAATCCCGACCGGGTGGCGATCCAGCTCTACGGTAACGACGAGCGGATCGCCACCACCTTCACCTACGCCAGCCTGGTTCAGGGTGCGCGAACTGTCGCCGCTGGACTCCAGGCGCGCGGGCTACAACCGCGCCAGACCGTAGCCCTGATGTTGCCCACCGGCGCCGACTATTTTCTCGGCTTCTTCGGCGTCCTGCTGGCCGGCGGCGTGCCGGTGCCGATCTATCCACCGGTCCGGCCCTCCCAGCTTGAGGAGCATTTGCTCCGCCACGTTCGGCTGTTGAACAACGCCCAGACCGTGGCCTTGATCACCGTGCCCGAGGCGGCATTGGTGGCGCGGCTGCTCCAGGCTCAAGTCGACGATTTGCGCCACATCGTCACCGTCGCCGAATTGCAAGCCGCGGCGGCGGCGTGGAGCGCCGTGCCAGTGCGCGCCGTCGATCTCGCCTTTCTGCAATACACGTCCGGCAGCACCGGCGACCCCAAGGGCGTGATGCTGACCCACACCAACCTGTTGGCCAACTTGCGCGCCATGGGTCCCCACGCGGGAGTCAGTTCCAGCGACGTGTTCGTCAGTTGGCTGCCGCTGTATCACGACATGGGTCTGATTGGCGCCGGCCTCGGCAGCCTCTATTACGCCTTCCCGCTGGTGGTCATGTCGCCGCTCAGCTTCCTGGCCCGGCCGGCGCGCTGGCTGTGGGCGATTCACCGCCATCGCGGCACCCTGTCGGCGGCGCCCAACTTCGCCTACGAACTGTGCGCGCGGATTCAGGATCACGAAATCGAAGGTTTGGACCTGAGCTCCTGGCGCATGGCGCTCAACGGCGCGGAACCGGTCAGCCCGGCGACCCTGGAGCGATTCAGCGCCCGCTTCGGCCGCTACGGCTTTCGACCCGAGGCGATGGCGCCGGTGTATGGGCTGGCGGAATGCTCGGTGGGGCTGGCCTTGCAGCGGCCGGGTCGGGCGCCGGTGATCGACCGGGTGCGACGCGACCGGTTCATGGCCACCGGCCGGGCCAAACCGGCCGACGCCGATGACGCCGCCGCCTTGCTGTTCCCCGCCTGTGGCCAGCCGATTCCCGGCCACCAGATTCGGATCGTGGACGATCAGGGCCGGGAAGTGCCGGAGCGCCAGGAGGGCCGGGTGGAATTCAGTGGACCGTCCACCACGGCGGGCTACTATCGCAATCCGGATGCGACCCGCCGCTTGTTCCCCCACGGCGATCACTGGCTGGATTCCGGGGATCGCGGTTATCTGGCCGGCGGCGATATTTATCTAACCGGCCGGGTCAAGGACCTGATCATCCGGGGTGGGCGCAATCTTTATCCCTACGAGTTGGAGCAGGCGGTCGGCGAAATCCAGGGCATCCGCAAGGGGTGCGTGGCGGTGTTCGCCAGCACCGACTCGGCCACTGGCAGCGAGCGGCTGGTGGTGGTCGCCGAAACCCGCGTCACGCAACCGGAAGCGCTGGCCGCCCTGCGCCAGCGGATTCAGGGTGTCGGCGTGGATTTGCTGGGCCTGCCGCCGGACGAGGTGGTGCTGGCGCCGCCGCACGCGGTGCTGAAGACCTCCAGCGGCAAGATTCGCCGCGCGGCCATCCGGGAACTGTACGAGCGTAACCTCATCGGTCGCGGTGGGCGGGCGCTGTGGCTGCAACTGACACGGATCGCGCTGGTCAGCGGCTGGGCGCGGCTACGGCGACTAGGCCGCGGCGCGGGTGAGCGGCTGTTCGCCACCTACGCCTGGAGCGTGTTCGGGGTGCTGGCGCCGGGTGTGTGGCTGGGTATCATGACCCTGCCGAAGCCGGAATGGCGTTGGGCGCTGGGCCGCGCCGCGACCTGGCTACTGGCCCAGTTGACCGGCACGTCGCTGGCGGTGCGGGGTCTGGAACATCTTCCGGACGGCCCCTGCGTGCTGGTCGCCAATCATTCCAGCTATCTCGACGCCTACGTGCTGATGGCGGCGATTCCGCGCCAATTCCACTACGTCGCCAAGCGGGAGTTGCTGGACAACCGCTGGCTCGGCCGGCCGCTGGCGCGGATCGGCACGCTGTTCGTCGAGCGTTTCGATGTGCAACGCGGCGTGGACGAGGCGCGCCAGATCGCCGAAGCGGCGCGGGCCGGAATGTCGCTGGGCTTTTTCCCGGAAGGCACCTTCGCCCGGATGCCGGGCCTGTTGCCCTTCCGCATGGGCGCGTTCCTGGCGGCGGCGCAAGCCGGGGCGCCGATTCTGCCGGTCACGATTCGGGGGACGCGCTCGATGTTGCGGGCGGGTTCGTGGTTTCCCCGCCGGGGTCGGCTGGAAGTGATCGTCGAGCCGCCGCTCCCGCCCGATGGCGGGGATTGGGCGGCGGCGATCCGGTTGCGGGACGCGGCGCGGGTGGCGATTCTGCGCCATTGCGGCGAGCCAGATTTGGGGGGATAGCTCCGCCGGGTGCGGCAACCGGCCTGGTCGGGGCCGGTTGCGCTCCGGTTCAACGGCAGGCTTTGGGCAGATATTGGTCGGGGATGTCGCTGGCCGATTCCGCCGCCCCCACCAGGGACCTGGCGCCAGCGGGCGGGCGGGCGTTGCCGCAGACCCAGACCAGCCGGCCATCGGGGCCAAGATAGGGCGTCAACAGCAGGGTATGTTCCTTGATGGCGGTGTTCGCCTCATCGCCAAAGACCAGCACGACAGCGCCATGATCGATACCGTAGCCTTCCAGATACTTCAGCGAATCGCCCTCGAAGCCAAGCCTCAGCTCCTGGTTCGACTGTGGCAATCGCTTGTTCTTGAAGTAATACTCGGCCATGGCCTGCTTGAGCGGGTCGCTTTCGGCCAGCACGCTGGCGACCTGGGCGCGCACCGTGTAATCCTGATAGGCGGGGATGGCGATGGCGGCCACGATGCCGGCCACCGCCACGCCGACCAGCGCCCCACCGTCACCAGCCATCAGGATTTCCACCGGCGTTTGTTCGTAATCGACGCTGAAGCCGAAACGGTCCGGCGTGACCTCCAACGCCAGGCCGATGGCGCCCTCCACCGGCAGTTGGAGCGCGCTCGCGCTCGGCATGTCGGCCAGGGAGATCGTGGCGCCGACCAGGTCGCCCAGCAGTTGCAAGCCACCCAGATAGGCGTAGTAAACCTCGCGCTGGGCGTTGCGGGTGACGGCGGAAACGCCCAACAGGGCGTGTTCCGGGGCATAGCCTTGCGACTGTTTCAACCAGTGGCCCAGGTCGGTGTCCAGGCTTCCGGCCGCTCGATCCGCCAGCGCCTGCGGCACCTCGCCGAAGATCAGCCAGGAACCGCTCTCGATCCAGTAGAGATGGGTGTTCATGCGCGCAAGCAACGCCTGGAACGCCGCATCGTTGCCAGTGGCGGCGTTCGACGCCTCGTCCTGGCCCGTGCCGAGGCTGCCAGGAATGGTGAGGTGTTGCACCTCGGCCTTGCCGACTTTCAGAGTCTCGCGCCGCCAGTGGAAGCGTTGACCGAGTTCGTCCAGTTTACGGTGGAGGGCCGGCCAATCGTTGACGCGCAGGGCGGTGTAGCGACCGTTGGCGTCCTCGAAACCGAGCAGCTCGGGTCCGATCAGTTTCAGCCACTCCGTCGGCGCGATGCCGTACCGTTGTCCGAGCAGAGCGACGCCGGCGCGATAGTCCTTGGCCGTTTCCGCGCCGAAATCGGCGGTCAAGTTGGTTTCGAAGGCGGTCAGGCGTTCGGCGTCCGGTAGCATCAGGCTGATGGCCCAGCGCGGCTTGCCGGCGGTC
>JAXMFY010000025.1:0-41340 GCA_046347555.1 Candidatus Competibacteraceae bacterium | reverse complement strand
TCTCCGTTAAGGTTGGCCTGAATTGGGCGGATGGATGAGCCATTATGCCGCTTTGTTGCCGCACACCGGACATTCCGGCCAACGTGGCGCCTTCAGCATCCGCCATTCCATGCGCGCGGCGTCCAGCAGCAGCAACCGACCATTGAGTATCTCGCCAAGTCCGGTCAACACCTTGATGGCTTCCACCGCCTGAAGGCTGCCGATCACCCCAACCACGGGAGCGAGTACGCCGGTTTGCGCGCAGGTCTCGGCGTTGACTTCCGCGTCGCGGTACAGGCAACGGTAGCAGGCGCCTTCCCCGCCCGGTCGCCAGACGAGTAGCTGTCCCTCCAGCCGAATTGCCGCCCCGGACACCAGCGGCACGCCGGCCCGCACGCAGGCGGCGTTGATCGCCAGGCGGGTAGGGAGGTTGTCGCAGGCGTCCATCACCACGTCGGCCTGCTGGACCCGATCCAGCAATTCTGCGTCGCCCAGCATTTTCGGGACGGCGACGATCTCCACCAGCGGATTCAGCGCCAAGAGCGTATCGCGGGCTGATTCCACCTTGGGCCGGCCGATGTCGGCGGTGCGGTGGACGATCTGCCGTTGCAGGTTGGACAGGTCCACCCGGTCGAAATCCACCAGCGTTAACCTTCCGACGCCCGCCGCCGCCAGATACATTGCCACCGCCGAGCCCAGCCCGCCCAGACCGACGATCAACGCATGGGACTGGCGCAGCCGCTCCTGACCCTCAATATCGAAGTCTGGCAGCAGGATTTGCCGGCTGTAGCGCAACAATTCGTCGTCGGTCATGATGGTTTCGGTCTTGGCGGATAAGTCTTGGCGGATAACGATTCGACGATATCTGATTGTAGTAGGCCGGAGGTTTCATTGAATCACCGTTGCCAGCAAGCTGATAAACTTTGCCCGCCATGCTGACTCTACGCCAACTCTCCCTGCAACGCGGCGGCAAGCCGCTGTTCGACAACGTGTCGCTGACGGTTCATCCCGGCTGGAAGGTCGGGGTGATCGGCGCCAACGGCTGCGGCAAATCCAGCCTGTTTGCGCTGCTGCGCGACGAACTGCATCCGGATGCCGGCGACCTCGATCTCCCGCCGCGCTGGGTCATCGCCCATGTCGCCCAGGAAACCCCGGCATTGCCGACGCCCGCGCTGGATTTCGTGCTGGACGGCGACGCCGAATTGCGCCAGATCGAACGCGACCTGCGAACCGCCGAAGCCGCCCACGACGGCACGCGCCAAGCGGAGCTGCACGCCCATTTCGACGCCATCGACGGTTACAGCGCTCGCGCCCGCGCTGGCAAGCTGATGGCGGGGCTGGGTTTCGCCGCCGACCAGATGGAACGGCCGGTCGCGGAGTTCTCCGGTGGCTGGCGAGTGCGGCTGAATCTGGCGCGTGCGCTGATGTGCCGCTCCGATCTATTGCTGCTGGACGAACCGACCAACCATCTCGACCTCGACGCGGTGCTGTGGCTGGAGCAGTGGCTGCGCGCCTATCCGGGCACCCTGCTGCTGATCTCCCACGACCGCGACGTACTGGACAACGTCGCCGGCCATATCGCCCACATCGACCAGCGGCGGATTACGCTGTACCCCGGCAACTACGCCACCTTCGAGGAACAGCGCGCCGCCCGGCTGGCCCTGCAACAAGCCGCCTACGAAAAGCAGCAGCGGGAAATCGCCCATCTGGAAAGCTTCATTACCCGCTTCCGCGCCAAGGCCACCAAGGCCCGGCAGGCGCAGAGCCGCATCAAAGCGTTGGAGCGAATGGAACGGATCGCCGCCGCTCACGTCGATTCGCCGTTTGAATTTGGCTTCGCCGAACCGGAGCGGCTGTCCAACCCGCTGTTGAGCGTGGAGAAGGTGGCGGCGGGTTATGGCCAGCGGCAGGTTTTGGACAAAGTGAATCTGGTCATCGGCCCCGGCACCCGGCTGGGCCTGCTGGGACCGAACGGGGCCGGCAAATCCACGCTGATCAAGCTGCTGGCCGGACTATTGCCGCCGCTGGCCGGACGGATCGAAATCGGGCAAGGCTTGGCCATCGGCTATTTCGCTCAGCATCAATTAGAACAGTTACGACCCGACTGGAGCGCCTTGCGACATCTGCAACAATTGGATGACCGTGCCACCGACCAGCCATTGCGGAACTTCATCGGCGGTTTCGGCTTTGCCGGCGACCGGGCGCTGGACCCGGTCGAACCGTTTTCCGGCGGCGAAAAGGCCCGGCTGGCGCTGGCGCTGCTGGTCTGGCAACGGCCCAACCTGCTGCTGCTGGACGAGCCGACTAACCATCTCGATCTCGACATGCGCCATGCCCTGACCCTGGCCTTGCAGGACTATCAGGGCGCGCTGATCGTGGTCTCTCACGACCGCCATCTATTACGCACGGTCACCGACGAGTTTCTGCTGGTCGCGGATGGGCGAGCGCAACCGTTCGACGGCGATCTGGACGACTACCGCGACTGGTTGAACGAGCGCCAGCGCGCCGCCAGCCGGGACGCCGCGCCGCGCGCCACTGGCAACGGCAACAGCGCCGTCGACCGCCGTGAACAGAAACGCCAGGACGCAGAGCGCCGGCAACAACTCGCGGTCCAGCGCAAACCGTTGGAGCGGCGCGTCAGGCAACTGGAACAACGGATGGAAACGCTGCACGCCGAACAGCGAGATTTGCAAACCGCCCTTGCCGATCCGGGCAGCTACGACGACGCTAACAAGAACCGGCTTAAGGAATGGTTGGTGCGCAAGGGTGAAGTGGATCGGGAACTGGCCGTGCTGGAAACGGAGTGGTTGGAAACGCAGGAAGCGTTGGAGGCGATCGGGCGCGAAACCTGAGCCGCGCCCGCAAGCATCGCTTACAGCCCGCTCTTCAAGCTGGCCTCGATGAATTCGTCCAGATCGCCGTCCAGAACCGGTTGCGTGTTGCTGGTTTCGACGCCGGTGCGCAAATCCTTGATGCGCGACTGGTCCAGCACATAGGAGCGAATCTGGCTGCCCCAGCCGATGTCGGCCTTGCTGTCCTCCAGCGCCTGGGCCTGGGCATTGCGCTTCTGCAACTCCAGTTCGTAAAGCTTGGATTTGAGCTGCTTCATCGCGGTCGAGCGGTTCTTGTGCTGGGAACGGTCGTTCTGACACTGCACCACGATGCCGGTCGGCAGGTGCGTGATCCGAATCGCTGATTCGGTACGGTTGACGTGCTGGCCGCCCGCCCCGGAGGCGCGGTACACGTCCACTCGTAAATCCGCCGGGTTGATGTCCACCTCGATACTGTCATCCACTTCGGGCGCTACGAACACCGCCGCGAACGAGGTATGCCGGCGGTTACCGGAATCGAACGGCGACTTGCGCACCAGGCGATGGACGCCGGTTTCGGTTCGCAACCAGCCAAACGCATAGTCGCCCTCAAAGCGCACGCTGGCGCTCTTGATGCCGGCCACTTCGCCCGGCGAAGCTTCCAGCAACTCGGTCTTGAACCCCCGCCGCTCGCCCCAACGCAAGTACATCCGCAGCAGCATCTCGGCCCAGTCCTGCGCCTCGGTGCCGCCGGAGCCGGCCTGGATGTCAAGAAAGGCATTGCCGGCGTCCAGTTCGCCGGAAAACATCCGCTGGAATTCGAGATCGGCCACCACGCGAGCGTGGGTTTCGAGGTCCCGCGCCACCTCGACGACCGCCGCTTCATCACCTTCCTCGCCGGCCAGGACCAGCAGTTCGGCGACCTCGTTCAAGCCCCGGTCGAGGCTTTCCAATCGGTTGACCACGATCTCCAACTGGGCGCGTTCCTTGCCCAACGCCTGCGCCCGTTCGGGGTTGTTCCAGATATCCGGTTCCTGCAATTCGCGGTTGACCTCGTCCAGCCGCTCGCGCCTGGTCTCGAAGTCAAAGATACCCCCTGAGGGACGCACAGCGTCCCCGCAGGTCGTTGATCCGATTGAAATAGGGATTGAGTTCCTGCATGGCTTGGATCATCCGCGGTGGGTGGACAAGAGGGGAGGGGATTGTAGCGGCGGAACCACTGCAAGTCATCCACCCCGGCTCGCCACGATGCCAATAGATCCGACCGGCGCGGCGATCCGCGCTACCCCAAGACGCCTTGGTTCGACCTTCCAGGTCACGAGTCACCGGGAAGGCGGGCAATGAAATCCAGCGCCCGCTCGATCCGCGCCAGGGTTCTGCGCCGGCCCAGCAGTTCCAGCGTGATATCAATCGGCGGCGATACCGCCGTGCCGCATACCGCCACCCGCAACGGCTGCGCTACCTTGCCCAGCGCCAACCCGTGCTCCTCGGCGACTCGGTTCACCGCCGCATGAATCGACTCGGCCCGCCACTCCGCCAAGGTGGACAGGGCCTGACCCATGGCCCGCAGGAGTATCTCGGCGGCCGCCGTCAGATTCTTGCTGGCCGCCTTGGCGTCGTAGGTTTCGAATTCGTGGTACAGAAAGCTGGCGGCTTGCGCCATCCCTTGCAGGGTGTCGGAACGTTCGGCGAAGGCTTTGACCACTTCGGGCAGGGCGGGTCCCTCGCTGGGATCGATGCCCAACTGGCCGATGTGCCAGCTCAAATGACGGGCGACATGGGCCGGCTCCAGGGTTTTCAGATAGTGTTTATTCAACCAGATCAGCTTGGAGGGGTTGATCGCCGACGCCGCCTTGTTGCACCCATCGAGATCGAAGCGCTCCACCATCTCGTCCAGCGAGAAAATTTCCTGATCGCCGTGCGACCAGCCCAGCCGCACCAGAAAATTCAGCACCGCTTCTGGCAGATAGCCCTGATCGCGGTATTCCATGACGCTGGCGGCGCCGTGGCGCTTGGACAGCTTCTGACCGTCCGGCCCCAGAATCATCGGTACGTGGGCGTAGTGGGGAACCGTTGCGCCCAACACTCTGAGAATATTGATCTGCCGGGGCGTGTTGTTGATATGGTCGTCACCCCGGATCACATGGGTGATGTTCATATCCATGTCGTCCACCACCACGCAGAAGTTGTAGGTTGGGCTGCCATCGGCGCGGGCGATGATGAGATCGTCCAGTTCGGCGTTCTGGAACACGATGTTGCCGCGAATCAAATCCTCGACGACGACCTGACCGTTCAGTGGATTCTTGAATCGCACCACCGGCTCGACCCCTTCGCGCGGTGGTCCCTGATAATCGCGGTAACGGCCGTCGTAACGCGGTTTTTCCTTGCGGGCCATCTGCTCGGCGCGCAACGCTTCCAGTTCCTCGCGGGTGCAATAGCAGTAGTAGGCGTTGCCCTCCCGCAACAACTGGCGCAGCACGTCTTGATAACGGTCGAACCGCCGAGTTTGGTAAAACGGCCCTTCGTCGTAATCCAGCCCCAGCCAGTTCATACCCTCCAGAATGGCGTTCACCGCTTCCGGGGTGGAACGCTCCAGGTCTGTGTCCTCGATGCGCAACACGAAGGGGCCGCCATGGCGGCGGGCATACAACCAGGAAAACAGCGCGGTGCGGGCGCCGCCGATATGTAGATACCCCGTGGGACTGGGAGCGAAACGGGTTTTGACCATGTCGGCTTGCCTGGAGGGTGATGGAGAAAAGGAAACTGGGTCAGCCTTTTTTCGGCTTGACCGGTCGCCGCCAGTTGGCGATGTCCCTGCGTGGCGCACGGGTCAGGCACAGGCCGCCATCCGGCACGTCACGGTTGACCGAGGAACCCGCGCCCACCGTGGCGCCCTTGCCGATCCGCACCGGCGCCACCAGCGAACTGTTGGAGCCGATGAAAGCGCCATCGCCAATCACGGTCTGGTGCTTGTTGGCGCCGTCGTAGTTGCAGGTGATGGTGCCGGCCCCGACGTTGACCTCCGCGCCGATTTCGGCATCGCCGAGATAGGTCAGGTGGTTGACCTTGGAACCCAGTCCGATCCGGGTCTTCTTGGTCTCGACAAAGTTGCCGATATGCACGCCCGCCGCCAGCAACGAACCCGGCCGCAAGCGGGCAAAGGGGCCAATCTGCGATCCGGCACCCACCTCCGCGCCTTCGATTCGGCAGTGTGACAGAATTTCGACATCGTCGCCAATGATGGCGTCGCGCAGCACACAGCACGATCCGATCCGTACCCGGTCACCCAACCGCACCGTGCCTTCGAACACCACGTTAACATCGATGATCACGTCCTTTCCGGTGGTCAACGTACCGCGCACGTCCACCCGGGCTGGGTCCAGCAAGGTCGCGCCCTCGCGCATCAGTCGTTCGGCCTGGCGGCGCTGGTGGAACCGTTCCAGTTGCGCCAGTTGTCCTCGATCGTTGACTCCAAGCACTTGCTCCGGCTCCGCCACTGTGAACGCCTCGATCATCACGCCGTCGCGCACCGCCAGCGTCACTATGTCGGTCAGGTAATATTCGCCTTGAGCGTTATTGTTGTTGAGTTGGGCGACCCAGCCACGCAGTTTCGCGGTGGCAACCGCCAGAATCCCGGTGTTGATCTCACGCAAACGCCGCTCCTCGGCGGTGGCCTCCTTCTCCTCGACAATCCGGCATACCTGACCCCGTTCGTCGCGGACGATGCGGCCATACCCACCGGGATCGGCCAGTTCGACCGTCAGCAGCGCCAGGTTGCCCTGTTGGGCTGCGGACACCAGTGGCCGCAAGGTTTCGGCGCGAATCAGCGGTACGTCGCCATACAACACCAGCGTCACGCCAACATCGTCAAGCAGTGGCAGTGCCTGCGCCACCGCGTGACCCGTTCCCAGTTGCTCGGCTTGTTCCACCCATTGCACGCCTCGCTCGTGGATAAAGATGGTTTTGACCTGCTCGCCGCCGTGACCATGCACCACCAGTCGCGCCGTCGCCTCAAGATCGCCGGCCGTCGCCAATACGTGGGCGAGTAACGGTTTGCCACCCAGCGGGTGCAATACCTTGGGCAAATCCGAAGCCATCCTTTTACCTTTGCCAGCGGCAAGGATCACGACCGAAAGCTGTTGCATGACGGGTGCGCCTCTCTAAAAAGACTTTTGTGCATTATACCGAACCTTCCCAATCCAGGTTTCGAGCGGCGGATTCAATACTCCGTTTCCTAGCCGGCTCTCGCATAAACAAAAAGGCCGTGACGCGGGGTCACGGCCTAGCGGGGTCGAGATAATTATTATTGTTAGCCTGGATTAACTCGATTTACGCAGCTTGCGAAATCTTTCAATCGCTTGCAGTTGCGCGATCGCCTCGGCCAGTTCGGCCTTGGCCCGGGCGTATTCAAACTCGCTGCGATGGTCGGCGATTACTTGCTCGGCGCGTTGCTTGGCGGACTGCGCTGCGGCTTCGTCCAAATCCTTGGCTCGTTCCGCCGTGTCGGACAGGATGGTGACTACATGCGGCTGGACTTCCAGCAGCCCCCCCGACACATAGAATAACTGCTCCTCGCCACCCAGCAGCCGAACCCGAACCTGGCCGGGTTTCAACCGCGTCAACAACTGGCTATGGCGGGGCAAAATACCCAACTCGCCCAATTCACCCGGCGCGGTCACCATTTCGGCGGCGCCAGAGAACAATTCCTTCTCCGCGCTGACGATGTCGACATGCAGTGTCATGGCCATGGTGCGTCCCCTTGTCGGTTGCGAATGGAATGCGGTCCCGGAAACGAGACCGCCGCCCCATTACAGCTTGCTGCCCTTTTCCACGGCCTCATCAATCGAGCCGACCATGTAGAACGCCTGCTCGGGCAAATGATCGTATTCGCCGGCAACGATGCCCTTGAACGCCGCGATGGTGTCCTTGAGCGCAACGTACTTGCCAGGCGAACCGGTGAACACCTCGGCCACGAAGAACGGCTGCGACAGGAATCGCTGGATCTTGCGAGCGCGCGCCACCACCAGCTTGTCTTCCTCGGACAATTCGTCCATGCCGAGAATGGCGATGATGTCCTTCAGTTCCTTGTAGCGTTGCAGCGTGCTCTGCACCGAACGGGCGGTGTCGTAGTGATCCTGGCCGACCACCAGCGGATCCAACTGCCGCGAGGTGGAATCCAATGGATCCACCGCCGGGTAGATGCCCAACTCGGCGATTTGCCGGGACAACACCACCGTGGCGTCCAGGTGGGCGAAGGTGGTGGCCGGCGACGGGTCGGTCAGGTCGTCGGCGGGCACGTACACCGCTTGAATGGACGTGATGGAGCCGGTCTTGGTCGAGGTGATGCGTTCCTGCAACACGCCCATCTCCTCGGCCAGCGTCGGCTGGTAACCCACCGCCGAAGGCATGCGGCCCAGCAACGCCGAGCACTCGGTGCCGGCCAATGTGTAGCGGTAGATGTTGTCGATGAACAGCAGCACGTCACGGCCTTCGTCGCGGAAATTCTCGGCGATGGTCAGGCCGGTCAGCCCCACGCGCAAGCGGTTGCCCGGCGGCTCGTTCATCTGGCCATAGACTAGCGCCACCTTGTCGAGCACGTTCGACTCCTTCATTTCATGATAGAAGTCGTTGCCCTCGCGGGTCCGCTCACCCACGCCAGCAAACACCGAATAACCCGAGTGCTCGATGGCGATGTTGCGGATCAGTTCCATCATGTTGACGGTCTTGCCCACGCCCGCGCCGCCGAACAGGCCGATCTTGCCGCCCTTGGCGAACGGACAGAGCAGGTCGATGACCTTGATGCCAGTTTCCAGCAGTTCGGTCGCGCCTGACTGATCCTCGTAGCTGGGAGCCGGCTGATGAATAGCGCGATAGCTATCGGTTTCTACCGGCCCCTTGTGGTCGATGGGCACGCCCAGCACGTTCATGATCCGGCCCAGAGTGGGTTTGCCCACCGGCACGGTCACCGGCGCGCCGGTATTGGACACGGCCATGTTGCGCTTCAATCCTTCGGTCGCACCCATGGCGATGGTTCGAACCACGCCGTCGCCCAATTGCTGCTGCACTTCCAGGATCAGCCCGTTTTCGTCGAGGCGCAGGGCGTCGTAAATCTTGGGCACCGCGCCGCGCGGGAACTCGACGTCCACCACCGCGCCGATGATTTGCACGATATTGCCAGAACTCATTATTTGGGTTCCCCTTAGATTGTTTCACCGCGCGCCCGTCGTCAGAGACGGGCGCTCGCCGCGTTCCCTACACCGCAGCGGCGCCACCCACGATCTCGGCCAGTTCCTGGGTGATCGACGCCTGCCGGGCCTTGTTGTAGATCAGTTGCAACTCATCGATGAGAGTGCCCGCGTTGTCGGACGCGCTCTTCATGGCGACCATGCGAGCAGCCATCTCGCACGCGACGTTTTCCACCAAAGCCTGGTAGACGACCGACTCCCCGTAGCGCCGCAGCAGCAACTCGATAAGTTCCTTGGGATCGGGCTCGTAGATGTAATCCCAGCGATGGACGGGCGCTGCGTCCTGCACCTCGGCGGTGATGGGCACCAATCGCTCGATCTTGGGCTTTTGGCTCATGGTGTTGACAAACTCGTTGTACACCAGATAGATCGCGTCGATTTGACCCTCCGCGAAGGCGTCAGCCATGACCTTGACCGGCCCGAGCACGTCCTCAAAGCGGGGCGAGTCGCCCAAGTGGGAAACGTGGGCGACCACGTTGCCTTTCAGTCGGCGGAAAAACTGGAACGCCTTGGTGCCGACGGTGCAGACATCGATCTCGACGCCGCGATTCCGCCAGTCCTGCATGGCGAGGATGGTCGCCTTGAACAGGTTAGTGTTCAATCCTCCGCACAACCCGCGGTCGGTCGACACCACGATCAGGCCGACCCGCTTAAGTTCGCGCTCGATCAACCCTGGACTGCGATACTCGGTATGCGCGTGAGCCAAGTGCGAGATGACGTTGCGGATCTTGGTCGCGTAGGGTCGGGCCGCTTTCATGCGCTCCTGGGCCTTGCGCATTTTGCTGGCCGCCACCATTTCCATGGCCTTGGTGATCTTCTGAGTACTTTTGATACTCTTGATTTTGGTGCGTATCTCTTTGGCGCCGGCCATGGTGACACCCGCTTAGACGTAGTGGGCCTTGAAATCTTCCACGGCCTTCTTCAGACCCGCTTCGATCTCGTCGTTGTAGTCGCCCTTTTCGTTGATCTTGTCGATCAGGCCGGCTTGGTTCGCCCGCGCATACGCCATCAGGCCGGCCTCAAAATCGCCGATCTTGTTGAGCGCCACGTCGTCGAGATAGCCGCGATCCGCCGCGAACAGCGAAATCGCCATTTCGGCCACCGACATCGGCGAATATTGCTTCTGCTTCATCAGTTCGGTCACGCGCTGGCCACGTTCAAGCTGCTTGCGGGTGGCTTCGTCTAGGTCGGAGGCGAACTGGGCGAAGGCCGCCAACTCGCGATATTGGGCCAAGGCGAGCCGGATACCGCCGCCGAGCTTCTTGATGATCTTGGTCTGGGCGGCGCCGCCGACGCGGGATACCGACAAGCCCGGATTGATGGCGGGTCGGATGCCGGCGTTGAACAGGTCGGTTTCCAGGTAGATCTGGCCGTCGGTGATCGAAATCACGTTGGTGGGCACGAACGCCGACACGTCACCCGCCTGAGTTTCGATGATCGGCAGGGCGGTGAGCGAACCGGTCTGGCCCTGCACCGCGCCGTTGGTGAGGCGCGCGACTTCGTCGGCGTTGATGCGGGAAGCCCGCTCCAGCAGGCGGGAGTGCAGGTAGAACACATCGCCCGGAAACGCCTCACGGCCCGGCGGGCGGCGCAGCAGCAGCGAAACCTGGCGATAGGCCACGGCCTGCTTGGACAAGTCGTCGTAGACAATGAGGGCATCTTGGCCGCGATCACGGAAGTATTCGCCCATGGCGCAACCGGAGTACGGCGCGGTGTAAAGCATTGCCGCTGATTCGGAAGCGCTGGCGGCGACCACGATGGTGTGATCCATCGCGCCGTGCTCTTCCAGCTTGCGCACCACGTTGGCGATCGAGGAGTTTTTCTGCCCGATGGCCACGTAGATACACTTAACACCGGTGCCCTTCTGATTGATGATCGTGTCGATCGCCACGGCGGTCTTGCCGGTCTGACGGTCGCCGATGATCAATTCGCGCTGGCCACGGCCGATCGGCACCATGGCGTCGATAGCCTTAAGGCCAGTCTGCACCGGCTGGCTGACCGATTGCCGCTCGATTACGCCCGGCGCGATGACTTCGATGGGCGAGGACTGGCTGGCGCTAATCGGACCCTTGCCGTCAATCGGCTGACCCAGCGCATTGACCACGCGCCCCAGCAGCGCTTCGCCAACCGGCACTTCCAGAATGCGGCCGGTGCAGAGCGCCTTGTCGCCCTCCGCCAGATGTTCGTAGTCGCCCAGGATCACGGTGCCGACCGAATCGCGTTCCAGGTTCATGGCCAGGCCATAGGTGACCGGATCGCCTTCCCGAGGCGCTGGAAACTCGATCATCTCGCCCTGCATCGCGTTGTCGAGGCCATAGATCCGGGCGATGCCGTCGGACAGGCTGACGATGGTGCCTTCCGTGCGCGCTTCGGCGGTCGCCTGATAACCCTGGAGGCGCTGCCGAATGAGGTCACTGATTTCGGATGGTTTGAGTTGCATAAAGCAGTATTCCTCTTACTGGCTCAGGGCCATGGCGAGTTTGTCCAGCCGGCCGCGCGCCGAGCCGTCGATCACCCGATCGCCGATTCGGATCACCGCGCCCGCAATCAATGACGGGTCCGTCTTACAGTCCAACACGACGCTGCGCTTGAACTTTGCCTTAAGAGCCTTGGTCATGCGCTTACGCTGGACGTCGGTCACGATGGAGGCGGAAATCAGCTCGGCGTGGAGGACGCTTTCGGCTTCGGCGCGAAACCGTTCAAACAGGACGGCGATGCTCGGAAGCAGGTGCAGGCGATGAAATTCCGCCAGCATTTTAAGGAAGGTGACGAACGCCCCTGGCATCGCCTCGGCGTCGCCGCGAACGTCGCGGCACAATCCGGCCACTAGATCGGCTTTTTGCTCGCCGCGCAATTGCGGGTTCCAGGGGCCCAGTAATCGTTGCATGGCTGGGTCGCCGGCGATGGCGGCAGCCACCTGCAACAGTTCAGACCAGAGCAGCAACGCCTGGGCGGTCTGGGCGTCCTCGAACGCGGCGCGAGCATAGGGCCGAGCGGCGGCGGTGGGTCGGACGACAATTGTCGTTTCAGCCATGGGCGTGGTCCGTGTGGTTATAGCTGAGCGATCAGGTCATCCAGCATGGCGGCGTTGGCCGCTTCGTCGACCTCGCGCTTGAGCACCTTGCTGGCGCCGGCGACCGCGAGGCTGACGACTTGGTTGCGGAGTTGCTCGCGGGCGCGGTTGACCTCCTGTTCGATCTCGGCCTTGGCGGCGAGGAGTTGGCGGTCGCCCTCCACCCGGGCTTCCTGCTTCGATTGCTCGATGATCTCGTTGGCGCGCTTGTGGGCCTGGGCAACGATGTCGGTGGCCTGTTGTTTCGCTTCCTTCAACATTTGCGCGGCCTTGGCCTTGGCCAGTTCCTGCTCGCGCACGCCGCGTTCCGCGGACGCCAAGCCATCGGCGATGCGCTTCTGGCGGTCCTGCATGGCCTGCATGATCGGTGGCCATACATACTTCATGGTAAAGAGCACCAGCAGGCCAAACGTGATCATCTGCCCTATCAGAGTGGCATTGAAGTTCACGCTGTTACCTCCTCGGATACATTATAAGAGGTGGGGTACGAGGCGTCCGAAGGCTCAATGGCCACCCAGAGCGGCTTGCACCGGACCCAGGAACGGGTTGGCGAAGGTGAAGAACAGGGCGACGCCGACGCCGATCATGGTCACCGCGTCGAGCAGACCGGCAACGATGAACATCTTGACTTGCAGGGCGGGAATCATTTCCGGTTGACGGGCGGCGCCCTCCAGGAACTTGCCGCCTAGCAGGGCGAAGCCGATGGCGGTGCCCAGCGCGCCCATACCGATGATCATGGCCACGGCGATTACGGTCATACCCTGCACGTTGGCAATCAGGCTTGCAGCTTCCATTAGTGTCTCCCGTTAATGAAGGTTAGGGTGTGGATGGAAAGAAAATCGGGTTTTGGCAAACCGGCCAAGCCGGTTGGGGGCGGCGCAGCCGGATTTCGCGATTCGGGTTCTCGCGGTCAGTGATCCTCGTGCGCCATGCTCAAATACACGATGGTCAGCACCATGAAGATGAAAGCTTGCAGGGTGATGATCAACAAGTGGAACACCGCCCACGGCCAGCTTAGTGTGAACTGGATCCACCAGGGCAGCAGCGCGATCAGGATGAAGATCAGTTCGCCGGCGTAGAGGTTGCCGAACAAACGCAGACCGAGCGAGATAGGCTTGGCCAAGTCTTCGACGATGCGCAGCAACAGATTGAATGGCATCAGCCACTTGCCGAACGGGTGCGTCAATATCTCCATGGTAAAATGGGCCGGCCCCTTGACTTTGAAACCGTAGTAATACAGCAGGAGCAGCACCGAGATCGACAGGCCAAAGGTCGAATTCAGGTCGGTGGAGGGTACCGTGCGCAGATAGGGAATGCCTAGCAGGCCAGCGATGGCTGGCAACAGATCCACCGGGAGCAGGTCCATCGCATTCCACAAGAACACCCAGACGAAGATGGTCAGGGCCAGCGGCGCGATGACCGGATTGCGGCCATGGAAGCAGTCCTTGACCTGGGTGTCGACGAATTCGACCAAGATCTCGCAGAGATTTTGCAGCCCCCCAGGCACATCGCTAGTCGCCGATTTCGCCGCCTTGGTGAACAGCCACAGGAACAATACTCCCAGTCCGATCGAGAAAAGCAGGGTGTCCACATGCACCACGCTAAAGCCGCCGGTCTCCCCGCCGTGCAAGAATTTCATCTGGGCGAGATCGAACCGGAGGTTGGTCAGATGGTGAATGATGTATCCCGTTGCGGAATGACCCGTTTCGCTCATAGCGTCCTCACCGAGGCGTCGAATGTGAAGGGTAATGCCAGCCAATACGCCATCAGCGCCGCCATGTACGCCAACAGAAGGGGGAGCGGCGAAACCTCAAGCCACAGGAGAGCGGCGCTCAGCAAAGCGACCGTCAACAATAGCTTGACCAGTTCACCCAGGTAGAACGCCCGGGCGATCCTGGCAGCGGACGAACCGACGCGAACCGCGAAAACCTGGCTGGCGAAATACAGGGTAACCAGAGTGCTGACGCCGCCGCCGACAAGCGCGGAATAGGCGGCCTGAGCGCCGCCGAGGGCGAGGGAGATAGCAGCGCCCGACAGCGTGACCAGCAGTTGAATGAGGAGGATGGTCCGAGTGACCTGTTTTGCGCCCATGGCTCGCATTTGTTCTAATTCTCTAGGCGCCACACCGCGCGGGGCATAATTTATTGGTCTAGTTATGGTCTGTTTTGGTTTTATTTCTCTACGAAACTCCAGGGGAGCACTCCCCCAAAACTTGCTTTTCCAGCATTCCCTGACCGCGTAGAGCGCCACGAATTATAGGGAATTTGCCGCAGTGGGGTCAACGAAAATTACCGCGTCATTTGACCCGGGACAGGATGCCGTCCAGCTCGTCCAGGCTGTTGTAGTGGATGACCACGCAACCCTTGCCGGAGGCGACGTGCCGCACGCGCACCCGCGCGCCCAGCCGCTCAGACAGATCGTCCTGCAACAGTCGGATGTTAGGATCGAGCGGTTTTGCCATTGGCGCTGGAACGCCGGCGCTTTGTTGGAGGCGGCGGGCCAGGTCCTCGGTCTCCCGAGCCGACAGGCCGCGCAGCAGAACCTGTTGAGCGGCCTCCCGTTGCAAGGCCGGGGGCAGGGGCAGCAAGGCGCGGGCATGGCCCATGTCCAACTTGCGTTCCCGCACCAACCGCTGTACGTCCTCGGCCAGTTCCAGCAACCGCAGCAAGTTGCTCACTGTCGCGCGCGACCGGCCCACCGCCTCGGCGGCTTGCTGGTGAGTCAGATTAAATTCGACGATTAGCCGTTGCAGGGCGGTGGCTTCCTCCAGGGGATTGAGATCCTCGCGCTGGATGTTTTCGATCAGCGCCATGGCGATGGCCGCCTGATCGGACACCTCGCGGATCACGGCCGGCACTTCGCGCAATTCGGCCAGTTGCGCCGCCCGCCAGCGCCGTTCCCCCGCGATCAGTTCGTAGCGCCCTTCCCCCAGCGGCCGCACCACCACCGGCTGCACGACCCCCTGGGCGCGGATGGATTCCGCCAACTCCCGCAAGGTGTCCTCGCGCAAATCCTGGCGCGGCTGATAGCGACCGCGCTGAATGCAAGCGACCGGCAACGACCGTAGTGTTTCGACCGCCGCTGGGTCCGGGGGCGTCTCGCTCCGCGCCGCCACGCCCAGCAACGCATCCAGGCCGCGCCCCAGTCCACCCTTTTTTTTGATCATGCGCTCGTTCCTTCCCCAACCTTGACGACGGGCCGCCGCAGTCTTTTCCGCACCTCCTTCGCCAACTCCCGGTAGCTTTGCGCGCCGCGCGAGCCGTCGTCGTAATGGATGATCGGCAGGCCATAGCTGGGCGCCTCGGCCAGTCGCACGTTGCGGGGAATCAGCGTCTCGAACACCGCCGCCCCGAAGTGCTCGACGATCTGGGCGGAAACATCGTTAGCGAGGCGATTGCGGGGGTCGAACATAGTTCGCACCAGACCCTCGACGCGCAGGCCGGGATTGGTGGATTTGCGCACCTTCTCGATGGTGTCGAGCAGGGCCGACAACCCTTCCAGCGCGTAATACTCGCACTGGACCGGGATGATCACCGACTGGGCGGCGGTCAGGGCGTTGACCGTCAACATGTTCAGCGCCGGCGGGCAGTCGATCAGGATCACGTCGAAGTTCCAGGCCACCGAGGCGATGGCGTCGCGCAGTCGGCCCGGGGCATTGTCCTTTTCCAGAAGATTGACCTCGGCGGCGGTCAGGTCGCCGTTGGCCGGCAACAACTGCATCTGCGCCTTTTCGACCCATTGCAGGGCCTCGGTCAAGGTGGCTTCGCCCAACAGCACGTCGTAGCTGGTAGCGGGCACGGTGTGCTTGTCCACGCCGCAGCCCATGGTGGCGTTGCCCTGCGGATCGAGATCGATCAGCAGCACATTTTGCCGCAGCGCCGCCAGACAAGCGGCCAGGTTGACGGCGGTGGTGGTTTTGCCCACTCCCCCCTTCTGATTGGTAATCGCGATGATGGTGGCCATGCATTCAGTCTCGGGAAGCGGGCGCCAAATGCACCAGGTGGCGCTCGGCGTCCAGATGGGGAACCCGCAACGGGTAAACGGCCACTAATTGATACATGGGTGGCAGGCGGGCCAACTCGTCATCGGGGAAAACCCCCTTCATCGCCAACAACCGCCCCGTTGGCGCGCACAGCCGTCCGGCGTCCGCCACCAACTCGGACAGGGTTGCGAACGCTCGCGACACGACACTATTAAATAAGGTAACCGGCCGATAGTCCTCGACCCGGCTGCGCACCACGCCAACGTTTGGCAGTCCCAACTCCATGGCGGCCTGGGTCAGGAATCGGGTGCGTTTGCCATTGCTGTCCAGTAGGCAAAACTCACATTCTGGCTGGGCGATGGCCAGTGGGATGCCCGGCAGGCCAGCGCCGCTGCCCACATCCAGCACCCGCGGCCCTTCCAACCAGGGCAGGATGGACAGACTGTCCAACAGATGCCGGATCACCATCGCCTCGGGTTCGCGCACGGCGGTCAGATTGTAGGCGCGGTTCCATCGCTCCAGCAGGGCCAGATAGGCCGTCAGGCGCACGCAGGCTCCCTCCGGCAATCGGATGTTCAGCCGTGCGCATCCCTCGATGATGGCTTGTTCGATGCTCATGAAACGCCGCTGCTCGCTGTCCACGGGTCCGTTTTAAGATAAGGCGCGCATTGTAACATGGCGGCTGAGGATGACAGGGACCCTCCCGTTACCCTCCCTTGCCACCGAGCAGTTCCTCATGGCCCACCAGTTCGATGAGCGGCGGGAGAGGGGGGCTCGATTTGTATTTGCACCGCGCCCAATGGTTAAGAAGCGTTTTTGTACAGTCTCTTGGTATGCTCAAAACCCGCCGCCCGTCAGTACAACACCTCCGTCTCGGTGATGTCGTGGGTGCGCAGGGAAAGCACCGCGCTGCCACCGGATTTGCGCACCGTGATGTGGATAAAATCTTCCGTGGCACTGTGCAGTTGGCCGCGATATTGCGTGCCGCTCACGGTGCGCAGTTTCACGATCTTGCCGACATGCCGGCCCAGTTCGCCGACCGGAATTGTGTGATAGGTCTGAGCGATTTTTTCCACCACGACCGGGGTGGGAGGAGAGGGAGGCGGCGCCGAGGTGGCGCTTGATTCCGGTTCCGTTTCCAATGCCGGCTTCAGTTTGACGTTCATCGCCCTGGCGAGCTTGGCGGCGTCCCAGTCAACGGTGAGGTCGGTGACCGCGACGTCGTTCACTTTCATCCTGAGTCCAAGCAGCTTGACGCTGTCGGCGGGAGTGTATTCACGCAACTCGGCGGGGTTGATGGGCGCGGGGGGGGCGGCCGTGATGGTCAGGACGCCGCCTTCGGTGAGATAGCCTTGATAAGCGGCGATCAAGCCAGGCCCCGGAGTGATGCCGTTGGCGCGCAGGCGCTCAACCACCCGCTGGATATGATCGGCGAGATACTCGGAAAGAGGTTTGCCAGCCTGGGCGGCGCAGTAGGCGTTCCGGCGTTGGTTGAAGCCGTCGTCCCGCAGCATGAAGTTCAGCTTGGCGAGCTTGGGCGTGAGCGAGAGGGGCAGTTCCATCAACGATTTCGGCGGTTGGGTCAGGGCCAGGCCGATGCTCAGGTTCAACGTCGCCCAGTCTCGCATGTCGTTATCCATGCGCAGCTCCAGCACGTTGTTCTTGGAATCGATGCGATAGCCGATTTCCACGTTGCCGAGGAATCGGTCGTAGCCCATTGCCCGCCATTCGGGGGCGCCGAACGCGGTGATCGGCCCGCAGCCCAGCGCGTCCAAATGGGCGAACGGCGAGCTTTCATCGGCGTAACCGGCGGGATCGATGCCAAGAATGCCGCCGCTCAGCGACAGCTCAAAATCGTGGAACGCCAGCGCCAGCGCCTCCGGCAACTGATTTTGACTCAATTGCCAGCGAACATTGAGCAAGGCCAGGAAGTTGGGAGTGTTGAGTCGAATGGCGCCGATGGAAATGGAGTCGTTGACGACGATGGGCCTGATTCGCAATCGGTTGACGCCCATCGATCCGGCGAGGGATACGTCGATGCCGCCGTAGCTGATGTCGGCGAAGGGCTTGGCTTCCGTGACGAGGTGGTCCACCTCCTGTTTGGTGCTGTACCACAGGTAGCCGATGGCGCCGACGCCCAGCAGGATCGCAACGATGACGATGGCGATGACAATACTCAACAGCTTGCGCATGGATGGATACCCGGTGGGCTTGGTTGATCGAATCATTGTACGTCATGGCTGACTGCGTTGCCGATGGTGAGCGGGCCGCTCGTTTTTTGTTAAGCTTGCGCCGATTTTTCCGGCGCGTCCGCCCGCGCCAGCCACTGGAGAGGTGCCGTTGATGAATTTCGCTGGAATCGGGTTACAGATTCCGTCGCTGCTTTTACCCCGGACGGGCGAGAATCTAAGCCAATGGGCGGTGGTCGCCTGCGATCAATACACCTCGCAACCGGATTACTGGGCGCGGGTGGACGCGCTGGTGGGCGCGGCGCCGTCCACGTTGCGGCTGATTCTGCCGGAGGTCTATCTGGGCGCGGCCGACGAAGCCCAACGGATCGTGGCCATTCAGGAAGCCATGCGCCGTTATCTGGCCGAGGGTATCCTGGTTTCGCAACCGCCCGGCCTGGTGCGGGTAGAGCGGGAGACCGCGCGGGGCCGGACGCGCAAGGGTCTGATGGTGGCGCTGGATTTGGAGCATTACGATTTCAACCCCGGCGCCAAGACCCTGATTCGTCCCACCGAGGACACCATTCTGGAGCGCCTGCCGCCGCGCGTCCGGGTGCGCGAGGGCGCGTCGTTGGAACTGCCTCACGTGATGGTGCTGATCGACGACCCGGAGCACGCGGTGATCGATCCCCTGTTCGCCGAGCCGCTGGAGAGTCTGTACGACGTTCCGCTGATGCTGGGCGGCGGTCGGGTGCTCGGTTGGCGAGTCGAACATCCGATGTTGATTCAATGGGTGGTCGAGCAGTTGGCGCGGCTGGCGAACTCAGCGGCCTTCAACGCCCGTTATAGGGTCAGCGACGAGCCGGTGTTGTTGTACGCCATGGGCGACGGCAATCATTCCTTCGCTACCGCCAAGATCATTTGGGAGAACCTAAAGCGTGCCGCACCCGATCCAGTGGCCATCATGAACCATCCGGCCCGCCACACCCTGGTGGAACTGGTCAATCTCCACGACGAGGGGCTGGAATTCGAGGCGATTCATCGGGTGGCGTTCAACATCGATCCTGCCCGATTGTTGACGGCGCTAACGGTTTTTTTCGCGGCGCAAGGCTCGACGCCGGCGGTGCTCGATTACCCGTCCTGGGAAGCGGCCCGACAGGCGTGGCGGGAAATGCAACGGTCGCCTGGCCGCCACGCCGTTGCGTTCGTCAGCAAGAATCGTCACGGCGTATTGACTGTCGGTCAACCGCGCCTGACCTTGCCGGTCGCCGGCCTGCAAGCGTTTCTGGATCAGTATCTGCCGAGCCAGCCCGGCGCACGGCTTGACTACATCCACGGCGAGGACACGTTGGCGCAACTCGGCGCGCAACCTGGCAACATCGGTTTTTACCTGCCGGCGCTGGCCAAGGAGGATTTCTTCCGCACCATCATCCGCGACGGTGTGTTGCCCCGCAAGACCTTCTCGATGGGCGAAGCCGACGAGAAGCGGTTCTATCTGGAGTGTCGGCGCATCGCGTGAGTGAGCCCATGTCCAAGGATTCAGACCTTGCGCGAGTGCGCAATATCGGCATCGCCGCGCACGTCGATGCCGGCAAGACTACCTTGACCGAGCGGATGCTGTATTACGCGGGCGCCTCCCACAAGATCGGCGAGGTGCATGAAGGCGCGGCCCACATGGATTACCAGGTCGAGGAGCAGGTGCATGGCATCACCATCACCGCCGCCGTGACCCAGTTGCCCTGGCGCGAACATCGGATCCAACTGATCGACACCCCTGGCCACGTCGATTTCACCATCGAGGTCGAGCGCTCGATGCGGGTGCTGGATGGCTGCGTGATTGTGCTGGATGGGGTGCGCGGAGTGGAGCCGCAGACCGAAACCGTCTGGCGCCAGCGCACCCGGTTCCGCTTGCCCGCGTTGTTCTTCGTCAACAAGCTGGATCGGCCCGGCGCCGATTTCACCCGCGCCCTGGCGACGGTGCGCGAACGGCTGGCGGTGGAGCCGGTGGCGGTCACCGTGCCGTCGCCCGATTACGACGGTTCGGTTGTTCACCTGATCGACAAGACCCGGTTGCGGTTCGCCGGCGAAAAGGGTGAACGGGTGGAGGTCGCGCCCTGCGACGGGGCGAACTGGGAATGGGCGCGGTCTTGGCGGGAAAGCCTGTTGCTGGCGGCGGCGGAGATGGACGACGCCTTGGCCGAACAGGTGTTGGCGGAGGAGGAGCCGGACCTGGAGGCCGTCTGGGCGGCGCTGCGCCAGGCCACGCTGGCCGGCAAGGTCTGCCCCTGTTTCGCCGGCAGCGCCCTGCGCAATCAGGGCGTGCAGCCGTTGTTGGACGGGGTAGTGAAGTTATTGCCGGCCCCGACCGAACGGCCGCCGAGTCTAGCGCACCGGCCCGGCGGTGGCGAGGAAGCGGTGGCGATGGAAGCGGACGGACCGCTGGCGGCGCTGGCGTTCAAGGTGCAAATGTGGGAGGGTCGCCGTCATGTGTTCGCCCGGCTGTATCGAGGGATTCTGAAACCCGGCGACGAGGTGGCGATCCCCGGTCCGAACGGAACCCTGCGGCGGGAACGGGTGGCTCGGTTGTTCGAGGTGGACGCCAATCACAAGATCCGGCTGGACGAAGCGACTGCCGGTCAGATCGTGTTGCTGGCCGGGCTGCGCTGGGCGACCACCGGCGATACCCTGTGCGCACTGGGTCATCCGCTGTGGCTGGAGCGCATCGAGACTCGCGCGCCAGTGCTGGGCTTGGCCATCGAGCCGCAGTCCAGCGCCGACGAAGAAAAATTGTTGGAGGCGTTGGATAAGTTGCAGCAGGAGGACCCGACATTGCGGGTCGAGGAAGACCGGGAAACCGGCCAGCGGGTGTTGCGCGGCATGGGCGAGTTGCACCTGCAAATCGCGGGCGAGCGACTGCGGCGGGAATTCGGTGTCAACGTCCGGGTCGGTAACCCCGACGTGGTGTTGCGCGAAACCGTCGCCCAGGCCGCCGAGGCCGAGAACCTGTTCCATCGCCAGATCGAGCAACCGGACGGCAAGAAGCTGGAACTGAAAGCTTGGGCACGGGTAGCGGTGGAGCCGCTGCCACGGGGGGCGGGCGCCACCGTGCTCGCCGGGCCGCGCGTCAAGCCCGAAGGCGTGGAGTTGAATCCGGCGCAACGGGATGCCGTGGTGGGAGGCGCCGGCGACGTGCTCGATAGCGGCCCCGCGACGGGATCGCCATTGCAGGATTTGACGGTGCGAGTGCTGGAAGTGGAGTTGTTCGGCGCATTGTCCAGCCCGCAGGCGTTACGGGTAGCGGTGGCGGAAGCGGCGCGCAAGGCAATGGCTCGGGCGGGTGGTCTGATCATGCGGCCGATCATGGCGACCGAGGTGGTGGTGCCGGAAAGCGATGTCGGCGCCGTCATGGGCGATTTGCAGGCGCGTCGGGCCACGATTCGGGACACGACGACGCTGGGCGAGATGACCATCGTTCATTGCGACTGCGCGCTGGATCGACTGCTGGGGTATATCACCGATCTGCGCGGCATGACGCGCGGGCGCGGTCAGTTCAGCATGACGTTCGACCGTTTCGATGTGGTCTGAAGCGGCGAAAGACAGTCTGGACCGCGAGACGCAAGCATTTCCGCGTCCATATTATCGCTTGACCCATGGGGGATCCATCGTGGCGAATGACGGCCTTTGCGCTGACCACTCTCAAGCCAGCGGGCGCATTTGGGGAGATGCGCCCGCGCGGAGCGGATCGATTTCGATGCGACCCACCGCTGATTCTCGCGGTTTGGCCGCGCATCGTGGACCTCGGCGGGCGTTCGCGTGAGGCGCCGGCTGCTCCTGTGCGGGCTGGGGATGTTTGCCGTCGGCATCGCTCCCGCCCAGGCTGACCGCAGCTACGCGACCGATGCCTGCTCCGTCCCGGTGCAGAGCGGCGCCGCTCCCCAGTACAAAGTCTTGCGGATGGTGGGCAGCGGCACGCCGCTGGAGGTGTTGGAGCCTAACATTCAGGGTTATACCAAGGTCAGGACGCCCGAGGGGACGGTCGGCTGGATCATGACCCAGTACCTGATGACCCAGCCCAGCGCGCGGAGCCGGGTGGGGCAACTGGAGGCGCGGATCGCCGCCTTGGAGAGCGAAAACCGTGCTCTGAAGGGCGAGATCGAAACGCTGGACGCGACACGCGCCGCCGCGTCGCGCTGCGACGAGGAACTGGCGGCGATCCGCCGCACCGCATCGCGCGCGTTGGCGCTCGACGAGGAAAATCGTCGCTTGCAACAGGAGGTCGCGACGGCGCGCGAGCGGCAAGAGCAACTGGAGCAGGAAAACGCGACCCTGCGCGATCAGTCGCACCGCAACTGGTTCATTGCCGGGGCCGGAGCGGTTTTAGGAGGGGTGTTGTGCGGCCTGGTCATCCCGGGCGTCGCGGCGCGACGGCGCAAGCGGCGCTGGGATCAGTTTTAAGAGCTGGGGTCTTCAAAAGCTGGAGTTGAGGTCACCGTTCAGACCCCTCTCGTCCGGTACGGCGATGGGTTTCGCTACGTTCAACCCATCCTACGAAAAAACAATGGGTTGCGGGATGGGTTGAGGAAAGAAACCCATCGATGCGGGGCAAAACCACCAGGGGATCTGATTTCAGAATAAAAAGAAATTGGGTGAATGGCTGGTTAAGGGGCGAACAGCCGCGCCGTGGCCGCCGGATTGCTGGCGAAATAGAGGTGCAGATAGGAAGCGGTCAGCCGCCCCACCCGATAAACCGCCTCACCGGGTTTGCCGTCACGCTGGCGATAACCGTGCGCCAGTGGTTTTAGCGGCGTCTCCAGCTTGGAGTGATGAAAGGTGTGGCCGCGCAGCTCGCCCTCCGGCAAATGCACCCCTTGCATGCCCAGTCCCGCCAGCTTCGCTTGCAACGCCGCGTGGCCCGGTAGCAGGCCCAGCATCGGCGCGCGATGCCCCGCCTTGTCGGCCAGCGATTCCAGGGTGTAGAGCAAGCCGCCGCATTCGGCGTACAGCGGTTTACCGGCCTGATGGTGCCGCCGCAACGACTCGCGCATGGACGTATTGCTCGCCAGCGTATCAAGATGCAGTTCCGGGTAGCCGCCGGGCAGATAAACGCTGTCCACTTCCGGCAATTCCTGATCCGCCAGCGGCGAGAAAAACACCAGTTCCGCGCCCAGCGCCCGTAGCGTGTCCAGATTGGCGGGATACAGGAAGGCGAACGCGGTGTCGCGGGCGATGCCGATGCGAATGTTTTTTAGAAGAAGCGGCGGCGCTTCCACGCTCGTGGCGGGGAAGGAAACCGCTGGCGGCAAATGGGCCAGCCCCGTGTTAGCGACCCGCGTGGCGGCGCTTTCCAGCCGGCTTTCCAGATCGGCGATTTCGGCGGCCTGCACCAGGCCCAGATGACGGTCGGGCAGGGCGATTTCACCGTCGCGCGGCAGCCAACCGAAATAGAGCAAATCCGGCGGCAAGCTCTCGGCCAGCAGTTCAGCGTGACCCGGCCCCGCGACCCGGTTGGCCAGCACCCCCGCGAAGGGGAGTTGCGGACGGTAATGCGCCAGGCCGTAAGCGACCGCGCCGAAGGTCTGGGCCATGGCGTGCGCGTTGATCAAGGCCAGCACCGGCACGCCGAACAGCGCGGCCAGATCAGCACTGGACGGCGTGCCGTCGAACAGGCCCATGACGCCTTCGATCAAAATCAAATCCGCTTCCTGGGCAGCCCGGTACAACAGGGCCTTGCAGTCGCGTTCGCCGACCATCCACAAATCCAGTTGATAGACCGGTTGACCGGAAGCCCGCTCCAGGATCATCGGGTCGAGAAAATCCGGCCCAGTCTTGAAGACGCGCACGATGCGGCCCTGATTACGGTGATAACGCGCCAGCCCGGCGGTGACGGTGGTCTTGCCCTGACCGGAGGCCGGGGCGCTGAGCAGCAGTGCGGGACAGGTGATGGACATGGTGCTAGGGTAAGGGTGGAGGGCGGAAAACTAAAGTCTTTTGCCTTTTATCCCTGGCCTTTTGCCTTTACCCTTGCCCGATGCGCCTTGAAACTTCCGAAACTCAACGCCCTCTGCGCCATGGTTACACAACCGGCGCTTGCGCGACCGCCGCCACTCTGGCGGCGGCGTACCGATTGCTGGCTGATCTTGCGCTTGATCGGGTGGAAATCACGCTGCCGCGCGGCCAACGGCCCGTGTTCCGGCTGGAATACTGCCGGTTGGCGGTGGCGGGGGCCGAGGCGGCGACGATCAAGGATGCCGGCGACGATCCCGACGTAACGCATGGGGCGCTGATTTTCGCCCAAGTGGCGTTGAGCGAGTCGCCGGGAGTACGTTTCCATGCCGGGCCGGGCGTGGGCACGGTGACCCAACCCGGCTTGCCCATTCCGCCGGGCGAACCGGCCATCAATCCGACGCCGCGCCGGATGATTTCCGAACATTTGACCCGGCTGGCGGCCGAACAGGATTATCGCGGCGGCTTCGAAGTCGCCATCGGAATCGAGAACGGCGCGGAACTGGCGTTGAAAACGCTCAATCCCCGACTGGGGATCGTCGGCGGATTATCCATCCTCGGCACGACCGGCATTGTCCGACCGTTTTCCTGCTCCGCCTATGTCGCTTCCATCCAGCAGGCTATCGACGTGGCTCGCGCCAACGGTCTCCTCCACATCATCGCCTGCACCGGCGCCACCAGCGAGCAAACCATGCGTGCGCATTATTCGTTGCCGGACATGGCGCTGATCGAAATGGGCGATTTCGTCGGGGCGGTGCTCAAGCACTTGCGGCGCGCGCCGGTTCCCCGCCTCACGCTGGCCGGTGGTTTCGGCAAGATCAGCAAGCTGGCGGCGGGCCATCTGGATTTGCATAGCCGCGCTTCCAGCGTCGATCTCGTATTGCTGATGGTGGAAGCGACGGCCTTGGGCGCGGACGCGGCGTTGCAAGAGGCGATGCGAACCGCCAACACCAGCCAACGGGCGCTGGCGTTGGCCCATGCGGCGGGTTTGCCGCTGGGCGACCGGATTTGTGTCATGGCGCGCGATCAGTCCCGCGTCATCGTGCCGCCGGAGGTGGCGGTGGAAGTGTGGGCCACCGACCGCGAGGGCCGGCCGGTTGGTCATGCCGATTTTGCTTGAGCATGTTCGCCGGCCCTTGCTTTGCAGGGGGTTGAATGAATAACGATTCTCTCAAGATGACTTACACGTATGCCTTTCGAAATGGCGCCACCAGGACCTTCAACGTTTTTCTTGACCGAAAGACGCTCGGTCTCATAATGAAACCTCCTACCCAGCCACCATCCTGGACTTTCCTAAGGCAAAATCAGTGCGCGAATTGTTCTCTTGACGCGCGCGATCATCCGTTCTGTCCCGTGGCGCTGAACTTCGCGGAGATCGCCGAGCACTTCGCCCACGCGGTGTCCTACGAGGAGGTGCATGTCGTGGTCACCACCGAGGAGCGGATTTATTCAAGGGATACCACGCTCCAGCAAGGCTTGACTTCGCTCTTGGGCATCATCATGCCTACGAGCGGCTGCCCGGTTCTTGAGCCGCTCAAACCCATGGTGCGGTTCCACCTTCCCTTCGCGACGATCACCGAGACGGTTTTCAGGATGGTCTCCATGTGCCTGGTCGCTCAATATCTGCGCCATGGCGAGGGGAAACCATTCGACTTTGGCCTTGGGGAGTTGGCGAAAATTTATGCCGAGGTTGCGATCGTAAACCGGGATTTCGTTCGACGTCTGCGCGATGCGTCGATGGAAGACGCCAACATCAACGCGTTGGTGGGCCTTGACTGTTTTGCCACCATGGTTCCCCTGATCGCCGAGGATACGCTCAACGAGATCAAGCTGTATTTCTCGGCCTTTCTAAGGCAGTGACGGGGAAAGTGCGCGTCCTGATTCTGGGCGGCATCGGCGAGGCGGTGGAACTGGCGCGGCGGTTGGCCCCGATTCACCCGGTAACCTATAGCGTCGCGGGCAAGGGGCGGGTGTTGGAATTGCCCTGTGCGACGCGGGTGGGCGGTTTTGGCGGCGCGGAAGGGTTGGCGGCGTTTCTGGGCGAGAACGACATCGAATTGCTGATCGACGCCACCCATCCCCACGCCGCCCGCATCAGCCGGAACGCGGCGCAAGCAGCCCGGTTGGCCGGAATTCCGCTCTGGGCCTACCGGCGCCCAGCGTGGCGACCGGGACCCGGCGACGATTGGCGCTTCGCGGCCGATTGGGCCGGGATCATGATGGCGTTGCGGGAATTTCACCGACCGTTTTTCACCATTGGCCTGGAACCCTTGCGCCATGTGGCGGAAATCCCGCTGGAGCAGCATTGGCTGGTGCGCTGTCTGGCGGCGGAACCGCCCGCCTCGTCGCGCCTGACCCTGTTGTGCGCCACTGGACCCTTTACCCTGGAGCGGGAATTGACTCTACTGCGGGAAAATCGGATCGACGTGTTGGTGGCCAAGCACAGCGGTGGCGGCGCGGTCGAGGCCAAGCTGGCGGCGGCGCGGCAACTGGGCATTCCCGTCGTGCTGCTGGAACGGCCGGCCCTGCCAGGGGTGGATCGGGAATTCGCCGAAATAGAGCGACTGGCGGCCGAGTTGGGGCAAAGAGGGTGAATGCGGTTTTATTTTTTAGATGAGGCATCAGTGGGTTGGGTGTTTGCGGCGAAGATATGAAACATCTTTTCATCCCATTCCGCCGGCAAGCATTGCGCGACTTTTTGGGTTTGCACCGATAGGCGAATATCCTTGAGGGTCACGGTGACGCCTCGAATAAAGGTGGCGCAGTCGTTGGCGGTCAAGCGAGTGGACGGGTCCGCCGGGCGCGAGCTTTCGACCAGCAGGGTTCGGTTTTTGCCGGTGCGCACCACCCGCACCTCGCCCGCCGCGTTTCGGCTGAACTGGCAGGGAGCCGGAAAATCGAAATCGACCACCCCAGTTTTGCCGGCGCCTTCGTAAGTCAAGCGACAGTCGGCCAAGCTCAGCTTGAAGTGACCGACGCGGGCGGTTTGTGCGTTCGGTGGTGTGCTTGATTGAGTCGAAGGTGGTGGAGATATCGGCTGCCCTTCGGGAAATTCTTTTCCAGCGTGACCGGAGTTGCAGGCGAGGACTGCCAGGGAAAGCAGCAGACACCGTTTCTCGATCATCCTAAGTAACCTCCCAAAACCAGGTTTGCTTGCAGAAATCGATGTATTCGCCGGTTTTGGTTTGGCCATTGTTCCAAAGATCGAAGTGGTCACCGCGACCGCCGCGAAAACCGGTGATGTCTTTGAAAAAGAGCAGGCCGGTCTTGCCACTGACCGTGGCGCGAGTTTCGTCCGCCGTTTTGGAAATTTTGGGACGGCCCACTTGATCCCACAGGTAGTTAGCCAGGGACTCAGCGCCACGCGCGTGGCCGTGCTTGCATTTGGGCTCGGTGTACTTGGTCAGATCGAAGCCGGCGCCGATGAGGCAGACGCTCATGCGAATCGCGCATTGATTTTCCCAGCCTTGATCGCAGGGATGTTGTTCGGTGGGATAGCTCGACCAAAGTGAAATAAAACTGGGCAGGGTGCGCTTGGCCATGGATTCCTCCTAATTTGAGTGTCAGAGTGACATAGGCAAAGTTAGGGCCAACACAATAAGGTCCGATTTTGTTTCAATAAAATTACAAATTTAGGGCTTGCAGCCGTTCCTCGAAGCGGGGTTTGATGATGCCGTCGTGGGTTGCCGAGGCGTCGAAGATGATGTGAGCCTTGGTCAAGTTCCGCCGCTTCACCAGCTTGTCGAGGTTGGTGGAACGTGTCGTAGTGCCGCCTCCCCGCGCTCCCGAGGCACAGTAAAGGTAAAATTCCACGCTGCTGCCTTTGTCGCGCAGCCAGTTGGCCCAGAGCATTTCCCGATGCGCTCTGTTATTGCTCTCCCACGCGGTCCATTGCGGTTGTAGCGCTTTGGGGTCAGGCGCGGGTGTCGGTGTTGATAGCGCTCCGTGGGCTTGACCATAGAGGCAATCGAATCCCCAGCATTCCACGATCTTGTCGGCGTACTGGTCCGTTCCTCGGGTTCTTGCCAAGGCGAGCATGACCTTGCCGCCACCGGAATGGGCGGCCAGAACGATCTTATCGACCTTGCTGGAGTCGTCGAATTCGGGAATCGGCGGGCTGGGCTTTTTCTTTTGCAATTCCTTCGAGACCAGAGGCAAGTACCATTGCAAAGCGTTGGAGGGGATGGTGTCCGCCTCGTCGCCGCCCAGAATACCGCCCTGCGCGCCCTGCGAGAGGGTGGGGGCGATCAAAATGACCTGCTTAGCTGGATTTGGACTGTCCAAACTGGTCCGCAAGTCGTGGTCGGTCTGTTGGAAATAGTCGCGAATCGAGGCTTGGCCAGTGCCGTGCAGGAAGAGGATGATGTTGGCTTTGTCTCCGACCTTGAAACCGTTGGGGACGCAGACCGCCGTGATCGATTTCGCGCCGTTTTTCAGGTCGATGTTGTCGAGGTAATAGTCTGTTGCCATGCTGGTTTCCTCTTGGTGGATAGCGCGCGGCGTTTGGATTTGAGTTGCTGCTGTCGTGCTGGATGGGCGTAACCAGTCGAGCGCGGGGTAGCATGTCGGGATTGGAAGAAGTGGTGGGCGCCTTGCCCGGTTGGCCCGGGCGCCGGTAGATTGTTGTCACCCAACGAACCGCCGCGCTGGACTGCCCTTCGCCCCCTTACCCCACTAGGGGGTCTGAACGGTTACGCTCTGTCATTCGTTGCGTGTCGTCCGGGTTCAACTCCAACTCCTGGGTGATCTGCGTGTTCGATAAGTTCAACCCAATGAAATAAAAATTATTTCCGGGCGACCTGCTTCAGCGGCTTGGCCGTCATGCGCTTGAGGGTTCGCGTGACGGGATCGATGCCGATGCCGGCGTTTTCGAGCGCCGCCATGCCAAGGATGGGTTCCGCGTCCTCCGGGCCAAAAATGATCTGGGCCACTGTTTTTGAGCCCATGAACGAGAGGCGGGAAAAACCATAGGGGTAGTTGAACACTTCGCCATGGCCCATTTCGTAGACATCCCACCCCTCCACGGCGATGCCAGCTTGTTGCAGCGCGCTGGCGGGAGCGAGGCAGTCAATTGCTCGGGTATCGACCAGAAATTCGTTTTCGTATGCCTTGCCGGAGCGCGTCAGGTTTTCAACGCGAACAGTGACCCGCGTGGGTCTCATGACTCGTTTCGTGGCATGGGGGGTAGCAACGGTTTCCACGCTGGGCGGTGGAAGGATCGGCAAGGTCGCCGGGGGCGTGGTCGAGTTGATGGTAACGGGCTCGTTGTCGTCCAGCAAAGGATCGCCCGCCTGAAGTTCCCTGGGCTTGACCGGGTGCAGGTTCTCTATCTTCTTGGCAAGATTGTCTAGATTGATGCGAGCATATTCAACGACTTGTGGATTTTTGGAATAGAACCGCGAATAGATGTCGATGATTTTCTGGTAGAGCCACGCTGCCTCGTCGTACCGTTTTTTATGATGGTATTTGAGCGCGAGCTGAAGTAGCCCATTGGTCTTGTTGTCGTCCTGCCTGAGCAACGCCATGGTCGTTAGCGCCCACGTCCAAGTCGAATTAAGATGAAGTGGCCCGGATTTTCGCCACAAATGTTTTGAAACTCAGCCGGGCCACTTCAAGTCTACGCCAAATACACCCGCTCCAATGCCCCGCGCGAGACGTTGCCCTTGCCGTCCTCGGCCTCGATGTAATAGCGCACGTCGCCCGCGCCGACCGGCAGTTTGGCGGTGAAGTAATGCGCGGTAATCGCCGCGCCGGTCTGCGACGGGTATGGGCCGTTATCGGTCATCGCCAGCCGGGTTTCGCCGGACGCGGCGCGTAGCACCAGCGTCACCCGTTTCAAACCGCTGATGTCGTGGACGAAGGTATGCACCGTGCCCTCGCGCGGCGCGTCGAGCAGGCAGCCCTGACCCCAGCGCTTGCCGCCCGGATTTTCGGGCGTGACCCACGGCGCGAAGATGGTCGGGCCGGTACGGTCCTTGCCGGCGGACAGCAGCGCGTCCACTTCGCTTTTGACCATGCCGTAACCGGCGTTGGCGGCGTTGGTGACCTGCTGGTCCCAGACGTGCTGACCGGTCCAGTACCAGTAGCAACTGGTCTCGGCGGTCAGCATCAGCCGGCTGATGTCGTCCAGCCATGGTTTGCCGGGCAGGGCGTCTTCCAGGCTGTGGACCACGTTCTGGAACGCGGTCAGCACCGCCCAGGAATTGAGGTCGGGCGAGTAGGGTTGGTCGTAGCGGCTGAACCACTTCATGAATTGCGGATCACCGTTGTCGGCGCCGCTCCAGGAGCCCGGTTCGATGTGCGCGGCCTGCGCGGGATCGGGCGGAAAGCGGTCCAGATAATCGTGAACCGTGGTCAGTTCGAAGCGCGGATCGCCCTGCAACCACTGCACCAGTTGCCCGGTGTTGTGGTTGTAGTAGCTATCCGCGCCGCCGCCATGATTGTCGCCGTCGGAATGCAGCAGGAAGAACGGCGGATGTTTCGGGTCGAAGGTGCCGGTATCCACGATCCGGTTGTAGACCTGGCCCAGCACGTCGGGATATTGCAGTGCGCCGAAACCGCCCCGCGCATCCTCGTTGCCGATGTAGCGTTCCGCCGGCACCGCGATGATCTTGTGAATCTGGCCGTCCGGGTCTTCGTACTGGACGTACTCCGGCCGCAGCAGGCTGGGCGAAATCTTCGACCCCGCCCAGATATTGTGCAGTTGCAGCCAGTCGTTGACCGGCGGGTTAACCTGTTCGGCGGGGTTGGGCGGCAACATGCCTTCGTTGATACCGGCGTAGGGATAATCCTTGCACGCCCGAAAACGGTGGATGGAGTCGTAGATCACCGCCTTGACCCCAGCCTGATTCAGCGCCGGAATCATGCGGACGTGGAAAGCGGTTTCCGGCGGAAACATCACGCTGGACGCCTCGATGCCGAACGCCGCGCGGATGATGCCGCGATGCCATTCCACCTGCTTGACGATGTTGCGGGCCGGGGTCAAGGCCATCAGCGGATGGAAGAAGCCGAAGGCCACGAAATCGACGCGGGGGTGGCCCAGAACCGTCTTTTCCTGGGCGACGGCGCGCAGTTCGTGGTTCCAGCCGCCGAACCGCCCGCCGCACAGCCCGTCGGCGGCGCAGCGGTCCAGTTGCTCGATCAGCGAGCCGCTCCAACTGGTGGACAGCCCGGCGTGGGGCAGGCCGCCGCTGGCGTACTGGCGGACGGCGGTCGGGATGAAATGGGTGTAGGGACCACCCCGCGCACCGAAGATCGAATCCTTCTCGCCGTCCCAGTACAGCCGGTCGGTGGCGTTGTAGTAGGGCTGGTGCATGTGCTTGTGGATGCCGAAATACAGCTTGACCGGCGCGTCGCCCGGCCCGGTCGCGACCCGGATGACCGGTTTGATCTTGGCGTTCGGCGCGATCCGCAACGCACGGAACTCCTTGATCCAGTCGCCGCCGCCGGACTGGCGGATGTCGGCCTTGCGGCAACCTTCCACTTGCACGTTGATGGTGTTGGGCCACAGCAGCCCAGCCGGAACGCTGGCGGTGTAGGTATACTCGCCGCCGCTGCCCACGCCAGCCTGGATCGCGTCGCCCTTGATCAGGTGTTGTCCGTCCGGCGCGTGCAGGATCACTTGTGGAAACGGCACCGTTCCGTCGGTGACGAAGCGGATCGTAAAAGCCGGATTCTTGCCCGATTCGTCGCATTGCAGCGCTTCGGGCAGATCGATTCGCAAAATGCGGGTGAAAACGTCAACCATTGAAAACCTCGCGTTGGTTTGTCTTGCACGAATCAGTTTAATCAAGCTGGCGCGAATTGCCGGCCGAACTTCGGATTAACCCGATCCTTCGCGCAAATTGCGTTGAGGGTGGCGGTTGCATCCTTTACACTCCCTGTGTTCAAAATAAAAATAACCGATTGATTGTTTTGATTTAATGAACTGTTCCAACCGGGGCGATTCCGACATGGCGAAAATCATGAAGTTCACCAAGATCGTGGCGACGCTGGGGCCGAATTCCCGCAATCCGGACACGGTCGAAAAGCTGCTGCGGGAAGGGGCCGACGTGATCCGACTCAACTTTTCGCACGGCAATCACGACGATCATGCGCTGTCGGTGCGGCTGGTGCGGGAAGCGGCGCAGAAACTGAATCGCTACATCGCCATCTTCCAGGATTTGCAGGGTCCGAAGATTCGACTCGGCCAACTGGAGGGCGATTTTCTGGAGGTGGCGACCGGCGAGACTCTGGTGTTAACCACCGACGACTTGGTGGGCGGAATCCATGACGGTCTCAAGAAAGTGTCCATCGATCATCGTGGCTTGCATGAGGAAGTGAAGCCGGGCGATCGGGTGCTGATCGACGATGGACTGTTCGAACTGACCGTCGAACGGATCGAGGGGCGCGAGATTTTCAGCCGGGTGGTCAACGGCGGCCGGCTGAAACCGCGCAAGGGCGTCAATCTGCCCAACGTCAAGCTCAAAATTTCGGCGATCACCGATAAGGACCGCGCCGATTTGCAGTTCGCCTACGACCATTGGCTGGATTACGTGGCGCTGTCGTTCGTGCGGGACGCCGACGATGTCAAGGAGTTGATCGATGTCATGTTGACCACCCACGGTCGCAAGATTCCGATCATCGCCAAGATCGAAAAGCCGGAAGCGTTCCAGCACATCGAGGAGATCATCGCCGTGGCCGACGCGATCATGGTGGCGCGCGGCGATCTGGGGGTGGAAACCTCGCCGCAGGACGTGCCATTGATGCAAAAGACACTCATCCGCCAGTGCAACATCGCTGGCAAGCCGGTAATCACCGCCACGCAGATGCTGGAATCGATGATCACCAATCCTCGGCCGACCCGCGCCGAGGCCAACGATGTCGCCAACGCCATTCTGGACGGGACCGACGCGGTGATGCTGTCGGCGGAAACCGCCGCCGGTCAGTATCCCATCGAAGCGGTGCGGATGATGAAGGCCATCGCCCTGAGCGTCGAGGACAGCGACATTTTCAAGACGTTGATGCACAAGAACGTGCTGACCCAGGAAGACCTGTTAGCCAAAGCCTGCCTGCGAATCGAGGACGCCGTTTATTTCGCCACCATGGACCTGGCCGACAAGGTGTGCGCCCGCTATATCGTCGGTTTCACCAACAGCGGATCGAGCGTTCTCGGTTTGGCCAAGTTTCGGCCGCTGGCCCCATTGATCGCCTTCAGCTCGAAAATCGCAACCTTGCGTAAACTGGCCCTGGTCTGGGGAGTGACGCCGCTGCAACTGGGGGCCGTCGTGACCTCCGTGGACGATCTGCTCGGGTCCGCCACCGAGTTTCTGCTCAACAAGAATCTGGTGCGGGAAGGCGAGATCGTGGTGTTTACCGCCGGAGTGCCCGTCGGCGCGTCCAGCGGCGCCAACTTGATCAAGGTGGTGAAGGTGGAGCGGGGGGATTAGGGCGGATAATACGGCGTCTGAAATCGTTGAACTCCTGCGCTGCCCAACCCAACATCATGAATTAGTTGGTGTTGGTGGGTAAGCGAGTGGGTAAAAACAGATCCGCAATACGCAAGGTCAATTCCGGCAATAGACTTGGAGAAATGAGTTCCTCCGGGGCAGGGAATTGAATCTGGCGATAACCATCGGCGCTGGGATGCCGGTAGATCGCAACACGCTGGTTCATCAAATCCAGCAGCCAGACTTCAGGAATACCGGCTTTGGCGTACAGCGGGACTTTGGTATCGCGGTCATAACGCAGGGTACTATCCGACACTTCAATCAATAGCAATACATCCTCCGGGCGAGGATGCGAGCGGGTGTAAAAGTCCTCGCGATAACGGAGCACCGCCAGATCAGGCTGCGGTTCCGAGTGGTCGCCAAGTTGTATTGGACTTTGCACCCGCACAATACCTTGAGTGACTTGGCGGAAAAAAGGCCGTGCGATGTGGTCGAGATGACCGGCGTGTTGGCAACCAATCGGCGGCATGGCGATCAGGTCTCCCTCGATCAATTCTACTCTGGAGTCTTCGTCGAAAATCCGGTTTTCACCCAGACGGTGATATTCCGCGACCGTCAGGCGGTAGCGGTGGGGGGTCAGCGGCGCCGGAGTCTCCACGGCGGCGGCGGTCGCGGCGACCGCGTCCCGGTCCAGCAGGGCAGCGCTGTTCATGGCTTCACCTCTCCAAGCGATCCGAAAAGAAAAATCCCCGCAAGCATAGCTCACGGGGATGGGCGGGGTTTAGGGATTAGCGCGGACGCCTACGCCGCCAGCTTCACCGTGTCCGCTACCTGCTGATACTCCTCCACCTGATTGAAGTTCAGGTAGCGGTAAATCTCCGCGCCCTTGGTTCCGATTTCGCCCATGTACTTCATGTACTCCGCGAAAGTCGGAATCTTGCCCAGCAAGGCGCAGACCGCCGCCAGTTCCGCCGAACTGAGGTACACGTTGGCGCCCTTGCCCAGCCGATTCGGGAAGTTACGGGTCGAGGTAGACACCACCGTGGCGTTATCCGCCACCCGCGCCTGGTTGCCCATGCACAACGAGCAGCCCGGCATTTCCATCCGCGCCCCGGCGGTGCCGTAAATGGCGTAGTAACCTTCCTCGCTCAATTGGTGGGCGTCCATCTTGGTCGGCGGGGAAATCCACAACCGGGTCGGGATATTGGCTTGGCCGGTCAGCACCTTGCCAGCGGCGCGGTAGTGGCCGATGTTGGTCATGCAGGAGCCGATGAACACCTCGTCGATCTTGGCGCCGGCCACGGCGGCCAGGGTCTTGACGTCGTCCGGGTCGTTGGGGCAGGCCAGCAACGGCTCCTTGATCTGGCTCATGTCGATTTCGATGATGTCGGCATACTCGGCGTCGGCGTCCGGCTCCATCAGCGTCGGATTGGCCAGCCACGCTTCCATGCCCTTGATGCGCCGCTCCAGGGTCTTGGGGTCCTGATAGCCGTTGGCGATCATCCACTTGAGCAGCGTGATGTTGCTGTTCAGGTACTCGATGATCGGTTCCTGGTTCAACCGCACGGTGCAGCCGGCGGCGGAACGCTCGGCGGAGGCGTCGGACAGCTCGAACGCCTGTTCGACCTTCAGGTCCGGCAGGCCCTCGATTTCCAGAATCCGGCCGTTGAACACGTTCTTCTTGCCTTCCTTCGCCACGGTCAGCGTGCCCGCCTGAATCGCGGCGTAGGGGATCGCGTTGACCAGGTCGCGCAGGGTGATGCCAGGCTGCATCTGGCCCTTGAACCGCACCAGCACCGATTCCGGCATGTCGAGCGGCATGGAGCCGGTCGCCGCCGCGAACGCCACCAGACCCGAACCGGCCGGGAAGCTGATGCCGATGGGGAAGCGGGTATGGGAGTCGCCACCGGTGCCAACGGTGTCGGGCAACAGCATCCGGTTCAGCCAGGAGTGGATGATGCCGTCGCCGGGGCGCAGCGCTACCCCGCCGCGGCTGGAGATGAAGTCGGGCAGGGTGTGGTGAGTTTGTACGTCCACCGGCTTGGGATAGGCGGCGGTGTGGCAGAACGACTGCATGACCAGATCAGCCGAGAAGCCGAGGCAGGCCAGGTCTTTCAACTCGTCGCGGGTCATCGGGCCGGTGGTGTCCTGCGAGCCGACGGTGGTCATCTTCGGTTCGCAATACGTGCCGGGACGGATGCCGGCCACGCCGCAGGCCTTGCCGACCATTTTCTGCGCCAGGGTGTAGCCCTTGCCGGAATCCTTCGGCGCCACCGGGCGGCGGAAGATCGGACTGGGACCGAGGCCCTGGACTTCCCGCGCCCAGTCGGTCAGGCCGCGGCCGATGATCAGGTTGATGCGCCCGCCGGCCTGCACTTCGTCCAGCAGGACGTCGGACTTGAAGCTGAACCGGCTCAGTTCGGCGCCGGTGTCGTGATTCTTGACGACGCCTTCATAGGGGTAGATGTCGATGACATCGCCCATGTTCATCTTGGTCACGTCGCAGTCGGTGATCGGCAGCGCGCCGGCGTCTTCCTGGGTGTTGAAGAAGATCGGGGCGATCTTGCCGCCGAGGCAGTAGCCGCCGTAGCGCTTGTTGGGCACGTAGGGGATGTCCTCGCCGGTCCACCACAGCACCGAATTGGTGGCGGACTTGCGGCTGGAGCCGGTGCCGACCACGTCGCCGACGTAGGCGACCGGATAGCCCTTCTGTTTCAGCGCCTCGATCAGCTTCAACGGGCCGATCTTGCCGGGTTCGTCGGGCTGGATGCCCGGCCGCTCCATCTTCAGCATCGCTAGCCCGTGCAGCGGGATGTCGGGGCGGCTCCAGGCGTCGGGCGCGGGGGACAGGTCGTCGGTGTTGGTTTCGCCAGCGACTTTGAACACGGTGACCGTGGCTTTTTCCGGCACCTTGCCGCGACTGGTGAACCATTCAGCCTCGGCCCAGGATTTCATGATCTGCTGGGCGTGGGCGTTGCCCTGGTCGGCCTTGTCCTTGACGCCGTGCTTGTAGTCGAACATCAGCAGGGTATGCGACAGCGCCTTGGCGGCGGCGGGCGCGCACTCGGCGTCGTCGAGCAGGTCAATCAGCGGCTGGATGTTGTAGCCGCCCAGCATGGTGCCGAGCAGTTCGGTGGCGCGCACCCGGGAAATCAGCGGCGACTGGGCCTCGCCCTTGGCGACGGCGGCCAGGAAGGCGGCCTTGACGTAGGCGGCCTGATCCACGCCCGCCGGCACCCGATGGGTGATCAGTTCCAGCAGGAAGTTTTCTTCGCCCTGGGGTGGATTTTTAAGGAGCGCGACCAGATCGGCGGTCTGTTGTGGACTGAGCGGCAGGGCGGGAATGCCCATCGCGGCGCGTTCGGCGGCGTGTTGGCGATAGTTTTCGAGCACGGGTGAAACCCCTTGGATGGTTATGATGCGGTTTCCACAAACCATGGAAACCGGCATGGTGGATCGTGGTGAATTTAATGGGATGACCGGAACGCGCCCACCCATCCTGAGGGGCACGTTCCGGTACAAAAAACAACGGCCATTGTAGCGTTGAAGCGAGGCGTCTGTGAATGTCAACCCATGGTCGCCTCGCTGTTGCCGCCCAGTTGCTTACTCCTTGTCAGGGATCGTCAGCGCCAGGAACAACGCGCCATCGTCGCGCTTGATCAATACCGGGATGGGTCGACCCGTCGGCAACGCTTTCACCAGGTCAGCGAACTGCTCGGTGTCGTTGACCTCGACCTGGTTGAGGCGAACGATGATATCGCCCGGCCGGATACCGGCGCTGGTGGCGGGGCCTTCGTCGACATCCTTGACCAGCACGCCCTGAGTGCCGGCTTTTCGCTTGCCGGCGGGCAGGTCGGCCACGATCAGGCCCAGCCGGTTGTGGGAGGGAGGTTCGGCGATGGCTTGTTGCAGCTTGGTGTCCTCGGGCAGTTCCGCGATGCGGACGGTCAGGTTTTGCTCCTTGCCGTCGCGGATGACGGTGAGCGCCGGAGTGGCGCCGGGCCGAGTGCGGCCGACCATCAGCGGCAGATCCTTGGAGGTGGGCACCGGCTGACCGTTGAAGGCGACGATGATATCGCCGGCCTTGACCCCGGCCTGCTGCGCCGGGCTGTCGGCCAACACCTGACCGACCAGGGCGCCGTGTGGTTTGTCGAGACTGAAGGATTGCGCCAATTCCGGGGTGACTTCCTGGATCATCACCCCCAGCCAGCCGCGCGCCACCTTGCCGCCGCTTTTAAGCTGGTCGACGACTTCCATGGCGACATCGATGGGCACCGCGAAGGACAGGCCCTGATAACCGCCGGAACGACTGTAGATCTGCGAATTGACGCCGATCACCTCGCCATCGAGATTGAACAGCGGCCCGCCGGAGTTACCGGGATTGATAGCGGCGTCGGTCTGGATGAAGGGGACGTAGTTGTCGCTGGGCAGGCTGCGGCCCAGAGCGCTGATGATGCCTTGGGTGGCGGTGCGCTCAAAGCCGAACGGCGAGCCGATGGCCAGCACCCATTGGCCGACCTTGGCCTTGTGGCTGTCGCCGATCTTGACGGTGGGCAGGCTGGCGTCGGTTTTGACCTTGAGCAGGGCGATGTCGCTGCGGCGGTCCTTGCCGATGACCTGGGCGGGCAGTTCGGAACGGTCGCTCAGGCCGACCACGATGCTGTCCACCTCGTCGACCACGTGGGCGTTGGTGACGATGTAACCGTCCGCCGAGATGATGAAGCCGGAACCCACCGAGGATTGCGGTGGGGTAGGCAAATCGGGCATTTGCTCGAAAAATTTCTTGAAGTAGTCGTGAAACGGGCTGTCTTCGGGAATCCGTGGATGACCGCGTCCCAGCGGATTTTGCTTGGCTTCCGCCTTGGTCTGAATGCTGACCACCGCCGGGCTGTACCGCTCGACCAGGGTGACGAAGTCGGGATAGTCCGCCGCCTGGACCAGCGCGCTCCCCAGCAAACCGAGGACCGCGATGGGCCAGAGGGAGGTTTTGAGTCGTTGCATCGAAAGCTCTCCTTGGGAAGGGGTAGGGGGATTCGCGAAAAACCGTCAAGTTCGTCGGGATTGACCATGGCGGGCTGGCTTGGTTCGAATGAGACCGCGCGCAACCCGGCGCGGCGGCATCGGTCAAAGCGAGCGGTTCGCCCCGAGTTTCAATCCCGTCCCCGACCCCTAAGAGGTGTAAAGCCATGGCTCAAACCGCTTCCACCATGCTCGCGCTGGGCACGCCCGCCCCAGCGTTCAGTCTGCCCGAGCCCGCGACGGGTCGCGTTGTCGCCCTGGCGGATTTTCAGGACGCCCCGGCCTTGCTGGTGATCTTCATGTGCAATCACTGCCCGTTCGTCAAACACATTCGCGAGGGCCTGGTTCGGTTCGCGCGGGACTCTCAGGCCCGGGGACTGGCCATCGTCGCTATCAGCGCCAATGACGTGGTGAATTATCCTGGCGACAGTCCGGCGAAAATGGCCGAGGAAGCCCGGATGTTCGGTTATCCCTTTCCGTATCTGTACGATGAGACTCAGGCGGTGGCCAAGGCCTATCGAGCCGCCTGCACACCGGATTTTTTCCTGTTCGACGCAGCTCGCGAGTTGGTGTATCGCGGCCAGTTCGACAGCAGCCGGCCAGGTAACTCCATTCCGGTGACGGGCGCCGATCTGCGCGCGGCGGTGGACGCAGTGCTGGCGGGTGGGTCGGTTCCGTCCGATCAGAAGCCCAGCATCGGCTGCAACATCAAGTGGAAAGCGGGAAACGCGCCGGACTACTCTCGCTGAGTGGCCGCAACGCCGGCTCCCTGACGCCCCCGCGTTACCCGAGACCCAAGGGCGCCGTTCGTAAAAAGCGCGCCTCCACTACTCTCCCCGTGGCGGGGAGAGAAGAATGCGCGCAGCCTTCTATGCTGTAGGCGTTCAGAACCTCATCGTCCAGCACGGCGATGGGTTTCGCTACACTCAACCCATCCTACGAAAAAACAATGGGTTGTAGGATGGGTTGAGGAACGAAACCCATCAATACGGGGCGCAAACACCAGGGGATCTAAATGGTTACTCTATGCTTAGGCCGCTTCTGGCTTCAACGAGGCCATGTCGATCACGAACCGGTACTTCACGTCGCTGCGCAGCATCCGCTCGTAAGCCTCGTTGATCTTCTGGATCGGGATAATTTCGATATCCGAGACAATGCCGTGTTGGGCGCAGAAGTCCAGCATCTCCTGGGTTTCCCGAATGCCGCCGATCAGCGAGCCGGCCAGCCGCCGGCGCTTGAAGATCAGATTGAAGACGTGCGGCGCCGGGTGGGGGTGATCCGGCGCTCCGACCAGACACATCGTCCCATCGCGCTTGAGCAGTTCAAGGTAGGCGTCCAGGTTATGCGGCGCGGCCACCGTGTTGAGGATGAAGTCGAAGCTGCCGATATGCGGCTTCATCTCCTCGGGGTTTTTCGACACCACCACTTCGTTGGCGCCCAGCCGCCGGGCGTCCTCGGTCTTGCCCGGCGAGGTGGTGAATAGCACCACCCGCGCGCCGAGGGCGTGGGCGAACTTGACCGCCATGTGGCCCAGGCCGCCCAGACCGACAACGCCGACCTTCTGGCCCGGACTGACCTTCCATTGCCGCAGCGGTGAGTAGGTGGTGATGCCGGCGCACAGCAACGGCGCGGCGGCCGCTGGGTCGAGCGAATCCGGCACCCGCAGCACGAACCGTTCGTCGACCACGATCCGGTTGGAATAGCCGCCGTAGGTCATCTTTCCGGTATACGGGTCGGGACTGTTGTAGGTGAAGACGATTTCGTTCTGGCAATACTGTTCCAGACCTTCCCGGCAGTCGGGACAGGTTCCGCAGGAATCGACCATGCAGCCGACCGCTGCCAGATCGCCAACCTTGAAGAGGGTGACCTCGCCGCCTACGTGAGTGACTCGACCGACGATTTCGTGGCCGGGGATCACCGGATAGACCGCGTTTTGCCATTCGTTGCGGACAGTGTGCAAATCGGAATGACAGACGCCGCAATAGAGGATTTCGATTCGAACGTCGCGCGGTCCTGGTTCGCGCCGCTCGAAGGCGTGAAGATTCAGGGGAGTGGCTGCGCCTTGAGCGGCGTATCCAAGCGTTTTAATCATGACGGTCAACCTCGCTGGTGGGAAGAAGGAGGGGTGACGCGAGCGGGAGTCGCTCCACTCGCGGTTCGCCCCTTTCGATCAACGTTCGATGGTATAGATCAGATCGGCGCCGATCCCGGCGGTACTGCTGGCCGATACGAACATCAGGCGCTGGCTGAGATGGTATTTGACGTTGAAGGTATTCGCAGCGTTGAGCAGCCCGACGCCGTAGCCGATGTAGAGATTCGGCGCCAGATATTTGCCCAGCATGAGCGAGGTGCCATCGCCGCCGTCGCCGGCTGATCCCAGTTGCAGGGCATCCAGGCCGAACGCCTCACCCAAGCTTTGGGTGAACGCGCTGCCACCCAGTCCCAGGGCGCTGGCGGCCTTAAACAGCAGCGCGGATTCGCCACCCGAGCCGCCATTTTGCGGCCCCCGGCCCAATACCAGATAGGACAGAATACTGGAGTCGGGCATCTTCGGATCCGAGAACAGCGTCATTTTGGGATTTTTCAGCGTGCCACGGATTTGTGCGCCAGCGGTAATGGGCGTGCCGGTAAAG
>JAXMFY010000024.1:0-44001 GCA_046347555.1 Candidatus Competibacteraceae bacterium | reverse complement strand
ATGCGAAAACGACCGACCCCCTTGACCAACCCCACCGTGGGGCAGTAACACTAACCGACCCGCGTCGCTGCGCTCCGACCGCTGGTTCCCAACCCTGAACTGGAGTGCCGCCTTCGGCTGAACTCACTGGCCACCTTCCCGTGAAATGGGTGGCCGTCATCAGTGAAATACGCAGGTATGACTAATATGACATTCGAATCCTTGCATCCGGCGCTGCATCCCTATCGCGACAAGATCATCTCGGCCCAGGCCGCCGCCGCGCTGATCCGGCCCGGCCAGCACGTCTTCATCGGCACTGGCTGCGCCGCGCCCCGCGCCCTGGTGGCCGCCTTGGAACACGACCTGCTCGAGCCCCCCGCCGACGTCGAACTGGTCCATTTCCTCACCACCCAGGTGGTGCCCCACCACAAGGGCAAGGCCGTCACCCGCTACCGGCACCGCACCTTCTTCGTCACTCCCGATATCCAGGCGGCGGTCAGGCAGGGCCTGGCCGAATACGTGCCGATTTCGATGACCGAGCTGCCGATCCTGATCACCCAGGGCCGCATCCCCATCGATGTAGCCCTGATCCAAGTCTCGCTGCCGGACGAATTCGGCTACGTCAGCCTGGGGATCTCGGTCGACATCATCCCAGCGGCGCTGGAACGCGCCAAGCTGGTGGTGGCCGAGGTCAACCCGCACATGCCCCGCAGCATGGGCTATTCGACCGTCCATCTCAGCCAGATCCACCACTTGGTGCCGGTTGACACCGCCGTCACCGAATACGTCTACCAGCCGGTCAAGGTCGAGGCGGTCCAGCGCATCGCCCGCTACGTCGCCAGCCTGATCGAGGACGGCGCTACCCTGTACGTCAACCTGGGGCGGATTCCCCAGGCCGCGCTCCGCTATCTGGAAGACCGGCGCGACCTGGGCCTGCACACCGCGGTGGTGACCGACGCCATCCTCCCGTTGCTGGAAAAGGGAGTGCTGACCGGCCGCCAGAGAACCGAGCACCGGGGCAAGATCGTCACCAGCTTCGCCCTGGGCACCCGCCGGCTCTACGATCTGATCAACGGCAACCCGCTGTTTTCGTTCCAGCCGATCGATATGCTCTGCCGGCCCAAGCTGATCGCGATGCAGCACAAAATGGTGGCCATTGCCCAGGCGTTCGCGATCGATCTAACCGGCCAGGTCTGCTCCGACCAGTTTGACGGCGAATACTGCGGCGGCTTGGGCACGCAGGGCGATTTCCTGCGCGGCGCGGCCCGCTCGCCCGGGGGCAAGCCGATTATTTGCCTGACCTCCACCACCGACGATGGGGAAACGTCCTGCATCCGGCCGCTGCTGGGCGCGGAGGGCGCCACCGTCGCCCGCGCCGACGTCCATTACGTGATCACCGAGTACGGCATCGCCTACCTGTTCGGCAAATCCATCCGCGAACGGGCCATCGCCCTCATCGACGTGGCCCATCCCCGCTTCCGCCCCTGGCTGTTGCGCGAAGCCAAGAAACTGGGTTATGTGCCTGCCGATCAACAAAATGAAAACCTGCGCGCCTACGCGGTGGAAGACGAAACCAGCGTGGTTCTGGATCACGGCCAATCCGTGCTGCTGCGGCCGGCCAGGGCGGCGGACGCGCCCGGTATTCGCGCCCTGTTTCATCATCTGTCCGATGCCGACGTGTACACCCGCTTCTTCGCCCGGGTGAAGAGCCTGTCCAATCGGGAGGTGCAACGCCTGTGCAACCTGAATTATGAGACCGAGGTAGCGTTCGTCGCGGTGACCGGCCCGCGCGAACATGAAGAGATCGTGGGGCACGCCTGCTATTTCGTGAATCCGACGACCCACCTGGCGGAGGCCGCTTTCATGGTCGCCTCCGTCTGGCAGGGGATGGGCCTGGGCACGGCGATGCTGAAACGGCTGATCGCGCATGCGGTGGCGGCCGACCTGCACGGCCTGGTCTTTGAAATCCTGCGCGAGAACGACCGGATGTTAAGCGTGGTTCATAAGCATTGCAGCAATATCAGGATAGAGCACAGCGAGGAGCAGGTCAGCATCACTCTGTATTTTGATTCCGCCAGCCGCGCGGGTAATGAGGCCGGGCATGTGTCTCCAGCGCAGGCGGCGCCGTGGTATTACCCGGAGCCGGGGTATTACGCGGATCGAATTTGCTAGGCATGGCGCTGATGGCGGTTGCGACCGCGCGCCGGATCTGCCGCGTGGACCGAGCCGAATGCCGCTTCAGGGGGAAACTCATGGTTACAGACGACCGGATCGAATCGGGTTTTCCAGGGGGGAACGGGAGCGGAAAGCCCTGTGATACCCAGGGCCTGCGACCGGTGATTTTGCAGCTTGTCGCTCGCCATGGCGCAAGGCGGATTCTCTGCCTGGGACACTGCGACAGTCGGCTGTGCCCCGTTTTTCAGGACGCGGCCGCCGTCGCGGGTAGGGAACCCCGGGAAATCGGCATCACCGACGCGGGTACCGCCGCGCCGGTGGATCCGGCAGAGGCAGACCGTTTCGAGATGGTCTTATGTACCGAGGACAAGATTGCTTCCCTCCAGCTCGCCAGCCTGGTCAGGCTCGCCGCCCGGGAGATCCAGCCTGAGGGTATCTTCATCCTGTCGATGCCTTGCCCCCGCTTTCTGAAGAGCTGGCTGATGAGGGTACGCGCGTGGTGGAACTCGTATCGCCTGTCCGCAAGCAGCGCCCGCATTCCATTATGGTCGAAACAGCGGCTGATGGTGCTGTTGCAAGCCCACGACTTTGCCCTCCTGGAGTGCATCGGGATCCGGGATCGCGCCTTTCGATTGACAACCATCCTCCTCGTCGCCCGGAAGACCGACTCGCCGGAACCAGAAAAACGGATCGGACTCCACGCCGGCTGAGTTCCAAGCGCACGGTATCTGCGCCAACTGGGTCGGCGGGGCGTTGGGGGTCCAGTTCGACGATATTACGGTTTGGCGCGACGGGTGGCCCGGTTGGAGCCGCTGATTCACATCAAGGGTTAAGCAAGCCGACGGAGTCCCGCGATACGAGGGAGCGCCGTTACGGGCGGGCGGAGGCGGCAAACCGCGCCGCTTTTCTCCCGCGCGCCTCCGTTCGCTCGTCTATACTGAACCGGTTTTTCCAAGCCCCCAGAGAAGGAGAACCCGGTGATCTACTCCCTCGGCGACCGCAGGGTTGAGTTTCATGGCGAGGACTGGTTCATCGCCGACAACGCCACCGTGATCGGCTCGGTGGTGCTCAAGCAGAATGCCAGCATCTGGTTCAACGTGGTGGTGCGTGGCGACAACGACGTCATCACCATCGGCGAAAATTCCAACATCCAGGACGGTTCGATCCTGCACACCGACCCCGGCATCCTGCTCACCATTGGCCGCGATGTCACCGTCGGCCACCTGGCCATGCTGCACGGCTGCATCATCGGCGACAACAGCCTGATCGGCATCAAAAGCTTGATCATGAACCGGGCGGTGATCGGCAAGAACTGCCTGATCGGCGCCAACAGCCTGATTCCCGAAGGCAAGGTCATTCCGGATGGCTCGCTGGTGATGGGTTCGCCCGGCAAGATCGTCCGCGCGTTATCCGAGGAAGAAATCGAACGGATGCGGCGGACCGCCGGTCGCTACGTGGAGAATTTCAAGCGCTTCAAGCGCGATCTGCGCCCCCAGACCTGACATGGCCGCTACTTTGGAAGACCGCCTGGACCAAGCGGTCCAGCAGGTCGGCACGACCATTCTCGGCAAGGAGCGCGCCATTCGCCTGGCCGTGAGCTGCCTGCTGGCGCGCGGCCATCTGCTGATCGAGGACTTGCCGGGCATGGGCAAGACCACCCTCGCGCACGCCCTGGCCTGCTGTCTGGGCTTGCAGTACCAGCGCATCCAGTTCACCAGCGATTTGTTGCCGGCGGACATCCTCGGCGCGGCGGTGTATGAGCGCCAGCGCGAAACCTTCGTGTTTCATCCCGGCCCGATCTTCGCCCAACTGATCCTGGCCGACGAGATCAACCGCGCCACCCCCAAGACCCAGAGCGCGCTGCTGGAGGCGATGGAGGAGGGGCAGGTGACCATCGAGGGCGAGACCCGCAAGCTACCGGAGCCGTTCTTCGTCATCGCCACCCAGAATCCCGCCTACCAGATCGGCACCTTCCCGCTGCCGGAATCGCAGCTCGACCGCTTTCTGATGCGGATCGAACTGGGCTATCCCGACGCCCAGGCGGAGCGCCTGTTGCTGGAAGGGGAGGACCGCCGCGATGTGCTGGCGCGATTGCCGGTGTGCCTGACCCCGGATCAATTGCGCGAGGCACAGGCGCGGGTGGCCGGCGTGCATGCCGCGCCGCCGTTGCTGGACTATATACAGGGCCTATTGGCGTTTTCGCGCCAGTCCAGCCTGTTCCGGGGCGGGTTGTCGCCGCGCGCTGGTCTGGCCCTGCTGCGGGCGGCCCGTGCTTGGGCGCTGTTGCACCGGCGCGGCCATGTGCTGCCGGAAGACGTGCAGACGGTGTTGCCGGCGGTGGTGGGGCATCGGCTCTATCCCGGCGAAGAGCATCTCGAACAAACCTCCGCCGATCTGGTCGGGCGCCTGCGCGCCGCCGTGGCCTTGCCCGCCTGAGTTTCCCTCTCGTGGGTGTGCTGCGGCAACGGTTCGAGCGCTGGGTGACGCGCGGCCAGCGACCATCCAGCGAACCGGTCCGTTTGACCCGCCGTCGCATCTATATCCTGCCGACCGCGCAGGGCTACGCCTTCGCCACCCTGCTGTTTCTGCTCTTCCTGTGGTCGATCAACTACAGCAACAGCATGGGGTTCGCCTTCACCTTCCTGCTGGCGGCGGTGGCGCTGAACAGCATGTGGCAGGCGCACGACAATCTGCTGGGACTGGTCGTGGATTCCAGCGGCGCGGAGCCGGTGTTCGCCGGCCAGGAAGCGCGGTTCGCCTTTCGGCTGGACAATCCGGACCCCAAGCCGCGTTATGGCATCGCCTTGCAATGGCGCGACCAACCGCCGTGCTATACCGATTTACCCGCCAGCGGCGCAGCGGTCGTGACCCTGAGAGTGGTGGCCGAGCGGCGCGGCTGGTTGCGAACCGGGCGCGTTCGGGTGCTGACCCGCTACCCACTGGGGTTGTTGCAAGCGTGGAGCTGGGTGGAATTCGAGCAGGCGTGCCTGGTTTATCCGCAACCCCGTGGCCGACGGCCGCTGCCGGCGGCGCCGCCGGGCAGTACCGGAACCGGTCTGGGCGACCAGGGCCTCGGCAGCGAGGATTACGCCGGCTTCCGGCTGTACGCGCCCGGCGACTCGCCGCGCCGGATCGCCTGGAAAGCCGCGACCCGTGGCGGACCGCTGCTGGTCAAGCAGTTCACCGATCAGGCCCGGCCGGAACTGTGGCTCGACTGGCGGTTGCTGGGGATCGACAGCGTCGAACCCCGGCTGGCCCAGCTCTGTCAATGGGTGTTGAAGGCCGAGAGCGAAGGTCGCCGCTATGGCCTGCTGTTGCCGGGCGCGCGGATTCCACCTGCCCAGGGCGACGCCCACCGCCGCCGGTGTCTGGAGGCGCTGGCGCTGTTCTAATCCCGAGTCTCAATAGGCGCGGCGTGGTCGTTCCGCGAGCGGGGGGCGTTAGCCCCCTGTTGCCCGATTTCAGCCGCCCGCCCGTTCCTGGTTCAGCGCCAGCAACCGGCGTAACACCTCCTCGTCGTTCAGGTCCACTGGCCAGCCGTAGGCGGCGGCGACCGCCGCATCGAGGGCGCGGTGCGCGTTGACCAGCCAGGTCGGGCGCTGGTTGTAAAGATGGGTCAGCGTGCGTTTCTTCAACTCGGCGGCGTGTTCGGGTTTTGGAATGATCCGGTCGGGATACGCCCTCACCCCCGACCCCTCTCCCACGGGGAGAGGGGAGATTTCGGGAATCCGCTCCACCCATTCCGGCGGATTCAACCAGTTTTCGCGCAACTCGTTCAGCTTCTGGGCGGCATCGGCGATGGCGGCTTTCAGCCCCTCTCCCTCTGGGAGAGGGGTAGGGGTGAGGGCATTCCGGTTCGGTTGCAATCCTGGCGGAAAGGGGAAGGTCTCGAAGGTCATGGTCGAGTTGTAACGGGGATCGTTGCCATGCCCCATTCTCCCACCCATGGCCAGCGCCCAAACGGTATGAAACCGCGACGACAGCACGCCAAAGGTCACATCGTCATCGCGGGGAATCACGATCAGGCTGTGTTCGGGCGCGGCGCTGATGGGAAACCAGACGAAAAACCGATACTTGGCCGTTTCCGGCGTGGCGATATAGCGCGTCAGTCCCGCCAGTTTTCGGCGTAGTTCAGGGCGCGGGCGACCGTGCCGCCACCAGTAGTCAACCCGTGACTTCTCGCGGTTGCTCATCCGCACCGGCTTGACCTGTTCCAGCACCCGCGCGAAGGGCGCTTCGTACAACGCGGCTTCGTTCTCGCTCAAATCGGTTCCAAAGTCGATCACCCAGCGACCTTTCCAGCCCTGGGTCACGTCCACGCCGTTCCAGATCGGGCGCAATACGTCGCTGTTGGGCCGACCGTGCGGGTTCGGCTCGCGCAGCCAGCGTCGCGCCGTGGCGCTGTCCACCGCGAACGCGCCCGCCAGACACAGGCCGAAGAACGAGCAACCGGCGTTTTCCGGCAACGGACGGGCCTGGGTTAAATCCAGCGCGCCGGTGGTTTCGCGCGATCCGGTCAAGTCGGCATGAATCGCAGCGACGGGTTGGCCGTCGAGCATCGCGCCCTCACCCCCGGCCGGCTTCGCCCCCCTCGCTTCGCTCTCCCCAGAGGGCGAGGGGAGTGGAGCGCCAAAACCTACCAGCGACACCCGCACCGCCGCGCCTTCGTTGACCCAGGGTTGGTCGGACCAGGCGTGGAAGATGCGCGCCCTCACCCCCGACCCCTCTCCCACGGGGAGAGGGGTGTTGAGGATGCGCTCCAGCACCGGCCGATTGCGCTTCTGGCGGATCGAATTCGTCGCTACCAGCCCGGCCCGTTGCGCCTGCCCGGCTTCAATCTGCGCCCGCGCCTTCTCAAACCAGTAGCACACCAGATCAGCCCCGCCAGGAACCCGTCCCGCATAGACCCGGCGTAGCAATCCCGCATACTGGTCGCCGAGTTCGGCCAACTGCTTTTTGTCTCCCAGAAACGGCGGATTGCCCACGATGGCGTCTGCCGGGGGCCAGATCGCTTCCTTCCAAACGCCCTCACCCCCAGCCCCTCTCCCGCTTGCGGGAGAGGGGAGTTCAGTCAGCAGCGCATCCCGGCCCTCGATGGTGTTCAGCGGCTTCAGGATAGGCTGATCGTTGAGGTTGTAGCCATGGCCGAGCATCCATTGAATCTCGCCGATCCACACCGTCAGCCGCGCCAGTTCCGCCGCGTAGGGATTGAGTTCGATCCCCAGGACTGCTTCCGGGCCGACGGCGGGAAAGCCGCGTTGCAGGCCCAGCGCCTCGGCCTCCAGCATCACTTGATGCTCGATATCCTTGAGCGTGCGCAGCGCCAGATAGAGAAAGTTGCCGGAGCCGCAGGCCGGGTCGAGCACCCGGAACGTCCGCAACCGCTCCAGAAAGCCGTTCAGCCGATGGATGGCCTGCTGCCGGGCTTTGGGCGTGCCCTTGCCCAGATCGGCGGCCATCGCGCCCTTCACCGTCGCCCACTCGGCCAATAGCGGGTCCCGAATCACCGGCTCGATCAGCCGGCGAATCGAGCCGGTGTCGGTGTAATGCGCGCCCAACTGGCTGCGCTTGTCCGGGTCGAGGCCCCGTTCGAACAGGGTGCCGAAAATCGCCGGTTCGATGGCCGACCAGTCCAGGGTCGCGGCCGAGTGCAGGGTGTCGAGATCGGCTTTTTCCAGCGGCAAACAGGTGGCGTCGTCGAACAGCCCGCCGTTGAACCACGGGATGCGCGCCAGCCCGAACCGCCCGCCGTGCTGCATGGCCCGGAACAACTCGCTGGCCAGCGCGGGAAACTCCGCCGGAGACTGCCGGGCTTCCGCCAGCAGGCCGCTGAACAACTGGCCCGGCAACAGTCCAATGTCCTCGGCGAACAGGCAAAACAATAGGCGGGTGAGGACGTGAGCTACCCTCTGCGGGTCATGCCCCCGCTGGCGCAACCGCTGGGCCAGGCTGCCCAGCAGCTTCGCGGCATCCTCGGTGACCGCCTCGCGGGTGCGGTCGGGCTTGAGCCGATCCGGGTCGGTGAAGGCCCAGCCCAGCCGTTGCCGCTGTTCGGGGTCGCGCAAGTCGTCCAGGCTCAGGCGATGGACCTGGACGACCGTGTTGGTGAAATGGGTATGAATCTCGATGGTGCTGAGGTTGCAGACGATCAGCAGCGGCGGGTGGTTCAGGGCGGGCGCGTATTGTTGCAACTGCCGCAGGGCCGCGCCCAGGTCCTTGTGTTTACCCTTATACTCCCAGGCGAAACAGTCCTTGCGCCAGACATCGGCCCAGCCGTCGCCCCCGCCGGTCTTCTTCACCCCCTTCTCGAAGCAGAACCACTCACCCTGCGGGTCCGCCTCGGCTGGCGATGGCAGACCCAGCAGGCGACACAGGCCGATGAAGTGCTCTTGGGCGGCGCTGCGTTCCTTCAAGGTACTGTCGCGCCAAGTGGCGATGAACGTGTCGAGTTGTTCGGCGGTGGGCTGGTGGCTCAATCGGGATCACTCCGGGTGGTCGCCATCTTTAACAGGAAATCAGGGTCAAATTCCTTGCTTCGTGGTAATCGTTCACTCCCCCCTCCCAGCGGGAGGGGGCGGGGGGAGGGCAAGTCGTTGGCGTCGCAACCTTTCCCCCCTCCCAACCTCCCCCCGCTGGGGGGAGGGGTCTGAACGCTTACGCTTCGTGTAAATTCCTGTGATCGAAATCTGGGAGCGGGCATGATACCCCCTCGCCTGAATCACGGATCAAACCGATTACCGGATGGCGCGGAATCATCCGTGCGGTCCGCGCCATCGGTGGCAATCTGTGATTCAGGCATCGATGAAGATCAGGATGCAATCACGGGAAAACTTACAGCAGGGGGAATTTTGCCAGCGAAATAGAATGGATAGCGGCATTTTTATAACCTGTCAGCATTTGTGCGATTGTTACCCAGCTTGCGGGAGTCTCACTGGATGAAGTTCTGGAAGCGCCGGCGTTCCCCTCATGCCCCGCCTTCTCCCAAACGACCTGAAGAACCGTTGACCCGTGCGGCGTTGACCTGGCTGCTGGCCGCGCTGGTGTTGGCGGTCGTCCCCCAGGCCACCGAACTGTCGGTCTGGTTGACGGTGCTGTTCGCCGCGCTGGTGGGCTGGCGTGGCTTGATCGTGTTCCGGAACGGGGCGTTGCCGCCACGCTGGCTGTTGTTGCTGGTGGCCGTGCTGGCCGGGGCCGGGGTGATCGTCGACCACCGGACCCTGTTTGGCCGCGACGCCGGGGTGGCGTTGCTGACCGCGATGACCGCCTGCAAGCTGCTGGAATCGCGGGGATTGCGCGACGGCGTGGTGCTGGTGTTCCTGGGCTATCTGCTGGTGATGAGCAACCTGCTCTACAGCCAGGACATTCCGCAGATAGCCTACCTGCTGGCGGCGATCCTCGTCATGTTGACCGCCCAGGTGTTGATCCATCGCCAGCACGCCGGCCTGACCGCGCTCGCCCCGTTGCGACTGACGGGGCGGATGGTGTTGCTGGCGGTTCCGGTGATGCTGATCCTGTTCGTGCTGTTTCCGCGCATTCCCGGCCCGCTGTGGGGCTTGCCCAAGGACGCCTACAAGGGCCGCACCGGACTGTCCGAACAAATGGCGCCCGGCAGCGTCAGCGAATTGAGCCAGTCCGGCGAGGTGGCGTTCCGGGTCCGGTTCGCCGGCGCCATTCCACCGCCGAACCAGCGCTACTGGCGCGGGCTGGTGTTGTGGCATTTCGATGGCCGGCGCTGGACCCGCCCCGAGGAACCGCCCCTCAATACCCCCACGCCCTTTACTCCGGAAGGCGCGGCGGTGGACTACGCGGTCGTGCTGGAGCCGAGCAACCGGAGCTGGCTGTTCGCGCTGGACCTGCCCGCTCGCCTGCCGCCGTACGCCAGGATGACGGCTTCGTTTCAACTGTTGCGTGATCAGCCGGTCAATGAGGTGTACCGCTACGAAATGCGGTCGTATCCGGCTTATCGAACCGGGGAATTGACGGCGATGGAGCGCAGCCGCGGCTTGCAATTGCCGCCGCGCGGCAACCCGCGCGCTCGGGCGCTGGTGGCGGACTGGCGCCAGCGCGATCCCCGGCCCGAGGCGCTGGTGCGATCTGCCCTGACTCTATTTCGGGAACAGCCGTTCTATTACACCCTGACTCCGCCGTTGCTGAGCGGTCACATCGTGGACGATTTCCTGTTTCGTACCCGGCGGGGCTTTTGCGAACATTACGCCGGCGCCTTCGTGGTCTTGATGCGGGCGGGTGGCGTGCCGGCGCGGGTGGTGCTCGGCTACCAGGGCGGCGAGATGAACGCCCTGGGGGGCTATCTGATGGTCCGCCAATCCGACGCGCACGCCTGGGCCGAGGTTTGGCTGGAAGGACGCGGCTGGGTGCGAGTGGACCCGACCGGCGCGGTCGCCCCGAATCGGGTTCAGCAGGGACTTTACGCCGCTTTGTCCGATTCGGGCCTCCTGCCGTTTCTGGCGCGGCGCGGCGGCGACAGCGAATGGCTGCGCCAACTGGTGCTGGGTTGGGATATTCTGAACAACTCCTGGAACGAATGGGTGCTGGCTTATGGTCCCGACCGCCAGAAGGAATTTCTGTCGGGACTGGGCTTCGGGCCGGCGGACTGGGCCGGGATGACGGTGGCGATGCTGATTGCGCTGAGCGGGTTCGGCGCGCTGTACGCCGGCTGGCGCTGGCGGAGCCGGCTAGCTCGCGATCCGGTGGCGCGCGCCTGGCAACGGTTCTGCACCCGGCTGGCCCGGCGTGGGCTGGCGCGCGGCGCGGCCGAGGGACCGCTGGATTTCGCCGGGCGGGTGGCCGCTGGCCGACCGGAGCTGGCGGCGGCGGTTTGGGAGATCGCGCGCCTGTACGCGGCGCTGCGCTACGGTCCGGTCGCGCCGCCCGAGCAAGTGCGCCAGTTGCGGCGGTTGGCTCGACGGTTTCGGGCTTGAATCCATCCATCGCGTAAGCCGCGCGGAGTTTAGAGGCGTTTTTGTAAGCCTCTGGTGAACTAACTGATTGAAAAAAAACCCTCACCCCTGCCCCTCTCCCGCTTGCGGGCGAGGGGTTTTTATACAGCCTCTTACTTGAAGGCGGTGCAAAAACGCTGCTGGAATCGCAAGGAACCACTCATGACCAAACGATATTTTTTAGCACTGAGCGGAACGATAACCGTTTTTATTTTATTGGGTATTTTGGGAAACAAATATTATCCCGACTTGAATCATTGGCTGCATCGTAATGGATCAGCCCACTCCGTCGTTTTGATCGCCGATCCCGCGTGTAATCCCGTGGGCAGGTTTTGCACGGCCAGTGGTAAGGCGTTGACCGCGACGATTGGACTGGGAGACGGCGTGCAACCCCTGGTGGCGTTTCCCGTGCAGGTCAGGCTAAGTGGAGAGGAAGCAACCAGAATCAAAAAAATCACGGTCAACTTTACCATGTCCAACATGAATATGGGATTTAACCAGTTTGTTCTCACCCAAGGGGAAGATAAGGCGTGGCGGGGGCAGGCGATCTTGCCGGTGTGCTCAATGGGGCGCCGCGAATGGCGGGTGACGGTGGAGATCGTGAGCGATACGCTTTATCTAGCGGAATTCAATTTGCTGATCGGTTCTTGAGTAATCCAGTGGGTCATTTGCTTTGTCCATCGCCATTAATGGAGGGGAGGGGCAGGCTGAGATAGGGAGGAAATCACCAGGTCTCGCTGCTCAAAGAATCCGCTCCGCCCCCTGCTGGAGGAGGAGCATCGACAGCTAGTTCACCCGAGCCGGTGCCAAGCGGCTCGCGCCAGCCAGGTAGCCGCCTGGCGACGGGCATCAAGCGCGTTGAATTAGGGTGTGGCCACCCGGTCGGCACGGTTGTTATGTTAGCACCCCGCGCGCGGTGGCCGGGGCGATGAGCGCGGATCATGCGCAAACGGTGTGGGCGAAAGGGTTATAATCGGTCGGTCTTCAACGTTCAGTAGCGGAAAGCTGGAACCGTCATGAATCAATCCCTTGCCAAACTTCGTCGAGAATATGCCCGGGGAGCCTTGAACAAGGCTGATGTCGACCCCGATCCTCTCAAGCAATTCCAACGCTGGCTGGGGGAGGCGATCAACGCGCAACTGCCCGAGCCGAACGCCATGGCGCTGGCTACCGCTGACCGGACTGGTCGCCCTTACGCGCGGGTGGTGCTCCTCAAGGAATGCGATGCTGACGGCTTCGTGTTCTATACCAACTATCGCAGTGATAAGGGCCAGCAACTAGCCGCCAACCCTCACGCCGCGCTGCTGTTCTCGTGGCTGGAACTGGAGCGGCAGGTTCGGGTGGAGGGAACCGTCGACAAGATTCCACCCGCCGAGTCCGAGTCCTATTTTCGAACCCGGCCGCGCGAAAGCCGATTGGGTTCGCTAGCGTCGCGGCAGAGTCAGGTGGTGGCCAACCGGCAAGTCCTGGATGAGCGGTTCCAGGTGTTGAACGCGCAATATCCGGACGACAATATCCCGATGCCGTACCATTGGGGAGGGTACCGAGTTCGACCAGAGATGCTGGAATTCTGGCAGGGTCGACATGGTCGGATGCACGACCGGTTGCGCTATCGGCGGCGAACCGAGGGTGGTTGGTTGCTGGAACGGCTGGAACCCTGAATGTCCCGCTGCCATGAGGCGGTTTCGTTCGATCCTGTTGCCGTTGGGTCTGCTGCTGGTTTGGGCATGGAGTTTCGGCGCTTCCGCCTGGGCGGTTTCGTCCGCGCCAGCGGAGTGGTGGTTGACTCGAACCCCGGCCGGCGAACCGCGAATTCACCTCTACTTTTTCTGGACCCAAACGTGTCCACACTGCCAGCGAGCCCGGCCCTTCGTCGAGGCGTTGCCGGCCGATTACCCCTGGCTGGAATTGCATAGTCACGATCTGGGTCGGGACATGGCCGGCGGTGTGCGGTACACGCGAATGGCCCAAGCCCTGGGCGAGACAGCCAACTCGGTGCCGGCCTTCCTATTCTGTGGGCGAATGAACGTCGGTTTCGACCGTCCCGAAACCACTGGCCAGCAACTGCGCCAGGAACTGGAGGAGTGTTACCACCACCTCGGTGAACCAACCGCTACCGAACCGGTTCCGGTCGCCGCGCCACCACTGGAATTACCACTGGTTGGTCGGCTGGACCCCAACGCATTGTCGCTGCCGGTGTTGACCGTCGTGCTGGCCGGGTTGGACGCCTTTAATCCCTGCGCTTTTTTCGTGCTGCTGTTCCTGCTTAGTTTGCTGACGCATGCGCGCGACCGACGGCGGATGCTGTTGATCGGAGGGGTGTTCGTGTTTTGTTCGGGGCTGGTGTATTTCGTGTTCATGGCGGCTTGGCTGAACGTATTTCTATGGATGGGCGAACTGCGGATCATGACCCTGTTGGCGGGGGGGTTGGCGGTGGTCATGGGCGGGTTGAACGTCAAGGATTATTTCGCGTTCCAGCAAGGGCCGTCGTTGAGCATCCCAAACGGGGCCAAGCCCGGACTGTTCAAGCGAATGCGGAGGCTGGTCGGCGCCGAGCGTTTATCGACGCTGCTGGCGGGAACCGTGGCGCTGGCCATCGTCGCCAACGGTTATGAGTTGCTTTGCACCGCTGGCTTCCCAATGGTTTACACTCGCGCGCTGACTTTGCGTTCCTTGTCCGCCAGCAGCCACTATTTTTACCTGACGCTTTACAACCTGGTCTATGTATTGCCGCTGCTGGCGATCGTGCTGGTATTCGTCTGGACCCTGGGTGCCCGCAAGCTGCAAGAGCGCGAGGGCCGATGGCTGAAGTTGCTGTCAGGCGCGATGATGGTGGGGCTGGGTTTGATGTTGCTGTTCTATCCCGAAGGATTGAGCGACGCGCTGATTTCGGTGCTGGCCATCGTCGCCGCGCTGGGACTGACCGGATTGGCGATGGTGGTGGAGGCGCTCCACCGGCCCCGTATGTCTCGTTAATATTATGTTTGGGGCAAGGACAGCTTCGGGTTGACATTCTCTGGGAAGCATGGCTTGCTCACCAGGCCGGGAAAAGTGGGGCGGAAATTTGACATGAATGAGTTGCGGAATCAAACGCGCCCGGTATAATGCGCCCGTTGTGATCGGTGGGTGGCCAAGCACCGCGGACGATCCCTGCTGGTTGAGGGGGTTTCAAACCTTAAAAAGCCCCTATAACAAAAGGCCGAACATGAATGATCCGGCCAAAAACCTCCAAAGGAGGGTTGTGTAACGAAAAGAGGTAAGAAAAACCTCGCTACACGCGCTTAATCCCAAAGTTCCGGTTTGGGGAAAACACTCTAACCCCGATCCGCCCAGATAAGCGACCGATCCCAAAAGGATCGGTTTTTTCGTGTGCGCCACCTGCCTCCGCTCAAAACCGGGACGGGCGAATCTTATCGCCAGGACGAAACCCGGTACTCTCGAAGGATTGTCGGTTCCTTGGCAAGGCCGTTGGCGAAGGTTTCGCTATCGGTCGGTCTTCGCCAAAATCCGTGAGGATGAGTAACTTCCGATCCCCACGTCCGCTGCGCGCGACATGGGCGGTTGCACGATCCCAGAAACGTCTAGACTTCTTAGGCCATCGCCGCCAAGCGTTCGTGCAGGTAGCGCTCGCAACCTTTCAGCGTGGATAGCTTCGGATAGTCGAAATCGAAAATAGTCACGTTCATCTCTTTTTCCAGACTCATCATCAAGCGCAGAAAGTCGATCGAATCCAATTCGATCTGGTCGTGAAAGCTGATGTCGGGGTTGATGACCTGGATGTTGGCGTTCGGCGCGATATCACCGAGGACGCGCAAGATCGTCTCGCGAATTTGCGTTTGGCTCGTGGCGTTCATGGGGTTTTCCTGGGATTGTTCAAGCTCGGATCCTGTTGTTGCATCAAAGTCGGCATGTTGCGCCGCAGCATCAGTTTGCCGTGGCAGCCCGCAAAAATCAAGCGATTTTCGTGCCGACATGGTGGGGGGATTTCAAGCTTTACTTTACTGGCGGGAGTTAGAATAAAAAAACTAACTTTTTTATGGGTTATATAGTTGATTTAATTAATAAATTAACAAATCAAGATCATCCGGAAGATGGGGATCAATGGGATGATTCATGAAATAAGGGGTGTGCTGATGCCAAGGTCGGACCGTTAGCCAGGATCGATCAGCGGTTTGTGAACATCCTAAGCGTTTCCACGGTTACTTCCGCCAGGGATGCGAGCGGTCGAGGCTGCGGTTTGCCTTTATGCCCTCGATTTGTTCCAAATCGGTTTCCAGTGCCGACAAGTCGCCCAAGGGCAGTCCCAACTCCCGAGCTTTCAGCAAGCGGCGCATGATTTTGCCGCTGCGAGTTTTGGGCAGGTCCGCCACGAATTCCAGCTCGCGCGGGGCCACCGCCGGTCCCAGCCGGGTACGGGCGAAACCGATCAATTCCTTCCGCAGCGCGTCGCTGGATGGGTAACCGGGTTTAAGGACCACGAATACCTTGACGATCTGTCCAGCGAAATCATCCGGCTTACCGATCATGCCGGCTTCGGCCACCGCTGGGTGTTCGAGCAACACACTCTCGATTTCGAACGGGCCGATCAGATGGCCGGCGGTTTTGATGACGTCATCGGCGCGGCCCAGAAACCAGTAATAGCCCTCCGCGTCGCGGCTGGCGAGATCGCCGGTCAGGTACCAACCGGCGGTGAAGCATTGTTGGTAGCGTTCCGGGTCGTCCAGATAGCCGCGAAACAGCGAGGGCCAGCCGACCCGCAGCGCCAGCTCGCCTTCCTCGCCCGGACCAAGGAGATCCACGCTGTCTTCCGTCCGCCGCACGATAGCCGCCTCGATGCCGGGCAGGGGCTGCCCCATGGAACCGGGTCGGATGTCCCGCGCGCGGGTGTTGGCGATCATGATGGCGCCGGTTTCGGTCTGCCACCAGGTATCGTGAAACGGCTGACCCAGGGTTTTCAGACTCCAGACCACGCCTTCGGGATGCAACGGCTCGCCAACGCTGGCGGCGAAGCGCAACGCGCTCAGGTCACGGCTTCGGGCCAGCTCGACCCCGGCTTTCATCAACAGGCGGATGGCGGTCGGCGCGGTATACCAGACGTTCACCCGCTCCCGTTCAAGGATGGTGTACCAGCGGTGGGCGTCGAATTCGGCCTCGTCCACCACCAGGGTCGCGCCGTTGGTCAACGGGGCGATGATGCCGTAGGACACGCCGGTGACCCAGCCTGGATCGGCGGTGCACCAATAAACGTCGTCGGGGCGTAGATCGAGGACTCGTCGACCGGTCAGGCGATGGGCGACCACCGCGTCGTGAACATGAATCGCGCCCTTGGGCAAACCAGTGGTGCCGCTGGTGAAATGTAGCAGCGCCCAGTCCTCCGGATCGGTGAAGGGAATGGCGAACCGGTCGGATTCGGCGTCCAGCAGGGTATGGAACGAACGAATGCCTGGTTCCGCGCCGCCGCCGTCGGTTAGCAGCACATGTTCCAAATCCGGTAGGTCGTGGCGTTGCGCCCCTACCTTGCGCTCGTACAGCAATGCAGTGGTGACCAGTACCCGCGCCCGGCTCTTGGCCAGCCGCACCCGCACCGGTTCCGGACCGAAGGCGGAAAACAGCGGGCAGAACACCGCGCCGACCTTCAGCGCGCCCAGGGCGGTGATGTACAGTTCCGGAATCCGTCCAGCCAACACGCAGATCCGGTCGCCGCGCTGGATGCCCAACCGATTCAGGCCGTTGGCGAAACGGTTACTGAGCCGGGCCAGATCGGCGTAGCTGAACTCGCGCCGTTCGCCGGTTTTACCCAGCCAGCGCAGCGCGATCGCCTCACCCCGGCCGGCCCGGACCTGCCGGTCCACCGCCTCGTGGCCGATGTTCAGGCCACCACCGGGCAGACCCTCCAGTTCGGCGCGGGCCGCCTCCCAGGAAAAAGGGGGGGTATCGGCCGGATTCGGCGCCGGTTCGCCCGGTTCCAGGGTCTTGGGAATCGTCGTCCAGTTCATGCCGGTCCTCGCGTTCGGGTCGTTGTCGTCGGGGAGTTCTATTGTTGGGGAAAAACCGGATAATCGCCAAGCCCATCACCACCAGTCGAACCGCCGTGACCGAATCGCGCTACCATGGGACTGCTTCGACTCGATCCGTCGGCCGCTCCCGACGATTTGCCCTTCCCGAGAAGCATCATGACCATTCGCAATCTTGAGTATCTGTTCAAGCCCCGCTCCATCGCGGTGATCGGTCGCGGCAAAGCCACCGCCGGTTCCGACGCCGCCGTGGAGTTCAATCTGATCGAGGGCGGCTTCAAGGGGCCGGTGATGCCGGTCAACCCGGACCAACAGTCCGTGTCCGGGGTGCTGGCTTACAAGGACATCGCCAGTCTGCCCGTGACCCCGGACCTGGCGATTCTGACCACGCCGCTGGAAGAAGCTCCGACCCTGATCGGTGAACTGGGCGCGCGCGGGACCCGAGCCGCGCTGCTGCTTAGCCGGGACGTGCTGCAAGACCATAGCGGCGTCAAGCCGGCGTTGCTGAGCCCGGAGATGTTGCCCAAGTATGCCGACGGAGGGGAATCCCTGAAGCGGAGGATCCTGGAAGCCGCCAAGCCCTATCTGCTGCGTGTCATGGGACCGGACCACCTCGGTTACGCGGTGCCGTCGACCCACGTCAATGCCAGTCTGAACGCAACCCGGCCGTTGTCGGGTCACATCGGGTTGCTGTGCCAGTCCGCCGCGATCATGCGTAGCGTGATCGACTGGGCCACGGGCCGCAACATCGGTTTCTCGCACGTGATCTCGGTGGGCGTGCGCTGGGACGTGGATTTCGGCGACCTGCTGGATTATCTGTTGCGGGACAGTCAGGTCCGCGCCATCCTGATGTACATGGAGAACACCCGCAACCGCCGCAAGTTCGTGTCCGCCGCCCGCGCCGCCGCCCGGGTCAAGCCGGTGATCGTCCTCAAGCCGCGCGACTTCCGGGCCGGCCCGGTCGAGGACGCGGTGTACGACGCAGTGTTCCAACGCGCCGGCATCCTGCGAGTGAACAACATCGAGCAGTTGTTCGGGGCCGCCGAGACCCTCGCCACCACCAAGCCGGTCCACAGCGATCGGCTGACGATTATCAGCAACAGCTATAGCCTGGCGTTGTTGACCAGCGATACCCTGTTGCGGCACGGTGGCCATCTAGCCGAGATCAGCGCGGCAACCGGCGAGCAACTGGCGCTCGCCTGCCGGCCCGGCTATCGCATCGAGAATCCGGTGGACTTGGGTGACATGGCCGGCCCCGAGGAGTACGGCAAGGCCCTGGACCTCCTACTTCAGGAACCGGGCGCCGATGGGGTGCTGGTGGTCCATGCCCCCGCCTCGGTGAACCGATCGCTGGATTGCGCTCAGGCGGTGGTCGCGCGCGCCAAGAGCCGACGGATGATCATGACCTGCTGGGTGGGCGAATCGTCGGTGGAGGCGGCGCGCGATCGGTTCAAGGAGGCCCATGTCCCCACCTATCAGGCGCCCGGCGAGGCGGTGGAAGCGTTCATGTGCCTGGCCCAGCACCGGCGTACCCAGACATTGCTGATGGAAACGCCCCCCTCGATCCCGGAGCAATTCACCCCCGATGTCGAGACCACTCGCCGCATCATTCAGATTGCCCTGACCGCCGGCCGCCGCCGGCTGAATGCCTACGAAACCAGCCAGGTGCTGAACGCCTACCAGATTTCGACGGTGCCGCTCCATTTCGCCGCGACGCCGGAAGCGGCTTCCGAAATCGCCCTGGAGTTGCGCGAACTGGTGGCGCTCAAGATCTTGTCGCCCGATATCGTCAACAAATCCGAAGTCGGCGGGGTGGCCTTTGGCTTGAAGAATCCGCTGGAGGTGCTGGTGGCCGCCAATGGCATGCTGGAGCGGGTGCGCGAATTGGCCCCCGAGGCGGTGATCGACGGCTTCGCGGTGCAGCCGATGCAGTCCCGGCACGGCGCCTACGAACTGATGATCGGCGTGCGGACGGGGCAGCGGTTCGGGCCGGTGATCTTCTTCGGTCAGGGGGGCACCGAGGCCGAGGTGATCGATGACATCGTCCATGCCTTGCCGCCGCTGAACATGCAGCTCGCCCGCGATTTGATGTCGCGCACCCGGCTGTACCGCCAGATCAGCACCAATCGCGGCCGGCCAGTGGATTTGGATGATATCGCCCTGACCCTGATCAAGGTTTCGCAAATGTTGGTCGACCTGGCCGAGGTCGTCGAGATGGATATCAATCCAATCTGGGTCTACTCGGATCGGATGGTGGCTTTGGACGCCAACATTCTGATCGAACCCGGTACGACGCCGGCGGTGCAACGGCTGGCCATCTCTCCGTATCCGAAGGAGCTGGAACAGCGTTACGATTTGCCGGACGGCCGCGCCTTCCTGATCCGGCCGATCCTGCCCGAGGACGAGCCGGAACTGCGCCAACTGGTCAAGCGTCTTCCCTCGGAGGATGTGCGAATGCGATTTTTCCAACCGTTGCGCGAATTGCCGCACGAAATGGCGGCGCGGCTGACCCAGCTGGATTACGAGCGGGAAATGGCGCTCATCGTCACCGAACTTGACAGTTTGCCCGGCAAGGGCACGATTTGGGGGGCGGTGCGCTGCAACGCCGACCCCGACATGGAAAAGGCCGAGTATTCCATCCTGGTGGACCGGCGCATGACCGGTCTGGGTTTGGGACCGATGCTGATGCGCTATATCATCAATTACGCCAGGAGTTGCGGAATCAAGGAACTGTATGGTGAGGTGTTGCGGGAGAACGAGTCGATGTTGCGACTTAACCGCGCCCTCAACTTCAGGATCAACGCCACGCCGGACGACCCCGGCGTGTTGCATGTGACGCTGCCGCTGGTCTGAGAGTCTGGAGGCGTGGCGACAGCTTGGGCGGGAGTGATGGCTGATCCTCGCGTTCTGGTGACCGGCGTCCTCCTGGCGGGCGGTCGGGCCGAGCGAATGGGCGGGCGCGACAAGGGTCTGCTGCCGCTGGCGGGCGAGCCGTTGATCGCCCACGGTGTGCGCCGGCTGAAGCCCCAGGTCGCGGAGCTGCTGATCAGCGCCAACCGCCATGGGGAAATTTACCAACGGTTCGGTTGCCGGGTGGTCGGCGATGGCGCGAACGAGCGCTTCCGCGGGCCGCTGGCCGGTATGCTGGCGGCGCTGCGCGTGGCGACGACGCCCTGGGTGCTGACCGCGCCCTGCGATTCGCCGCTGTTACCGCCGGACTACGCGGCGCGGATGCTGGCGGCGTTGACGGGAACGCGGGCAGCGGTGGGCGTGGTCGCCGCCGAAGGGCGTTGGCAGCCGGTGTTCGTTCTGTTGTCGGTGGATTTGCGCGATGATCTGGCTGCCTGGCTGGCGGCGGGGGAGAGTGGCGTGGGGCGCTGGTTGCGACGGCATCGGCCGGTCCGAGTGGAATTTTCCGACTGGCCGGAATGGTTTCGCAACGTCAACACCCCGGAAGAACTGGCCCGACTGGAGGTGGAGTGGGCGAAGGTCCGCAGTGCGATATGAATGGAGGAAGCGATCATGGCTGACGCCGATGCCCGCGCGACGGCCCATCGCCATGCCGCAGGCTTGTTGAAGATGTTGCGCGGTTACGGACCAAGAGCCGAATCCGAATCCGAATCGGTAGCCAGGCCGCCGGTTGCCGCGTCGCGGCCGACCGCCGTCGCCGAAGCGCCGCCCGCCTATGTTCGGCCGCTGGACGTGGCGCCGCCCTTGCCTTTGGCGCGGGTTCCGACACTCTTGCCGCCCCGCCCACGCGAGCCGGATTCGATTCCGACGGTGGGCGAGGTTCTGCGTCGTCCACACGGCAAGCTGGGACAACTGATGGCGCAGGCCGACCGGCTGATCCAGCTCAGTCGGGTTTTCCGTGCCTATCTGCCGCCACCTCTGCGCGATCACGCCGTGTTGATCCGGCTTGATCCGGAGAGTTGGGAGGTGCGGACCGATTCGGCGGCCTGGGCCACCCGGCTGCGCTATGCCCTGCCCTCCATTGGTCAGGTGTTGGGCCAGCAGCTTGACATGACGTTGCCCAAACCACGGATTCGCGTGGCGCCGGCGGCGGTTCCCCCCCAGCCCCAGCGCCGGCGATTGACACTGACCCGACGCAATGCCGAATTGCTGGAAGTCACCGCCCGCGGGCTGACGGACCCGCAACTGGGAGCGGCCTTGCGCCGGCTGGCGGCTCATGGCCGGCCAGGATCGAAAACCTGACCCATCTCGATGCGCCATGGCCTTTTACAGCTACCAGAGCAACCGCCTTGAAACGCTGGCCGACCGGCTGGCCGAACTGCTCCGCCAGCCCTTGCGGTCGCCGCTGGCGCGCGAGGTGGTGGTCACCTCGGGCAGCGGCCTGGGGCGCTGGCTGGCGTTGCGGCTGGCCGACCGGCTGGGGGTTTGCGCCAATCTCAGCTTTCAGTTGCCGGCGACGTTTCTGTGGACAATGGCCCGATTGGTATTGCGCCAATTGCCGCCGACTTCCCGCTTCGACCGGCCGGTACTGCATTGGCGGCTGATGGCGCTGTTGGGGAATTTGGAGGAAACGCCGCGCCTCGCGCCAGTGCGGGCTTATCTAGGCGACGGGCGCGACGAATTCCGCCGCTACGAACTGGCCGGCCGCGTCGCCGACTGCTTCGATCAATATCTGGTCTACCGGCCCGACTGGATCAGCCGCTGGGAAGCGGGCGAGGAGGATCACTGGCAGGCGGAATTGTGGCGGCGGCTGGCGCGCGACGGCGAGGCGCATCGGGTGCGGGTGCAGGCCCAATTCCACGCACGCCTGGCCAGTGGTGATTTCGACCGCCGCCGGTTGCCGGAACGGGTCAGTGTGATCGGGGTGTCCGCCCTGCCGCCACTGGAAGTGGAGTTGCTGGCGACGCTGGCGCGACACATCGATATCCATCTGTTCCTGCTCAACCCCTGCCAGGAATATTGGGGCGACATTCAGGCCGAGCGCGATCTGGCCCGGTTGGGTGAGGAGGTCGATCCCGACGAGGCGTATTTGACAGTCGGCCATCCGCTGCTGGCCTCGTTGGGCAAGCAGGGACGGGATTTCATCGACCTGCTGAACGCTTGGCCGCGCATCGAGTGGGACGGCTTCGTCGAACCGCAGGGCGACGATCTGTTGCGCCGGTTGCAGGCCGACATCCTGCATTTGCGGGAGCGGGGCGGCGACGAGCACCCGTCACTGCCGCTGCGGCCCGACGACCGTTCGCTCCAGATTCACGCCTGCCACAGCCCGATGCGCGAGGTCGAGGTGTTGCACGATCAGTTGCTGGCTCTGTTCGCGGTGGACCCGGCGTTGCGGCCCGCCGACGTGATCGTGATGGCTCCCGACATTGCCCGTTACGGGTCGCTGGTCGAGGCGGTGTTCGCTAGCGCGCCGCCCGAGCGGCGGATTCCGTTCAGCGTCGCCGACCGGGGGGGGCTGACCGAGGAGCCGCTGGTCGAAGGGTTGTTCGCGTTACTGGAACTGGGGGGCGGACGATTCGACGCCAGCCAGGTGCTGAGCCTGCTGGAATTGCCGGCGGTGCGGCGGCGATTCGGGCTGGACGAGGTCGACTTGACCCAAATTCGCCGCTGGACCCGGGGTGCCGGCATTCGCTGGGGTCTCGACGCCGGAACCAAGGTCCTCTGGGAATTGCCGGCCACCGCTGAGCATACCTGGCGGATGGGGCTGGACCGGCTGCTGCTCGGCTACGCGCTGCCGGGGCGCGGACGGGACTTGTACGCCGGCATTCTGCCTCACGACGAGGTGGAAGGCGACGAGGCGTGGGCACTGGGCCAATGGCAGACCTTCGTCGAGGCGCTGTTCGGGCTGGACGCCCAATTGCGGGAATCCCGGTCGCTGGCGGCCTGGGTGGAGAGCCTGCATGGGGTATTGGACCGGTTTTTCGCGCCCCGCGACCGCGAGGAGAACGAAATCCAGCGGATTCGCGCCACGCTGGAGACGCTGCGCGCCAACGCCGAACAGGCCGGTTTTACCGAATCGGTGGGATTGGCGGTGGTGATGTCGGCCCTGCGGACGGAGCTGAATGCCGCTGAAAGTCCGGCGGGACGCTTTCTCAGCGGCGGCGTGACCTGCTGCGCCCTGACGCCGATGCGCAGCATTCCATTCGCGGTGGTGGCCGTGCTCGGGCTGAACGACGACGCCTATCCGCGTCCGCATCGGTCGGTTGATTTCGACCGGATGGCGACCCGGTTCCGTCGTGGCGACCGTGCCCGCCGCCACGACGACCGCTATCTGTTCCTGGAAACCCTGCTGTCGGCCCGGCGCTGGCTGTACCTCAGCTATGTCGGTCAGAGCATCCGCGACAATACGCCGTTACCGCCATCGGTTCTGGTCAGCGAGTTGCTGGACACGGTGGATCGGAGTTTTTATCGTCCGGACGGTGGCCGGCCCCGCGAGCAACTGGTGACGCGCCATCCGTTGCAAGCGTTCAGCCGCCGGTATTTCAGCGGCGACGACCGCCTGTTTAGTTACGCAAGGGAATTGACCGAGGCCAGCCGCCGGGCCGGTCGAGGCGATCGCGACCCCACGCCCTTGCTGACCACGGAATTGCCGGAGCCGGAACCGACCTTGCGGCGGGTGACCCTGGAGGGTTTAGTGGGATTCTTTCGCAATCCAGCCCGCTGGTTGTTGCGAGAGCGGCTCGGCATTCGGCCCGAAGAAGGCGAGGAGGAACTGGAAACCCGCGAACCCTTCGTGCTGGACGGGTTGGCCAATCATCAGTTGCTCGGGCAAATGCTGGAACTGCATCGGGAAGGGCGGCCGGCGGCCGAGATTCGGGCGGTGGCGCGGGGGAGCGGAGCGTTGCCGCACGGTCAGGTCGGCGACTGCGTGTTCTCCCAAGCCCAGGAGCGGGTCACGCGATTCGCCGGGCGTCTAGGGCGAGTGTTGCCGCGCCGGGAGCCGGAGCCGGTGGATCTGGAGCTGAAGCTGGGTGAGTTTGAATTGAGCGGGCGGCTGGCCGGAATGACGCTGGCGGGTCGGGTCGGGTATCGGCTGGCGTCGATCAAGGCCAACGACTATCTGAATTTGTGGCTGTATCACCTGGCGTTGAACGTCGCGGCCCCGGCGGAAGCGACACTCCAAAGTCGCTGGGTGGCGGAGGATAAGGAAGTCGTGCTGGAGCCGGTCGAGGATGCCGCCGCCCATTTACTGGAACTGCTGGAGTGGTACTGGCGAGGGACGCGGCATTTGCTGCATTTTTTCCCCAAGAGCGCGCTGGCCTATGTCGAAACACTCGGCAAGGACAAGAATCAGGGTACGGATAGAGCCTTGCGAGCGGCGCGGCGCCAGTGGGAAGGCGATGATTTCCAGCGGCTTACGCCGGAGCGCGAGAACATTTACTACCAGTTGGCGTTCCGGGATAGCGATCCGCTGGACGCGGAATTCGAGGCGGTGGCGCCGGCAGTGTTTGGCCCGCTGTTCGCGCGGATTCGGCAACCCGCGCGGGAGGAATGAATCTCGGCTCGACCGATCATCCCTCGCGTTGGCCCCGCCCAGGTCTACCGCTGCCTTCTCATGTTGCTTGATAGCCTTTTCAGAGGCGGGCAGCGGTCCTTGGTTGGGATCAAGATGGGTGGAATCGAAGTCTTAAATCGCTGTGCGCAGGATCAGCACGAACTGCGTTTCGTGTTCGGACGCGACTTGCAGCAGCAGGTCGCCGCCGTGGGCGCGGGCGATTTCGCGGGAGACGCTGAGCCCCAGACCGAATCCCTCCACCTCGCGACCACGGGCTGGGTCCCCCCGATAGAAACGCTCGAAAATCCGGTCCCGATCAGCGAGCGGAATGCCCAACGATGAATTCGCCACCCTAATTTCGAGGCGGTCAGCGATCCTTGCCGCCGCGATCCGGATCCAACCGCGCTCAATGTTGTATTTGAGCGCGTTGCTGATCAAATTATACAACACTTGCCGCAACAGATTGGCATCGGCCGGAACGATCAGATCAATCGCGATATCCCCCACGATTTCCAGCGTTGGCGTCAACATGCGGGCATCCTCCAGCAACTCATCCAGCGCCTCCGAAAGGTTGAACGGCGCCAGTTGCAGACGCAGGCGCCCGGCGTCGGCTTGCGACAGCAACAGGAGTTTGCGTGAAACCGTCGCCAGTCGCCGAACTTCATCGAGAATGCTGGCTAGGTGTGCTTGTTGTGGCGATCCCGTTTCCGCCTCCTGAATGGCCTGCTCGATCTGGCCCTGGAGAATCGCCAGCGGCGTTTTCAGTTCGTGAGCGGCATCGGCGGAAAAGCGCGAAGCCTGCAAAAAGCTTCGCTCCAGCCGCTCCAGCATGGCGTTGAAGACCTGGATTAATTCGGCGAACTCCTGATCTTCCTCCGTGATGGCGATGCGCTGATCCAGACCCTGGACGGTCACCTGGCGCACGGTGGCTGTCAAGCGCTGAATCGGGCGCAGGGCGCGGTGCGAAAGAAACCCGGCGCCGAGTCCAATCAGCGCCAGCGCCAGGGGAATAGCGACCAGAAACGCGGTTCTGACCGCTCCCATGTCCTGGTCCAGGACAGTGAGGCGAACGCCGAGGGCAAGACGGGCATGAGGCGCTGACGCCAGCGCGACGCGATAGACGCCCGCCGAGGTATTCAAGGTCGTCAAGACCACGCTGGACGGTGGCGGTGGAGGAAGCGGTTGGGAAGCCGACGGCCAGGGAGGAGACGGGCCGCGCCCAGGGGCATCCGGCCGCGGCGGAGGGGGAGGTCTGGATGCCTCGTCTCTGGCGGGCGAGGACGGTAGCCTGGGCCGACCCTCGGATGGTGGGCGGCGCCAGTCGTCGCGCGGCGGGCTACGTGGTTTTCCGTCCACCGGCTCGGCGGCCCGGTCCGGGCCAGGAACGGGAGGCCAGGGGAATTGCGCCGGTTCTGCCTCAACGGGCCATGTCGTGGAACGGTAATCGACGCCGCCGTCCTGATTCAGAACCAGCAGCAGGAGATCGGCCGTATCGGCGGCGCCCAGAAATTCCCGCATGGCGCTTGCGTAAGGTTGCCACCCCTCTCGCGGCGGTGGACGCACTACTTCCCGCCGCGCCTGGGAACGCAGTTCACCGTCCCAACGCGTCCGGTACGCATCCCGAATCCACCACCAGGCGGTGGCGGCAAAACCAGCCAGGGTCAAGCCGGCCAGGAGCGCCGACAGCATGGTCAACCGCCAGCGGAGCGAACGAATCATCTGGCTTATGGAGTAGCTTTGCGAAACCGGTAACCGACGCCGCGCACGCTTTCAATCGGCGACTCGCCGGCGGCGGTGACACCGATTTTCTTGCGAATCCGTTGGATGCAGACATCAACCACGTTGGTGTTGGGATCGAAATCGTAGCCCCACACGTGCTCCAAAATCTGGGTGCGGGTCAGTACCCGGCCCGGCGAGCGCATCAGGTACTCCAGCAAGTTGAATTCGCGTCCAGTCAGATCCACGGACTGTTCGCGCCAGGTGAATTCATGGGTGATGCGATCCAATCGCCAATCCCCCACCGCCAACATGTTCTGGCGGTCGCCGGACGCGCGCCGCAGCAGGGCGTGGCACCGGGCGATCAGCTCCTCCACGAAAAACGGCTTGGCCAGATAGTCGTCGGCGCCCAGATTCAACCCCGCAAGCCGATCATCCAATTCATTCCGAGCGGTAAGCAACAACACAGGCGTGATATTGCCGGCCTTGCGAAGACCTTTGAGGATGGATAGGCCATCCCGGCCTGGGAGCATGATGTCGAGGACGATCACGTCGTAACCGCCATGGCTGGCTCTGACGAAGCCATCGTTGCCATTACCGCAATGCTCGACCACAAAGCCTTGTTCCCGAAAACCCGCGCGGATGAAGTCGGCGATCTTCTTCTCATCTTCAATCAGCAAAATGTTCATTGCGGAATCCTCGCCAACGGTCACCCTCTGGCCGCTTCATGGTAACCCTTCTCATCAACAGCATACCCTGACAGCTTTGTGGCAACCATTACAAAAATGTAATTCAAAGCCACGGTGAACTGCCATCGCGCCTGGCTAGCATTTGGGTTGACCAAGGCCCCATTCCAGAATCCCCGGGATTTTTCCGCCCTTGTTTGCCAATACCCTGAGTGGGACGGATGGTTCTATCCAGGAGATGAAATCATGAAAGTAAAGATGCTTATTTTCTCGGTACTTGCGAGCGCATACACGGGGGTTGCGATGGGGCAGTATCAGGCGCAACCCTCGCAATCACAACCACCCCAATCCCGGTCGGAGCGCCAGGGTCATCAGGGACCGCCGCCGCAAGCCTATGAGGATTGCAAGGGTAAGAAGGCGGGCGATGTAGTTCAGCATACGACACCGGAAGGCCAGGTTACCGCAACTTGTGAGGACTCGCCCGAAGGTTTGGTGGCGCGTCCCACCCACCCGGCGCCCCCGCGGGCCAAACCGCAAACAAGGACTGATTAAAGAATCAAGCTGGAGACCGATTCACCCGTCAGTCATCGAATCACTGGGTTTATTCAACCCCAAGCGAATGTTTTGACGATAATTCTTCCGAGGAAAGCAATCATGTTAGCGAGAAAATCCGTGTTACTGTCACTCGTTCTGGCTGGAATCCTCGCTTTCCAGCTTCCGGAGGCTTCCACTCAGCCGATTCCCCCTCCGCCTCCCCCTGGTCAAGGAAGGCCAGTGAATCCACCTCCCCCTCGTCCAGGAGGGGATCCAACCAATCCGTCTGGCTTCAATTTGCAACAGACCTTATCTGATCAGGCGCAGCGCACAACCCTGGCTTTTGCTGGCATCGGCATGATAACCGGGAATCTGGAAGCCCAATCTTTCTTCCCGCCGGGTAAGTTGGCGGACTATACCGGTTTCCAATACCTGCGCGACAACGACCCCGACCACATGGGTCACAACACCAGTTTCCTGACTCGGATCGCCAACAACGTCATCTTTATCCTGGACGACAGTCAATTCAACCAGTTGAAGGCCTTGGCGATCACTCAGCAGGAGCAGATCAACCTCTACGGCTTGGAACGCTTTTCTCTGATGAAAGCCTTCCGTCGTCTTCTGGAGGGTAACATTCCCACTGGGTCCACCGGCTTGAATCTCAACGCTGTGAAGCAGGCTTCACGGGATCTGTACCTCATTGATGGCCAGATCAGTTTCGACCGCGCCCTGCTCTACGCCGAGATCCTCAATGCCATGAGCGGCACCCAAAAGCACTATTTGGATGCCATGAAAGGCAAGGGTTTCAATTCCTGGCCGGACATCACACAAACACAGATCGACGGTAGGATGAAAGGGCTGCCTAAAGGGACAGGCCAGGCCGTGATGACCTATGCCAGCGACCTGTTCAGTTGGTATGTCGGTTCGGTGGAGGCGGACGTTTACTTCTGTCCCGAGCGCCACGGAACCTACTATGGGTCCTTCTACATGAAGGATGCGCCCGCCGTCGGCCACGAAGGATACAGCATCAACGAGCAGCTCACCGCCACTGCGGGGGAAGCCCTCAGTAACAGCTCGAAGGGGTATGTGACGTCAGAACAGGCGGCATTGATATCGAGCCTGGTGGATTTACAGAGAAATAATCTCTATGCGTCTTCCACCGCGAACATCGTTCAGGTGCGGACGGAGATTGCTAAGTTGCTGCGCGGTCTCCTGAACTCCACAGTTTCCAGTGATTCCATCAAAAACCGGGTGCTTGAACTATCGGCCATCTATGGCGACCTGGACGGCGAGAATAACTACGCCTATGCTAATATTTTCGCCGAGGTCTATCAGTCCTTGACCAGCGACCAGAAGACCCGGCTCGCGGACCTGCGGAAATCCATCCTGTCCGGCGCCTATACGGACGGCACCCCGTTCGACTATACCGTCGCTACCAAGCCATTCCTTTATTCACAAGTGATTACGGACTTGAATCTGATCAAACCGTATGTCGCCAACACCGACTATCTGTTCTTTGAACCTTTTGAATAAGGATATGGTGCGAAAACCCCTCGTTCCCCCGCTCCGCGGCGAGGGAACGAGTTTTAAAATGGCTAAGCCATTGATTGCGGATGATGTATTTGGGCAGCGGTATGATCAGGTTCCAGTTCGGGGTTTTTTTACCCTCACGGGAAAACCGTTGTGCTACTTGATCAACTCAGGTCGATCACAGCGCTGGCAATAGTGAATAACCGCCGCAGTCGCCGCAAGTCAGCGGGCGTGTCCACGTCCCAGCCGGACGGCAACTCGGCCCACTTCATTCCGGTTCGCTGAAGCCGCCGGCGGGTTGCCGCCAGCACCGTCGGCGTGCTCCAGGCGATGCCCCGGAACAGGGTTGGACAGGACCGATTCAAGCCGATCAGCACGTAGCCGCCGTCCACCGCCGGTCCCAGCACCGCTGCATGGCCAGCGGCCAGCAGACCAAAGGCGGCGCGCAGTTCCGCCTCCCCCAGCGACACGCAATCGCCGCCGATCAATACCGCCGGATGACCGGCAGCCAGGGTTCGGTTTAGGGCGTGATTCATTCGCTGGCCCAGGTCGCCCGCGCATTGCCGGCGCAACCGTGCGCCGTACTCCCGCCGGCAGGCGCCGAAAAAGCCATGCCGCGCGTCCGGCGCGCACCAAAGCTCGATGGGGCATAGCCGGGCGGCCTGGGCGATGCGCAGGGTCCGGCGCAGTAGTTGTCGATACAGCCCCGCCGCGCCGCGCGTTCCAAGCCGTCCCGCTAGCCGGGTCTTGACTTGGCCGGGGACGGGGGCCTTGGCGAAGATGAGCAACCGGGCGTTGGGGAAGGGGTAGGCGATGTTCACGAACGGTAGTAGATCCGGGCCAACCGGTCGGGATCGGCGCCGAGGAAGTACGCCAGCCGCAGCCGCCACATCAGCAGGATCGTGCGTGGGATGCCGTCGCGCTCCCAGCGCCGGCTGGACGTGGTGAGCCGTTGGCGCAGGCAGACCGGCCGGCTTTGGCGCTTCAGCAAGCGGCTGAGGGCGATGTCCTCCATCAGCGCGATGGCGGGGTAGCCGCCGACCCGCTCGAACGTCTCCCGGCGCACGAAGATGCCCTGATCGCCGGTGGCGATGCCGGTGAGCCGGGAGCGGGCGTTCATCAAGGTTTCCACCACCCGCAGCAATGGATGGCGGCCGGATAAGCGCACGTCGAAGCGGCCCCATTGTCGGTTCGGCCGGGCTAGCGCCGCGCGGATGAAGTTGGCTGCGTCCGGCGGCGGCAGGCTGTCGGCGTGCAGGAACCAGAGGATGTCGCTGTGGATCTGCCCCGCGCCGGCGTTCATCTGCGCCGCCCGGCCCCTGGGGCTGGGGATGACCCGATCCGCCAGAGGTTCAGCCAGCGCCACGGTTCGGTCGCCGCTGCCGCCGTCCACCACGATCAACTCGCAATCCTGTTCGCGTAGCGGTTGCAGGAGGCTCAAGCAGGGGGTGATTTGCGCTTCCTCGTTCAGGACAGGCAGAATGATGGCGATGCGGAGCATGATTTTCGGGCGCGTGGGTCTAGCCAATGACCGGCGAAGATTGTAATATTCGCTCCCTTGTTTTGTCGTGGGGCAGTAGCTCAGCTGGGAGAGCGCCGCGTTCGCAATGCGGAGGTCGAGGGTTCGATCCCCTTCTGCTCCACCAATTTCAACAGCGACTTAACGTCGCTGTTCTGTTTTTCGGGCAGCATCCACGTGACCAGATCGTGACGCGCTTTCCAACACCGCCACGGCGGCGCGAACATTCTCTGGGGCTAGATGCGCATACCGCTCGGTCATCGTGATGCTGGCGTGGCCCAACAAATCCCGCACTTCCGGCAATGCGACGCCCGCGCTGACCAGCCACGCGGCGCAGGTATGCCGCAATTCGTGGATGCGGAAATTTTCAATTCCCGCCCGCCGACAGGCGCTATGGAAGGATTTTTTCACATCCCGCAGCCGACTCCCGTCAGCGTGTGAAAGCACCCAGGGGGATGCTGGACAGTATTCCGCCTGAAACCGAGCCCGATTCAGCAACGCTTGACGCGCGATGTCGTTGATGGGAATGACGCGATACTGACCGGTTTTGGTATGATGCGGCTCCAACATGAACTGATTGGCCGTCCAATCTACTCGCGCCCATTCCAGGCCGATAAGTTCCTGTTTGCGGCATCCCGTGTGCAATGCCAGCCTAATGAAATCCGGTAGTTACGTTGCTGTGTCCTGTAGGGCAGCGGTGGCCAACAGGCGTTCCGCATCGGTGGCAGGCAACCACCGAACGCGCCCAGGGGGCGTTTTCAGTTTTCGTCCTGGAATGGGATTGGTGATAGCCCAGTCTCAATGGTGACGCGCATGGTTGAAAGCGACCGACAACAAGCACAATTCCCGGTTGACGGTGGCCGGCGCCACCACGGCGCGGCGTTCCTGCACATATCACGAATGGTCTTGAATTCCACGATGGCGCGCTTGCTCTCTTGATGCACGTCCAGCCGGGCCTTGAGGGGCAACAAGCCGCGCGCCTTGGGCTGAATGCTGTCCATTACACGTATCTTCAACCAATTGATTCCATTATAACAATTACCAATATATTTTACTATTTTAGTGCGGATAAGATAAAATCAAAACTGGTTAAAAAAGTCACTTGGCTTGGGAGAATGGATTGAATAATTTCATCGATTGAATAATTTCATCCACTTTTTTACGCAATTCGTCCAGGGTTTTTAGATTGATCCAGCACAGCTTATCTTTCATAAATTGCCAGACTCATTCAATGGGGTTCACATCCGGGCTGTAAGGCGGTTGGAATAATAAGACGATATGATCAGGAATCGTCAGTTTTTTGGCGGAATGAAATCGACCATGATCTCATTGAATCACATGGAGACTGTGGGGATAAGCTTTAGAAAGCTCATTCAAAAACACCTGAAAACTCTCCGAATTTAAATGGGAAAATTCTAAAAAGAAATTCTCACCACTCAGTGGCCCAACCGCACCGTAGAGATAAAATGATGGAAAGTTCCATTGGACTGGACCGACGGGTTTGATCCCGATCGCGGTGAGAATCCGTCGGGTAATCGTCTTTAATCCAAAGCGGCTCTCATCTTGACTCCAATAGCGTCATGGTCGAGCCTCATTTTTATCAACTTGTTTAAGGATATCAGTTATTTAAATTTGTTGCGAAAGTTTTTTTTAAAGGAAACCACGGCTTCCTCATCGCGAGGAGCGCTGGTTGGGCGCGCGACCTTGAGCTTTGCCTTTAAACGATAATGAACCACTTGATGCACCGTTGAATAAGGAATATCGACCTCGTATTCCTGGAGAAGCCACTGCTGAATCTCTCCATAACTATGAAACCCTTGAGTCGGATCATTGAGGCGGATCTGGAGGGCGGCCACCATGGCTTCGGAAATTCTTGAACGACGACCACCATGGTAATTCCACTGTAACAGCCCGGTCAATCCATGGGTACGATACTCCTTGAGCCACTTAACAATAACGGATTTGGATCGTCCTAAATGATCAGCTAACTCTTGCAATGAATTAAATAATTCGGTCTTAATCCAATAAAGAATTTGGATCCGCTCTCGAAATTTAGCGCGAGTCTGTTCGTTCATTATACGCTTTAATTCCTCGGCGGACTCCTGAATCTCAACATGCAATGATCGGCTCATCACTGAATCACCTAGGTGGGGTTTGGAAAATATTATAACATAATCTAGCCGTAGATGGTATCAGCAGGTCCAGGCCGGCGGGTAGGTCGTCGCCTTTGATCGGATTCCAGTAGTCGCGACGGTAGATCGCGATGACTTGCTCGCGGGTCAAGTGGGCGATGTCAGATCGGGGTGGCCACGCTGGGAGATGCCGAAGTTCGTGAGTTTGCCGGGGTCGCGGCGGTGGTTGACCAATCCGCCTTCCTCGGCCAGGATAATTTGGAGGCAGCGGTTGAAGTCGCCCATGGTTTTCTCCTGAAAACGATGGGCGGAAGGATTGACGCGGGGTTAGGAAATGTCGCGCGGGTTATGGCGGTTGTGGAAAGTGGAGGTCGGAAATGCGTCTGGAAATAGGGATGGGGTCCCCTGGCTAGTGAGGGAGAACCGCCCGTGAACTCGAAGGACACGAGCCCGCAACTGGATTTCACCTGGGACCCGGCCAAGGCCACGTCGAACCTGACCAAGCACGGCGTGACGTTCGCGCAAGCCGCCACGGTGTTGCTCGACGCGTTGGCGCTGACGGTATTGGATGCCGAGCACAGCGAGTTCGAAGAGCGCTGGTTCACCCTGGGCCTGTCCAGCGAGGGCAAGCTGTTGGCGGTATCGCACACGTACACGACCACGGGACCGCACCGCGCCCAGGTTCGCATCATCTCGGCGCGCGAAGCCACCCGGAACGAACGCCGGCAGTACGAGAACAAACCACGGTAGGCAATGCAATCGGGTGAAGGCTATGAGCAAGCAGACCGATCAAGATCATGACGACATTCCCGCCGAGATCGATTTCTCCCAAGGCCGGCGCGGCCAGTTCCGCCAGCCCCAGACCCGCCTGAACCTGCCGGTGTATCTGGAAGCCGAGGTGGAAACCTATCTGGCCGCTCGCGCCAAGGCCAAGGGCGTCGATGTCGGCCAACTCGTCAACGAGCTGCTGAAAAAGGATATCGAGTTGATCGAAGCTGCTCGGTAGTACGGGTGGGGGCACGACGCCCCGGCCGCCTGGTCGCCGGGGAAACGCCGGACAAAATCAAAAGACACGCGCGCGGCATTCTTGAATACCAGGGATTCCTTTTGCGTTCGGACGCTGCGAACGGTTCACGTTTCAACTCATATTGCCTATAGTCCCGCTAATGTGGAAACCAACTCAAGATATTAAGCAAGAAATTGGTTTTTTTTGAGATATTATGAAGTTGGTTATTTTGAATATAGGGATTATTCTTAGCGAGACTGTAACAAGCCCATCCAGCGGACGCGCCAAAAGCGTGCGCCGCTGATAGTTTTCGTTCGGCGGCGGAGGTTATGTGATGAACGTGGTGCTGGGTGCTACAGGGACCAACGGGCGAGCCGTTGTTCAAGCTCTCCTCTCGCACGGCCAACCGGTTCGTGCGGTCGTTCGCGATACATCGAAAGTGCCGCAAGCATGGTCGGGGCGAGTGGAAATCGCCCAAGGTGATCTGGGGCAGCCAGACTCTCTGGACCGCGCCTTGTCGGGAGGCTCGTCCCTCTTTCTGCTCGCACCAGTTGCGCCGACACAGGCCGACATGGAATTCGCCGCCTTGCGAGCCGCCCGCTCGGCCGGCATGCGCCGTGTGGTCAAGTTGAGCGCGATCGGAGCGGACCCACTGTCGGCAGGGCATTTCAGCCGCTCGCACGGGATCGTAGAGGCTGCGGTCCGTTCCTCCGGACTGGGTTGGGCGATCGTTCGTGGGGCGTTCTTCTACTCGAACTTGCTGTTCTCCGCCGAACCGATCAAACGGTTTGGGCGGTTCTTCGGCCACTGGTCCGAACACCGCGCGGCCTGGGTGGACCCATCCGATCTCGCCGAGGTCTGTGCGAGGTGCATGATCGACCACGGCCTGGCTGGGGCGACACTAACCGTAACAGGCCCGGCGGCGCTGACCAACGCCGAAGTGGCCGACACCCTGTCCCACGTCCTCGGTCGGAAGATTGAATACGTGGATCAGTCGCCGGAGGTCTACGCACAAACCCTGCTATCGCACGGCTCGCCGGAGTGGTACGCCCGCGCGGATGTGGCGCTGGGTCAGGTCGTGCGGTCGGGCGAAGCGGCGGAGATCACCCAAGTGGTGCAGCGTCTCACCGGGCACGCCGCCCGAACTTTGGAGGAGTACATCCGGGCGGATGTGGCTCCTTTTAAGGCATGAGCTGGCGGAGCGTCCGACTGAGCAAAGGCACGCCGAACCAGGCGCTGCAGCAGACCGGGGCCGCATGACGGTGCCCGGAAAGGGGGTTGAAAGAGAGGAGCAGTGACTTGTCCTGGAACCACGGTACGGCATCCGTCGCCGCCAGCGCCGCGCCGCCCTTAACGATGATTACCGGTTGCGCCTCCTCTTCGGCACACCAACTCCGGCTACCCCATAGCGCGATGGCCCTGCTCAAGCGGCGTGGTCGGGTAAAGCCAGTCCCATGTGCTCCAAGGTGAAGAAGCCAAATTCGGCGCGCAGCCTTGGCGAGACGGCTTAGTATGAGGGCTCGGAAGCCCAGAATCCGAAGTGAGTGGCGATCTTGCCATCACGGATTTCCCAGCCGTCGCCGACTTTCATCAAACCAAGATCGCACTCAAATTCGGCCTGAAAAAGAACCGCGCCTTTGCCCTCGGCCTTGTAGTTCTCATGGGAGCAAATGATCGTCTTGATATTGATTTTGCCGATCACCGTCATGTATCGACGGAAAAAATCTTTAATGGCCTGCCTTCCAGATATGGCAATGGGGGGCGGCATGTCTTTGAATCCATTGAAAAATGTAATCAAAATGGCGTCTTCCGTGTAATCATGATCGACCATTTCGTCGATTTTTCCGGCGGCGATAAGGTTAAGATGGTTTTCGAAGAACTGCGCTGCGTTGTTTTGGCTGGTGTTCATGGGTTTACGGTTTGGGTATCGGGGAGGTTGAAAGGACGGGCCAATGCCATCAGTACGGGGTTGCGCAAAGGATAGGAAATCCAACCGCCTATGTCAAAGTCTCCTCTCCCCTGGCTGTCAAGGGCTGTCGATTCCACACATCTTGATTGAGGGTGTTGCCGCCCCCATCTGGTGGAGAGTAAAAACCCGCAGCAGGTTCAAAATCGAGCTAAAACGCTCAAAATTCCGTTCATCGTCGCCGCTGTAACCCCCCACCCTAACCCTCCCCCGCAAGGGGGGAGGGAACGTTTGCTTATTATTTTGTTACTAATCAATAACATGAAGATGTGGGTAATCGGGTGGGTCGAACTCTTCCGCCGGCTGTGGCTAGATATCAAGGGGCCGCGCCTTTGGGCCTAAATCCCACATCACTACATTTTGTGGTCTTCACGGGAAATCTCATTGAGTCCCATAGCCAAAGTCGAGTTATATTTCCCATGTAGAGCGGGTTAGCGAAGCGTAACCCGCCGATTCGATGGCTACCATGCTTGGTGTGATTTGGATGTACGCTCCACCGTCAATCCGAACGGGTGGTGTTTCTGTTGTCGAGTCCTGGATGAAATCGCTCATCGCGTTTTTGTGCATGTCGTTGCTGCTGGCTTCCGGCGGCAGCGGCGGAGTTCAAAGTCCTCGTCGTCATGAGCTACGAGGAAGACAACCCCTGGGTCAAGGAAATCCGGGAGGGCATCGAGGGGGTGTTGCGTCCCTCCAGCGAGATGACCTACTTCTACATGAATACCAAGGCGAACCGCGAAGGGGGGCCGGGCAAAGCCGAGGAAGCCTTTGCGCTGTTCCAGTCACTGCAACCGCATGGCGTGATCGCCGTCGACGACGACGCGCAAGCGATGTTCGTCCTGCCCTACCTGAAGGACAAAACCACGACGCCCATCATGTTCAACGGCGTCAACGCCCCGGCGGAAGAATATGGCTTCCCCAATAGCCATGTCTCGGGCGTTCTGGAACGCGCCCATGTGCGCGAATCGCTTGCCTTCATCAAACAGATCGTGCCTTCGATCCAGAACGCCTGCTTCATGACCGCCGACGTTCCTCCCGGCCTGTCTTTGCGCGCGCAGGTGGAAGCCGAGAAAGCCAGTTACCCGGCCACTGTCACCGATTTCCATTTGGTGCGCGACAACCAACAGATCGAAGCTCTCGGCAAATCACTGAGCGCCCATTGCGATGTGCTCTTTGTGGATAGCCTGGAGGGCGTCCTGGACAAGGAGGGCAAGGCTCAGACTTACAAGGACGTCTTTCCCCTGGTCCAGCGCGTTTTCAACAAGCCCATCCTCGGCGGCAATCGCTACCAGGTAGAACAGGGCGCGTGGGCCGCCGTGGTCAAAACCGGCCAGGAGCAGGGCGAACTGTCCGCGGAAATGCTTCTGCAGGCGATGCGCGGCAAGGCGGTGGCCAGCATCCCGGTCACGCAGAACAGTCGCGGACAGCGCATCATCAACGTCACCGCGCTGGAACGTCAAGGCATCGTGCCGAAACCCGCCGTCCTGCGCGGAGCGACGCTGGTCAGGCAACAGCCCTGACCCCTGGTGACCAGCATGCGCCAGGCATTCTTCTGGGGAATCGGCAGAAAACTCATCGCGCTGGCGCTGGCCAACGCGCTGGCGCTGGCGCTGCTCGCCGCCATGGTCTGGCTGGCCTACGGCCGCATCGAAAACCTCTCGACCGAGATTGCCGACAAGGAGATGACGCGCGTCTTCGACAACGCGGCGCTGGGCCGAGCGCTGTCGGCCGCGCTAGCCGATTTGGATGCGGCCACCCGGCGATGCCAAGACCGGGGTGGTCTCCCAGGCGAAACCAGTCCGCTTCACGCGCGTCTCTCCGAACTCGCCCGCAGCGCCAACGATCCTTCGCTCGCGGAATCCATCGAGGCGCTTTCCGCGACCACCCAGCGTCTGCTGGCTCGCTGCGGCGACATGGGCATCAGCTTGGGCGCTATGGACATTACCGAGCAATACCTTCTGGATCAACTGAACGCGATGGAGCAACTCGCCAGCCTCGCCTTGATCCAGCAGACGCTGGCCGGGAAAAATACCGATTACCTCGACCAGATCATGGCGCTGGCGATTGGCTACCGCGAGACGATCTTGCTGATCGGTCGCGAAGTGAGCAAAAGTTCGGCAAACGCGGAATCCGGACCGGTTGCCAAAACTTCCCTGGCGCTGGTCGATGATCTCAAGCTGCGTTTGAATACGCTGACCGCCGCCACGCCCGAGATGGCGGGCATCGCGCGGAAGATGAGCAGGGCTGTCGAGCGTTACCGGGCGCAAATCATCGCGCTGGATGAAACTCAGGAAGACTTCAACACCTTGCTGCAGGAACATCAGGCACGCCACGGCGCCGTGTTGGTGCAGTTACAGCGACTCGATCGGGAAACCGACCACCGCGCCGAACACTTCCTGTCCGAGCTGCACGGCATCGTGACGCAAACCGCCAACCAGGTTCTGTGGATAGGCGCCGTCATTGCCCTGACTTCGCTGCTATTGGCGACCTGGTTTGTCCGGCACAGCATCCAGCGCCCCCTGAACGGAATATTGCGGCAAATGGCCCGCATCCGCGACGGTGGCCCCCCCGCGCCGGCCGCGGTGCGGCGCGACGACGAATGGGGGGCGATCCAATCGGCTTTGTCCGACATGGCGACCCGCCTGACGCAAGCGCATGGCCTGCTGCGCGATGTCATCGATACCGCCCCGATCCGCGTGTTCTGGAAAGACCGGGAGAGCCGCTATCTGGGCTGCAACCCGGCGTTTGCGCGTGACGCCGGCAAGCAAAGCCCGGCGGAACTGATCGGCCTGGACGACTGCGCCATGGGTTGGGCGCCGCAAGCCGAGTTGTACCGTGCCGATGATCGGGCGGTCATGCGTACCGGGCAAGCCCGACTCAACTACGAGGAACCGCAAACCACCCCGGAGGGCCAAACCATCTGGCTGCGCACCTCCAAAGTTCCCTTGCGCGATGCGGACGGCAAAATCATTGGCGTGCTCGGCATCTACGACGACATCACCGCTCGCAAGGAAACTGAAGCCGAACTCGCGCGCCACCGCCAGCACCTTGAAGAACTGGTGCTGGAACGAACGGTGGAACTGACCGAAGCCAAAGTCGCCGCCGAAACCGCCAGCCGCGCCAAGAGCGCGTTCCTGGCCAACATGAGCCACGAGTTGCGCACGCCGCTGAACGCCATCCTGGGCATGACCGAGCTGGTCTTGCGCCGGGCTAGCGATCCGAAACAGATCGACCAGCTCACCAAGGTGAAGACTGCCTCCGCGCACCTGCTGCACGTCATCAACGACATCCTCGACCTCTCCAAGATCGAAGCCGAACGGCTGCAACTCGAACGCATCGATTTCACGCTGGGCGAGGTCCTCAAAAGCCTCGTCAGCCTGATCGGCCACAAAGCCACGGAAAAGGGCCTGAAACTCCTGGTCCAGTTGCAGCCCGGCCTGCCCGTTCGCCGCTTCAACGGCGACCCCATGCGTCTGGGCCAAGTCCTGCTCAACCTGGCGGGCAACGCCCTCAAATTCACCGAACGGGGCGCGATCACCGTGCGCGCCCGCCTGATCGAAGACCACCCGGACGACGTGCTGCTGCGCTGGGAAGTCGCCGACACCGGCATCGGCATCGACCCGGCGGCGCTGGACCGCCTGTTCACCGCCTTCGAACAGGCCGACAACAGCCTGACCCGCAAGTACGGCGGCACCGGTCTGGGGCTGGTGATCAGCCAGCGGCTGGTGCGGATGATGGGCGGCGAGATCGGGGTCGAAAGCGCCCCAGGGGTCGGCAGCGTCTTTTGGTTCACCGTGCGACTGGGCCAAGCGACGGCCGACAACCAGGGCGCCGGCCCGCCAGCGCCGCCTGCCGCCGGCACGGCGGAACGGCGTCTGCAAGCGGACTACCTCGGCACGCGCGTCCTGCTCGCCGAAGACGAACCGGTCAACCAGGAAGTTTCGCGCGGCTTGCTGATGGATGTGGGGCTGGTGGTCGATGTTGCCAAGGACGGCCAACAGGCGCTGGAACTGGCGCGTCGCGGCCGTTACGCCTTGATCCTGATGGACATGCAGATGCCGAACCTGAACGGCGTCGATGCCACCAGGATGATTCGCGCCGACTCGCTGAACACCGCCACGCCCATCCTGGCCATAACCGCCAACGCCTTCGACGAGGACCGGGAGGCTTGCATCGCCGCTGGCATGAATGGACACATCAGCAAGCCGGTTGATCCGGACAAACTGTATGAAACACTGCTTGAGTGGTTGGAAAAGCGCGGTGACTGATCGGCTGTTTGATTCAAATACCTGCCATTGAGTCCTCGGCGGCGGGTACGTCAGCTGCCCTGGGTTGGTTACCGCCAGTCAAATGCGTGCGATTCCGTAGAGCGTCCTAATACCAATTCCCGATAAGTTTTATATTTTCCATGTAGGACGGGTTAGCGAAGCGTAACTCGCCGAAACCGAAATCGAATCGGCGGGTTACGGGTCGACGCCCTATGGCGCTAAGTGGTTGTTTAAATAGTCGGTTTAATAGTACATTGCATTCGCAATGCGGAGGTCGAGGGTTCGATCCCCTTCTGCTCCACCAAATTCCACGCCCAACCCTCATCGGTTGGGCGTTTTCATTTGCGAAGCCCGCGACGCCACGAGGGGTTTGGGGCGGTTTTCCGTGGCTGAGCGCTCCCAGGATGACAACCGAAACACGCTTGATTCGAGCGCCGAAGCGGAAAAAGCCGTGCGATGGCGATGGGCTACGGCGGGATCGCCACGCCGGGGAAGCGGTACTTGAAAAAGGGGTCGATATTCGACCGATAATGCGGATGCTCGATGATGACTTTGCGCAACCGCTCTTCATCCGCAGCTTCGACAGTGAAGCCACCGACATTGGCGCTGGCGAGGTCAAACGCGACCTTCATGATGGCGTCGGATGGGGAATCGCCGGTCAGCGGTGCTTCGGGAAAGCGGTGGTAGTGGAAGTAGACGGCCTGTGCGACGAACGCCGCCGCCTCCGCGTCCTCCTGCGCCAGAACCAACCGCTGAATATCCTGCATCGCGTGGGTTGCCTCGTGGATCACGTTGGACACGGTGATAGGGTCGGCCTGATTCAGCGGGGCCTTCACTTGCAATGTCGCCTTCTTGTCGGGGTGCGCCGTGCAAGGATAGTATTCGGCCGCAGTTCCTGTGCCGGAGGGCATCTCGACGACCTGGATCGCTCCCACCGAAATATACCACGCCACATCCAGGAACTTTGCTTGCGAGACCACTTGCGTGCCGAAACGGAAGTTGCAGTACGCCGTATCGCCACCGGTGAGGATGTAGCAAACCTGCTTGGCCAAAGGCGAGAGTTTTACTTGGGTGGGCATCTCACGCTCCCTTATTCTGTACGCCGGTTGCTGTTGATCGAAGTGCTTGTCGGTGGATTTTGACATATACACGCCCCATCGTGTTGCTCGGCCCGAAGCCCGGCCAGGCACTTACGCGTTGCTGCTGCGAATTGCCGTGACGGATAGCGTGCCGGTGGGCCGACGCCACCGGCTGGCGCTAGCGCCGGGCTGGATGGTCTATGTCGGCAGCGCCTTCGGGCCGGGCGGGGTGGCGGCGCGGCTGGCCCATCATCGCCGGCTCGCCGACCGCCCGCATTGGCATATTGATTTTCTGCGGCGCCACGCCGCGCTCGATGCCGTCTGGTTCAGCCATGATCCGATCCGCCGCGAATGCCTGTGGGCGGCGGTATTGGCTGGGGAACTGGGCGGTGTGCCGCCGCCGTTCCGTTTTGGCGCTTCCGACTGCCGCTGTCCCGCGCATTTATACCGCTTCCGCGACCGACCCGAGTTGGCCGCGTTTGCCACCGCCCTGAAAACCCGCTGTCCCGACCAAGCGGCCGTGGTGGAGTCGAACTCGCCACGCAATGCGGTTACGGCCTGATTGCGGGTCCGGCCGCTCGCCGGTACTCTAGCCATTGCGGTGTTCCTCGGGTGTTCGATGCAAACACCCGCCACGACAAATTAAAAGGTCCCTTCCAAGCTTTCTCCATGTTCGCTTACATCCTCCGTCGCCTGGCGCTGATTCCGTTGACTCTGCTGGGCATCATCGCCATCAATTTCGTCATCGTGCAAATCGCGCCCGGCGGGCCGGTGGAACAACTGCTGGCGAAACTCAAGGATACCGCCGTGTCCGCCACCGCCCGGGTCGGCGGAGGCGAGGGCGCGGAGGCGGGGCGCGGCAGCGTGGCGCAACCGAGCGTGGGCGGCAGCAACACGGCCTATCGCGGTGCGCAGGGCCTCGATCCCGCCTTCATCGCCGAACTCAACCGCCAATTTGGCTTCGACCAGCCAGCCTACGTGCGCTTCGGGCGGATGATCCGCGACTACCTGAGCTTCGACCTAGGCAAGAGCTATTTTCGCGACCGGGCGGTGGTGGACCTGGTGCTGGACAAGCTACCGGTTTCGATCTCGCTGGGGGTGTGGAGCACGTTGCTGATTTACGCGATTTCGATCCCGCTGGGCATCGCCAAGGCGGTGCGCGACGGTTCGCGCTTCGACGTGCTGAGCAGCGCGGCGGTGATCGTCGGTTACGCTATCCCCGCATTCCTGTTCGCCATCCTGCTGATTATCGTGTTCGCCGGGGGGCGCTACCTGGACTGGTTCCCGTTGCGGGGGTTGACCTCGGACCACTGGGCGGATTTGAGCTGGCCAGCGCGGATCGCCGACTATTTCTGGCACCTGACTCTGCCGGTGACGGCGATGGTGATCGGCGGTTTCGCCTCGCTGACCATGCTGACCAAGAACGCGTTCCTGGACGAGATCAACAAGCAGTACGTGATTACCGCCCGTGCCAAGGGCTTGAGCGAGCGGCGGGTGTTGTACGGCCACGTGTTCCGCAACGCCATGTTACTGGTGATCGCCGGGTTTCCCGCGACACTGGTGGGGATGCTGTTCACCGGCTCGCTGCTGATCGAAGTGATTTTCTCGCTGGACGGGCTGGGGTTGCTGGGCTTCGAGGCGGTGGTGAAACGCGACTACCCGGTCATGTTCGGGACGTTGTACATGTTCAGCTTGATTGGTTTGTTGCTGAACCTGGTCAGCGACCTGACCTATCATTGGGTCGATCCGCGCATCGATTTCGCGGCGCGGGGGGGATGAGGGATGCAGACGCGCCTCGGGATTCATTTCACTCCGTTGACCCAGCGTCGGCTGGCGCAATTTCGCGCCAACCGGCGAGGTTGGTGGTCGCTATGGCTGTTCCTGCTGCTGTTCGGGCTGAGCCTGGGCGCGGAATTCATCGCCAACGACCGACCCTTGCTGATTTCCTACCAGGGTTCGTTCTACGTGCCGGTGTTCAAAGACTACGCCGAAACCGACTTCGGTGGTGTATTCCCGACCGAGGCCAACTACCGCGATCCCTATCTGGCGCAACTCATCAATGAACGGGGCTGGATGCTCTGGCCGCCGATCCGCTTTCGCCACGACACGGTCAATTACGATCTGCCGGCGCCAGCGCCAGCACCGCCTTCCGCCGCCAACTGGTTGGGCACCGACGATCAGGGCCGCGACGTGTTGGCGCGGTTAATCTACGGTTTGCGTCTTTCGGTCTTGTTCGGTTTGTTGTTGACCCTGACCTCCTCGGTGATCGGGGTAGCGGCGGGGGCGGTGCAGGGCTATTTCGGCGGCCGGCTGGACTTGTTGTTCCAGCGCTTTCTGGAAATCTGGGGCGGGTTGCCGCAGTTGTTCATCCTGATCATCGTCTCCAGCGTGGTGACGCCGGGATTCTGGACCCTGCTGCTGATTCTGATGCTGTTCGGCTGGACCGCGCTGGTGGGCGTGGTGCGGGCGGAATTCCTGCGTGCCCGCAACTTCGACTACGTCCGCGCCGCCCGCGCCCTGGGGATGAGCGACGGGCGGATCATGTTCAAGCACGTCCTGCCGAACGCCATGGTGGCGACGCTGACCTTCATGCCGTTCATCCTGTCCGGCTCCATCGTCGCGCTGACCGCGCTGGATTTCCTGGGGCTGGGCCTGCCGCCGGGTTCGGCTTCGCTGGGCGATCTACTGCGCCAGGGCAAGGACAACCTGCAAGCCCCGTGGCTGGGAATCAGCGGTTTCGTGGTGGTGGCGCTGATGTTGAGTCTGCTGGTGTTCGTTGGCGAGGCCGTGCGGGATGCCTTCGATCCGAGGAAGAATGTACTCTAAGCTTTCATTCGCCTCCCAAAAAAGCAGGAGTACGCCATGACGGATTTGTTCTCGGTTCTTTCCGCCGCCGTTCAGCAGGCTTCCGCGTTGCGAATCGTCCTACGGTTGCAGCCGGCCATGAGCGATGGGCTGGTTTATCCGCCCACTTACGA
>JAXMFY010000023.1:0-45479 GCA_046347555.1 Candidatus Competibacteraceae bacterium | reverse complement strand
AATGGATAAAAAATCCTTTCATTTCCGATAGTGCTGACCGTATATAATCCTGTTCGTAAAAAGCGCGATTGATCAACAAATTAACCTTGGAATTCTGGATCAAATTGTATTTTTGAAGATGACGCCGCTTACGCCACATGGTTGGCGCCTCTCTGAAAAAATCCCGGTATAAGCGATAGATTATTCGTATCTTACCCCTTAAGAGGTGACGTAAGGGGATCGCCACGTGCGCCAGAAAAATCCAACCAAGATTGGGCCAAATGAGGGGGGCAGGGACAGATTTGACCAAAACAAATAACGAGTTGCGAATACCATGGTACAATACGAAATCACTGTTAGGGCCACCACTGGCTATCGAGCCTTTATGATAAACCAGGGCGTTATCGGCATAAGCCGCTCGATAACCTAATAGCACCGCCCGCCAAGCCAAGTCAGTATCCTCGGCGTAGCAAAAAAACTTTTCGTCGAAATATTCACCAGCAGCTTGGTAGACCTGGCGCAGTAAATCGGCGGTGTACAGTGCGCAACCGCCACAGGGACCCAGTAACGGATCGTTAACTGATTTGCGATTGGAAGCGAGTCCACACTTGTAGAACGTGATACCAAGGTTATCGACGCGCACTCGATCGTCGTACTTCATCATCCTCGCCGCTACCATCTCGATACGCTGGGCACGGTCGACTCGCTCCAGCATTCGGGCAAGGAAATCGGGTTCCACAACCGTATCGTTGTTAAGCAACAATATGAATGGGTAACGCTCTTCGTTGGAAATTAGTTGTTTGAAAAGACAATTATGAGCGCCGGTAAAGCCGTGGTTCTTGGCAAACAGGGTCAAAGTAATCCGCTCGCGGTATTGATTGGCATAATTGCTTAATAAAGAGATGTCGTCGTTACCGGAGGCGTTGTCAACTAAAAAAACATGAAATGGCGGATCGCGCACTTGCAGCAGAGAATCCAAGCATTCCAAGGTATCGAGGGCACGACGGAAATTGATTATCAGAATGGCTATCATGTATTAAGACTGATTGGGAATCTTTCAAGACGCGGGGGCCAAGCTAATCTGAAATCTTCTGTTTCCAAAGTCAAGTTTGGATTATAGGCGGGATCCGACATTAGCCATTCATTCCATTGCTCCCGCATGTAAGCTATTTCTTTTTTCGATTGGGTTATTTTTTCAATTGTATTGTCATAGCCGCGGCTAGCGGATTCATAATGATAAAGCTCGGCATAAGGAGTCCATAAAATTCTAAAACCTGATTTAATCAATTTAAGACATAGATCAACATCGTTGAATGTAACCGCAAGTTGTTCCTCGTTAAAACCGCTAACCGCCATGAAACAGTCTTTACGCAACACCAGGCAGGCGCCGGTTACCGCGGAAAAATTCTGTATTAAAATAGCACGTCCAACATAACCAGGGTCTCCCTTGACAAGGCCTTTATGGGCATGATTGGCGACTCCACCGATGCCGAGGACAACACCACCATGCTGTAAAGTGTCGTTCTTATACCAGAGACGCGCACCCACCGCCCCAATTTCGGGTCGCAAGGCGTGGCTAATCATCTCGGTTAGCCAGTCGGCATTGATTACTTCCATATCATTGTTAAGAAAACCAATCAATTCGCCACAGGCGTGGTTGACCGCCATGTTGTTGATAGCAGAATAATTGAAAGGGTATGGATAATCCAATATCCTGATTTTTGGCAATTCACTTAAATTCTGTAAATAGTTGATTGTTTTTAAATCATCGCTATTGTTATTGATAATGATAATTTCATAATTCGGATAGCTGGTTTTTTCCAGAATGCTTTTAACGCATCGATTCAAAAGTTTGAAACCATTACGAGTTGGGATGATCAAAGTAACCAGCGGTAATGTTTCAGGTAACTGATATTGAACACGGACATATAGGCCATCTGGACTTGGAATCGCTTGAGCTTGAATTTGGTTTCGATTTAAATGATCATTGATTGCCTTCAATGTCGCTTGTAGGAGGGTTGTTGTTGTTTGACTAGTATTGATAATCTTGCGGCGATGGTAGAGTATGCGCGGTATATGTCGAATTTCAGATGGTTTAATTTGCTCAATAACTCTTAATGCCAGGTCCAATTGTTGCGTGCTTTCATAGCTTTGTCGAAATCCATTCACCTGGCGTACAATGGATGTACGATAAACGCTCAGATGGCTGACCAAATTGTTGGGACAGGACAAAAAAAGGTCTGGGTTCCAGTCAGGTTTAAAATAAGGATCCCTGCGTTCTCCATTTTCATCGATCCTATCTTCGTCTGAATACCAGAGCACTCCTTCTGGATGATCGAGAATATCCAAGACGACCCAGAGAAGAGCATGTGGCGCGAATAGGTCTCCTGGGTTTATGAATGTTATAAAATCACCAGCCATTTTCTTCAAGGCAGTATTGAAGGTCACGGAACTTGAATCATAATCGTTTTTGGATATCAGCTTAATGCGAGATTCCTGTTTCGCATATTCCTCCAATATCCCTTTGTATGGATCAGACGCCATGGTAGTATCGGTAGTATCTTCGATAAGGTATAATTCCCAGTCCAAATAAATCTGCGTCAACACGGATTTGATCGTGGCACGTAACCAGTGCTCTTCGGTACCCTGAGCCATCATAACAATTGAAATAAAAGGCTTTGAGGGCCAATTCTCCATTATTTTTCGCAAGCACTGATGCTCCTCGGGAAGCAGATAATCATATTTTTTTATCCATTGAGAGTAGTCGTTGGTAAGGTAGCCTTTTCCCCGATGATGATTTTCCGTTTTCATCGCCGTCATTTGGTATATTTCGTAGGAAACAGTATTTTTGGTCAGGAATCTAAAATGATGATGGATAAATAGTATAAACCTTCGTTTTTTCTGATAAGAGAAAAATGGTATTTTATAGTAAATTTTAAAGAGCAGTATCTCAAGGCGACTGTTCATCTTATTCATCCTGGTATTTTTATTCAGGAGAACATTTCGACCGAATATTGCGCCACGACATCGTCGACATAACCCACCATCTTGACGGAACCATGTTCCAACCAGATAGTGCGATTGCACAGATTTTTAACCGAATCCAAATTATGAGAGACGAGCAGGATGGTCGACCCATCATCATGATATTGCAGTATTCTTGCCGCCGATTTTTTCTGAAAATCGACGTCCCCTATTGACAGTATTTCGTCGATAATCAAAACATCGGGCCGGATATCAGTTGCAATGGCAAACCCCAACCTTGCCACCATGCCACTGGAATAGGTGCGAATTGGGGCATCAATAAAATCATTGATGCCGGAAAATTCCACGATTCTATCCAAGCGGCTTGCAATATCTTTTCGACTGAAACCTAATACGGCTCCATTCAGAAAAATATTTTCCCGGCCCGTCATTTCATAGTCGAATCCAGCACCCAGTTCCAGTAATGGCGCGATGCGCCCCCTCAGAAAAACCCGACCCTGCGTTGGACGAATGACTTGTGAAATCACCTTAAGCAAGGTGCTTTTGCCGGCGCCATTGGCGCCAATGATACCGACCGTTTCACCCTGCTTTATCGAGAAACTGACATTATTCAGTGCGTTAAAGTCGGTAAAGCTGATACTGCGTCCTTTGAGCCAACGAATCGCGTATTCCTGCAGCGTGGGAATTTTTTCATGTGGAATACGAAAACGCACCGTTACATTATTGAGTTGTATCGCGACATTTTCCATATTATAAGCGATAGGCAAGTTGGTCGGCCTTACTGGTGAACAGAACCCAGCCGGCAACCAGGGTAATCAGCGCGAGAGAGACGGCCTTTACGACGAGGTCAAGACCAGGAAGATGATTAGCATGGATCGGTGCTCGAAAAATCTCGATCAGGATAACGAAAGGATTCAATGCGAGGAACTGACTTAACTCGGATGGAAAAATCGAAGGGGGATACATGATGGGAGTCAGGAAGAACAGAGCCTGAATCAGAACCTGATAAATATCCACTGTGTCGGTGAAGAATACCGACGCGGTGGATAAGATCAACGCCAAGCCTAGCGAAAAAACCGCCAGTATCATTATACTGACGGGTAAAAAAAGCCAGGCCATTGTTATTGAATGGTTGAGGAAAATAACAATGATAAATAGAGCGCCAATTGAAACGATCAGATTGATCAGGCCGTTGCCAACCGCCGCAACGATATAGGTGGCCCGCGGGATATAAATTCTTTTAAGTAATCCTCCACCATAGGCCATGGTGCTCATGGCGTATTGGGTGGTTTGTGTGATAAAATTCCACGCCAGCAGTCCAGCCAAGAGATAGACCGCATAGCTGGGTAATGACGATTTGAACATCGTCCCAAACGCGATGCTGAGAACGATCGTCTGCAGCAGGGGATTGAGCAACATCCAAAAGATGCCCAGCACCGAGCGCTTGTAGCGGTTTTTTAGAATGTTTTCCACCATCAGAAAGATCAGATCACGATAGCGAACCAGTTGGCAAAGCTCGTCGATCGCTGGCGGTGGTCTTTTAGCTGAATCGTATTCAAGCATTATTCGAAGTGGATACCGGTCATCCAATCATTGCGGTGGTCGCGGGTAGCTTATCGGCGTTCTCGATCGCATTTTTCTTAAGTCGGCGCTTCGCGCGCGCGGCCGCTTTGCCACGCTTCCTCGATTATCCCAACATGCGTTCCCTGCACCAACAGCCCATTCCCAAAACGGGCGGATTGGCAATGCTGGCTGGGATAATGGCTGGCATGTTGTCGATGATGCTTTCAACCACTAGCCCACCGCTCCAGATTTTGGGGTTCGTTCTCGCTGGCCTGGCGCCACTGGCGTTTGTTTCGCTGATCGATGACTGCCAAGGCGTCGCCGCCAAGTGGCGCATCTTAGTTCATCTACTGGCCGCTGTCAGCCTGTTGGCGGCTGGCCTTGCTCCCGACCGTTTCGAACTTCCCGGTCTTGCCTGGTCTGTTCTCGTCTGGGCAGCGATTCCTCCGACCCTGCTGTTCATCGTCTGGATGATCAACCTCTACAACTTCATGGATGGCATGGACGGTTTCGCCGGTGGCATGGCGGTGATTGGGTTCACCACGCTGGCTTGGTTGGGACGGGCCGACGCCGGGTTCTCCGCGGTTTGCCTAACCGTGGCGGCGGCCAGCGGCGGGTTTCTGGTCCAGAATTTCCCGCCGGCGAAAATTTTTCTCGGCGACACCGGCTCCACCGCCCTGGGCTTCTTGGTGGCGGCTTGCGGCCTATGGGGAAGTAGGGGTGAACTGTTCCCGTTCTGGGTGGTGTTGCTGGTGTTTTCGCCGTTCATCACCGACGCCACCGTGACTCTGCTGCGTCGCCTGTGGCGCGGTGAGAAGTTTTGGGAAGCGCATAGGACCCATTATTATCAACGGTTGGTATTGCTCGGTTGGGGGCACCGCCGTACCGTGCTGGCGGAATACGCGCTGATGTTGGCCTGCGCTGGGTCGGCGCTGCTGGCGGTCCGGTTATCACCCGCCTACCAAGCAGTGCTGCTGATCGGTTGGGTTGTCGTCCACGGTCTGTGGATGGGATGCGTGGAATGGCTGGAGCGGCGCTGCGCCATCGCGCCCGCGCCGCGCGATCAATAGCGTCGCAGGATCAGTTCCAGCACCAGTTTGCTGCCGAAATAGGCCAGCGCCAGAAAAGCGAAGCCACTCAGGGTCCAGCGAATGGCGGTGCGGCCCCGCCAGCCGAAACGCCAACGACCCCAGAGCAATACCCCGAACACGCCCCAAGCCACGAACGAGAGCGTTGCCTTATGCGCCAAGTGTTGGGCAAACAGGTCGTGCAGGAAGAACAGACCGCTGACCAGGGTAATGCTGAGCAGAATAAAACCAGCGCCGATCATCTGGAACAACAGTGATTCCATCGCGGTCAATGGCGGGATGCCGCGCAGAAAGCCGCCCGGATGGCGGTGGCGCAGGCGGTGATCCTGAATCGCGAGCAAGATCGCCTGGACCGCCGCCAGCGCCAGCAGCGAATAAGCCAGGATGGCGATCAGGATATGCAGTTCCAGCGGCCACTGGTGGGGATCAGCGACGATGCGCTCGGCGGGAAACTGCAAACCGAAAACCAGCACCAGGGCATCGAAGGGCAGTACCACAATGCCGAGATTTTCGACCGGCCGAACCATGGCCGCCGCCAGCAACACCACGCCGATCAGCCAGCCGGTGAAGGACAAGGCATTGAAGAAACCGAGATTTAGCCCGGCGGGCTGGAACACGGTCTGGGCCAGGATCATGGCGTGCAACAGCGCCGCGCCCCAGCCCAGCGCCAGCGGACCGCCCTTGGAGCCGGCCGAACCCGCCCCGGCGCGCGCCAGGCGGGCGGCGAGCCAACCGCCGGCAAGCAGATAGAGCAGGACGGCCAGGCCGCCGATGACCGCGTTCATCATGGATTCCACAAAATGATTTTCCCTTGCGGCCAATCATGGCATGGAACGCCGCCGGCTTGAAGCGGGTCGTCGCTTCGGGTTCGCCGGGCCGTGTTCGATGCTGTATATATAACGGGTCCACTCCGACCCAAGCCAAGGTTAATTCACATGTTCGAAAATCTCAGCGAGCGCCTGTTGCGCACCATCAAGAATCTGCGCGGCCAGGGTCGCCTGACCGAGGACAACATCAAGGACGCCCTGCGCGAGGTGCGCATGGCGCTGCTGGAAGCGGACGTGGCGTTGCCGGTGGTGCGGGACTTCATCGCCCGAGTGCGCGAGCGAGCGGTGGGTCAGGAAGTATTGCTCAGCCTGACGCCCGGCCAGGTGCTGATCAAGATCGTGAACGAGGAATTGATCCGGGTCATGGGCGAGGCCAACGCCGAGTTGAACCTGCGGGTTCAGCCGCCGGCGGTGGTGCTGATGGCGGGCTTACAGGGCTCCGGCAAGACCACCAGCGTCGCCAAGCTGGCTCGCTGGCTCGGGGAGCGCCAGCACAAGAAAGTGCTGGTCGTCAGTTGCGACGTTTACCGACCGGCCGCCATCGAGCAGTTGCGCAAGCTGGCTGGCGAAGTGGGCGTGGAGTTCTTTCCCAGCGCGCCCGATCAGGACCCGGAAGCTATCGCTCGCCAGGCGCTGGACCACGCCCGCCGCCACGGCGTGGAGGTGCTGATCGCGGACACGGCTGGCCGCCTGCACGTGGATCAAGAAATGATGGCAGAGATCCAGCGGTTGCACGCTGCCCTTGATCCTGTCGAAACCCTGTTCGTGGTGGACAGCATGACCGGCCAGGACGCTGCCAACACCGCCCAGGCCTTCAACGCCGCCCTGCCGTTGACCGGGGTGGTGCTGACTAAGACCGACGGCGACGCCCGCGGCGGCGCGGCGCTGTCGATTCGCCAACTCACCGGTAAACCGATCAAGTTTCTGGGCGTGGGGGAGAAGACCACCGCGCTGGAACCGTTCTTTCCTGACCGGGTGGTTTCCCGCATTCTCGGCATGGGTGATGTGTTGAGCCTGGTCGAGGAGATGGAGCGCAAGGTCGACAAGGAAAAGGCGCTCAAACTGGCGAAAAAGGTCCAGAAGGGCAAGGGCTTCGATCTGGAGGATTTTCGCGAGCAGATGGAACAGATGATGAAGATGGGCGGCATCGCCAGCCTGCTGGACAAGATGCCGGGCTTCGACGCGGCGGCGGGGACGCTCAAGGATCAGGCGGCCGATCGGGAGGTCAGGCGGCTGATCGCCATCATCAACTCGATGACTCCGCAGGAGCGCCGGTTTCCCGATATCATCAAGGGTTCGCGCAAGCGCCGCATCGCCGCCGGTTCCGGCAACCAGATTCAGGACGTGAACCGGTTGTTGAAACAGTTCGATCAGGCCCAGCGCATGATGAAGAAAATGAAGGGCGGCGGGATGATGAAGATGTTGCGTGGCTTGCAGGGCAAGCTGCCGGCGGGCGTGCTACCACCGTTCAAATTGTAACCTGGCGGGGGGCTTGGGTTTCTCCGCCACCGCCTGTCACGACGTGATTGACCCGCCAACCCAGGGCGTGGCTGGCACAATCGGCTGGCCGGGCGTATGATTCCAGCGTCAAAATTCCATGCGGTCCGGACAACCCGCGCCGGATTCGACAACGACAACAAACCCCGCTGAACGACGAGGAGGTTTTTATCTCATGTATAAAATCGTGCTCATCCGCCACGGCGAAAGCCAATGGAATATGGAAAATCGTTTTACCGGCTGGGTGGACGTGGATCTGTCCGACAAGGGCCGCGAAGAAGCCCGGAAAGGGGGTCAGGCGCTCAAGAAGGAAGGCTATGTCTTCGACGTGGCCCATACCTCGGTGCTCAAGCGCGCCATCCACACCTTGTGGACCGTGTTGGATGAAATGGACTTGGCGTGGATTCCGGTGCACCGGAGCTGGCGGCTCAACGAGCGCCACTATGGCGCCCTGGCGGGTCTGAACAAGTCCGAAACCGCCGCCAAGCACGGCGAGGAGCAGGTCAAGGTCTGGCGACGTAGTTTCGATATCCCGCCGCCGGCGCTGGAACCGAGCGATTCACGCCACCCAGCCTTCGATCCGCGCTACGCCGGTCTCGATCCGCGGGTACTGCCAGCCACCGAAAGCCTCAAGACCACCATCGACCGGGTGTTGCCTTACTGGCACGATGTCCTGGTGCCGACCATCCGCTCCGGCAAGCGGGTGCTGATCGCCGCCCATGGCAACAGCCTGCGGGCGCTGGTCAAGTACCTCGACGACATTTCCGACAATGAAATCGTGGCCCTCAACATTCCCACCGCCGTGCCCCTGGTCTACGAGCTCGACGCCAACCTGCGACCGATCAAGAAGGGAGGTCAGTATCTCGCCGATCCCGAGGAACTGAAGAAACTGATGGACGCCGTCGCCAATCAGGGTAAGGCCAAATAAACGGAATTTTACCCACTCCCACATTCGCGTCGCCCCACGCGTCGGTTTCCAGCCGGCGCGCGGGAGTTTCTCCAAAATCGCCTCCATTCGCATCGATTTCTCTCAAGCACGCCGTGATTTTTGAGCGCGTTCCGTTGTCTTACCCAAGGAATGGGCTAAATATTCCCAATTATCCCCTAGTCGCAATCAAAAATGGTTTCCGGAGTAAGCTAATGAGTGCCGCAATCCGACACGGTTTGGCGTTGGCGTTGAGTTTTCTGGCGGGCGTTTCGCTGACGGCGGTGCATACGGTCTGGGCCGAAAAGGAAACGTCGCCGGAAAACAAACTGCCCCTGGACGAACTGCGCACGTTCACCGGCGTGCTTGACGCGATCAAGGAAGATTACGTTGAGCCGGTCAAGGACCGCGATCTGCTGGAAAACGCCATTCGCGGCATGTTGAGCAATCTGGACCCGCACTCCGCGTTCCTGGACGCCGAGGCGTTTCAGGACCTGCAGATTGGTACCTCGGGCGAATTCGGCGGCCTGGGTATTGAGGTTGGCCAAGAAAACGGCTTTCTCAAGGTCATCGCCCCGATCGACGACACGCCCGCCCAAAGGGCAGGCATCCGCGCTGGCGATCTGATCATCCGGCTGGACGACGTCTCGGTCAAGGGCATGTCGCTCTTGGACGCGATCCAGAGGATGCGCGGCAAACCGAACACGGCGATCACCCTAACCATCGTGCGCGAGGGTATGCGCAAGCCGCTCAAGATCAAGCTGATCCGGGAAGTGATCCAGGTCAAGAGCGTCAAGAGCCGCTTGCTGGAGCCAGGATTCGGCTATCTGCGCATTACCCAGTTTCAGGCCAAGACCGCCCAGAACCTGCGGCAGGCGATGCAGGAAATCGAGCAGCAGAACAAGGGACCGCTTCGGGGCCTGGTGATGGATCTGCGCAACAATCCGGGGGGGGTGCTGAACGGCGCGGTGGATGTCGCCGACGATTTTTTGGAGGAGGGCGCCATCGTCCAAACCAAGGGGCGCGGCAATGGCTCGGACCAGAGTTTCAAAGCGACTCCGGGCGACTTGCTCAAGGGTGCGCCGCTGGTAGTGCTGGTCAACGGCGGTTCCGCCTCGGCTTCGGAGATCGTCGCTGGCGCGCTACAGGACCACCATCGGGCGCTCATCCTGGGTGAGCGTACCTTCGGCAAGGGTTCGGTGCAGACTATCCTGCCACTAGGCAACGGCACCGCAGTCAAACTGACCACCGCTCGCTACTACACGCCGAACGGCCGTTCCATCCAGGCCGAGGGCATCGAACCCGACATCAAACTCAAGCCGTTCAAGGTCGCGACCAGCGCCGAGGGCACCGATTCGGACACCGTCAAGGAGGCTGATCTGAGTGGCCATCTGCGCAATGACGGCAAGGTTCCGGCCGATGGCCCGCCCGACGCCCGGATCACCGGCGCCGAGAGCGATTCGACCCAAAGCGACTACCCCCTGTACGAAGCCCTGAATCTGCTCAAGGGCATGACCCTGTTGCAAACCCGCAAGAACGGCTGAGCGTTTCTTGCCACGCCCGCTGGAGGAGACACCGTCCATGACCACCGTACTCGTTCCCCTGGCCCAAGGCTGCGAGGAACTGGAAGCCGTTACCCTTATCGACCTGTTCCGCCGAGCGGGCATCACCGTGACGGTGGCGGGATTGGAAGCCGGCCCGGTCACTGCGTCGCGGGGCGTGGTGCTGCTGCCCGAAACCACCCTGGACGCAGTGTTGGATCAGGATTTCGACCTGGTGGTATTGCCGGGCGGTCTGGGCGGCGCCCAGCGGCTGGAGGCCGATCGACGGATTGCGGCGCTGTTGCGGCGGCTGACGGAACAGGGCCGCTATGTGGCGGCCATCTGCGCCGCGCCGAAAGTATTGGTCAGCGCCGGTCTGGTCAACGGCCGTGAAGTGACCGCCTATCCGGGCATTCTGGATGGCCGAACCGACGTCAAGCTGAGTAGCTCCGCCGTGGTGCGCGATGGAACCTTCATCACATCACGTGGACCGGGCACGGCGATGGACTTTGCCCTGACCTTGATCGAGCTTCTGTGCGGCCGCGCCAAGCGCGACGAGGTCGAAGCCGCGTTGCAGCGGTCGTAAAACGCTCAACCCTCCGTCGGCCAGGCGCCGAGCAACAGGCCGATCCCAATCCCACCCAGCAACCAGCTCGCCAGCGGCGCCTGCCACAGGCTGACGCTGTTCTGTGCGTCGAACCCTAAAATGACCGCCGCGCTGACCACCAGCGCCGCGCCGGCGCGCGCGTGAAAACCGCGCCGGTTGGCGCGACGCAGTTCCCGGCGCAACTGTTCCATCTCCTGCCGGTGCAGGCGCACCGTGATCTCGCCATCGCTGGCCCGGCGCAACAGGCCATGAATCAGGTTGGGCAAATCCGGCGTCTGGTCGGCCCAACGCGGGACCTGGTATTTGACGCGATGGATGAACGAGAGCGGTCCGACCCGATCACGCATCCAGTTTTCCAGGAACGGCTTGGCGGTCTGCCACAAGTCCAGCTCGGGATCGAGCTGTCGACCCAACCCTTCGATGTTGAGCAGGGTCTTTTGTAGCAGCACCAGTTGCGGCTGCACTTCCATGTTAAAGCGGCGAGCGGTCTGGAACAGGGTCAACAGAAACCCGCCGAAGGAAATGTCCTTGAGCGGCCGGTCGAAGATCGGCTCCGACACGGTGCGAATGGCCGATTCGAATTCATCCACGCGGGTTGCCGCCGGCACCCAGCCCGATTCGATATGCAATTCGGCCACCCGCCGGTAGTCGCGGTGGAAGAAGGCCAGGAAGTTTTCGGCCAGATAATGCTGGTCGGTGGGGCTGAGGGTGCCGATGATGCCGAAATCCACCGCGATGTAGCGGGGGTCGGCGGGATCGTCGGCGTTGACGAAAATGTTGCCCGGATGCATGTCGGCATGAAAAAAACTGTCCCGGAAGACTTGGGTAAAAAAAACCTCCACGCCGCGCGCCGATAGTTTCTTCAAATCCACGCCCCGTCGGCGCAGCTCGGCGATCTCTCCCACCGGAATGCCGTAAATCCGTTCCATCACCAGCACCTCGCGGCGCGTCTCCGGCCAGAACACCTCGGGAACGTACAGAATCGGCGAGTTTTGGAAGTTGCGCCGCAAGTGGCTGGCGTTGGCCGCTTCACGCACCAGGTCCAGTTCATCCAGGATGGTCTTCTCGTATTCCGCCACCACTTCCAGCGGTCGGAGGCGGCGACCTTCCTTCCAGTAGCGCTGGGCCAGACTGGCGACGATGTACAGCAACTCCACGTCGCGGCGGATGATCTTCTCGATGGCCGGCCGCAACACCTTGACCACCACCTCGCGGCCACTCCGCAACCGGGCGGCGTGAACCTGGGCGATGGACGCCGACGCCAGCGGTTGCGAATCGAATTCGGCGAACACGGCCGCCAGCGGTTGGCCGTAGGCTTTCTCGACAATGGCCCGCGCCTGCTCGCCGGGGAACGGCGGCACCTGGTCTTGCAGCTTGGCCAGTTCCAAGGCAATGTCATCCGGCAGCAGATCGCGGCGGGTGGACAACATCTGGCCAAACTTGACGAAGATCGGACCGAGATCCTCTAGCGCCAATCGGATGCGCTCGCCACGCGACAGCCTCAATTCCTGGCGTGGCGCCCAGTTCCACGGCAACAAATGGCGCACAAAGCCAATGGGCCGGAACAAATGAGTGGCCAACACGATGTCGTCGAGACCGTGACGCACCAATACTCGGTTGATATGCAGCAACCGCAACAGTTGGGCGGGACCAAACATGCTGTTTTCGCGTCTCGGCGGTGAGCTGTGGGATCAGGTTGGATCGTCGATCGCCAACCAGTGACGCAGGCGCTCGATCCGCGCGGCCAGCCGGTCGGTATCCTCGCGCAGAACGTCCACGGCGCTGAGAAATCGTTCGACCTCGGGGCGCGGCGGCAACGCCCTCAACTCCCATTGAAGATATTCACCGCCACCGCGCCGCAGGATATCACCGGCCTGCTGGCCCCAGACCCGGAATCCGCGCCAGAATCGGCCCACCTGATGAGCGACGGTATCGCCGAACAGACGGGAAAGCGGCTCTTCCCAATCAATGTCCAGCCGCGCCAGCGCGGTCTGAAATTCCCGTCCCACGACGGCGTCGCCCTCGATGGTGATACCGTCGCCGGCGGTTTTTTGATCGCGCCATTGGCGAGCCAGGGCCAGCGGCATACCTCGGATGCGGACGGTCGGTTCGTCGGCGTGCTGGTCCAGTACCCGAATGCCATGGGAGCCTGGCAACAGATAGAGAGTCAGCCCGAAACCTTCCATCTCGATGGCGATGACGCTGCCTTCCAGCGCGGCCAGCCGGGCTTGGGTGTCAGGATCGAGCCGCAACACCAAGTTGAGCACGGTTTCCAGGCGGGCGGCGATGGCAGCGGGGGTCACGCGGCGGTTCTCACGGTTCAAAACTTGTAGCCGCGATGCACCGCGACCACGCCGCCGGTCAGATTGAAATACTGGCAACGCTCGAAACCCGCCACTTCCATCATGCGCAGCAGCGTCTCCTGGTTGGGGTGCATGCGGATGGATTCGGCCAAGTAACGATAGCTGGCGGCATCGTTGACCACCAGCTTTCCCAAGGCCGGCAATATGGTGAACGAATAAAGGTCATAGACCGATTGCAGGCCCGGCGCGACCGGATGCGAAAACTCCAGAATGATCGCCCGCCCACCCGGCTTGAGCGCGCGAACCATCGCCGCCAGCGCCCGTTCCTTGTAAGTCACGTTGCGCAGCCCAAAGGCGATGGTGATGCAATCGAAGGTATTGTCGGGAAACGGCAACTGCTCGGCGTCGACCTGCGCGTAGGCCACATTGCCGATGGCGCCCTCGTCCACCAGTCGGCGCCGGCCCTCGCTCAACATGCTGGCGTTGATGTCGGACAGCACCACCAACCCCTTCGGCCCCACCAGCGGCAACATCCGACTGGTGAGATCGCCGGTGCCGCCGGCCAGATCCAGTACTCGGTCTCCAGCTCGCACCCCGCTGATGCCGATGGCGAAGCGTTTCCACAGCCGATGGATGCCCAGCGACATCAAATCGTTCATCAAGTCGTATTGGCCGGCGACCGAATCGAATACGCCGGCCACCTTGCGCGCCTTTTCGCTGGCGGCGACCGTTTGATAACCAAAATGCGTCGTCTCGGGGGGTGCCATGAATTGCGGACGCCTCGAAATCCAAGGATGAATTCAAACCTGGCGCTGATAGCCGGCTTCGGCCAATCGGCGCAGATAGTCTTGCCAGTGGCTCTCCCGATCCCGGCCCAGGTCGTACAGGATGTTCCAGGAGTACAGGCCGGTCGAATGGCCATCGTCGAATATCAACCGAACCGCGTAATGGCCCACCGGTTCGATGGCGGTGATGTTCACGTTCTCTTTGCCGGTCACCAGCGTTTCGGTGCCGGGACCATGGCCCCGCACCTCGGCGGAGGGCGAAAACACCCGCAGATACTCGCAGGGTAATTCGAAACGGGCGCCGTCCTCGAACGCGACTTCCAAAGTTCGGGACGCCTGATGCAACTTGATTTCGGTCGGGCGGATGCTCATGGCCGGGCCTCACAAAATGTAACGGGTCAAGTCCTCGTCCTTGATCAACTCGCCCAAATGGGCGTCCACATAGGCGCGGTCCACGGTCACCGCTTGACCGGATCGGTCGGGCGCTTCAAAGGAGACGGTTTCCAGCAACCGCTCCATCACCGTATGCAGCCGACGGGCGCCGATGTTTTCGGTGCGCTCGTTGACCTGATAGGCCACCTCGGCGATGCGCCGCACGCCATCCGCCGCGAACGTCAGTCCGACTTCCTCGGTATTCAGCAGCGCCGCGTATTGCTCGGTCAGCGACGCATCCGGCTCGGTCAGAATCCGCACGAAATCCTCGACGCTCAGCGCGTGCAGTTCCACCCGGATCGGCAGCCGGCCCTGCAATTCGGGGATCAGGTCGGAGGGCTTGGCCAGATGGAACGCCCCGGAGGCAATGAATAGAATGTGATCGCTTCGCACCATGCCGTACTTGGTCGAAACGGTACAACCTTCGACCAGCGGCAACAAATCGCGCTGCACGCCCTCGCGCGACACGTCCGGGCCGCCATATTCGCCGCGCTTGGCCACCTTGTCGATCTCGTCGATGAATACGATGCCGTTCTGTTCGACCGCCGCCAGCGCCCGCAATTTCAGTTCTTCCTCGTTGATCATCTTGGCCGCCTCTTCCTCCTGTAGCAACTTGAGGGCGTCCTTGACCTTGAGCTTGCGGGTCCGGGTGCGGCCACTGTTCAAATTTTGGAACAGGCTCTGTAACTGACTGGTCATTTCTTCCATGCCGGGCGGGGCCATGATCTCCACCCCCACCGGTCGCACCGCTATCTCGATCTCGATTTCCCGCTCGTCCAGTTCGCCCTTGAGCAGGCGGTCGCGCATCTTTTGGCGGGTGGCGGAATGGTCCGGCGCCGGCGGTTCGTTGGCGAAGCCGACGCTGCGCGGGCGCGGCAGCAAGGTGTCCAGCACCCGGTCCTGAGCGGCTTCCTCGGCGCGGTGGCGAACCTTGTGCGTTTCTTCCTCGCGGACCATTTTCACCGCCATGTCCATCAGGTCGCGGATGATGGATTCCACGTCGCGGCCGACGTAGCCGACCTCGGTGAACTTGGTAGCCTCGACCTTGATGAACGGCGCATTCGCCAGCTTGGCCAGTCGGCGGGCGATTTCGGTTTTACCGACTCCGGTCGGGCCGATCATCAGGATGTTCTTAGGGGTAATCTCGTTGCGCAGTTCCGGCGCCACCCGCATCCGTCGCCAACGGTTGCGCAGGGCGATGGCCACGGCGCGCTTGGCGGCGTCCTGGCCGATGATGTGCTTGTCCAGTTCCTGGGCGATTTCTCGGGGGGTCATCTCCGACATGGCTCGGCTACCGTCTGGGGGTGGGGCGAAAATAATGTGGGGGGCTGGTCCAGCGTGAATTTTGGATCATGCGCCCGCCAGTTCTTCCAGGGTCAGATTCCCGTTGGTATAGATGCAGATGCCAGCGGCGATTTTCAAGGCTTGCTCGACGATGGTCCGGGCATCCAGCTCGGTATGCTCCAACAGTGCCTGGGCGGCGGCCTGGGCGTAGGCGCCGCCCGAGCCAATCGCCGCCAGGTCGCGTTCCGGTTCGATCACGTCGCCATTGCCGGAAATGATCAGGGTGACGCTGGGATCGGCGACGATCAACAGCGCCTCCAGCCGGCGCAGTATCCGGTCGGTGCGCCAGTCCTTCGCCAGTTCCACGGCGGCGCGGGTCAGATTGCCACCGTGCTTTTCCAGCTTGCCCTCGAAGCGTTCGAACAGGGTAAAGGCGTCGGCGGTGCCGCCCGCAAACCCGGCGATCACCTTATTCTGATACAGCCGGCGCACCTTGCGGGCGTTGCCCTTCATCACGGTGTTGCCGAGCGTCACCTGTCCGTCGCCGCCGATGACGACCCGACCGTTGCGACGCACGGCGATCACCGTGGTGCCATGCAATGATTCCATGCGGTTGCCTCCCGGTTTGACCCGGATTGTACACAATTGACTTTCGCGGAAATGGGGCCGACCGCGGAATTCTCAAGGTCGCCGGGCAAAAAGAAGCCCCGGTTACAAGGGGGAATGGAACCGGGGCGAATATGGTATCCAGTTCAGCGAACCGGATATAGCCCGCTCAGGGAGGGAAGCGGACAGGCGTAAGGGCTTACGCTTAATGGATAAGATAGGGGCGATCCGAAAAAGTTCAATGGGGCTCAGCCCGAACGTTGATAGGTTCCCACCAGTTCGGTGCTGGCCAGGACGTGGCCCTTCATCGCTTTTTCCAACGCGGCCTTGGTGGGTTTGCCCAAGTCCGGCAATACCGTATCCAGGGCGTAGAGCTTGTGAAAGTAGCGATGCCGACCCATCGGTGGACAGGGACCGCCATAGTTGGGGCGTCCCCAGTCGTTCAGTCCCTGCCGGGTCTCGGCCGGCAAATCGCCAGGCGTCACGGCTTCCGCGAGGCCGGTCGCGGTGGGCGGGATGTTGTACAGCACCCAGTGGACCCAGGTCATGCGCGGCGCGGCGGGATCGGGCGCATCGGGATCGTCCACGATCAGGGCCAGACTTTTGGTTTCGGCGGGCAGGCCCGACCAGCGTAGTTCTGGCGACAAATCCCGGCCATCGCAGGTCAGGCGGGCCGGCATCGCCCCGTTATGGGTGAACGCCGGCGAAGTGAGCGTCAGGGGCATCGGGGTCTCCTTGCATGGATTTGGTTTCTAACCACTTCCAAAGTTTAGAGCATGAAGCCGATGATAAGATATTGAAACTCTTTCCGGCTCAATGGACCCATCCCCTTCATGCGTCTGACCCAACAGCAACTGGAAGCCCACCTGTGGGGCGCGGCCAATATCCTGCGCGGCAAGACCGCCGGCCAGGATTACAAGAACTACATCCTGTCGCTGATGTTCTACAAGCGCCTGTGCGACCAATGGGAAAACGAGGCGGATGAGGCCATCGCTGTGCTGGAACAGCAGCAGGGCCGCGCGTTCACCGAGGCGCAGAAAGCCATCTTCCGGGCGCGCGGCGAACACCGTTTCACCCTCCCCGACGGCAGTCGCTGGGGCGACGTGCTGGCGGTTTCCGGGAATATCGGGCAGAAGCTGACGGAAGCCATGCGGGCCGTCGCCAACGCCAACGAGGAACTTCGGGGCGTGTTCACGGTGGACTGGAACCAGCCCGCGCCCGACGCCAGCGGCAAGAAGCTGATCCCCAACGAGGTCGTGCACGCGCTGATCCAGCATTTCGACGAGCACGATTTGTCCAATCGCAGCGTGCCGCCCGATATTCTGGGTCGCGCCTATGAATACCTGATCAAGCAGTTCGCCGACGATGCCGGGGCGAAAGCGGGCGAGTTTTTCACGCCGCCCGAGGTAGTGGATACCCTGGTTCGCATTCTCGAACCGCGCCCCGGCGACACTATCTACGACCCGACCGCCGGCAGCGGCGGGATGCTGGTGCATTCCGCCGACTACCTGCGCGAGCAGGGCCATCACGCTACGTCGGCCCGCTACTTCGCCCAGGAAATGAATTGGGGCAACGCCGCCATCGGCAAGATCAATTCGGTGTTGCACGGCCTGGAGGCCCGCATCGCGGCGGGAACCAGCACGATCACCGACCCGGCGTTCAAAACCCTGGACGGCAAGGTGCGCCAATTCTCGCTGGTGCTGGCGAATTTTCCGTTCTCGGATGAATTTTGGTGGCTGAAGCCGGAACAGATTGAAACGGACGACAAGAAGAAAAAGGACCAGCTCAAGAAGGAGGTGTTCGGCAAGGAAGGCTACAAGGACTCGTTCGGGCGGTTCGGGCGCGGGACCGCGTTCCGGGCGCCGCCCGCCGGTTACGGCGACTACGCCTTCATCCTGCACATTCTCGCCTCGCTCACCGACCACGGCCGCGCCGGCATCGTCTGCCCGCAAGGGGTGTTGTTTCGCGGACAGCCGGAAGTGGAGGAAGAAACCGGCGAGTTCGACGACGACGGCCACCCGATCATCAAGCGCCGCAAGGCCGACGACGAGCATTTGATCCGCCAAGCGCTGTTGCAAGCGCGATTGATCGACGCCGTGATCTCGCTGCCGCTGAACGTGTTCTACGGCGCGGGCGTGCCGGCTTGCTTGCTGATTTTGCGCAAGCAGCGGCCACCGGAGCGCCACGATCAGGTGTTGCTGGTCTATGCCGCGCGCCATTACCGCGAATTGTCCAATCAGAACGAACTGCGCCCGCAGGACGTGATGCGGATGCTGGTGCATGTTCACGCTTACGGCGACGCAGCGAAAGTGCCCGAACTGGTCGCCCGGCACAGCCAGCGCATCCGCGAGCAGATCAACCAGCGCGAACAGGAAGAAATCGAACGGCTGGAGGCGGAATACGCCAACTACGCCGAACGCCTGGCCCAGCTTGATGCCACGATTGCGGAGGCGCGGGCCGGGCTGGCGCGGTTGCGGACGCAGACCGAGAAAGTCAAGGCCGAAACGACGTTGCGCAAGCTGGAAAGCCAGCGCGCCAAGCCCGCCGCGAAGGTGGCGGAACGGGATGAACGCATCGCCGAGACCCGCCGCCGCGCCGAGGACGACCGGCGCGAGGTGGATCAGGTCGGCAGCGAACTGGGGGCGCTGTACGGCGATCCCGATGAGTTGCTGAAACACGCGCGGGTGGTGGGCTTGGATGAAATCGCGGAAAACGAATTCAACCTCAATATCCCGCGTTATGTGGATACGTTTGAGCCGGAGCCACGGGTGGAGGTGAGGGAGGCGCTGAGGGCTTTGCAACAGGCCGAAAATGAGGTCGCTATTGCCGAAAGCAATTTATTGAATCTGCTGCGGGAAATTGGCTATGAAGCCCACTGATGCGCTACCACATCCTGCCGATTGGAATACGGTGATAGTTGGTAAAGCCGTCGAGATCAAGCGCGGAATTTCTTGGTCGAAAGAACAAGAACATTCTGCACCGCGAGATGGTGCTATTCCTGTGATTCGTATTGGCAATGTGCAAGAACGACTAGAACTTGATGATCTGATTTATATTTCTGGTTTGAAGCCAAAGGCTGTGGAGAAAAAACGTGTTACAGCAGGCTGGGCTATCATGGTTGGATCAAATGGCAATCGTCAACGCATTGGAAATTCTGTTAAGATTATTCACGACACCGATTTTGTTTTTGCCTCTTTCCTGATTGCGGCAAAACCTAAACTAGATAGTGAAATTATTCCAGAGTATTTTTACCGCTGGCTCAGTACAGAGCAAGTACAAGCATATCTCAGTGCATCCTCGGAAGGTTCAACAGGATTGAGTAATTTAAGCCATAGTTTTTTTCAAGCAATGGCAATTCCTTATCCAACGATAGACGAGCAAGCCGCCATCGCCCGCATTCTCGATGCCGTGGATACGGCGATTGAGCGGACGCGGGAGGCGGTGGAACGGGCGCGAATCCTCGACCACTCGCTGTTGCACGATCTGCTCGAACACGGCTTGGATGGACAAAGGAGCAATAAGCGTCCCGCACACTGGCCAATCCAGCGGGTGAGTGAAGTCGCGGAAGTTGGCTCCGGCGTCACCTTGGGCAAGGATGTCTCCGGCTTCAAGTCGGTGGAATTGCCCTATCTTCGCGTGGCAAACGTACAGGACGGCCATCTCGATCTGAGCACGGTAAAAACGGTCAGGGTTCGATGCGATGAGGTGGACCGTTACCGCCTGGAAGCTGGGGACGTGCTCATGACGGAAGGTGGCGATTTGGACAAACTGGGGCGCGGCGCGTTGTGGGAAGGGCAGATTCCAGATTGCCTACACCAAAACCATATCTTTCGCGTCCGGGCCAACCGCACGATACTTGATCCCCGCTTCTTTTCCTATGTGGTCGAGTCAGATATTGCCAAACGCTATTTCATGCGGGTCGCCAAACGGACAACCAACCTCGCCTCAACCAACAAAACCCAAGTACGTGCTTTTCGTTTCCCTGTACCGCCTTTGCCCGAACAAGAGCAAATCGTCGCTATCATCGCTGCTGCTAAAGCCAAACTCCGAGGCTTGATACAAAAAGAAGCCGCTTTGCAGGAACTCAAAAAATCCCTCATGCACGACCTGCTCACCGGTAAGGTGCGGGTTGATCTTTCTCATGGCGGTTTCCAAGTACCCGTGAGCTTTTTTGAGCCACTGCCGGATGGAATACTGGATGCGTTCGAGGGTAAGTAATAACGCTTCAGAAAGACAATCTAATGATGTTAAAATGAATTTATTGGAGAAAATCATTATGCCGACGATTACCTTGCGTAATGTTCCAGAAGACCTCCATCGGCATTTAAAGCAACAAGCTAAAAGACACCATCGTTCTGTCAATAGAGAAGTTATCATTCTTTTGGAAACGCTCCTTGAAAAACCAGCCAAAAATGAAATAACCCCTGAAGAACGGCTATCGGCTATAATGGAAATTAGCCGACGCTGCGCGGCATTACCGGAACTCGATCCGCGCAGCACGGATAAAATCATCGGCTATGATGAAAACGGTCTTCCCGCCTAAGCACAGGGAACGCTCATGGTGATCGATACCTCCGCCCTGCTCTGTATCCTGCTGGGCGAACCCGAGGCAGAACAGCACGCCTGCCGATTGGTGATGGCGGATTCCGTCAATGTGATCTCAGCCGTGACGTGGTTCGAGACCACCCGATTACCCACATCTTCATCTTACTGATTAGTAACAAAATAATAAGCAAACGTTCCCTCCCCCCTTGCGGGGGAGGGTTAGGGTGGGGGGTTACAGCGGCGACGATGAACGGAATTTTGAGCGTTTTAGCTCGACTTTGAACCTGCCGCGGGTTTTTACCCCCACCCCGGCCCTCCCCCGCAAGGGGGAGGGGATTTGTGGGTAATCGGGTGGGTTCGAGACCACACTCGTCATCACCAGTCGGCGCGGAGATGCAGGTCAACAAAGTCTGGCCAGCCTGCTGGACATCGCCCACATTGAGATACTGTCGGTAGACGCCCATTTAGCGCAAATCGCTTATCAAGCCTGGCTACGCTACGGCAAAGGTCGGCATCCAGCCGGACTAAACTTTGGGGACTGCTTTTCCTATGCCCTCGCCAAGCAACGTGCAGAACCCCTCTTGTTCAAAGGCGATGATTTTTCCAAAACCGATGTATTAACCGCGATCTAATCGGCGTTTCCGTACAACCTCCAAGGAACTGAGCGCACTATGAGCGAAGCCGGTTACGTCGAACTCCCCGTCATCGCCTGGCTCTCCGGACACGGCAGCCACACCCCCGGCGACCAGGGTTTGGGCTGGACCTACCGCGACGAAGCGGCGATGGCCGCATTCAACCGGCCGCTGACCGATCCGCTGGTCGAACCGCTGCTGATTCAGGCCATCCTCGACATCAACGACGACGTACACACCGAAGCGCAAGCCCGACTCGCCGTCAACGCGCTGCGCAAAACCCTGACCCAACCGGACAGACTCACCGCCAACCGCGAAACCCTCGACCTGCTGCGCGACGGCGCCACCGTCGTTTTGACGCCCGGCCAACCGGCCAGAACCGTGCGCTTCATCGAATTCGACCCCGCCCGGCAACACCTCAACGACTTCACCGCCACCAACCAATACCGGGTGCAAGGCGTGCGGCAATGCCGCGACGACACCGTGTTGCTGGTGAACGGCATCCCGCTGGTCATCGCCGAGTACAAAAGCTACCTCGCCAGCGGCAAGGACTGGACCGAAGCTGTCCACCAACTCCATCGCTACCAGCGCCAGGCGCCGCTGATGCTGGCCCCCAACGTGTTTTGCGTGGTGGCGGACGAACAGGAATTCCGCTACGGCACGGTGCTGTTCCACGATGCCGGCCAGAGCGACATCGCCCAGCATCTCGACGCCTGGGGACCGTGGTTGTCCCGTTACCCCGAACAAAAAGGCTGGTGGAACGCGCCGGAAGCCGACCGGCCCGACGACCCGTTGGAAATCCCGGTCAAGAACCTGCTGCGCCTGAAACCCTGCCATGTGCTGGACTTCCTGCAACACTTCGTGGTGTTCGAAACCCGGCGCGGCAAGACGATCAAGAAAATCGCCCGCTACCAGCAATTCGAGGCGGTCAACGACATCGTGGATCGCACCCTGGCGCTGATCGGCCAACCCGTCACCGCTCAGGATCGCACCGGCCTGATCTGGCACACCCAAGGCTCGGGCAAATCGCTCACCATGATTTTCGCCGCCTACAAGCTGCGGCGACAGGCGGCGCTGAAAAACCCGACCGTCCTGATCGTGGTGGATCGCCGCGATCTGAAAACCCAAATCGCCGACGATTTCGACGCTTGCGACTATCCCAACGTGGAAAAGGCGCTGGGCGTCGAAGATCTGAAGCGCAAGCTCAAAACGGTCTGGCGCGGCACCCTGGTCACCACCGTGCAATCCTTCCAAAAAATGGCCGACCTGCCGCCCCTGCCCGACGACAACCTCATCACCCTAGTGGACGAATGCCACCGCTCGCAGAAGGGCAACAGCGCTGACAGCTACGCGATGACGATGCGGGTGAAACTGCCGAACGCCTTTCGCTTCGGCCTTACCGGCACTCCGATAGACACCATTCCAACCAACACCCACCGCGATTTCGGCCCCGTGGTGGACGGCCAGCAGGAGCGCTACCTCAGCTACTACGGCATCAAGCGGGCGATCAAGGACGGCGCGACCCTGGAAGTGCATTACCTCCGCGATAAAGTGCCATTGACCGTGAACGAGCAGGCGTTGAATGTCGGCTTCGAGCAGATGTGCACGGAAATGGAACTGGAGGACGAGGAAGCGAAAGACCTGATCCAGCGCCAGCGTTTGCAGTGGAAGGAACTGGCCCGCCACCCCGACCGGGTCGAGATTGTGATCGACAAGATGCTGGCTCACTTCCTGGCCTGGCCCGACCCCAGCGGCTTCAAGGCGCAACTGGTCGGCGTGGATCGCCTGGCCTGCGCCCGCTTCAAGGATGCGCTGGACGCCAAGCTGAAGGCGCGCGGCCTGCCGCCGGAGTGGTCGGACGTGATCATCTCGGAAGGCCAGAACGACGACCCGGACCTGGAGCGATTCCACTACGGCAAGCAGAAACAGGATGACTTGATCGACTACTTCAAGCTCACCCCGGCGCAATGGGAAGTTTGGAACCGGGAACGCCACGGCGATGATCGGACCCACTGGCGCCCGCCGCTGAAAATCCTGATCGTCTGCGACCGGCTGTTGACCGGCTTCGACGCCCCCATCGAACAGGTCATGTATCTCGACAAACCGCTGCGCGACCACAATCTGCTGCAAGCCATCGCCCGCACCAATCGCCCCCTGCCGGCGATGAACAAACGCACCGGCGTAGTGGTGGATTTCTTCGGCGTGTTCGCCGATCTGGAAAAGGCCCTCAACTTCGACGAGAACATCCGCGAAGAAGCGTTGATCGACTGGGAGGCGCTGAAAGCCACCGTGCCCGGCGAAGTCGCACGCTGCCTGGATTCGTTCAGAGGCATCGCCATCACCGACACGCGGGATTGCTTGCTCGCCGCGCTGCGAGCGCTGCAAGACCCGGACGCCGCCCGGATTTTCGAGCACAATTTCAAAAGCCTGGAACGGCTGTGGGAAGCGGTGTCGCCCGATCCCTGTCTCTACCCGCACCGCCACGCTTATAACTGGCTGTGCGGCATCTATGTGGCCTACCGCCGCCGGCAACGGGGCAACAAGGGCACGCTGGGCGAACTGTCGGCCAAGACCCGGACGCTGATCGAAGAGAACACGGCATTCCTCGACATCGCCCAAGCCCTGCCGGTGTTCAAGATCGATCCGGATTACGTCACCCATCTCGACGAATTGCCCACGCCCGCCGACAAGGCCGCCGCGCTGGAAGCCCTGCTCACCGCCGAACTGGCCGAGGAGGAGCCGGGCTTCACCTACCGGCAGCTCGGCGAACGCTTGCAGCGCATCAAGGAGCGCAAGGATGCAGCGGATCAGGCGGCCGAAGCGCGCCTGATGGCATTGCAAGATATCGTCGATGAAGCCGCCAAGGTGAAGGAGGAACCGGCTCGCCTGGTACTCACGCGGATCGGCGAGTACGAACTTTTTACCGTGTTGCAGGAATATGCCGCCACTCAGGATGAATGCTTCCTGGCGGACTGCGCCCGGAACATGATCGCGCACCTGCACGACCACCAATTGCTCCTGCCCGGCTGGAGCGCGTCCAGGGGCGGGCGAATGCGGGTGGAGCAATCGCTGCTGGCCGAATCGTGGAATCCCGCTTATGCCGGCTTGGGCTTCGACCCCGACACCGCCGATCCCCCATTTTTGAAACCCGCCATCGAAGAACTCGCCAAGGCGGATCGCGCATGAAAGCGGCTATTTTGAGCAGCATTCACCTGGCCGGACGGCGGGTGGATTACCGGCTGATCCGCTCGAAAGCGGCGAAGCGACTGCGGGTGCGGGTGGGACCGGCGGGCGTTGAAGTCGTGCAGCCCGCCGCACAAAGAGTCGGCGCGGTCGAGGCGTTTCTACACGCTAACGATCAGTGGATCATCGCCCAACTGGAACGAATCGAGCGCCTGTACCCGGTACGGCGACCGCACACCCACGCGGGCGGCGAAATTCTCTACCGAGGCACGCCGACATCGGTTCAGATCATGGACCACGCCCACCGCCAAGGCCCCGCGAAGGTCGTTTTCGAGCAGGAACGCTTGCTGATTATTCGCGGACCCGAATCCCGCACCTCGCCCGCGCAGAGTCTGGAGAACTGGTTGCGCAAACAGGCGCGCGTCGCTATCGAGCAACACGTCGCGGTGGTGGCGGGCCAAATCCAGCGCACTCCCCGCACGATCTACATCATGGATCAGCGCACCCGCTGGGGAAGCTGCTCCTCCCGCCAAAATCTCTCCTTCAACTGGCGGCTGATCATGGCCCCCGAGTTCGTGTTGCACTACCTGGTGACCCACGAAGTCGTCCACCTCGCCATCCCCGATCACTCGAAACGGTTTTGGCTGAGCGTGCAAAGCCTCTGCCCGGAAACGGAGCGCGCCAGGCAATGGCTGTGCGCCAACGGCGCGCGGCTGTATGTGGATTTCAAGCCGGAGGGTTGATCGCCGTTCACACCCCCCACCCCAGCCCTCTCCCGCAAGGGGGGGAGGGAGCCTTGCGCAACAATCAGTTGTTGAACTTCCCCTCCCCTTGTGGGAGGGGGTTGGGGGAGGGGGTGAATGCTGCGCCATCAATCCAGCACGGTGGGTTATTCTGACGCCGACGAGCGGTCCCGGCGCTTACCCTTGCGCCGCGATAATTCGGCATACAAGTCATGTTCGTCGGCGTCCGTAATCCGAACCTCGGCGAACTCGCCGACCGGCAACCCCGCGCCATTCTCGATATACACCACTCCGTCGATTTCCGGCGCATCGGCGCTGGACCGGGCGATGGCTCCGCCCTCCTCGTCGTGAGCATCCACCAGCACCTTCAGAACCTGCCCGACCTTGCCTTGCAATCGCCGGGCGCTGATCCCGGCCTGCAACGTCATCAACCGAGCCTGTCGTTCCTGTTTGACCTCCTCCGGCACCGGATCGGGTAGGGCGTTGGCGGTGGCTCCCTCGACGGGTGAGTAGGTGAAGCAGCCGACCCGATCCAGTTCGGCGGCTTCCAGAAATTCCAGCAGTTGTTGGAAATCAGCTTCCGTCTCGCCGGGGAAGCCGACGATAAAGGTGCTGCGCAGGGTCAGATCGGGGCAAATTTCTCGCCAGCCCTGGATGCGCGTCAGCGTGTCGTCAGCGTTGGCCGGTCGTTTCATCGCTTTCAGAATGCGCGGGCTGGCGTGTTGCAGCGGGGCATCGAGGTAGGGCAGCACCCGGCCTTCCGCCATCAATGGGATGAGTTCATCCACATGGGGATAGGGATAGACGTAATGCAGCCGGACCCATGCACCGAGTTCGCCCAGGGCGGCAGCCAGCGGGGTCAGGTGAGTTTTGAGTGGGCGGCCGTTCCAGAATCCAGTGCGGTAGCGCAAGTCCACCCCGTAGGCGCTGGTATCCTGCGACACGATCAACAATTCCCGCACGCCGGCGCGGACCAGGTTTTCCGCCTCCCGCAGCACCTCGCCGACCGGCCGGCTGACCAGATCGCCGCGCAACCGGGGAATGATGCAGAACGTGCAGCGATGGTTGCAGCCCTCGGCGATTTTCAGATAGGCGTAATGCCGGGGCGTGAGCTTGATCCCCTGCGGCGGCAACAAATCCAGGAACGGATCGTGCGGCCGGGGCAGATGGGCGTGGATCGCCGCCATCACCTCCTCGCAGGCGTGCGGACCCGTGACTGCAAGGACGCTGGGGTGCAGGTCACGCACGACATTGCCTTTGGCGCCCAGACAACCGGTCACGATCACCCGACCGTTCTCGGCTAGCGCCTCGCCGATGGCGTCTAGCGACTCGGCCACTGCCGCATCGATGAAACCGCAGGTATTGACCACCACCAGATCAGCCTCCGGGTAGGTCGGCGCGATGCCGTAGCCCTCGGCCCGCAACTGGGTCAGAATCCGTTCGGAATCCACTAGAGCCTTGGGGCAGCCAAGGCTGACGAAACCGATCCTGGGTTGGTAATTCATCGCAATGTCCACCTGATATTATTTCTCGATAGATTTCATGCAAAATGGTGGGGCGGGTTGGGGGGGTGGCCCGCTGTGTTGGGAAACGCCTTTTCAATAAAGATAATTATATTTAAATGGTTATTCAGTGTATTTGGAGAGAACCCTGATCGGCTGGACAGCAGGAATAACTGTGCTAGCCTTTTTTAAAGATAAAAGGCCATGTAGATAAATACGCTAAGCGAGGGTGGTCATGGGTCAGTCGAACCAGTTAGTGCGCAGGTGTGTCCATAAGGTTCGCTCGTCATTGCATGATATCTCCCCGACGCACCGAGGCTGGACGCCATCCGTTCGCGCGATGGTGACGCGATGGTTTCAGTTCGCGGTCTTTACCCTAAGCTTGGGTGTCGCCATCGTCACGTGGGCACAACAACCAGCCTTCCCCACGGTCGAGCCATTTTCTGGCACTCTACAGAAGATTTACACCACTGGCGTAATTCGCGTCGGTCACCGCCAAAACTCGCCGCCATTTGCCTTTCTGGATGCTCAGCATCACCCCATCGGTTACTCGCTCGATCTTTGCGAAGTGGTGGTGGAAGAAATGACCCGCTATCTCCACAAGGAAGACCTCAAGATCCAATATGTGCCGGTCACCCCCGAAAACCGCTTTGACTTGGTCAAGAACGGGACCATCGATATCGAGTGCGGTTCCACCACGGCCAGCGCCGAACGGCGCGCGACGTTGGGGTTTTCGCCAACAATGTTCGTCACCGGCGCCAAGTTGCTGGTCAAGCGCGGTAGCGGCATCGTTTCGTTGCGCGGGCTGCAAGGCAAAACCGCCGTGCTCACCAAAGGCACGGTCCATGCCGAGACGATTCCCAAGATCGCCCAACAGCAGAATGTCGCCGTCCAATTTGTGTTCGCCAACGATCATAACGAGTCGTTTCAAACCCTTGCGGACGGTAAAGCCGACGCGTTCATCAATGACGACGTGCAACTGTACGGCATGCTCGCCATGCGCGACGCTCAAACCGACTATCGCGTCGTGGGCGATTTTCTGACCTATGCCGACTATGCACTGATGTTCCGCCACGATGACGCCGAGTTTGCCAAGGTTGTCCAGCAAGCCTTCGAGCGGTTAGCCGGCAGTGGGGAGATTCGGGCCATCTATCGCCGCTGGTTTCTACGCCCGTTACCTTCGGGCGTTAGCCTGAACCTGCGAATGAGTCCGCATCTTGAATACGTCTTCCAGCTCCAGGGGCTAGCGGCCGACTGAGTGGCGCGCCCGCGTCGATCGCCCCTCGGCGCGGCATTGGCGAGAAATGCCTTTCCATCCTTGATGGCGGTTCAAATCGCCCACGGTCCAGCTTGAATAGAAAGTACTACAAGAAGCAATACTACCAAGGAGATTGCAGTGAACGAGCCCGCGAAGAAACAACCGCTGTATAAATCGCTTTATCTTCAGGTTATTGTCGCCATTGTCATCGGCGTCTTGCTCGGCGCCTTGTATCCCCAGACCGGCGAAGCCATGAAACCGTTCGGCGACGGTTTCATCAAGCTGATCAAAATGATGATCGCTCCCGTCATTTTCTGTACGGTAGTTGTTGGCATCGCCGGGATGGAGGACATGAAGCGGGTCGGAAAAACCGGCGGCTACGCACTGCTTTACTTTGAGGTAGTCAGCACCGTTGCGTTGATTGTTGGCTTGGTTATCATTAACTTAGTGAATCCTGGTGGTGGCATGAACGTGGATCCCGCCACCCTGGATACCAAGAGCGTGTCGCAATACACCGGGCCGGGCAAGCTGCAAAGCACGACCGAGTTTTTGTTGAGTATCATTCCTTATACCTTCACCGACGCGTTCGCCAAGGGCGAAATGCTGCAAGTGTTGTTGATCGCCGTCATGTTCGGTTTTGCGCTGCACAAGATGGGCGGCCGAGACAACCTGGTGTTCGACATGATCGAAAAGTTTTCGCATGTGCTTTTCGTGATTATCGGTTTCATCATGAAAGTTGCACCGCTCGGTGCGTTCGGCGCCATGGCGTTCACCATTGGCAAGTACGGCTTGGGTTCGCTCGCCTCGCTCGCTAAGCTGATGGGGACGTTCTACCTAACCTGCCTGATCTTCATTTTTGTCGTGCTTGGGACGATCGCGCGCTTTCACAGGTTTTCCATTTGGAAATTCATCAAATACATCAAGGAAGAGTTGCTGATCGTGCTTGGCACCTCTTCTTCGGAATCGGTGTTGCCGCGCATGATGGCCAAAATGGAAAACCTCGGCGTCAGCAAGTCAACCGTCGGCTTGGTGATTCCAACCGGCTATTCGTTCAACTTGGACGGCACCTCGATCTATCTGACCATGGCGGCGGTGTTCATCGCCCAGGCGACCAACACACCAATGTCCCTGATACAGCAGATCACCCTGTTAGCCGTTCTGCTATTGACTTCAAAAGGCGCGGCCGGTGTCACCGGCAGCGGCTTCATCGTGCTGGCGGCCACGCTGGCGGCGGTCGGCGGCGTCCCGGTCGCGGGATTGGCCCTGATCTTGGGTATCGACCGCTTCATGTCGGAAGCGCGGGCGCTTACCAACTTGATCGGCAACGGTGTGGCGACCGTGGTGGTTGGCAAATGGACCAATGAGCTGGATGTCCACCGTATGAACGCCGTGCTCAACAACGAGGCGGTAGCGCTCGACGAACACCCATAGCAGGCGCATGCTTGATACGGCCGATCAACGGGGATCCACAACTCGAATCACTGATGCTCCTACCGAATTGACGGGGATCCGCCTGGCATTGAATCAGGAGGATGAGCGCAGCGTAATCCGCTGGAACCGGAATCCCTCGTCCCCGCAAGAGTGACCCAGGGCAATCGCGCTATGTGAGGGGTTGGCAGGAGGGCCTCGGCCAGCCCAGTCCGGTTACCGCATGGTGCGATCACCCTCGGTTGATCTAGTCGCGACCTTGCGGTTCAACCTTAAAACCCGCTATAGTTTAACATCTTAGTCGCCCGCCAGGGGCTCGCGCCCGCGCCACCCCGGCGCGAATCGGCCCACCGCACCGTGAAGGTTTTGGCATTCATGAAGAAAGATATTCATCCCGCTTACCGCGAAGTCGTATTTCAGGACATTTCCACTGACTTCTCGTTCCTCACCCGATCCACGATTTCCACCAAGGAAACCATCCAGTGGACCGACGGTAAGACCTATCCCCTGGTCAAGGTGGAGGTGTCCAGCCACTCGCACCCGTTCTACACTGGCAAGCAAAAAATCGTGGACACCGCCGGCCGGGTGGATCGTTTCCGCCGCAAGTACGGCCTGTCCTGAACCCGTCCTGGTCCCGTCACCCAAAGGCATCGTGCGATGCCTTTTCTTTTGCCTCCGTTTCAGCCACACGAATTTTGCGGCAACACGGCGTCCTGGGTTAGGATTACCTTGCTTCGGCTAAGGGATGGAATGTCGCTGAGACAATGAAAAAAACATCACAGCGGTTCGCCCACTTGTTTTTGACTCGTCGACCCATGTTGGAGGCTGTTCAATGACAACAATTACCTTTAAAGATGATGTCAACGGAAAGGTGGCGCAGATGCCGGTGCTGGAGCCGACCTACGGTGCCCCAGTGGTGGATATCGGCAAGCTCGCCAAGGAGTTTGGCTATTTCACCTACGACCCCGGTTTCATGTCCACCGCCAGTTGCCAGAGCACGATCACCTACCTGGATGGCGACAAGGGCGAGTTGATGTACCGCGGCTATCCGATCGAGCAATTGGCCGAGCAGTGCAACTTTCTGGAAGTCTGCTATTTGTTGCTGTACGGAGAATTGCCCAACGCCGAAAAGAAGCAGGTTTTCGAGACCAGCATTACCCGCCATAACCGAATTCGCGAGAATCTTCGCCGCTTTTTTAATGGCTTCAACCACGACGCCCACCCGATGGCGATGATGATGGCTGTGGTCAGTTCGTTGTCGGCGTTCTTCCACGACCGGCTCAATATTCAGGACTACGAAGACCGCATGGTCACCGCCCGTCGGTTGATCGCCAAAATGCCGACCATCGCCGCCGCCTGCTACAAGCACAGCATCGGCGACCCTGCGATTTATCCCCGCGACGATCTGAGCTATACCGGCAACCTGCTGTACATGATGTTCAGTCTCCCTGGCAAGCGCTACGAGGTCAATCCCGTGGCCGAGCGGGCGATGGACGTGCTGTTCACCCTGCATGCCGACCACGAGCAGAACGCTTCCACCTCCACCGTGCGGCTGGCCGGCTCTTCGGGCACCAATCCCTACGCCGCGATCGCGGCGGGCATCGCCACCCTGTGGGGACCAGCGCACGGCGGCGCCAATGAAGCCGTGATCCGGATGCTGGACCGGATTGGCGAGGTGTCGAACATCGACAACTTTATCGCCAAGGTCAAGGACAAGAACAGCGGCGTCCGATTGATGGGTTTTGGTCACCGGGTTTACAAGAGCTTCGATCCTCGCGCCAAGATCATCAAGGAAGTCTGTCATCAGGTGCTGGACAGTTATGGCCACGATCCGCGCCTCGATCTGGCCATGCGCCTGGAGGAGATCGCCCTGAGCGATCCCTATTTTATCGAGCGCAAGCTGTATCCCAACGTGGATTTCTATTCCGGCATCATCTACAGCACGTTGAAGATCCCGGTCGAGATGTTCACGGTGATGTTCGCCATTGCCCGTACCGCTGGCTGGATCAGCCACTGGATCGAGATGATCACCGAAAAGGATCAGAAGATCGGGCGGCCGCGGCAACTTTACGTGGGAGCGTCGCGTCGTGACGTTCCACCGCTGAACGAGCGTAAATAATTGCTGTTGGCGGTCAACAAAAAAAGGCGATTCGAGGATCGCCTTTTTACTACCTGGGCACCTGGACTCAGGCCACGTTTGGTGGGGGTTTCCAAGGTGGGCATGGATATCGATGAAATCCTTGCAATGGGTTGATCATCAAGTCATTTGCTCAATCCATTGTTTAGTCCATGCCCACATCTGAGGCACTACCGCTTCAAGGCCGCTCCTTAACTCCGTCGCTTGGTTGCCGTCTTTTGAAGCTTGGTCAAGGGTTCGGCGCGAACCGCGGCGACCTTGGTGTTCTCCCGTTTCTCCGGCTTGGCGGCTGAGGCGGTTGCTGGCTTGTTCATTTGAACGGTCGGTTTGCCAGGCACCCCCACATTGGACTTGGCGGCTTTGACCTTGCCAGGCGTCGGCTTGGCCATGGCCACGGCAAGCGGCTTGGCCGGCTTGACCGCCGCCACCGGACGAGCCGCCATCGCCGGCTTGGCTGCGGCCAGTGATTTGGTTGGCTTGACCGCCCCCCTTGCCGGCACCGGACGGATCGCCACCGCCTGGACCGCCTTGGAAGGCTTGGCAACCTTTTGATCGCGGACGGCGATGACCGGTCTGGTGGGCGGCGCTACTCCGACAGCGCTAGATTGCTGATCCGGAGTCAGGGGTTTGGCTTCCCCTCGCGCCACTGGATGAACCAGCGTCGCGCGCGTCACGGCCAGAGTGGGGCCAACTCCAGGTTGTTCGTTCTCTTCCTCGTCCAGTTCACGCTGAACCAGAATCGGCAGCGGTTCCCGCGCTGGGGGCGGCGGCGCCAAGCCGTAATGGGTAAAACCATAATCAAGCAGCGTGCGCGCGTCACGCCACAACGCGCCACTATTAGGGCTGTTGAGAATAGCCACAATCAGGCGAACCCCACCGCGATCCACCTCGCCGACAAAGCAACGCCGGGCCTTGAGGGTAAACCCGGTCTTGCCGCCGAGCGTTCCGTCATAGGAACCCAGGAGGCGGTTATGATTAACCACTGGAACCATGCGCCAGTCGCTGTATGGACCCTGGCTGGATTCGATCCGCAAGGCCGCGTTGCGGGTACGCACGATATCCGCGAACATCGGATGGTTCATCGCCTGGCGAAAAATCAGCGCCAGATCGTAGGCGGTCACGTAATGATCGTCGTTCGGCAAGCCATGCGGATTCATGAAGTGGCTGTTACGCGCGCCAATCTGCGAAGCCTTGGCGTTCATTAATTCAGCGAATCCGAAAACGGAACCGCCGGCTGCCTCGGCCAGAGTCTCGGCGGCGTCATTGCCTGATTTCAGCATTAACCCGTACAACAGATCCTGGGTCAGGGCGGCTTCGCCAGCCCGCAGTCCGATGCGACTCGGCGGCGCACTGGCCGCTTGCGGGCTGACCACTACCCGGGCATTGGGGTCAAGGCGTTCCAACGCCACCAGCGCGGTGAGCACCTTGGTGGTACTGGCGGGCGGCAGGCGCAAATGGGGTTCCTTGGCGAACAAGACTTCACCCGTGGCCGGGTTCATCAATACCGCCGAAAGGGCCGCAACCTCGGGTTGCGAGTAAGTCCTCCCCCCGTCCTGCCCCAGCGCCGGTCCCCCCACGATCCCCAGAGCTAGAATCAGTATCCTGGGGCAAGCGCCCTTTTGGGAAAAAATATTAAAAATAAGCTTTAAGAACATTTAGTTGACCTCGTCGCCATCTTCAGTTCGGATTTAGGCGGCCCAGGATATGTGGCGGTGACAGCCTCGTCGCTGGATTCACGCCGACAGCATGCTTTGTAATTTTGGGTGAAAACGCGCCAGCCGGCTAGGGTGCGGCGAGCAAGAAATTCGTTATCTCCTCTTGACCAGGTCAACACTCCGCGCCTACCGCCTGGTAACCGCGCGGCAGCCATTCTGTTCGCTCGCGCCGAGCGAACAGAATGTCCCTGATGGCATACCCTAGCCGCAGGCCGCGCTGCTCGAACCGGGTTGAGGGCCGGTGTGGGGGACGTAACGCGAAGCCATGGCCTTCCGCCCGATTCACCAGTTCGGGGGTCGCGCTCAAAAGTTGCAAAATGGAATGGGCATAGTCCTCACAATCCGTGGCGATGTGCAATTGTCCACCTGGGTTGAGTTTGTGAACCAACAACGTGATAAAGGAAGCCTGAATCAAACGCCGTTTGTGGTGTCGCGCCTTGGGCCAGGGATCGGGAAAGAAAATCTGCACGCGGTCCAGGGACTCGTCCGGTATTTGCCGCTCCAGCACCTCCACGGCATCCGCGCACATAATACGAAGGTTGGTCAACGCTAGTGCCTCCGCGCGTAGCAGCAAATGTCCGACGCCAGGGCGATGGACTTCCAATCCCAGATAATTCATCAACGGATCGGTGCTGGCCATGGTCGCCAGTGTTTCGCCGTCGCCAAAGCCGATCTCCAACACCAGTGGCGCATGGTGCTCGAAAAGCATCGCCGGATCCAGTGGCGCGGTGCCGGCATCGACGCCAAAATGTTGCCACAGGGTTGTCAGCGCCCGGCGCTGAGAGTGGGTCATGCGACCTTCGCGGCGAACAAAGCTGCGAATTCGACGCCCTGACTGGAGAGGGGTATCCGGAGTATCCAGTTGGAATCGAATCTGTGAGGCGTTTTGCATGTTGGCTGAATTCATGGCATTTTGCAATTACCAAGATAACTTCATATCCAGAGAGACTCAAGAAGCTGGATTTTCGGGATAATCCAGTCCAATCAAATTGGCTTTATGAAAATAATTGCGGAAATAAAAAAATATTCTACAATAGCTTTGTGACTCAAGACGCGGACTCCCCATAACTCACAAAATGATGGTGCGTAGACCATGAATGATATTGATGACCTGATCGAATCCTTGTCCATCGAGCAACTTAAGGCGCTCATCGAAAAAGCCCAGCATTCCATCCAGCAAAAGAAAGCCGGTGAAATCGAGGCCATTCGGGAGCAGATGGTCGAAATGGCCAAGCGGGTCGACATGGCGCCGGAAGAGGTTCTTAACTATTCTAGCCGTAAACGGAGACCCGGCAAACCGAAGTATCGCAACCCCAATGATCCCGAGAAAACCTGGACGGGCCGTGGCAAACCACCACGCTGGTTGAAGGAAATGGCGGACCCCGAGAGTTGCCGGATTCCTGATTGATCCCGGTTTTGGCTTGCGGAGGGCTGCCAGGGTTCAACGTGTCAATCTTGCAACGGCCCTACTTTATCGCTAATATCCAAACCCCGCCAGTTCGCCGCGATTCAAGCCATGGCGCGCGGGATTTCTTGGCGGGTGTAGTTCAATGGTAGAACCTCAGCTTCCCAAGCTGATGGCGTGGGTTCGATTCCCATCACCCGCTCCAAAAACCAGGGCTGCGCTGCGGCGCAGCCCTTTTTTGTGGCTGCCCCTTTAGGCCAGCGCGGCCACGACGCCGTTGGCCGTCACATCCATACCCCAGCGAGGAACACTCGCCATGATTCATGTCGCCATCGCCGGCGCGGCCGGCCGCATGGGCCGCCACCTACTCGAAGCTTGCCATTTGACCGAAGGGACGCGCTGCGTCGTGGCCTTGGAGCATCCCAACCATCCCTCCATCGGTACCGACGTTGGAGAGCTTGCGGGCATTGGGCGGTTGAACGTGCCCATCGTCGCTGATCTGGCGCCATTGGGTAATCGCTTCGACGTGCTCATTGATTTCACCCGTCCGGCGGCCACCCTTGCGAACCTGGCTGTCTGTCAAACGGCGGGCAAAGCCATGGTCATTGGCACCACCGGTCTATCCGCCGACCAGAAGATCGTTGTCGCCCACGCCGCCGAAACGATTCCCATCGTGTTCGCGCCGAACATGAGCGTCGGCGTCAATCTCTGCTTCAAACTGCTGGAACTGGCGGCGCGAGTGCTGGGTGATGGCGTGGATATTGAAATTATCGAGGCCCACCACCGCCACAAGGTGGACGCGCCTTCCGGCACCGCGCTGGCCATGGGACAGGTGATCGCCACGACCCTCGGCCGTGACTTGGCGCAATGCGCGGTTTATGACCGGCAGGGTGTTACCGGCGAGCGCGACCGGGCCGCCATTGGCTTCGCCACCGTGCGGGCCGGCGATATCGTCGGCGAGCATACCGTACTGTTCGCCGATGTGGGCGAACGCCTCGAAATCACCCATCGCGCCTCCAGTCGGATGACTTTCGCCAAGGGCGCGATCCGGGCCGCGACCTGGCTGGTCGGGCGCGATCCGGGCCTGTTCGACATGCGGGATGTGTTGGGCTTGCGCTGAACAAACCTGTCGGTGATGGCCTGGTGCCTGGAGCAAGGCGGCGCGATTTGCTAGACTCCGCGCCAGTCTGGGTCTGTTTTTTTGCACTGCGTCATGAGAGCGGCTTCCGTGCCGCTCTTTCCTTGCGCGTGCCGATTTTGGAGGCTTGCTTGAGGAAACCCGCGCTTCTGGCCCTGGAAGATGGCAGTTTGTTCTGGGGCGAATCCATCGGCGCCGATGGCCACGCCCAGGGCGAAGTCGTTTTCAACACCTCGATCACCGGCTATCAGGAAATCCTGACCGATCCTTCCTATTGCCGCCAGATCGTCACGCTGACCTATCCCCATATTGGCAACGTCGGCGCCAATCGAGGTGACGAGGAAGCGACCCGCGTCCACGCCAGCGGCTTGGTGGTTCGGGACTGCCCGCCCATCGCCAGCAACTGGCGTAGCCAGCAACCGCTGGATCATTACCTGCGCGAGCGGGGCGTCATCGCCCTCGCTGGCATCGATACCCGCCGGCTGACCCGGTTGCTACGGGAGAAGGGCGCGCAGAACGGCTGCCTGATGGCCGGCGATCATCCCGACGCGGAACGGGCCTTGACGCTGGCCCGCGAATTTCCAGGCTTGAAGGGCATGGATCTCGCGCGGGTGGTCAGCGTGTCCGCCCCCTACGCTTGGAGCGAAGGAACCTGGCAACTGGCCAACAACGGCTTTCCGACGGTGGGCGACACCCGTTACCATGTGGTTGCCTACGATTATGGGATCAAGCGCAATATTCTGCGGATGTTGGCCAGTCGCGGTTGTCGGCTGACCGTGATTCCGGCGCAAACGCCCGCCCACGAGGTTATGACCTTGCGGCCGGATGGCGTCTTCTTGTCCAACGGTCCCGGCGATCCCGAGCCCTGCGATTACGCCATCTCCGCCATCAGCGAACTACTGGAGATCGGCGTGCCGATTTTCGGCATCTGCCTCGGCCACCAGTTACTCGGTTTGGCCAGCGGGGCGCGCACCGTCAAAATGAAGTTCGGCCATCACGGCGGCAACCATCCGGTGCTGGATCTGGATAGCGGGCGGGTGATGATCAGCAGCCAGAATCACGGCTTCGCGGTGGACGAAGCCACCTTGCCGACCAATCTGCGTCCCACGCACCGCTCCCTGTTCGACGGCTCGCTGCAAGGCATCGCCCGTACCGACCGGCCGGCTTTCAGCTTCCAGGGGCATCCCGAAGCCAGCCCTGGCCCCCATGACGTGGCGCCGCTGTTCGACCGATTCATCGCGCTATTGGAAGCTCGCGTCGCCGCGCGGCGCTGAAATCGTTTGCTTCGCCGCCGCGGATTTTCTCCAGGTAAAGTCATGCCTAAGCGTACTGATTTACACAGCATCCTTATCATCGGCGCCGGTCCCATCGTGATCGGTCAGGCCTGCGAGTTCGATTATTCCGGCGCGCAGGCTTGCAAGGCGTTGCGGGAAGAGGGTTACCGGGTGATTCTGGTCAATTCCAACCCCGCCACCATCATGACCGATCCCAACATGGCTGACGCCGTGTACATCGAGCCGATCCATTGGCGGACGGTTGCCCATATTGTCGCCCGCGAGCGCCCCGACGCCCTGTTACCCACCATGGGTGGGCAGACCGCGTTGAATTGCGCGCTTGACCTGGTCCGGCACGGCGTGTTGGAGCAGTATGGGGTGGAAATGATCGGCGCCTCGCCCGACGCCATCGACATGGCCGAGGATCGGGACCGATTCCGCCAGGCGATGCATGAGATCGGCCTGAAAACTCCGCGTTCGGTGATCGCCCACACCCTGGAGGAGGCGCTGGCCCGGCACCACGAAATCGGCTTTCCGACCATCATCCGGCCCTCCTTCACCTTGGGCGGCAGCGGCGGCGGCATCGCCTACAACCGTGAGGAGTTGGTGGAAATTCTGGAGCGCGGTCTCGACCTATCGCCGGTCAGCGAAGTGCTGATCGAGGAATCGGTGCTGGGCTGGAAGGAATTCGAGATGGAAGTGGTGCGGGACTGCGCCGATAATTGCATTATCGTTTGCTCCATCGAAAACCTGGATCCGATGGGCGTCCACACCGGCGACTCCATCACGGTCGCCCCGGCCCAGACCCTCACCGACAAGGAATATCAGATCATGCGCGACGCTTCGTTGGCGGTGTTGCGCAAGATCGGCGTGGACACTGGCGGCTCCAACGTCCAATTCGCCATCAACCCCGACGACGGGCAGATGGTGATCATCGAAATGAATCCTCGCGTGTCCCGTTCCTCGGCGCTGGCGTCCAAGGCCACCGGCTTCCCCATCGCCAAGGTCGCAGCCAAGCTGGCGGTCGGTTACACGCTTGATGAGCTTAAAAACGAGATTACCGGCGGCCGCACTCCCACCTCGTTCGAGCCGAGCATCGACTACGTGGTTACCAAGGTGCCGCGCTTCAACTTCGAAAAATTCCCCCAGGCCAATCCGCGGTTGACCACCCAGATGAAATCGGTCGGTGAGGTGATGGCCATCGGCCGCACCTTCCAGGAATCGGTGCAGAAGGCGCTGCGGGGTCTGGAAATCGGGACCGACGGTTTCAACGAAATCCTCGATGGAGAGAATCCCGATCCCCACCTGATTCTCAAGCACGAACTGGGCATGCCCGGTCCCCGGCGGTTGTGGTTTGTCGCCGAAGCCTTTCGGCTGGGCTATTCGGTCGAGACCCTGTACGAACTGACTCGAATCGATCCCTGGTTTTTGGCCCAGCTTGAGGAGCTGGTCCGGATCGCTAGCGAGACGCGCGCACTCGGGCCGGCGGCCCTGCGGGATCGCCAACGGCTGTATTTCCTCAAGCGCAAAGGCTTTTCCGACAGCCGACTGGCGACGCTGGCCGGCGTCGCCGAAACCGAGATCCGCCGGTTGCGCGAGGAGTTGGACGTGCATCCGGTCTACAAGCGGGTCGATTCCTGCGCCGCCGAATTCGCCACCAGCACCGCCTATCTGTATTCCACTTACGAGGAAGAGTGCGAGGCTGAGCCCACCGACCGGACCAAGATCATGGTGCTGGGCGGTGGTCCCAACCGCATCGGTCAGGGGATCGAATTCGACTATTGTTGCGTCCACGCTGCCCTGGCGCTGCGCGAGGATGGTTACGAGACCATCATGGTCAACTGCAACCCGGAAACGGTGTCCACCGACTTCGACACCTCCGACCGCCTGTATTTCGAGCCGCTGACCCTGGAAGACGTGCTGGAGATCGTGCGCAAGGAACAACCCGCGGGTGTGATCGTCCAGTTCGGCGGCCAGACGCCGCTGAAACTGGCCCGGCCGCTGGAAGCCAACGGCGTGCCGATTGTCGGAACCAGCCCGGACGCCATCGATCGCGCCGAGGATCGCGAAAGGTTCCAGCAGATGATCCAGCGGCTCGGCTTGTTGCAACCGCCCAACCGCACTGCTCGCGAACCGGAAGTGGCGGTCCGGCTGGCCCGGGAAATCGGCTATCCACTGGTGGTCCGACCTTCCTACGTGCTGGGTGGTCGGGCCATGGAAATCGTCCATCAGGAAGAAGATTTGCGCCGCTACATGCGGGAAGCCGTTCAGGTGTCCAACGACTCGCCGGTGTTGCTGGATCGCTTTCTCAGCGACGCGGTCGAGGTGGATGTCGACGCGCTCAGCGACGGTCGCGAGGTCATCATCGGGGGCATCATGGAGCACATCGAGGAAGCCGGTGTCCATTCGGGTGATTCCGCCTGCTCGCTGCCACCTTATTCTCTCGATCCAGTGATTCAGGCCCGGTTGCGCGAACAGGTGCGCGCGATGGCCCTGGAGTTGGGCGTGGTTGGGCTGATGAACACGCAGTTCGCCATCCAGGGCGAGGATATCTATGTGTTGGAGGTCAACCCCCGCGCGTCCCGAACGGTGCCCTACGTCTCCAAGGCCACGGGCCGGCCGCTGGCCAAGATCGCGGCTCGGTGCATGGTCGGACGGTCACTGGCCGCTCAAGGTATATCCGGCGAGATAATTCCCGCCTATTACTCGGTCAAGGAAGCGGTCTTCCCCTTCGCCAAGTTCCCCGGCGTGGATCCTCTGTTGGGGCCGGAGATGAAGTCCACCGGTGAAGTGATGGGGGTTGGGCGCAGTTTCGGCGAAGCCTTCGCCAAGGCCCAGCTCGGCGCCGGCGATCAGTTGCCGCGCGGTGGCCGGGCTTTCCTCAGCGTGCGCGACGCTGACAAGGCGAAGCTGGTGGAAATCGCCCGCGACCTGGGACGACTCGGGTTCAGCCTGATGGCCACCAAGGGTACGGCGGCGACCTTGCGCACCCATGGTCTCGATTGCGAAACGGTCCACAAGGTTGGCGAGGGTCGCCCCCACATCGTCGACCTGATCAAAAACGACCAGATCGCCCTCATCGTCAATACCACCGAAGGCAAGCAAGCTATCGCGGATTCCTTTTCGATCCGCCGCGAAGCGCTGATGCACAAAGTCAGTTACACCACCACGCTCGCCGCCGCGCGGGCGACCTGCCAGGCTCTGCGCGAACTTGACAACGCCACCGTGAACTGCCTGCAAGACTTGCACCGGGAACTGCACGCATGACCCAGAAAGTACCGATGACCGTCACCGGCGCCGCTCGACTGCGCGCCGAACTTCAGGAACTCAAGACGGTGGCGCGGCCGCGGATCATCGCCGCCATCGCCGAGGCTCGCGCCCACGGCGACTTGAAGGAAAACGCCGAATATCACGCCGCGCGCGAGCAACAAAGCTTCACCGAGGGTCGGATCGCCGAAATCGAATCGAAGCTGGCGCGTGCGCAGGTCATCGACGTGACGACCTTCCCATCCTCGGACAAGGTGATATTCGGGGCCACGGTTTTGCTGCGCGAAATGGAAAGCGAGGAAGAACGGCGCTATCAAATCGTCGGCGAGGACGAGGCTGATCTCAGGGAGGGTAAGATTTCCCTCAAATCCCCGATTGCCCGGGCGCTGATTGGTAAATTCGCCGACGACGTTGTCGACGTCCAAACCCCAGGCGGCACCAAAACCTACGAAATCATTGAGGTGCAATATCTGTAGATCGGCGGCCAGGCCATGGCAATTGCGCCATGTCGGCTTGACGGGTTGATTTATATGGGTGATGGTTTATCCATCCACCCTGTCTGTGTTTTGCAGACATTTGATGGATATTCGGAAAAAGCGCGGGCGCAATAGGCTCCGCTTGTCTCAGTGTCCAGGCTTGTAAAGCCTGGCGCGGGGCCCTTATAATCAAAAACTCGTTCGATGGGCGATTAGCTCAGTGGGAGAGCACTACCTTCACACGGTAGGGGTCGCTGGTTCGAGCCCAGCATCGCCCACCACCCATCCCAACAAAAAAGCCGTTCGGTGGAACGGCTTTTTTGTTGCCCGAAACCCGCCGTCAGGTCTGGCTACGGCGCGGCAGTTTCCCCTGCTTCCTTGTCGTGCTCGATCATGGCATAGGCGGAGTGGTTGTGAATGGACTCGAAATTCTCCGACTCCACCGCATAGGCCGCTACCCGCTCGTCCCGGTTCAACCTGGCGGCGATGTCGCGCACCATGTCCTCGACAAATTTGGGATTCTCATAGGCCCGCTCGGTCACGTACTTCTCGTCGGGCCGTTTGAGCAGCCCATACAACTCACAGGATGCTTCCTTCTCCACCAAGTCGATGAGGTCCTCGATCCAAATGAGCCCCCGGGTGCGGACATTGACCGTCACGTGGGAACGTTGGTTGTGCGCGCCGTACCGAGATATCTTCTTTGAGCAGGGACACAGGCTGGTCACCGGCACCACCACTCTAAGATTCATGGCGGGCTGGCTGTTGCGGATTTCGCCGGCAAACGTGACCTCGTAATCCATCAGACTCTCGACTCCGGATACTGGAGCCGCCTTGGTGACGAAATAAGTGAAGGTCATTTCAATATGACCCGATTCGGCTTCCAGTCGCTCGGTCATCTCTGTCAACATGTCCTTGAAGGAATCCACCGAAATCTCGCGCCCGGGCACATTCAAAATCTCCACGAAGCGGGACATGTGGGTACCTTTGAAGTTATGGGGCAGATTTACGTACATGTTGAACGTGGCGATGGTGTGCTGCTCACCGCCGCCTCGGTCGCGCACCTTGACTGGATGACGGATATCCTTGATCCCGACCTTGTTGATGGCCAGCCGGCGAGTATCGGCGCTATTTTGCACGTCGGGAATATGGACCACTGTGGACAGGGCCGCGGAACTTATCGTCAATGGCTGCATGCAATCCTCTCAGCGGCGCGCGTGCGCCTTCGTTCAAGACCCAGCACCCGGCGCCACTCCACCCGGTCACTGGGGGTTCCAATCGCTACCCACCCAGCGATTGGATGGTCGATCCAGCGGTAAATTCCCGATTATTTCACTCAGGCATCAACTCGCGTTGGCGCGGTGATCATGCCCCATTCCACCAGCCGTCGCAGGATGCCGACGCTGTCCAGATCCCATTCGGCCAGTAACTCCCCCCGTTCGCCTTGCTCCACGAAACGATCCGGCAACCCGAGGTTACGCACCGCAATCGGAATGCCTCGCGCCGCCAGGCACTCGTTCACCGCGCTGCCCGCCCCACCGGCCACCGCATTCTCTTCCAGAGTCACCAGCCAACGATGCTCGGCGGCCATTTGCACCACCGTGGCCTCATCCAGTGGCTTGACGAAACGCATGTTCACCACCGTGGCGTCCAGTCGTTCCGCCACCCTCTCGGCGACGGCGACCATGCTGCCAAACGCCAGTAGCGCCAGTTCCCGGCCCCGTCGGCGAATTTCGGCCCGGCCCACTGGCAGCGTCCGCATTTCCCGCTCCAACGCCACGCCAGGCCCCGGGCCGCGTGGATAGCGCACCGCCGCCGGCTGGTTCAACCGGAAGCCGGTGTAAAGCATTTGCCGGCATTCGTTCTCGTCGGCCGGCGCCATCACCACCATGTTGGGAATACAGCGCAGATAACTGTAATCGAAGCTGCCAGCGTGGGTCGGACCGTCCGGCCCCACCAGTCCGGCGCGGTCGATGGCGAACAATACCGGCAGGTTCTGCAACGCGACATCGTGAATCAGTTGATCGTAGGCGCGTTGCAGAAAGGTGGAATAAATCGCCACCACCGGCTTGAGGCCATCGCAGGCCATGCCGGCGGCCAGCGTGACCGCGTGCTGCTCGGCGATGGCGACATCGAAGTAGCGATCCGGGAATCGCTCGGAGAATTCGACCAGCCCGGAGCCTTCCCGCATCGCCGGAGTGATGCCGATCAGTCGTCCGTCCCGCTCAGCCATCTCACACAGCCATTGACCGAATATCTGGGTGTAGGTCAGCCCGCCTCCCGTCTTGGCGGGTTTCAGCCCGTGCGCCGGGTCGAACGTCCCGACTCCGTGGTAACCCACCGGCTCGTCCTCGGCCCGTTGGTAGCCCTTGCCCTTGCGGGTGACTACATGCAGCAGGCGTGGTCCCTTGAGGGCCCGCAGGTTGCGCAGGGTTGGGACGAGGGCGGACAAGTCGTGACCGTCCACCGGCCCGAAGTAGGTGAAGCCCAGTTCCTCGAACAGGGTGCCGCCCGGCGCGATTAGCCCCTTGACCTGCTCCTCGGCGCGGCGGGCGACTTCCAGCATCGGCGGCATATGACTCAGCACCTTCTTGCCGCCTTCGCGCACTGTGGAAAAAAAACGGCTCGACAACAGTTGGGTCAGATGCGCCGACAGCGCGCCCACGTTGGGTGAGATTGACATCTCGTTGTCATTGAGCACGACCAGCAAGTCGCTTTTGAGATGGCCTACATGGTTCAGGGCTTCGAAAGCCATACCGGCGGTCATCGCCCCGTCGCCGATCACGGCGACCACTCGGCGATCGCTGCCGGCCCGTTCGGCGGCGATGACCATGCCCAGGGCGGCGCTCAGCGAGGTGCTGGAGTGGCCAACCCCGAACGTATCGTAGGGATTTTCGCACCGCCTGGGAAAACCCGCGATGCCGTTCTTGCGCCGCAGGGTGTCCATCTGGGTTCGGCGCCCCGTCAAAACCTTGTGTGGGTAGCTTTGATGGCCCACGTCCCAGACCAGCCGATCCTCGGGCGTTTCGAACACGTAGTGCAGGGCGATGGTCAGCTCGACCGCGCCCAGGTTGGAGGAGAAATGGCCACCGGTTCTGGCCACGGCCTGGATTAGAAATTCGCGCAATTCATGCGCCAAAGCCGGCAATCGCGCCTCCGGGAGGGCGCGCAGATCCAGGGGGGTATCAATCTGTTCCAGCAATGGGAAGGCAAATCCGGTAGTCATTGTGGGCGGGGAGGTTTGTGCCAGTTCGCGGTACCAGGGGCAAGGCCGGGACGGGATCGAGGTTAGGGCGCGTGACGATTAATACGCGCGTTCCACGATATAGGAGGCGATCCGGCGCAACGGTTCGGCTTCGGATCCCAACGGCCGCAGACTGGCTAGCGCTTCCTCATGCAACACGCGGGCGTGCTCGCGGGCACCTTCCAGCCCCAGCAACGCTGGATACGTTGGCTTGGCGAGCGCCCGATCCGCCCCCGTATTCTTGCCCAGCGTCGCCGCGTCGCCGATCACATCGAGGATATCGTCGCGAATCTGGAAGGCCAATCCGATGCATTTGGCGTAGTGATCCAATCGCTCCAGCACCTCCGGTTCGACCACCGGCTGACTGAGCGCCCCCAGCAGTACGCTGGCGCGGATCAACGCACCGGTCTTGTGGATGTGCATGTTTTCCAGTTCGGCCAAGGTCAGCGCCTGCCCGACCGCCGCCAGATCAATGGCCTGACCGCCCGCCATGCCGCGAGAGCCGGCGGCTTGCGCCAGCACTCCAAGCATCCGCAGACGGATGGCCGGATCGGCCACCATCGCGGTGTCCTGACCAAGCACCTGAAATGCCAGCGCTTGCAAAGCATCGCCCGCCAGGATCGCCAACGCCTCGCCAAAGGTCTTGTGGCAGGTGGGTTGACCATGGCGCAGGTCGTCGTTGTCCATGGCCGGCAGATCGTCGTGAATCAGCGAATAGGCATGGATGAATTCCACCGCGCAGGCGGGGCCGTCAAGCGCCTCGGGCGTGGCGTCGACCGCCGCGCCGCTCAGGTAAACCAACACCGGACGGATACGCTTGCCGCCGCCCAGCACGGCGTAGCGCATGGCGCGATGCAGGGCGCTGGGATGAATGTCGGCCGCTGGCAGCCGTTGGTCAAGCGCCCATTTGGCGCGGGTCTGATAATTCCCAATCCATTCCATCGTCATCGGCGTCAACCCGCCAACAGGGTAAGCGGCGCGGTTTCCAATTGACCGTCGCGTTCGATCAACTGCTCCACTTTTTGCTCGGCTTCCCGCAGGGTATTCCGACAGCTTCGCACCAGGGCGACGCCACGTTCGAACCGTTGCAGGGAGTCTTCAAGGGTCAGATCA
>JAXMFY010000022.1:0-57623 GCA_046347555.1 Candidatus Competibacteraceae bacterium | reverse complement strand
AGCAGGGCGCCCTCGGGCTGCTTCAATTCGTCGGTGATCGCCTTGACATTGGCCAGGACCACGCCGATCTGCCCCAGTTGTTCCTGGGCCTGGTGCATGACAGCCTCCAGATCGGGAGCACGTTGGAACGGAATCACCGCGCCATCCCCCAACATCGGCCGCGCTGGATCGCCCATGTTCAGTTCGACGGTCGCGTTTCCCAGCGCATCGGTCTTGATCCGCGCGGTCGAGTCCGCGCGAACGCGGGACTGGTATTCGCGATAAAGGATCAATTCGATCCGGATCTGGTTGTAATCGGTGATCGTCAGATCGCGCACCTCGCCGATCTTCAAACCGGCCAGCGTGACGGGCGTGGTCTGCCGGAGATTGCGGACGTTGTCGAGAAAGCCGTGCAGACGATAGGTATGGCTGAAAAAACCCAACTGGCGATTGGCCATCCACAGCAAGGCGAACAGCACTCCCAGGGTCACCAGGATCAACAGGCCGACCGCGCGCTGGTAGCGCCGATAGCGGGCGCCGATGGCGGTTTCAAGCATCATCGAACCTTACCTGGCTTCGAACCGCCGGGTTTGGATGTTGCGCCAAGTCCCTCGCCGGGCCCGCCGCCAGCAAGGTTCCTTCGTCCATCACCAGCAGGCGCGTGTCCGCGTCAATGGGCAAGGCTTGTGGGCCAGCGTCCACCAGAATAGCCATGTGCATCGGCGCCACCACCTCGGCAAAAAACGCCCACACGCCATAGCCTGTCACGAGGGTCTCCCGGGGCAGGTAGGCGCTGACCAACAACAGGCGCGGCCGGATGACCAGCGCGCGCAGCAGGCCGATCCATTGTCGCTCCAGCGGCGACAGATCGCTGACCAGCCGACCCAGGATCGCGCGCGGCAGTCGACAAGACTCCACGAACTTCACCACATAGTCCTCGACCGCGCCACGGGGCGCCAAGCGATGATAGCGCACCAGCAGCGCCAGATTTTCAAACACGCTCCAGGCCGGCACCAGTCCCGGCTGCTCCAGCACCACGCCGATCCGGCTGTGCAATGCCGCGCGAGCGCGCGGCCCCAGTCGCGCGATGTCATGCCCGAACAGCTCAAGGTGACCCGCGCGCGGCTCAATCAGGCCGGCGACACTGTAAATCAATTCGCGCCGGCCCGAACTCACCGTGCCCACCAACATCCACAACTCGCCGGGCATGACCTGGAAATCGAACGGTTTCGGAGCCGGCCACCGATCCAACACCCAGCCGCGCACTCGCACCACCGCCTCAACCATAACGTACCAACGAAAACAGCAGCGTGATGATCAGGCAACCAATAAACGAGCGCGCGAAGGCATTCGGCAAGGTCCGCGGGATATCCACGTAGGCGCCAACCCGAAAGGCGCGCGAGGTTTGCACCAGAATGACATGGATCGCCTGCATGACCACCATCCCGCCGGTCAAGGCCAGCGATCCATGGCTCAGTTCCGCCAGGCACATCCGAAAAAATACCGTTGGCGACACATTCTGATAAAGGTTCAGCATCGTGGCCGCGCCAACCGTGACGCCAATATTCAGCCACAACACCAGAACCGGCAACGACACCACCATGCCGATCAGGCGGGGCAACACGAAAAAGCTGTGGGGGTTGACGCCCATCGCCACCAGATGCTCGATCGCCTGGTTGGCCCTGAGTTCACCCAACTCCGCGGTGATCGCCGCGCCCGACAGTCCAGCCACGAATAGCGTGGCCAAAATGGGATTGAGCTGGTGATACATCATGATGTGCATGATACGCCCCAGCAGATGGGGATCCTCGATCCGGAACACGATCAAGGGAAACGCCGTCAACACTCCGATGATCACGCCCACCGCCGTGAAGAGATAGGCTTGCTGCACCGCCGTGAAGTAAATCTGCTGCCAGGTATGCCGGATCAAAAACGGCCATTCCCCCCGCGGCATCGAACCGGCGCTCATCAGCACGACCGCCAGAAAATCCAGTTCCTCCAGCACCCCCTCCGGCAACCGGAGGGCAGCCTGGCCCAGGGACTCGATGCTCCGCCATCCACGGGTCGACGAGGTCGCGACCATGACCGAATCCACTCACGGCGTTGGGAAAAAAATCTAGGGCAACTCCCGAACCAGGCGAAACCCCAGGGAATAATCCTGGAAATCGGGCCGGGCGCGATGCCGGTCGGCCGATCGAACATTATTCGGCTCGTCGTTCCAGGAACCGCCGCGCACCACGAATGGCCGGTCTCCCACCGGAGCCTCGCATTCCTGGATCGGCGACCGAGCATCTTCGTCATACAGCGAACAGGTCCATTCCAACACATTGCCGAGCATGTCGTGCAGACCAAAATCGTTGCTGCGATAACCGCCTACCGGCGCCGTATGGACCTGGCCATCATGGCATTTCATCACCGTCCAGCCGACATACACCTGCTTGCCGTCCAAATCGGCGGCGTTGGCGTAGGTGCAACCCTGGTCGGGGTCGTCGCCCCAGTAGCGGCTGGCCGTTACCCCGGCGCGCGCCGCGTATTCCCACTCCGACTCGGTGGGCAGGCGGTAACGGGCGCCCGTCTGCTTCGACAACCAGTCAGCGTAAGCCACGGCGGCTTTCCAGGGAAGGTCGATCACCGGTCGCCGGTCGCGGCCCCAACCATGGTCGTTGGGGCGGACCCAACCCGCCGCCGTCGTGAATCGATCATACTCCTGGAACGTCACTTCGTACTTGCCGATGGCGAACGGTCTTTCGATCCGCACTGACCGGGCCGTTTCATTGTTGTATCGACCCTTCTCGTAAGGCGGCGATCCCATCAAAAACCCACCCGCCGGAATCTTAACCATCTCCGGACCCTGCGAACCGTCGCTCAAACGATCGCGCAAGACGGGATAGGGTGGCGCCAGCCGGGCCAGCGCCGCATCGGCTTCGGCGCGGTGGCTGCACGTCGTCGGCGCGCACCGCTCAAGATAAGTCCAGTAGGCGCGGCGCGTGTTGGCGCGTTGGGCGACGGCGAATGCATCGGCATCCAGTCGCCGGACCTGTTCCTCGGTTTCGGCCTGTTCCAAAATCTGGGTCAACCGAGTCAGTTCAAGCAGTTTCGGCTGGACCGCCTCAGCCTTTTTCAGCCATTTGCGAGCCTCGGTCAGATCCTTCCGGTTGATGCTCGCCTGCGCCAGCGCCGTCCAACCCAGCGCAAGGCGCCGCCGGCCCTCGGCGACCAAGGGATCGTCGGGCGCCAGCGCCGCCAGCGCTTCCAGCCGGGACAGGGCTTTATCGCCCCGGTCGCCGGGTCCCTCCACTTCCAACCCCTGCACCAACTTTTCGAAATCGGCCCTGAGTTGACCGATTTTTTCCTGGGTCTCCAACCGCGTGATCGCGGCCCGCGTCTCCCCCTCGTAGCCACAACGCGGGCAACGCTGCAAATAAAGCCGGTACGCCAGCAATGTATCCACTCGCTTGGCGGACTCGAAGGCGCGCTGATCGATCTCGCGTTCCGCCTCCCCCGCGGAAATGGTCAAACCGGCACCCGGCGCCGGGGCCGGCGTCGACGAGACGGCCCCGGCGGTCGCTGCTGGCTGAACCGGCTTCGAAACATCAGGGTGACGCCCGACCAGCAGGTAGGCGCCCAAGGCCACCGCCAGACCCAAACCACCGACCAGACCCCATCGCTTCCAACCGGCGGCACGTTCGCGCGCGCCACCCATGGCGGGTTGTTGCGCGGCTTCCAGTTCGCGCATGAATTGCCCGGCATCGGTCGGACACAATTCACTCGGATACGCCAACCCCCGCCGCAGGACACGCCAGGAATCATCCGTCAACCCGGCCGGGCGCGGCACCATGTTGGTCTGCCCGTTCTGGGCTTCATAGGCGCTCCGCCCCACCAGCAACCGGTAGACCAGCAACGCCAGGGCGAATACGTCGCGGCGGAACGTAGTCTCAACCGCCACTGACTCCACCAGGCCGGGTGCCTCCATCAAGTTGCTCGTGCTAAACAACACGCTGCGCGGTTCCCGCGGTTCGGTGGCCAGACCGAATCCCAACAGCTTGACTTCTCCCTCCCCGGTAACGAACACCGTATCGACATCAAGGTGCTGATGGGCCAGCCGGTGTTCGCGGCGACCGTAATCCAGGGCGGCGGCGACCGGCCGCAGCCATTCCAGCATGGTCTCGAACGGGAATCCGTTCCGACCCTGTTCAGCTAGCAACCGCGCCAAGTCGTGACCATTCTGGTGATCCAGGTATTCCATTTCGACGAACGGCCAGCCGTCGGGGCCATGCCACCAGCCATGGGCGCGGGCGATATGCGGATGGTTCAGCTTCAGGGCCAGTTCCACGCGCGCCTTGACCCGGGTCAGGTAGCTGCGCCAATTGATCATGTCTGCCCGCAGCGCCCGGTCCTCGCGATCGGCCTCTCGCGGACTGGCCGAGGGCAGAAAAATCTTGATGGCTCGAAACTCCTCCAACCCGCCTTCGGCCGCGTCCAGGATCGGCGCCACCGCGCGCGCCAGCCAGATTTGCCCCCGGTCGCCCAACTCGCTCACCAAGCGAAATTGACGCTGGACTGGTCCAATCACCATTCCAGCCACGAGCGCTTCGGTCCCTCCCTCCGCAACCATGGGCTCAACGTCCAGGTCGAGCGTTCGAGCAGGATCCGTCGCCGGGTCCTCCACCAGTGGAGGCCACCCATCCGCGTTCAATCCGGATGATTCCGGCGCTGGGTCCTGGCGCCCCACTCCCGTCTGTGCCGACTGGCTAGCGACACGGGCTTTCGCAAGTGATTCAGGATGCGGTTCGAGATCCATGACCTTGAATTCGTCAGTATGGTTCGAAGATTGATTGGACAAGGCAGTGTCAAGTCACATTATGATCTAGTCTAGCATGAGGATGAACCGTCACGCGCCAGGGCGATTCCGATCAAGGGATTCGGTCGCGCCCGCGCGGGACCGAATCCGCCTCCGCAACATCCACGATCCAACCGATACCCATTCCCCAGACAATGCACACCACGGACGTTTCCCACCTCCCGCCGCTCCCTTTCGATGCCCCCCTGGAAATCGCCGCGCGTTCGTTGCGTTCGCCCACCGGCCACGGGCGCCAGGAAAATCAGGATAATTACCTTGTCGTTGATGACCAGGGACAGGCTCGTTTTCTTTGGAATGAACAGGAAGCCGAGCTGCGCCTGCCCGACTGGCCGACTGGCCATCGGCGACTGGCCCTCCTCGATGGCATGGGCGGCCACAGTCATGGCCGGGAAGCGACCGAAAAAACTCTCGAAGGTCTGCTTGAACTTCCGGCCACCTCGGACCTGGCTCCGATTTCCGCTGGTCTGAACACGCTGCACCACCGGTTGCGCCAGCAATTCCATGCGGCCGGGTTGGAAACCGGTTGCACCTTGATCTTGCTTGAGATTCCCCCCGACGGCCCCGCCCTGCTGTTTCACGTCGGCGACTCGCGGGTCTATGCCGTGGACACGCGGCAAGTTCAATGCCTGACCGTGGATCATGTACCGGCCACTCACATGGCCCTACTCGGCCTAATGGATGGCGCGCAGTGGTTTCAACGGGTTCATGCCCAGGCTAATTCTCAGATCAGCCAGGCGTTCGGGTTGGGCAGCACCCTGGGCGCTCCCTGGCTTTATCCCACAGCCATCGCGGCGGACCTGTTTGAACTGCACGAGGGCAACCTGCCGCTGTTCCTGCGCGGGTTGGACGACCGTCGCGCCCTGGAGTTGGAACCGGGGCGGATTTATCTTCTCGCCAGCGACGGTCTCTGGCACCTTGCCCATCCCCAGGCATTTATCCAGCGCTGGCCGGCGCTGCTGGGACAGGCGAATCACCTGCTTGAGGAACTGGCGGACACACTGCTGGCCGAACTGGCGGAGGAGATTCGCCGGCAGCGCAGCCAACCGGACGACAACTGTACGATCATCCTCGCGCGCCGCCCTGGACCGGTCGAGAATCCACCCATGGAGGACACCCCATGAAAATTCGACACATCCTGCTGGTCGTCCTGGCGGCGCTAATGATCGCCTTCCTGCAACCGTTGGTCACTTTCCTGGGTGGATTGATGCTGCTGGTGGGGACCGGGGCGCTGATCTTCCGGGATTTGACGCCCGCCGGGCAGGACGCGTTGGAACGCCGAATGCTGGGTTGGCTGCGGCGGGCGCGCGGCGGATCCATCGCCGAAGCTAGCCGGCCACCGACCTCGTCGCGCCGACTCCCAAGCACGCCAGCGGAACCGAGCCAGCCCGGCGACCGGCCCCGGCGGGGTCGGAATCGAATCGCGGCATCGACATTGGCGGATTCGACCAGCGGCAAGGAATCGCCACCGGTCCTTTAGATATTGGCCAAGTTCGCCCTCGCGACCAGTCCGTGGCGGCAAGAACGCCGGGCGCCGCGACGGCGTCCGGCGTTTGCGTCAAACCTTGGGAACGGCGGGAAAGACCTCAAACCAGTTGTTCCCGCGCCCGCGTCCGGCGCAGGATGGCGTAAATCTCGTCCTTCAAGTGCAGGCGCTGTTTCTTCAGGACCTCGGTGTAGTGGTCCGAAGGCGTCTCGATCTGAAGCTCGATGCGCTCCACTTCGTCGTTGACCGCATGGTAGTCGTCGTACAGATGCGCGAACCTGGGATCGGCCTCCTTCAGTTCGGCGATGCGGTCCCGATATTCGGGAAATTCATGGAAAAGATCGTGGCTCTCTCCAAGCATCGGGTGATTCCCCTCTCAAAATTCTGTTGCGGACAGATGAATGTTTTTTGAAATTTCAGTATATCAAGCCACCCGCGCCATCGTCAGGCGGTTCCAACGGTCCAACAACCCACCTGCCGCCCGTCGGCCCAAGCCCCGCAGCCTCACCGACCGACTTCCTGTGGTGATCAACAACCGATTGAATCAATAAGGAAAGGTAAGCCGATGAACCGAAAATCCATCCGCGTGGCCCTGTTGTTTTTGAGCGCGCTTCCGCTGCTCGCCGGCGGCCTGAGCGCCTGCAACACGGTCAAGGGCGCCGGTCAGGACCTCAAGGCCGCCGGCCAAGCCATCGAACGCAAGGCCGAACAAAAAAAGCATTATTGAGCCCGGCCCGGCCCCGGTGGGTTGAGGCGGCGCCGGTATATCCCTAGCCGCCGTCCCAACCCATCGTCGGCCGTCAACCCTCGTCGCGGCAGAATCGAATCAGCCCCAGGGTCGAGGCATCGTGCCCGCTGGCGGGCCGGTCGCCCTTCAATTCCGGCAGGATGGCGTTGGCCAGTTGCTTGCCCAGCTCCACGCCCCACTGATCGAAGGAATTGATGTTCCAGATCACGCCTTGGGTGAATACCTTGTGCTCGTACAGCGCGATCAGCGACCCCAGCACTTTCGGCGTCAAGCGGCGGTAGAACAGGCTGGTGCTGGGCCGGTTGCCGGGAAACACCTTGTAGGGCAGCAGTTTCTCCAGCGCCTCGCCGCTCATCCCCTGCTTTTCCAACTCGGCGCGGGCCCAGGCCCGGTCTTGCCGACCATCATCGCCTCGGCCTGGGCCAGACAGTTGGCCAGCAGGATCGGATGATGCTCGCCGATCGGATTCGGCCATGCGCGGGCGCCAGGAAATCCGCCGGCACGGCGTGCGTGCCCTGATGCAGCAGTTGGTAGTAGGCGTGCTGACCGTTGTTGCCCAGGCTGCCCCACAGAATTGGGCCGGTGTTGACCCGAACCAGTTGACCGTCGCGGTCGATGGTCTTGCCGTTGCTTTCCATGTCCAGTTGTTGCAGGTAATCGGGCAGCGAGCGCAGATAGTCGTCGTAAATCAGCATGACATGGCTGTCGGCGCCGAAGAAGTCGATGTACCAGACCCCCAGCAGCCCCAGGATCGCCGGCAGGTTTTCCTCCAGCGGCGCGGTGCGGAAATGCTCGTCCATGGCGTGCGCACCGTCCAGCAACTCGGTGAAATGGTCCATGCCGAGATAGACCACGATGGGCAGACCGATGGCCGACCACAGCGAGTAACGCCCGCCGACCCAGTCCCAGAATTCGAACATGTTGGCGGTATCGATACCGAACTTGCTCACTCCGGCGGCGTTGGTGGACACCGCGACGAAGTGCTTGGCCACCGCCGACTCGTCACCCAGTTCCTTGATCAGCCAGGCGCGGGCCGTGTGGGCGTTGGTCATGGTCTCCTGGGTGGTGAAGGTCTTGGACGCGATGATGAACAGGGTGCTTTCCGGGTCGCACTCGGCCAGCACGTGACTGATGTGGGCGCCGTCCACGTTGGAAACGAAGTGCATCCGCAGGGTGGGATCGCCGTAGGGCTCCAGCGCCTCGCAGATCATCTTCGGCCCCAGGTCGGAGCCGCCGATGCCGATGTTGACCACGTCGCGGATGCGCTTGCCGGTGTGGCCACGCCACTTGCCGCGCCGAATCTGGTCGGCGAACTTGCGCATGTGCTCCAGCACCGCGTTCACGCCCGGCATGACATCTTCGCCGTTGACGACGATCGGCCGGTCGCTCCGATTGCGCAGCGCGACGTGCAGCACGGAACGACGCTCGGTGTGGTTGATCATTTCCCCGTTGAACGTCCGCTCGATCCAGGCCGGCAATTGCGCCTGGCGGGCCAGTTCGATCAACAGGCCAAGGGTTTCCCCGGTGATGCGATGCTTGGAGAAATCCACCAGCAAGTCGCCGAATCGCCGGGAGAATCGGTCGAAACGTCCGGGATCGGCGGCGAACAGGTCGCGCAGGTGCAGGTCGGCGATGGCGTCATGATGGGCTTTCAATTCTTGCCAGACCGGCAGGTCGCTGGGAACGGACATGGACAGCTTCCTTTATGAGAGGGTTGAAGGTCTGTGGGCCTGTTTGACCGGGCTTTCGGCCAGCGTCACCGCGCCGCCGCCCGCGAGCATGACCCTAGCGCAACTATAGTTTCCGCCGGGGTGTCTGTCGAATGCCTGGCGCGGAAAACCGCCCGTTGTTGGGACCCAAACCACCAAACCAAACCGGTTCGAATCGCGTCGAAACCGCCTGCCGTCAGCTCGCCGCCCGCACCGTCGCCTTGCGCTCCAGCTTGCCCCAACCCACCAGAACGCCCCGCAGGGAAGCCAGGGTGCTCTTGATGGCCACGTAGTACATGAGCTGGCGGTAGAAAAAGCGCTGCCAGAACAGCCAAAGCAGTAACTTCCAATCCTCCCGACGCTCCAACGCGAAGCCAGGACAGCGGCCAGATAGTCCACCGTCACGAACAGGGCGTAGTAAAACAGCACCCGCCACAGCGTATCGGGAGAATACTCGGCGGGATGCTGCCAGTGATTGAAGGCCGCCACGCCCAGGGACCAGACCAGCAACAGATCCATCATGGGCGAGATCAGTGGGAATAAAACTTGGAAAATTAACATATTAGGTAAAGCAACAAAACCCAGCGCCCCATGGCGCGGGCGGAACAGGACATCGCGGTGTTTCCAGGCCGCCTGCATGGTGCCGAACATCCAACGGAACCGCTGGCGAATGAATCCACGCACGGTGTCGGGCGCCTCGGTGAGCGCCATCGCCTCGTCCTCGTAGACGATGGCATAGCCCAGCTTGCGGATCGCCATTGTGAGATCGGCGTCTTCCGCCAAGGTCAGATCGGTAAAGCCACCCACCCGCTCGATCAGTTCGCGCCGCCAGGCCCCCACCGCCCCCGGCACCACGGTGATGCAGTTGAGCACGTCGAAGGCGCGTCGATCCAGATTCTGGCTGGTGATGTACTCCAGCGCCTGCCAACGCGTTAAGAGATTGACACGATTGCCCACCTTGGCGTTGCCCGCCACCGCGCCCACGCGCGCATCGGCAAAATGCCGTACCAGATTGACAATGGTGTCACGAGCAAACACGGTATCGGCGTCCAGCGCCACCACGACTTCCGCCTGGGTCCGCGCCACGCCGAAGTTGAGGGCCGCCGGTTTGCCGCCGTTGGCCTTGGTGTACACCCGCACCCGGGGATCGCCCGCGAAAGTCTCGCGCGCCACGCGGTACGTGGCGTCGCTGGAACCGTCATCCACCACGATGATCTCGAATGGCTCGGGATGATCGCTGGCCAGCAGGGAAGCAATCGTTTGCGCGATCACCTTCTCCTCGTTATAGGCGGGCACCACCACCGCCACCGAGGGCGCATACGCGGGATCGAAGACGGGGCGGCGCCGACGCTGGCGTAGCGCGAGCACCCCAATGAACAGCAACCGCGCGATGCCCAACGCGATGCCGAGCAAAAATAGCCAATGGATAAGCGCGGCCGACCAGTTGAGCACCCCGAAGGCCACGCCGTTCAGCCAGGTCTGCCAAAAGCTTTCCGGCGGGACCGGCGGCATGACCTCATCGCGGCCACGGCCAAGCAACTCGGAAACGCTGACAAACCGGAAGCCGCGCTCGCGCAGCGCCTCAATGATCCGGGGCACCGCCTGCACGGTCTGGCTCCGGTCTCCGCCCGAATCATGCAGCAGAATCATGTTGCCCTCACCTCGTTCCGCCTCCTCCACCGTGCGCCGCACGATCTCATCGACCCCTGGGCGCTCCCAATCGTCGGGATCGATCTGCATGCCCACCACCAGGTAACCCTGCTCGGTGGCCAACTCGATGGGGCGAATCTGGTCGATGGTTTCCGGCTCGGCATCCACCGCGTAGGGCGGCCGAAACAGCAGCGAATGTCGCCCCACCACGCTGGCCAGCAGATGCTGGGTCGCGGACAACTCCAGTTGAAACTGGGTGGGCGAGATAGTCGAGATGTTCGGATGGGTGAAGGTATGATTGCCGATCTCGTGACCCTCGGCGACTTCGCGGCGTAGCAGTTCCGGGTTCAGGTCGCCGTTGACGCCGACGATGAAGAAGGTGGCCGGCACCCCCGCCGCGCGCAGGGCGTCGAGGATTTGCGGCGTGTAACGGGGATCGGGGCCGTCGTCGAAGGTCAGCGCCACCTTGCGATCCGCGCCGCCGTGGCGGGTGATGACATAGGGGGAAGGGAACGCCGTATAGTGTTCCGCGGTGATCAACCCCCGCTTCGGGTCGAACTGGATGGTCCGGCTCCCCGGTTGCGGCTGGGCGGTGATCCGCAGAATTTCGCCCTTGCCTTCATAGTCCAATCCGTAACCGAAGCGGATATCGCCGAGTTGGGCGGCGCGCGCCGCGTCCAGCGGACCGTTTTTGCCGAACACCTGCCACAGCGCCGGATCCTCGCTGCCCAACCGCCAGAGCGCGAAGCCGCGCGGCCGCACCGACTGGGCGATCACCATCTGATTGAAGGCGGTCACGGCGTCCAGCATCCACACATGGTGAATGTGGTCGTTGTCGTCGGCGTATTCGAAGGTGGGGTTCAGGGATGCCCGATCCAGCCGGATGTCCCCTTCCGACTCCTTGGCGATCAGCACCGCCTCCTCAAAGGTGCGTTCCTCGGCAGGGTGGCCCTTTTCCCAGTCGTAGGCGTAATTGCCGATGGCGATGATCGTCTTGTCGGCGGGCACGTCGCGCTGGCGTTCGCGCAGCACCTTGGCGAACCAGGGCAGGCTGGCGATCGGGCCGGGCGCGCCGGTGGCCCAGTGCTCGTCGTAGGCCATCAGGATCAGATCATCGGCGTTGTTCGCCAGTTTGCGGTAATCGAAGGCTGGGGCGCCGGCCGGCACGTTCACCGAAACCAGCAGGTTCTTCGGATGCAGCACGGCGTACAGCTCGGCCATGAACCGCTGGAAGTCAGGCTGGGCCTTGGCCGCGATTTCCTCAAAGTCGATGCTGACGCCGGCAAAGTGGTGGCGTTCCACATAGGCAACCAGTTGTTCGATCACGCGCGCCCGCGCCGCCGGACTGGCCAACATCCGACCCAGCTTGGCCCCCTCCCATTCGCGGCCGTTCCAGTTGTTCACCAGCGGCATGATCGACAAATCGGGACGACGAGCGCGGATGTAGTCGGTGGCTTGGGTCTGGCGAGTGGGATCATTCTCCCGCAGCGATCCGTCCTCGGCCGCCAGGTGCAGCCATTCGGCGATCACCCAATCCAAACTGTCCAGGTTCTGCTTGAGCGAACTCATGCTGGAGTCGTCCCAGTTGACGAAGAACCCGATGGCGAGGGGTTGGTGATCCGGATCGTGGTTTGTCTGGTGAGATTGAGCCAGCAACTGCCGCAAACCGCGCTCCCGTTCGCGCGCCAATTTGGTCTCGGCCTTGCGGAGCGCGCGCTCGCGGCGCGTCAGGGGGCGTTCAGGAGACAGCGAGGGAATGGCGGGCAGCGCGTGCGCGCCTTGCGGCAAGAAACTGGCGCCCGGCAAATGGAGCGCCGGCAAAATCGGACTGGCCAGGATGCTGAGAAACAGTCCTCCCAGCAGCAAGGTCAAGGTCAGGGCGACGAACATCATTCCCGCCCGCACCCGCGGCCAACGCTTGCGGGCTGGATCGAAGAAGATGGGCTCGACCCTTCCCCCGCGCTCGGCCGAATCCGATGGTTCATCGGCGGGGACTGGGTCCTTCAACTCAACCAATGGTTGCGGCGTCAGCGGCATAAAATGCTCGTCGGTTGGTGACAATCCAGGTATTTATTTCGTGGCTTCGCCATTGGCCGCCGCGAATACCGGCGCGGCTCACGGCTCCCGCGGTCCGCCGCCTCGAATCACCGTTAGCGACCAGGGCGGCAACCGCGCCTTCACGGGGCCGCGCTCGGTCAGGACCCTGTGCTGGGGAGGATGGCTCCGCAGCGGGCGGCCCTGTTCCCGGTTCGCCCGCCAACGATACTGAGCGGCGGAGAACCGATAGAGATCGACCGGGCCGCGCAGGTCTGCGGTCACACCCGGTTCCGGCCCCGCGAAGCGCAGCGTCACCCCCCATTCCCGGCGCGGATCCTTGTTGATCAGCAGCACCGCCCACAACCCATCGGGCCGTCGAACCGCATAGGCGCTCAACGGCGGCACGACACCCGCGACGCCGGTTTCCACTCGCGCGGGATAGACCCGATGCGGCTGGCTCGGGTTCCCGGCCCATTGCCGCGCCAGCAGTGTCGCGCCGTGATAGGTGGCGGTGCGCGCCAGAATACGCCGTTGCGGGTCGGACAGGAACAGGGTGTTGTTACCCCAGGTATCGCAATTTGGTCCCCGGTAAATGGGGCTGGGTTCATAACCGTACAGATAGGCGGCGGCGCCACCCTGGGTCAGAAAGGCGCCCACCGCGTCGGCGTTGAACAGAGCGCCGGTCAGATCGACCTCCGCCTGGGCGGAAAAGGCCGAATAGCCATATTCGGTCATCAGCAGCGGCGTGTCGCGGGGCAATCCCTGGGCATAAAGGTTCGCCAGGGCGGCGGTCAGCAGCGCCGACGCCTGTTGCAACTGGGGCTCCGACGGCGCGCAAACCTCGTCGAACGGATACCACTCGAAGGACAGGAAATCCGGCGCCGCTCGACCGCGCTCTTTCAGATACACCAGCCAGCGCGCCAACCACGGCTGGTCGGGCGCCACCGAGGTCCCCGCCCAGGCCATCATCGGTTCGTCCCACAGCGACTGGAAGGACGGCCCACCCAGCATCACCGCTGGATCAACCGCCCGCAGCGCGTCCACCGCCCGCAGATACAACGCGCCGTAGTCCTCCGGCGCCACGTGCTGGCCATCCGGTTCCTCGCCCAGTTCGAGGCCCCGCGTCGGATAACCGCGCCGCCGCAGATAGCGCAGCAGCGCCGCGGCATTGTCCGGCGTGTCGTAGAGGACGCCGACCGGGATGAGCACCGGCAATCCCTGGGTGATGCCACTGGCGAACACCCGATCGATGCCCGGCTGTTCCACGTCCGGGTCCAGATCGCTGGCCCGGTGCCAGGGATCGGTGGAGGACACGAAGAACCGGGTTTGTCCGTCGCGGCGGGCGGCGTGGCGCACCCTGTCCCGCAACCGCCCGATCGAATCCAGCGTTCCGATGGAAACCTCCCGAACCGCGTAACCGAGCGCGTCGCGCGGGTCTTTCGCGCCCGGCGGCGCGGTTCCCGAAGACTCCTCCATCAGCACTCGCAAAAATCGGGTGGAGACCGGTTCCTGAGTCAACCGCAGGAGGAGATCGCCGCCGCGACCCTCGACCACCGTACCGGTCGGAAAGGTTTGCCAGCGGCCCTCGGGATATTCGTCTGGATCGTCCGGGTCCTCCCCTTCCCAGTACTGGACCTGATAGCGGACGGCATGGGGTGTTCCCCAGACCATGCGGATCGCGGTCACCGGAGCACGCTCCCCCAGGTCGGCGATCAGCCATTGCGGATGCCGGCCGTTGTCCTCGCCCGTATAGTGGCGATCCAGATAGGGGTTGCTCTTCCAGAAAGTTCTCAAATCGCCGTCAGCCAGCCGTGAATAACCGTTGTTTTCCGCCTGGTCGATGGTATTGCCGCGCCGCGGCAGCCGATAACCGTGAGACGAAAGAATGGGAGCGCTGGGACGGTCGTCCGAGGTCCAGTAGCCCTGGGCATGTTGAGCGTCGCTCCAGCGACCGCGCGGATTCCAGTGCCAGGCCTGGATGGCCAGCTCGGTCCGCAGGCGATAGCTGAGCGGACGCATCCCGACGGAGCGCATGGCGCGCAAGGTTGCCGGACGGTAGATCGCATCGCCGTCGCCTCGGGAATGACCGTCCACCCCCGCCCCCAGCGCGACGGCGGGAACGAAGGTGTTGCTGGGACCCGTCGTCAGATCGACGATGACCTCGGCCGATTCCGGCGTTCCGGATCCCGGCGACGGACCGGCATCCGCGGCGGCGGTGACCCACACAGCGATAAAATACGGGAGCAACCGGAATAGAATTCGATACCCGGACACTCCGCGCTGATCAATCCGCATCAACTTCATGACGATTTCCTGGTCCATGCCGCTCGAAACGTCGCGCATTATATCGGCCATCCACAGCCGTGACCGATGCGTTATAGTCACCCAACCCACATTCGCGCCGCCTCGGAGAATCCTTGACATGAACGAACTTGACCTTCCCCAACAAACTCCATTCGGCGTGGATTTCAGCGGTGCCGAATTCGCCGACAACCCGGAGCCGCGTTGCCCCTGCATCCTGTTGCTGGACAATTCCTGGTCCATGAACGGCCCGCCCATCGCCGAACTCAATCAGGGGCTAGCCACGTTCAAGGAGGAGTTGATGGCCGACAGTCTCGCCGCCAAGCGGGTCGAAATCGCCATCGTCAGCTTCGGCCCGGTCGAGGTGGTCGCCGAGTTTCAGACCGCCGAGCGCTTCACTCCGCCCCACCTGAGCGCGAGCAAGGACACGCCGATGGGTCAGGCCATCGCTCGCGGGTTGGAACTGCTCGCCCAGCGCAAGGCGCTGTACCGGGAGCACGGCATCCCCTTCTTCCGGCCCTGGGTGTTCCTGATTACCGACGGCAGCCCGACCGACGACTGGCAGGCCGCCGCGCTCGAAATCCGCAAGGGCGAGGAAAGCCGTGCCTTCGCCTTCTTCGCGGTCGGGGTCGAGGGCGCCAATCTGGACATCTTGCAGCGCATCTCCCTGCGCCAGCCGCTGCGACTGAAGGGACTGCGTTTCCGTGAATTGTTCCAGTGGCTGTCGAACTCGATGCGCTCGGTGTCGCGTTCGGTGCCCGGCACGGAAGTACCGCTGAGCAATCCGGCCACGCCCGACGGCTGGGCCTCGATATGAAGGAAGCCGGCGGCTGGCGCTATGTGTACGCCAGCATCCCCGGCGTGGCCCATCGCGCCAGCGGCGCCGAGTGCCAGGACGCCTGCGCGGTCCAGTGGCTGGAAGCTCCCGACACGCCGCCGGCCTTGGCGCTGGCCGCCGCCGACGGGGCCGGCAGCGCCGCCGAGGCTCGCGCCGGCGCGGAACTGGCCTGCCAAACCCTGCTGGCCGAATGCGCGGCCCAACTGGCGCAAGCGCCCGGCGCCGACTGGACCCGGACCATCGCCGAAACGCTGGCCGAGCGCGTGCAAGCCGCCCTGAGCCAGCGCGCCGCCGAGATCGGGCTGCCGGTGCGGGAACTCGCCTGTACCCTGCTCGGCGCGGTGCTGGCCGAGGACTGGGCGTTGTTCCTGCAAATCGGCGACGGCGCCATCGTGATCGGCGCCGGGGACGACTACCGACCGGTGTTCTGGCCGCAGGCTGGCGAATACGCCAACGAAACCTACTTCGTGACCGATGACGGCGCCGCCGCCCGGCTGGAATTCGCCACCCTGGCCGAGCCGGTCGTCGAAATCGCCCTGTTGACCGACGGCTTGCAGGCGCTGGCGCTGCATTACCAAACCCGGCAGGCTCACGCGCCCTTCTTCCGACCTTTGTTCCGACGCCTGCGCGCCGTCCCCGAGCCGGGTTGTCCGCCCGATCTGCGAGCCGCGCTGGCGCGGTTTCTGGACGCGCCCGTTCTCAACCAGCGCACCCACGACGACAAGACCCTGATCTTGGCCACCCGGCAACCCGCCGCGCCCATCGAGAGCGTCGCCGCTTCACCCGCCGAATCGAGCGAGACCACCGATTCCGCCCCGGCCGATGTTCCAGCCCGTCCCGACCCTTCACCGCCCGCCGCCCAGGAAGCACGCGGTGACGAAGCTGTATAACGGCGCGGATCATCCGCTCGAACTGGGTTCGACCCTGGGGCGCGGCGGCGAGGGGGCGGTCCACGAAATCGCCGGTCGGCCCGGCTTCGTCGCCAAGGTTTATCACCAGCCCCTCGGCGCCGACAAGGCGCTCAAACTGGACAGCATGGCCCGGCAGGCCCATCCCAGCCTGCTGGAAATCGCCGCATGGCCGGTGGACGTGTTGCGGCTCCAGCCCGGCGGCCCGACGCAAGGTTTCGTCATGCCTCGGGTCAACGGCTATCGGGAAATTCACAGCCTCTACGGCCCCGCGCACCGCAAGCAGGCGTTTCCCCAGGCCGACTGGTCGTTCCTGGTCCATGCCGCTCGCAACCTGGCCAGCGCCTTCGAGGCGATTCACGCCCGGGGCCACGTCATCGGCGACGTTAATCCCGGCAACGTGGTGGTTTCGTCCCAGGCGCTGGTCAAGCTGATCGACTGCGACTCGTTCCAGATCAGCGCCAGCGGCCGGCTGTTTCCCTGCGATGTCGGCGTGCCGCAGTTCACCGCGCCGGAATTGCAGGGCCAGTCGTTTCACGGACTGCGGCGCACCCCGGACCACGACGCCTTCGGCCTGGCCCTGTTGTGCTTCCACTTGCTGTTCATGGGTCGTCACCCCTTCGCCGGCCGTTACCAGGGCAAGGGCGACATGCCGATCGAACGCGCCATTCGGGAATGCCGCTTCGCCTTCGGCCGCCACGCCCTCACCCGGCAGATGGAACCCCCACCGCACACCCTGCCGTTCGCCGTCCTGTCCGCCACGATCATCGACCTGTTCGAGCGGGCCTTCGCCCCGCCCAAACTCGCCCAGGGCCGCCCCAGTGCCGGCGAGTGGCGGCGGGCACTGGATCAATTCGGCGCCGAACTGCGCGGCTGCGCCCGCAACGGTGCGCACAAATACCCGCGTGCCCTGCCGGAGTGTCCCTGGTGCGCGCTGGAGCACGCCAGCGGAACCGTGTTCTTCGTGCTCTTGGAACGCTTTTCGGCGAACGATCCGGGTATCGGTCCCGGCTCCTTCGATCTGGAATCCGTCTGGAACCAAATCCAGGCCATCGCGCCACCCCCCGACGAAGCGATGCCGGGGCCCGCGCCCAGCGCCGGCATCGTTCCTACCCCGCTCCCGGACGGCTTGCGACGGATCCAGCGCGCCAACGCGCTCAAGGCGGTGGCCATCGGCGGCGCGGCGCTGGCGGCGACGCTGGTCCATTGGCGGTTGAGCTGGCTGTGGCTGCCGCTGGCGGCCGTGGCCTGGTCGCTGCTGCGGGACGATGCGGTCCGCCGCGAGATGCAACGGCGCCGGCTGGCGCTGTTCGCCGCGCGCCAGGAGTGGGTAGAACTGCGCGCCGCCTGGAGCCAACAGGCGACCGGGCACGCGTTCGCGGCCCGCTTGCAAGCCCTGACCGCCTTGCGGGACCGGTATCGGACGCTGGCGGCCGAGTTGCAGCGGGACGCGCGGCGGATCGAAACCGATCAGCGCCAGATTCAATTGCGGGCGTTCCTGGAGAGCTACTTCATCGACGCGGCTCAGATTCCTGGCATTCTCACCACCGACCAGATGGCGTTGGCCTCCTACGGCATCGAAACCGCCGCCGACGTCACCCCCGAGGCGTTGAAAACCGTGCCCGGCTTCGGCCAGCGGCTGGGCCAGCGGCGGGCGGCGGCGTTGCTGGGCTGGCGTCAGGCGCTGGAGCAGCGGTTCCGCTACGATCCGCGTCAAGGCGTGGACCCCGCCGCCATCGCCCGACTGCATCGGCAATACGCCCAGGAGCGGGCGCGGATCGAACGGGAATTGCTGGCGGGACCCAACGAACTGACTAAACTCAAGGCGGAACTTCTCAAACAGCGCGCCCAGCTCAATATCGCCCTGATGCACCAGGCGATGCGGGAAGCGCAAGCCCAGGCCGATTTGCGGGTATTCCCGCCGGGCCTGGACGCCCTCTGGCGGCGCCGTCGCGGTTAGGCGGCCCGCCACAGCCGGAGCATGGCCATGGGTAGACGCAACGAACATACGCGCGAGGAACTGCGAGAAATCGCGCTGCAAGCCGCTGAGCATCTGGTCGCCGAGCACGGCCTGGCCGGCCTGAGCACCCGCAAGGTGGTGGGCCGCATCGGCTACACGGTCGGCAGTCTGTATATGGTGTTTCGCAATCTGGACGATCTGATCGTCCAGATGAACGAGCGAACGCTGGAAAGCCTGCAAGCCCGGTTGCTCGCCGCCATCGCCGATCAGCCGCCAGCCGCCGCCATTCAAGCGCTGGCGCAGACTTACATCACCTTCGCCCTGACCGAAACCCACCGCTGGCTGGCCATCTACCAGCACCGGATGCCGGAGGGTGAAGCCGTGCCCGAGTCCCTTACCGACAAGGTGGCGGGCATGTTCGCGTTGGCGCAGCAACAACTAGCGCGGCTCTGTCCCCGACGGTCCCCCCAGGATATCGCCCTGGCCGCCCGCGCCCTGTGGAGCGGAGTGCACGGTATCTGCATCCTGGGTTTCGATCAGAAGCTGGAAATGGCGGGGGGGCGACCCATCCAGGACGTAACCCGTTCGCTGCTGGATCATTACCTGGCCGGGTTCACGCAAAGCCCATATGAAATTTAAATATTTTTAAAACAGATCATTATTCGAATATACCGTTGTAGCCGCTTAGACCTCTCTCGCCACGCGCGGCGATGGGTTTCGCTGCGCTCTACCCATCCTACAACCTACAACCTCCCGCCACGCGCGGTGATGGGTTTCGCTGCGCTCTACCCATCCTACAACCTACAACTTCTCGCCACGCGCGGTGATGGGTTTCGCTGCGCTCTACCCATCCTACAACCTACAACCTCTCGCCACGCGCGGTGATGGGTTTCGCTGCGCTCTACCCATCCTACGAAAAATACGGTTGTAGGATGGGTAGAGCGCAGCGAAACCCATCAATACAGGGCGAAATCACCAGGGGATCCGAATGGGATGGCGGCCTCGGCGTCTTCCAATTCTTTCTTGCGTCGCCCATAGCCGCATTGTTCGATCAGCTTGCGAGCGGCGGCGAGATCGGCTTGCGGGCTGTCCCACGGATACGGCGTTGCGGCGTGGAACAGCCGGGCGCGATGCAGGTGGATGTCGGCCAGAAACAGGCGCATCGGGCCGCGTTCGGCGATGTCCCAGGCTTCGTCGAGATCGGCTTGGGCGCCGTCGGAACCGGTGCGTGCGCCGAGGAGACCCCGCAGCCAGGCGCGGGTGAGGAGGGCACGGGGAAGTTCGTGCTGTGTGCCTGCGCGGCGGAGGCCGGCCACGGCCCGTTCCACGTCGACCCGGGCGCAGCAGACGTCGGCGGCGGTCAGGATCGCTTCGTACAGCGCGGCGCGGCCTGAGGTGAGGTAATCGAGGGCGATGGTGAGGAGCGGGAAACTATTCTTGAGCGTCTGCGCTACGCGCTGGGAAACGGCGCGGCAAGCGTCCACACCCTCTCCCCGACCCTCTTCCTTGATGGGAGAAGGAGAAAACAGCGTTCGCCACGCGGCGCGCTCGGCGGCGGCGAGCAGCAAGTCGCCGTACCGGAAGCCTGCCAGCGAGTGGAGCAGCGGGTAGTCGGGATGATATTTGGCCTGTATCTGCTCGGCTTCGCGGAACAGCGCCTCCGCCTCGTCCCGGCGGCCCGCCTGGTGCAAGGCATCGGCGTGGGTCGCACGCTTGCTCATCCGCTGAAACGCATTGCCGCTGCGGTCGGCATAGGCCACGGACTGCGCGGCGTCCACCACCGCCCCAGCCACCTCGCCCAGCATCAACTCCAACTCGCTCAGGTTGCTGGCGCGGATGGCGGCGCTCTCCCAATTCTCCTGCTTAACACCCGCCTCCAGCCCAGCCCGCATCGGCTTGGAGGCTTCGGTCAGCCGGCCCAGGGCGCGCAGTCGGGTAGCGGCTTCGTTCAGCAGCCACGCTTGATCCGCCTCCGTGAGCGCGGGCGAGACGCGCGACCAGGGTTGCTCGAAAAAGCAGGCGATGGCACCCAAGTCCGAACCGAATGCGCCGAGTTTATTGGTACTGTAGTATTCGCGCCGCAGGATGCGGGCCTCGTAAACGTCTCTGCACGCCTTCTGCTGCATTCCCGCCAGACAGCCGTGGGCCACGGCCTGATAGAGCGGCTGGAGGTCTTCAAGGGTGGGCGCGTCTTTGTCCAGCGTGCTCGCGCACAGGTGTTCGTACAATCGCCGGTGGGCCGCGCGCCAGGCGGCGGCGTTCGCCTCGCGCAGTTGTTGGGCGAAGTAGGCCCGGAGGTGCGGATGCGTGTCGAGCGCAATCAGCGCGCCGGTGGCGTCGCGATTCACCGCGAGCAAGCGCGCGGCTTCAAGACCGCTCAGACAGAATGCCCAGTCGTCGTCGGCCAGCCCGTCCAGCGGTTCGGTCAGGCCAGGGATGGGCTCGCGCCGCAGCGCCGCCAGGCAAGCGGCGTCGGCGGGCCGGTCGAACAGGCCCAGCAGCCGCAACACGGCCACTTCGCGTTGGCCTTCCTCGCCGCCGTCGCGCAACAGCCATTGCTCGTAAGCCGCCATCGTCCGCAAGGCGTGGCCGCCGTCGATTTTGGCGTCGGCTTTCTCGAATTGCACCCGGTCGCGCTGGCGGATGTCGCCGCCAAAGGCGCGGTGCAGGAACCCGCCGAACAAGGTCAGGGTGAGGGCGTGGCCTTTCACGTCCTCGACCAGCGTTTCGAATTCCCGCGCCGCGCCGTGCACGCCGAGCTTTTTGAGCAGATCCACGCCAGCGGCGCAGGACAAGCGGTGCAGCGCCACTTCCGGCGCGGTGGTTTGCCGGAAAGCGTTGAGGTCGGGCAGTGTACAGCGAGTCGTAACGAGGCACAGGCCCCGGTTGTGCTGCGCCAGGCCCTTGAGCAGCGCGGCGATGCCTTGATCCTTGAGTTCGCCCGGCGTGGGTGAAGTGGGCGCGTATTGCAGCGGTTCGAGGCCGTCGAGAACGAGCAGGTTCTTCCGCTCGCCGACGACGCGGGCGAGGCGCTGGCCTTTCTCGAACGCGCCGGCGCTGCTGGCGGCGAATGCCTTGTCCGCGTCGTCGCCGAAGTAAGGTCAGGGCTTCCTTGAAGAACACGTCGGAAGAGGCGGCCGATTGATCGCGCGTGCCCTGGCTGTAGAAGCTCCACGCAAACGCGGCGTCACAGCCGGGCCAGCCTTGGGCGGCGAGCGTGGCGGCCCAATGGGCGACCAGCGAGGTTTTCCCTTCGCCGCCCAGCGCGACGAAGGTGAGGACTCGGGGACGGTTCGACTCGCCGCTTTGCACCTTGGCCCAGGCGTCATTGAGGCGCTGGGTTTCGGCTTCGCGGCCGATCAGTTCGGCGGGGGCGTATTTGAGGATGCGGGAAATGTCGCGTTGGGGGTGATCGGACGCAGTGGATGGCGGGCGCGCGGCAGCCGCTTCCAATTCCGCGATTTTGGCCCTTACTTCCTCGATCTTCTTGTGTAGCGCGAATTTCTGATCTGGGTCGGCGGTGATCGCTTCTTGTTGCTGGAAATACTCCAGCTTTTCCCGGCAGGTATCGAGTGCCTCGCCCATGGTTATCCTCCCAAGGAACGAATTTTCTCCTGCGCCTCGGCGATCAGATGCCGCAATCGGAATTTCATATCAGGATCGACCGCGACCGCTTCCTCGACCAAAAGGAAATCGAGCTTTTCCCGCCAGAGTGCGAGTGCCGGTGAGGGGTTCGGCGTTGCGGCGGGCGGCGACGCGCTGGCATCGAAACTCAACGGTCGGCCGGTCGGGCGCGGCTTCCGCTTCAACGCGCCGACCGCGCCCGGCTCCACACCGCTTTGGTTCAGCAGGGCGTCGTAGAGCGCCTGATAACCCGATTTCGAGTCCAGCACATAGTAGTTTTGCCCCCGCAGCGGTTCGGGAACGTGCGGCTCGTCGGCCCGGTCGAACAGCACCGGAACGAACCTGCTGGAGACGCTGCGCGCGTCGTAGAGCGCCTGGGTCATCAACGCCCCTTCCCAATCGACGCCCTTGCCCTTATCGGGCACTTCCTGGCCGCGAAAGCGCCGGTAGTAGGTCTCCGTGCAGACGCACAGCACGTGCGTGGCCGCATCGAGACCGTTCAGCATCCAGCGCGGCCAACCCTCGGGCGGGGAACCGTTCACGTAGCGATCCAGGATCGTGGCGATACCCTCAGCCCGCAGTCGCTCGGACAAGCCAAGCACTCGCTCGCGGTGCGAGTCGGAATCGTGGCTGTAGCTGATGAAAACGGTGGGAACGCTCATAAACAAATTGGCTCGGATCGGCTGGCAGGGTACGGCGGCGTGGCTGTTCTCGGGGAAAGTCTAGGCCATTTTGATCATCAACAAGACGTTTACCCGAATTAATTGACAGCGCCCCTGACCGGCGACCGGAAAACCCTGGCCGCCAACAACGCCTGAGTGAGCCGTTGCGGTTCGTCGGTGCCCAGCCGCAGACGCTGGCCCGAGGTCAGCGTGATCTCGACCGCGTCCCAACCCGACACGTTGTACAACCAGCCGCGCGCGGTGTAATGGATACCCCAACCGTCGGTCCATGTGGTGCGAACCGGTCGCGCCTCCACGATCTCCGCCAAGGGAACGCGCTTGTGAATCAGGCCGATCCCGAATCGAAACCGCAGATGCGACTCGTCGATCTCAACGGTGAGCGTCCCGAACAGCATCAGGAACACCCCCATCAGCACCGGCCCCAGCACCGTCAACGCCGACGGCCCGGTCACCAACTCCGCGCCGGCGGCAACGGCCGACAGCGACAGCAGAATCCCCGCCACGACGGCGCCGAATTGAGTATGGTGGTAGTAGCGCAGGCGCATTCCGGGACCCCCTCAACCAGGATCAAGGCCCAAGCCCCGCCGGTCGGGCGGTCGCCAGTTCATGCCGCGCCGCCCATTGCGCGATGTCCTCGCGCTTGATGGCAGCGGCCATCAGGTCGGGGAACAAATCCGGCGTGCAGGCGAAGCTGGGCACATCCAGCAGCGCCAGGCGGGCCGCCAGGTCGCGGTCGTAAGCCGGCGCGCCGCTGTCGGACAGCGCCAGCAGCGCAATGAACTGGACCCCGCTCTGCACCAGGTCGTCGGCGCGGCGCAGCAGGTTTTCCGCCACGCCGCCTTCGAACAGGTCTGAGATCAGCACCAGGATGGTATTGGCCGGATCGTGGATGAGGCACTGGCAATAACCGACCGCCCGGTTGATGTCGGTGCCGCCGCCCAGTTGCACCCCGAACAGCAACTCCACCGGGTCGTCCAACTGCTCGGTTAGATCGACCACCGCCGTATCGAACACCACGAGATGGGTCTTGACCGCCGGCAGGGAAGCCATCACCGCGCCGCAGATGCTCGAATACACCACCGAGGCGGCCATCGACCCGCTCTGATCGATGCACAGAATGACCTGGCGTTGGGTGCGCTGGCGCTTGCGACCGAAGCCGATGCGCGTCTCCGGGACGATAGTTTGGTAATCGGCCTGGTAGTGGCGCAGGTTGGCGCGGATGGTGCGGGGCCAGTCCATCTCGGCGAAACGCGGGCGACGGTTGCGTTCGGCGCGGTTCAACGCGCCGGCGATGGCCGACCGCAACGGCTCTTGCAACCGGCGCATCATCTCGTCCACCACCTTGCGCACCACCAACCGCGCCGTTTCCTTGGTGGACGCCGGGATCACCCCGCGCAAGGCGATCAAATTGGCCACCAGATGCACGTCCGGCTCGACCGCTTCCAGCAGTTCCGGCTCCAGCAGCAACTGGCGCAGATTCAGCCGCTCCAAAGCATCCTTCTGCATGACGCGCACCACCGTGCTGGGGAAATACTGGCGAATGTCCCCCAGCCAGCGCGCCACGTTGGGGCGCGACGAGCCGGTTCCGCCCTTGCGCGGACCCGTCCGCGTCAGATCGTCGCCATCCTCGGCGCCAGGATCGTACAGCGACGCCAGCGCTCGGTCGATCGCAAGATCGATACCCGCCAGCGCACAGCCGGTCCCTTCCGCCTGGTTGCCGCCGAGCAGCAACCGCCAGCGGCGCAGCCGTTCCTCGGCGGAGATGGAGTGAATGGTATTCACGATGGTTGCTCCGACCCAAGACCCAGTATCAAGCGTAGCACCGGGATCAATGGTTCGACGCGCGCCATGTCCCAGTCTTCCAGACCGGCGGTGATGGTTCCCGCCGCCGTTGCCGGTCCCCCACCCTGCCGCGCTCGCTCGCCGATCTGGCGGCGCACCATCGGCGGGAAGGTCGAAAACGCGCGGCGCACCAGCGGCAGGGTCTGGATGAAATGGTCGGCGCTCAGGCCGCCGACCCACTGGTCGACCAGCCCAAACAGCGCTTCGTCGTGCACCAGCACCATACCCCCGTCGCTGAGGAAGCCTTCCAGCCAGGCAGCGGCGGCCTCGGGCACGGCGGCCCGGCTGAGGGCGCGGCTCATCTGAGTGGCGGCGGCCTCGGCGTCGTGGCGTTCGTCGAGCAAGAGGCGGGCCGCCAGGCCACCCACCCGTTCCGGAACGCCCGCCGCGTCCGCCGCTTGCCGGAGGGTGTTCAACCAGGCGTCCAGATGCTCTTGCCGATCCACCAGCTTGATCGCCGTATGCAGGCGGCGGACGCGGCCCGCCATCTCGGCGGCGGCCTCGGCGTCGAGCGATTGGCAAGCGGCGGCGAAGCCGATGCACACCCGGATCACCAGGCCGTCCAGCACGTGCAAGACCTGGGCGGCGTCGGTCTGGCGCACGTCGCCGTAGCGGGAAACCTGCGCCAGCGGCGGAATCGCGGCCATGAGCTGCGGAACGTCGCCGGTGAGCGCGGCGCGGTTCTCCAACTCCCGCATCGCGGCGGCCAGCGCGGCGGGCAGGTCGGCCAACAGCAATTGGCCGACCAGTTCGGTGAGCGCCGGTAGATCATGGGCCTCGACCGCCGCCCGCTGGGCCAGGGCGGCGGCAGCTTCCGCGACGGTGTTGCCGTAGGGGGCCGCTTCGATGACCGCCAGCGCTAATTCCGGTCGCCATTGCAGCGCCCAGGTTTCGCGGAAGGTGCCCTTGCCGCCGCGCGTGCCGATCACTTCGCCCCACCCGACCCGCAGCAGACGCAGCCGATGCAGGAATTGGCTGCGGGCCAGGTCGATGTTCTTGCGCAAATCAAGTTCAAGGGTCTCGCGGCTGGCGCTGACCACGAGGCGCAGGGTTTTCCGGCGCTGTTCCAAATCGCGTTGCAGCGGCACGGTCGGGGCGCCCTCCGCCACCACGCCGAAGCGACGGCCGATGATCAGATCGCGGCGGATCAGCCGCAACGGCGCGTCCTCGCCGGTGGTGAGCACCGTGCGCGCCGCTTCCAGCAATTCGGCCAGTCCCGGCGCGGGTCGGTCGCGCACGGCAGCCAGCGTTTCGGCCAGCCGCACGCATTCGATGACGTGCGCCGACGAGCAGTCGATTTCGGCCTCGCGCAACAACCGGGCGACGCGGCTGAACCAGGCCACCGGCTCGGCCCGCCCGCCGCGCCGCCAGAGATGCTCGTACCAGGCGGGCGATTCCACGCCGGCGCCGTAGCCGCTTTCGGCGGCCAGCCGGTCGTAGGTCCACGGAATCCAGGTGGCCTCGATCTTCAGCTTCGGCAATCCCTTGAGCAGGTCGTTGTCGGCGCCGGCGGCCGGCATTTGAGCCAGCGCCGGCACATGCCACGCCCCGCACACGACGGCGATGCGCGCCCGACCCTCCTTTCGCGCGGTTCGGATCACCCGGCGCATGGCCGCTTCGCGCAGCGCCTCGCGCCGCGCCTCGAACGGATCGGATAAGGGCGGCGCCTCGGTCCGCACCGCCGCCATCGCTTCCGCGATCGCCGCGAACAGCTCCGCGCCGTCCTGCCGCTGCTCGACCGTATGCTCCCACCATTCCTCGCCACCACCGTAACCGGCCGCTCGCCCCAGCCAGCCCAGCGGGTCGCGACGCAACTCCGGGGCGTCGCTCGAAGCCTCGGTTTCAGTCGCAACGGCATCGAGTGGCGCTGGACGGTCCGGCGTCGGCGCCGCCGTTTCCTCTTCCCTGGCCAGGGCTAGCGCGTGAGTCTGCGGCAAATCCATGAACCGGGCCGGCACGCCGTGATCGAGTGCGTAGCGCATGGCTTGCCATTCGGGGGAAAACTCGGCGAAGGGATAGAACACCGCGCGCTTCGGCTCCTCGGGCGCGTACAGGAGCAGCGCCACCGGCGGCTCCATCCCGTCCGCCCCGGCTAGCGCTAGCAGGTCATCGGCCTCGGGTGGCCCTTCGATCAGCACACAGTCCGGTTGGAGGTCTCGCAGGGCGCGGGTCAGGCTGCGGGCGCAGCCGGGGCCGTGGTGGCGAATACCGAAGAGATGGACGGGGTCGGCGGTGGATGAGGTCATTGACTCCAACTCAAAAAGATGAACAGGATCGCCAGGGCAATCGCGCTATAGCTTCGTAGCCTCGTAGGATGGGTAGAGCGCAGCGAAACCCATCATCCCGCAAACGCCCCTATGCGTTGAAATCGCTTCGTAGGATGGGTAGAGCGCAGCGAAACCCATCATCCCGCAAACACCCCTATGCGTTGAAATCGCTTGGAAGTACCGGCGCAGCGAAATCCATCCTCCCGCAAACCCTATTCAACCTCCAAATCCGCAACCCCCGCACCCGCCCAATCCGCCGGATAAACACCCCATCCGACATAGCGGTGAAACGACGAATAAGGCCACTCCACCACGCTTTTCACATGGCCGTGCTTGACCGGATTGTAGTGAATGTAATCCACGTGACGGCTGAAGTCTTCTTCATCGCGAATCGCATGTTCCCAAAATCGGCGTTGCCAGATGCCGCGTTCCCGCTTGCGGGCGCGACTGGTCGAAAGGGGTTCTCCGGTCTCCACCGCTCTGGAAAACGCCGATTTGAGCTGCCGCCAGCGTAAGCTGAAATCATGATCGCCCGCCGGCAGCGTCCAAAGGGTATGGAGATGATCGGGCAAAACCACCACCGCCTCGATGCGGAACGGATGCGCGGCGCGGACCCGCCGGAAAGCGTCCCGCAGGGCGCCGATATGCTCCGTCAGCAGGCGGCGATCTCGCTCGGCCAGATTGACCGTGAAGAAATAGGTCCCCCCGCTGACACGGTAACGACGGTAGGCGGTCATGGTCGGCTTGAATTCACCTCGTATCGATGGGTTTCGTTCCTCAATCCATTCTGCAACCCATTGTTTTTCGTAGGATGGGTAGAGCGCAGCGAAACCCATCGCCGTGCGGAACGAGAGGGGCTTGAGCGGTTATGTTCAATGATGGGTTTCGCTGCGCTCTACCCATCCTACGATCTACGGTCCTGTTGAATGATGGGTTTCGCTGCGCTCTACCCATCCTACGATCCTACGATCTGTCGTCCGTTAAAGGATGGGTTTCGCTGCGCTCTACCCATCCTACGATCTGTCGTCCGCACCGGGCTGGTCCACGGATTCTTACCCCAACTCGCGGCAGGCTCGGTACAGGTCGCGCCAGTCGTCTCGCTCCTTCACCACCGTCTCCAGGTATTCGCGCCAGACGATGGCGTCCTGCACCGGGTCCTTGACCACCGCGCCCAGCAGGCCGCTGGCCAGGTCGGCGGCCCTGAGTTCGCCGTCGCCGAAATGCCCGGCCAGCGCCATGCCGCTGTTGATGACGGAAATCGCTTCCGCCGTGCTCAGGGTGCTGGTGGGCGATTTGAGCTTGGTCTTGCCGTCGTCGGTCAGGCCGTTGCGCAGTTCGCGGAAGATTCGCACCACGCGGCGCACTTCCTTGAGCGCTGGCGGTTCGGCCGGCAGTTCCAGCGCCCGGCCCAGTTCCGTCACCCGCTTTTGCACGATGGCGATTTCCTCGTCCTCGCTGGCGGGCAGCGGCAGGATGACGGTGTTGAAACGCCGTTTCAGCGCGCTGGACAGTTCGTTGACGCCCTTGTCGCGGTTGTTGGCGGTGGCGATGACGTTGAATCCGCGCGTCGCTTGCACCTCGCCGTTCAGTTCCGGAATGGGGAGGGTCTTTTCCGACAGGATGGTAATCAGCGTGTCCTGCACGTCGCTCGGAATCCGGGTCAGTTCCTCCACCCGGGCGGTCTTGCCTCGTTCCATCGCCCGCATCAGCGGGCTGGGGGTGAGAGCCTCCCGCGACGGACCCTTGGCCAGCAGCATGGCGTAATTCCAGCCGTAGCGAAGCTGCTCCTCGCTGCTGCCGGCGGTGCCCTGGATCAGCAGGGTGGAATCGCCCGACACGGCGGCGGCCAGGTGTTCGCTGACCCAGGACTTTGCGGTGCCGGGCACGCCGTAGAGCAGCAGCGCCCGGTCGGTGGCCAGGGTGGCGACGGCGATTTCGACCAGGCGACGATTGCCGATGTATTTCGGCGTCACCTCGAAGCCGTTGTCGAGCCGGCCGCCCATCAGATAGGTGGTCACGGCCCACGGGCTGAGCGCCCAGTTCGGCGGGCGCTGGCGGGCGTCGGTTTTGCTGAGTTCGTCCAGTTCGTGCGCGAACTGGGTTTCGGCGTGTTGACGGATAACCTGGCTCATGGCGTCGGGATGCAGTCAATCGGGGGATGGGCGAAGGCAGCGGTACAGCGTCCGCCGCTGTTCAAGGACATGGGAAAAATCGGCGATGGCGTCGGCGAACAGTGAAGGTTCGGGCCACGTCATTTCCTCACTCAGCACGGCGGGCGGAATACGGCAGGCCAGCAGAACGAGCGCGGATCGGAATCGCCAATCCTGTTGGGCCAGCCAGCGCGGCAACCGCTGTTGCGCCACGCGCCACAGCGCCAAGCTCCAGGCGAAGTCGGCGGCCTCGATGATCCGCGCGGCCAACGCGGCATCCTTGGTGGCGGCGAGGAGGCGTTGCAGCGCCGTGTCCGCCGCCGCCGGCTCCAGGGTCAGGGCCAGTTCCGCTGCCTCCTGAGGGGAAAACCCGCCGCGCTCCAGCAAAGCCAGCATCCAGGCCGCATGATCCGGTTGATAACGGATGGCGGCGCGGAATCCGGCCAGCAGCGCCGCTTTCCATTCGCTTTTCGCCGCCAGGGCCAGAACGTCGGCTGGCGTCGTCGATTGCAACTTTTCTTCCCACCAGTCGAGCGGCGCGTAACTAACGATCTGGGATAACCACCACGCCCGCGCGCCCAGTTTCACGCTGGCTGGAGGTTGTTCCTCCAAGGCGTCGGCTTTCCACTCCGGCGCAAAGCTTAGCGGCGGGTCGATGACCGTGACGGTACGCAGCAGTTTGCGTTCGCTGCGCACGCACGGTTCCAGCCGGGCGACCATGCGGCGGGCGAAAGCGCTGGCGGGTAGCCGCGCCAGCAGGGCGGCGGCGGCCAGGCGCACGTCCTTGCTCCGGTCGCTGGCCAGGGTGGCGGCCAGGAACGGCTCGTCGTCCAGCCCCAGCCTTTCCCCGAAACAGGGCAGCAGGAGGGCGCGGTGGCGGGCGGTTTCACAGGGGAACGCGGCTTCAAGCAGTCGGCGGGCTTCGGCGGGATCGTCGGCCCGCAACCGGCGCAGAAAAGCCACCCGCTGGTCGATGTCGCCCTCGTCCCAAAGCCGCTGCTCGGCCGGTTCCACACCGGCCAGCACGGCGTAATTCCAGTCGGGATTTTGCCCGGCCAGCCAGGCGCCCCGTTGACCCAGTGCCTGGCGCAGCGGCTCCCGCAGCCCGATGGATTTGCGACCCAGCTCCAGCGCTCGCGGCAACAATCGGGGCGGCAGGCAGCGCGCCGCGCCGGCCAGCAGGCGACAGGCTTCGACCAGCAGCGGTGCTCGCGCCTCCTCAAAAATGCGGACCAGTAACGCCGTCAACTCCGGTTCGGTCACCGGCGTTGCCGCTTCGGGTGGAGCGGGCGGCGGCGCGGTCTCCGCCGACGGGATCGCCGTAGCCGCCGCCGCTTGAGTGATCGTCAGCACGCCGGCGGCCCGCAACAATCGATCTTCCGCGTCCGAACCGGTCAGCAAGTCGTTCAGGCGGCCGGGCAGTTGGATCGGGGCGAAGCCGCGCCCCACGCCCAACAGCACCACCGAGGTCAGATCGGTCCAGGGGTTCATGAGGTCGTTGCGAAGCTGTGGAACCCGTCGGCCCAGCCACTCAAGACGCGGAGCGCGCCGTCGCTCCATTCGCCGAAAACATGGATCGGCTGGCCACCGGAGAGGGCGAGCAATTCCCAGGCGTCCGATTCACTCATCCGCATCGGTAATTCCGTTCCTTGCGTATCTCGTAATCGCCACGTCTCGCCCTGGCGCACGGGAACAATGCCAGCAATGGCCAAAGGATAGCTCAACAGCCAGGGATTGGCCGCAAGCGCCTCGGCGTGAATGGCCAAGGCGGAGGCAAAATCGGGTTGCGCGAAGAAGGGTTCGGCAAGCGGACGGGTCTGCCCCGGCGCATCGACCAGCAGCGCCCGCAACGGCCAGGCGCCGGGATAGAAGGCAAGCGTGGCCTGGAAACTCACGCCGACCGCCAGGGGGAGCGCGAAATTGCGATGGCCGTGGGAAAAATCGAGCAGCAAGGCGGGTTTGGAACACGCTCGACCCAGTAGCCAGGTGCGGCGTTCCCAAAGTTGATCTCGCTCGGCGAAGGATTGCCCCACCGCCTGCCATTCGTCGGTGACGGGCAACGAATCGGCGAGCACGTCTTCCTTCTCCACCGCCCAGCCCAGCACGGCGCGGAGATCGCCCCGCAACGGCGCCGGCAAGGTCTCGAACCGACTCAACCCCTCGGTGAGCAAATGCATCCGACCCAGTTGACCGAGCACTCGTTGCGGCCAGCCGTCGCCGGAACGGATCAAGGCTTCAAGCCGAAAAATCTCGGTTGCCAGGCCAGGCGCCTGCGCATCCACCATCCGCGCCGCGACGCCGGCAAAGTATGCCGGCGGCTGTTGGGGATAGGTCGCAAGACCGTGGCGGACCTGATCGGCGAGCCAGCGGGCCAGTTCCGCGCCGCCGTCGCGCATCCGTTCCAGCCGTTTGGCCGCGCGTTTCGCCGCTGCTTCCGCATCCGGCTGAGCATCTTTTCGAGCGGCTGGCGCGGCGGCTTTCCTTTCCGCCTTGGTCCGGCGCGACGCCAGCCAGTCCGCCACCCATGACGGGGGATCGCCGGCTTTGATCAGCGCCGGTTTTTCCGCCGCCAGGAACAGCAGCCCCAAACCGTGCTTGCAGGGAAACTTGCGACTGGGACAGGTGCATTTGAACGCCGGCCCACCGCGATCAACCGATATTTGATAAGGCTTGCCGCCGCTGCCCTGACATTCGCCCCAGATCGCATCTTCCGACTGACCCAGGATCGGCCATTTCGCGGGATTGACCAACCCGCGTCCGGCCTTGATCGACGCATCGTCGGGGGCCAGGGCGGCCACCTGTTCCACGCTGAAGTTCACGTTGCCGTTCGCCTTGTGGAGCACCGAGACACACGACGCCGAATACCCGCGCCGGTTGGAGCAGCGGCGCCAGCCACGTCGGCAACACGCCGCCGCGTCAGCCGATTTCGAATTCCTTTAGCCGCGCCGCCAGTTGGCGAACACGCCCAGCACGCCCAGTCCGAGGAACAGTGGCAGCGTCCATTCCGGGATGCTCAACCCCAGCAGGGTCCAGTCCACCTTGGCGCATTCGCCGGAACCGGTCAGCACCTCGCGCACCGTTTCGCTCAACGGCAGGGTTTCCAGCAGATAATCCAGCCCCGGCCCGCAGCGCGGCGCCTGCTCCGGCGGCAGATGCTGCAACCAGACATGCCGGGCGGCGATGCCGGCGCCGGTGGCCGCAACCAGCCCAATCAACACGCCATACACCCGCGCGCCCGAGCCGTTCGGGTTGTGAACGGTCGCCAGCAAGAACACCACGCCCAAGGCGAACAAGGCCAACCGCTGAAAAATGCACAGCGGGCACGGCTCCAGCCCCAGGTAAAACTGCGCGTAGTAGGCAAAACCCAACCCTCCCGCGCACGCTAGAAAAAACAGGGCATTCAGCAACCGGCGGTATGGCAGCCCGAGCCGTTCCGGCATGGGGCCGTCGATCACACGTAAATCTTGCATGGCGCTCCCGATAACAGTTTTCGTTGCGGTCAGCTTGGCGGACCCGCGCGATCCGAATGCCCCAGGGATCGTTCCGGCGCGACCCGGTCGCGTACCCGTTGCTTGACTTCCTTGGCTTCCGGAAACCGTCCTTCCCGCCGGCGCGACCAGATCAATTCCTCGTCAATCCGAATCTCGAACACTCCGCCAGTTCCCGGTTGCAGGGCCACCTCGCCCAATTCTTCCTCGAAGGTGGTCAGCAGTTCCTGCGCCAGCCAGGCAGCCCGCAGCAACCAGCGGCATTGCGTGCAATAGAGGATGCTGACCCGAGGTTTAGGTTCCATACGTTCTCCAACCCCATCAAAAGCCATTGCCACAGTTTCAGAAAATGCCCCATGCCACGCCCGACGCCATGGTCTCGCCCAGTTCCTCGCAGCCTTGCAAAATCTCGGCACTCAGTTCGCCCCGGGCGATGATCGGTTCGCACACCGGCTTGAGCGGATAGCCGCGGGCGATGCGCTCGATGCTGGACAGCGCGCCGCGACCATCGTTGCCGGCGCTGATGAACACGGCGTAGGGCAAGCCGTCGACCCTGCCCTGTGCCGGATAATAGGTGCGATCCAGAAAATTCTTCAATGCCCCGGACATGTAGCCGAAATTCTCCGGCGTACCCAGCAGCAAACCGTGCGCCCATAGCAGGTCGTCCAGGCCGGCGCGCAGGGCCATCCGCAGCCGGGTTTCGACCTCGGCCACACGCCGCGCGCCGCGCAGGACCGCCCTGGCCATGGTTCGGGTATGGCCGGTCTGGGAGTGATAGACGATCAACAGATGGCGAGGCGCGTGTTCATTCACTTGCCGCGCTCCAGGATTTTCGCTATGGTGACCGGTCTTTTTATCAAGGCCAGCCACAGCGCGTCAGCGAGGATTTATGTCGAAAGAAGACCACATCGAGATGGAGGGCACCGTGGTTGATACCCTGCCCAACACCATGTTCAGGGTCAAGTTGGAGAACGGTCATTTGATCACGGCGCACATCTCCGGCCGGATGCGCAAGAACTATATTCGCATCCTGACCGGCGACAAGGTGAAAGTGGAATTGACCCCCTACGATCTCAGCAAGGGCCGCATCACCTATCGTGGGCGTTGAATCCAGCTTCCATTCCGGCTGCTATTTCTCCCCCGGCGTGGCAGCCAGCGGCCACGCACCCTGGCCCCTGGCTCGCTGACCCTTCTTCCTCAGGGCACCGCTTCCTCCTCGGCAATCTCCACTTGCAGATCGCCATCACGCGCGGTGACGCTCACATGGCCGCCATTCATCAGCCGGCCGAACAGCAGTTCCTCGGCCAGACGGCGCTTGATGTTCTCCTGAAGGAGTCGCGCCATGGGCCGCGCGCCCATCTTGGGATCGTAGCCGCGCTGGGCCAGCCATTGCCGCCCGTCCTCGTCCACCTCCAGCGTCACCTTCTTCGGCTCCAGTTGGGCTTCCAGTTCGATCAGGAACTTGTCGACTACCTGAGCAACGGTCGTTGGCGTCAGCGCCTTGAACTGCACGATGGCGTCCAACCGGTTGCGGAATTCCGGCGTGAACATCCGCTTGATCACCTCCAGACCGTCGCTGCTGTGATCCTGCGTGGTGAAACCGATGGACGCCCGGTCCATCTGCTCGGCGCCGGCGTTGGTGGTCATCACCAGAATGACGTTGCGGAAATCCGCCTTGCGGCCATTGTTGTCGGTCAGCGTGCCGTGGTCCATCACCTGTAACAACAGGTTGAATACGTCCGGATGCGCCTTCTCGATCTCGTCCAGCAACAGCACCGCGTGCGGATGTTTCAAGATGGCATCCGTCAGCAAGCCCCCCTGATCGAAGCCGACGTAGCCGGGCGGCGCGCCGATCAACCGCGACACCGTATGCCGCTCCATGTACTCGGACATGTCGAAGCGGATCAACTCGATGCCCATGATCCGAGCCAGTTGCCGGGTTACCTCGGTCTTGCCCACGCCGGTCGGACCGGCGAACAGGAAATTGCCGATGGGTTTTTGCTCGTTGCCCAGGCCGGCGCGCGCCATCTTGATGGCGGTGGCCAGGGTTCCGATCGCCTCGTCCTGGCCGAACACCACCAGCTTTAGATCCCGTTCCAAATTGCGCAGCACGTCCTTGTCCGACGACGATACCGTCTTGGGTGGAATGCGGGCCATCTTGGCGACGATGGTTTCGATGTCAGTGACATTGATCACCTTCTTGCGCTTGGCGACCGGCAGCAACCGCTGGCTGGCGCCCGCCTCGTCAATCACATCAATCGCCTTGTCCGGCAAATGACGGTCGTTGATATAGCGCGCCGATAGTTCCACCGCCACCCGCAGCGCCTTGTCGGCGTACTTGACGTCGTGATGTTCCTCGAAGCGGGTCTTCAGGCCCTTAAGGATCTGGTAGCTCTCCTCGATGGTCGGCTCGACCACGTCGATTTTCTGGAACCGCCGCGCCAGCGCCCGATCCTTCTCGAAAATGCCGCGATATTCCTGATAGGTGGTCGAGCCGATGCACTTCATCTCGCCCGAGGCCAGCACCGGCTTGATCAGGTTCGAGGCGTCCATCACCCCGCCGGAAGCCGCGCCAGCGCCGATGATGGTATGAATCTCGTCGATGAACAGGATGGCGTTGCGCTCCTTGCGCAACTGCGCCAGCACGGCCTTCAGCCGCTTTTCGAAATCGCCGCGATATTTGGTGCCGGCCACCAACGCGCCCAAATCCAGGGCGTACATCGTGGCGTTGCGCAACACGTCCGGCACCTCGCCGTCGACGATCATCTTGGCCAGGCCCTCGGCGATGGCGGTCTTGCCGACCCCGGCTTCGCCCACGAACAACGGGTTGTTCTTGCGCCGCCGGCAAAGAATCTGAATGGTGCGCTCGATCTCCTCGCGCCGACCGATCAGCGGATCGATGCGACCCTGCCGCGCCAGATCATTGAGATTGCTGGCGAAATTCTCCAGCGGCTTGGCGCTTTGGTTTTCGGTGTTCTCCTCGGCCTGGGGCGCGGCCGATTCCTGTTCGTCGGCGACCTTGGAAATGCCGTGCGAAATGAAATTCACCACGTCCAGCCGGCTGATTTCCTGTTGCTTGAGCAGATACACCGCCTGCGACTCCTGCTCGCCAAACAGAGCCACCAGCACGTTGGCGCCGGTCACCTCGCGGTTGCCGGAAGATTGGACGTGCAGCACCGCCCGCTGCAACACCCGCTGGAACCCCAGGGTCGGCTGCGTCTCGCGCGGATCATCGGCCCGCAGGATCGGCGTGTTGTCGCGGATAAAAATTTGCAAGTCGCGCTTCAGCCGGTCCAGATGAGCGCCACAGGCTCGCAGCACCTCCGCCGCCGCTGGATTGTCCAGCAGGGCCAGCAGCAGATGCTCGATGGTCATGAATTCGTGGCGCCGGTCCCGCGCCTCGCGGAACGCGAGATTGATGGAAAATTCCAAGTCCTTGCTTAACATACTCGCACCTCGAATCGCGCTCGGTGGTTTTTAAAGGTTAGGCTTCTTCCATGGTGCACAGCAACGGGTGCTGGTGGCGGCGGGAAAACTCGGTGACCTGCGCCACCTTGGTTTCCGCGATATCATGAGTATAGACTCCACAAACTCCCCGGCCCCGGGTGTGGACGTGCAGCATGATCTGGGTCGCCTGTTCCCGGCCCATCCCGAAAAAGTGTTCCAGAATCCGCACCACGAATTCCATCGGCGTGTAGTCGTCGTTCAGCAGGATCACCTTGTACAGCGGCGGCTGCTTCAGCTCGGGCTTGGCCGGTTCGACGACGAGGCCGCGATCTTGATCGGATGACGATGGGTATTCCGTGCTCATGGCATTGCTAGAACATCGGCGGAGAGAATGGTTGAAGGGATCGAGCATCTGGCGCCAACGCGCCCGGCCGGTATCGTTCCATTAGATAATACGCGACCCGCAAGTTTCCTCAAGGGCAAGCGGGGTGCAAAAAACTTCGGGAAGTCCGGTTCGCGCGGCTTGGCGCCACTGGTTCCGTCAGGCGACTCCAGCACCCCTGGCCTGGGCGTCGGCGTGATAGGACGAACGCACCAGCGGCGCGGAGGCGACGTGGGTAAAGCCCATGGCCTCTCCCTGCTCGCGCAGATACTCAAACTCTTCGGGCGGCGCATAGCGATCCACCGGCAGATGATGGACGCTAGGCTGCAAGTACTGACCCAGCGTCAACATCTCCACCCCGTGGGCGCGCAGGTCGCGCATGACGGCTTCGATTTCCGCTGTCGTCTCCCCCAGCCCCAGCATCAAGCCCGACTTGGTCGGGACGCGCGGCTGTCGCTCCTTGAAGCGCTTCAGCAAGGTGAGCGAGTAGTGATAATCCGCCCCCGGCCGGGCCTGGCGGTACAGGCGCGGCACGGTCTCCAGATTGTGATTGAACACGTCCGGCGGTTCCCGCCCCAGGATATCCAGGGCCAGATCCATCCGGCCGCGAAAATCGGGCGTCAGAATTTCGATGACGATGCCCGGCCGCGCGACGCGCGTCGCCCAGACGCAGGCGGCGAAATGGGCCGCGCCACCGTCGCGCAAATCGTCGCGATCCACCGAGGTAATCACCACGTAGTTCAACCCCATCGCCGCCACGGTGCGGGCCAGGTTTTCCGGTTCCTCGGGATCGAGCGGATGAGGTCGGCCATGGCCCACGTCGCAAAACGGACAGCGCCGGGTGCAGATGGCCCCCATGATCATGAAGGTGGCGGTGCCGTGGCCGAAGCATTCGCCGAGATTGGGGCAACTGGCTTCCTCGCAAACCGTATGCAGACGGTTATCGCGCAGGATTTGCTTCAGTCGCAGTACCTCGGGCGTGCCAGGGAACGACGCGCGAATCCAGGATGGCTTACGCAAGCGTTGTTTGGGATCAGTCGGCGCGATCTTGATCGGAACGCGGGCAACCTTGTCCGCGCCACGTAACTTCTCGCCCCGCTGGGGAGCGGCTCCAGGCGTCGGCGCGGCGGGACTATCGCGGGAAACGGGGAAATCGGGCATGAACGGTTCCTGAGCGGGTCGGTGGCGAATAGCCGGATTTGGACAATGGAAGACGCCCTGAAATTCACCCCAGCGTCAGGGGCCGGGATCAAGGCGGGACAGGTAGCCCCCCGGCATCGCCGAAACGGGTGTAGCCGAGTTGACGTCCCAGATTCAGCAGTAACTCTCCGCCGGCGGCGTCCGGGTCAAGGCCGATGCCGAGATCGCGCAACTGAGTTACCCGCAGGCCCGGATAACCGCAGGGATTGATGCGGGTGAACGGTTCCAGGTCCATATCCACGTTCAGACTCAGACCGTGATAGGACCGGCCCTGGCGGATACGCAGCCCCAGCGACGCAATCTTGGCATCTTCGACATAAACGCCCGGCGCGTCGGAGCGAGCATGGGCGACGATACCCAAGTCGGCGAGCAGTTCGATCACCGATTGTTCCAGCACCGTCACTAGCGCCCGCACGCTCAATCCCAGCCGGCGCACGTCCAGCAAGCAGTACACGATGGCCTGCCCTGGACCGTGATAGGTGACCTGCCCCCCGCGATCCACCCGAACGACGGGAATATCACCCGGCGCCAGCAGATGTTCGGCCTTGCCCGCCAGGCCCTGGGTAAACACTGGCGGATGCTCCACCGCCCACAGCTCGTCCAGCGTTTCCGCGGCGCGCGCCTCGGTGAACGCTCGCATCGCGTCGAATACCGGGCCATATTCACGGCGGCCCAGACGGCGGAATAGCAGGGGTTCAGGGCGTGAAGCGGGCGCGGCCATGCCCGGGATTACAGCACCAGCTTGATTTGGGGATGCTCGCCAAGGTCCTGGTAGATAGCATCCAACTGCGCGCGGGCGTGGGCATTCACCACCACCGTCACCGATTGGTAGCGACCGGCCCGGCTGTTTTGCACCCGCACCCGCGTTTCGTCCAGATCGGGCGCGCGCCGGCGCACCAGATCCATCACTAATTCCCGGAATCCGGAATCCCCCATGCCCATGACCTTGATGGGAAAATCGCAGGGGAACCGCAACGGTGATTCGTCGTTCATGCCGGTTCCCTTCCGTGGGTGCTCAACTGAACAGGGAATGGAAGAACAGCAGAATCGCGTCGATCATCCGCCCGAACCAGCCGCTCTCCGGCACATCCTTCAGCGCCACCAGCGGCGTCTTGCTGACCTCCTGATCCCCCAGCTTGACCACGATCTCGCCCAACGGCTGATCCTTCTGGATCGGCGCGATGATGGTTGGCTGCACCGTGGTCGTGGTGCTGACCTGGGCGGCCTGGCCCTTGGGCACGGTGACGTACAACGGATGGATCACGCCGAGCGGCAGTTGGTTGTCCTGGCCTTTCCAGATCCGGGTCGTGACGACCGGCGTGTTGGCGTCGTGCAGCTTGCGACTTTCGAAAAAACTGAAGCCGTAGTCGAGCAGGGTCTTGCTGGCCTGAAACCGATCCTTCTCCTTCTGGGCGCCCAGCACCACGCCAATCAGCCGGGTGTCGTTGCGCTTGGCCGAGGACACCAGACAATAACCGGCGCTCTCGGTGTGACCGGTCTTGACGCCGTCCACCGAGGGATCCGTCAACAACAAACGGTTGCGATTTTGCTGCTCGATGTTGTTGTACTTGAAGCTGCGTTCCGAATAGCGGGGATACTGGTCGGGAAAGTCGCGGATCAGCGCGCGAGCCAGGATGGCGATGTCGCGGGCGGACATGTAGTGATTGGGATCGGGCATGCCCGGCGCGTTGGTGAAATGGCTGTTCTTCATCCCCAGCCGTTCCGCCTCCTGATTCATCAGCTTGACGAAGGTTTCCTCGGAACCGGCCACGTGCTCGGCCAGCGCCACGGTGGCGTCATTGCCGGATTGCACCACCATGCCCCTCAGCAGATCGTCGACCGACACCTGGGTTCCGAGCTTGACGAACATTTTGGAGCCGGACGTGCGCCAAGCCTTTTCGCTGATGGTCACTTGATCGCTCAGATGAATCTTTCCGGATTTCAGCGCCTTGTAGATAACGTAACCGGTCATCAGCTTGGTGATGCTGGCTGGCTCCATCCGCTCGTCGCTCTTGTCCTGCGCCAGCACGTTGCCACTCTGGTGATCCATCAGGATATAGCTGCGCACCGGCAGCGGCGACAACGGCGGGATGGGGTCGGCCCCGGCGGCGGTCCAGCCCAACGTCAGTAGCGCGAAGGCAAGAAACGGCAACAATAGGGTACGGACTACACTTGGATACGGCATGTCGCGGCGGTCTTTGGTGGTGGCAAGCTCGTTGGCGGGGGATTCTAGCGAGAAATCCAGCCTAAAAACAAACCGCCCGGCCACGGAATTCCCTTCCCCCAGCAAGCCTGGTGTGGAGACCGAACGGTCATTTCGCCTCAGTCGACGGCGCCGCGCAACCGGCTAACCTTCAGGCTGGCCAGCCGAACCGGCGCTGGCTTGGACTCGCTGGCCTGGCGCGGTGAAATCGGCTTACCCGCGCGGTTGGCGTTGCCGGCTGGAACGGGTGGCTTGGCCACCGCTTCCCTCCCCTTCGCCGTCGGCGCGACCGACGACAGCGGGCGCGCGCTCCCCTGCGTTGGCTTGCGGTGGTCCTCGGCCTTGGCCGGCTTGACGCTCGCTGCTTTCGCCATCGCGGGCGGCGCGTTTCGCCCCGTGTCGGCCATCGCCAACCGCATCGGCATCCTCGCCGTCGCGGGTAGCGCGTTCCGCCCCTCCGCCCGCGCCAGTCTCGGCGCCATCTTAACCGGGGTCGGGTTATGCTCCACGCTCGCACGCGCCAATTTCACGTTCGCGGGTTTCACCACCGCTGGCGGCGCGTTGCGCGGTTCCGCCGCTCGCGCCAGTCGCGCGGGCGGCAGACCCGGCGCTTGCGCCGAAGCCCGGATCGGGGCGGCGCGGGCGAATTCGATCTCGGCGCTTTCAACCTTCGGTTTGACTTGGGCCGCGCGACTGGCCAACAGTTCTCGCTGTTCGGCCCGGTACGCCGCTAGTTTCGGCAGAAACTGATACGGCTCCAGGGCGACAACCTCCACTGGGGCAGTGCCGTGTTCCAGCATCCCCAGCCGGTCGGCGGCGGCGTAGGACAAATCGATGAGCCGGGTCCCGATGAAGGGTCCACGATCGGTGACCTTGACCACGGTGCTGAGCCCATTGTCCAGATTGGTGACCCGCACATAGGTGGGCAGCGGCAGGCTCTTGTGGGCGGCGGTCAGGTCGAACATGTTGAAGGGTGGACCACTGGAAGTCTTGCGGCCATGAAACTCCCAGCCATACCAGGAGGCCGTGCCCCGTTCCCGGTAGCCGGCGCTGGTCTCCCTGACCCGGTAGCGCCGACCGAACACCACATAGGTATCGATATTGCCGATGCGGCTGGGCGGCTCCGCCTGGGGCACGAGTTCACCACTGGTTGTTGCGGTATCGACTGGCGGACTGGTTGGCTGCTGGCTGTCGGGAACGGTGCTACAGCCGGCCAGCGCGCCCGCCAACGAGGCACAAACCATGGCGTGGCTCCAAGAAGATTTGGCCATAAAAATTCCTCCCCTTTACCGAGAACGCGCTGTGGCGCGTCCGAATGGTACGGTTGTCATGGATTTTCAGAATGACTCAATCGATGCGAGTCACGCGTTCCGGCACGGGGGCGCCGGCATAAGGCCGCTCATAACGCTCGCGGATTTCCTGACCCAGTTGGTACACCGCCATGGCGTACAACTGGCTATGGTTATAGCGGGTGATGACGTAGAAATTCTCGAATCCCAACCAATATTCCGGCCCTTCCCGTCCCTCGAATTCCAGCAGCATGGCGGTTTGGTCGCCGCCGACCGGTTCCTGGGGCAGAACGCCCCGACCTTGCAGGCTGGCGACGCTAAATTGGGGCTGGCTCGGTTTGCGGCTGACCAGGGCCGGCCAGGCCGCGCCGCTGACCCGGGCCGGCACGGCGACCGGTTCCCCGACGCGCCAGCCGTGCTGCTTGAAGTAGTTCGCCACGCTGCCGATGGCGTCGCGGGAATTGCGCCACAGGTCGCGGTGGCCGTCACCGTCGAAGTCCACCGCGTAGGAGCGGAAACTGCCGGGCATGAACTGCCCGTATCCCATCGCCCCGGCGTAGGACCCGCGCGGAGTCAGCGGATCGATGCCTTCCGCTCGGGTCAGCAACAAAAAATTCTCCAGTTCCTTGCGGAAATAGTCCGCGCGCCGGGGATAGTCGAAGGCCAGGGTGGACAGGGCTTCCAGCACCCGGTATTTGCCCATGTTGCCGCCGTACTGGGTTTCCACCCCGATGATGGCGACCACGATTTCCGGCGGCACGCCGTGGACTTGCTCGGCCCGGGCCAGCGCCGCTTCGTTGGCCCGCCAGAATTCCACCCCGCCCTGGACGCGCTTGGGATTGACGAAAATCGCCCGGTAGGCATACCAGGGCTTGGCCTCGGCGGGCCGGGACATGGCGGCGATGATGCTGGGCTGGGCGTGGGCCCGACCGAACACCGCTTGCAGGTGGGCCGCGTTGAAGCCATGCCGGACCACCATCTCGCGGATGAAGGCCTGCACGTCGGCCCGACGAGCCAGTGGCTGGCCGGCGTCGGCGGTGGTGAAGGAACCGGACGGAGGCGTCTCGATCGAAGGTCCAGTGGGCGTGGAGGGCTGGTTGGCGAGGTCCGGCGTCGGTCGGACTGAGGCCGACGGCGCGCAGGCGCTCAACAGCAGAGCAATACCGAACAGATACAGGCGCTTCACTCATTCGTCTCGTCGTGGGCCAGGATGGCGGTCATCGCGTCGGCGTCCGTCGGTGAGTATAGACGCTCATCAGGATACCGAAGCCCGCCATGAGCGTGACCAGGGAAGTTCCACCATAGCTGAATAGCGGCAACGGCAAACCCACCACCGGCAACAGGCCGGACACCATGCCGGAATTTACAAAAGCATAGAGGAAAAAAATCAAAATGAGACTACCGGCCAGCAATCGGGTGTAGGTATCGGGCGCCCGGCTGGCCATGTACAAGCCGCGGGCGATGATGAAGAAGTACAGAATCAGCAGCAAACAGGCGCCGACCAGGCCGAATTCCTCGGAAAACGCGGCGAAAATGAAATCGGTCGAACCTTCCGGCAGAAAATCCAGATGCGACTGGGTGCCGTTCAACCAACCCTTGCCGTAGATGCCACCCGACCCGATGGCGATCTTGGACTGGATGATGTGGTAGCCCGCCCCCAGTGGATCGCTTTCCGGGTTCAGGAAGGTCAGCACCCGCTGGCGCTGGTAATCGTGCATGACGTAAATCCAGAACAGGGGGATCACCGCGCTCAGCACCCCGACCAGCCCCAGCAGAAGCCACCAGCTCAGGCCAGCCAGGAACAGCGCGAAGGCGCCGGCGCAGCCCACCACCAGGGCCGTGCCCAGATCCGGCTGCTTGGCGATCAGGACGAAGGGAATCGCGGTGACCAGCGCCCCACCCAACAGATGCCACCAGCGCGGCGGCAAGGGTTTGTTGGCGAAGAACCAGGCCATCATCATCGGCACGGCCAGTTTCATGATCTCCGACGGTTGAAACCGCACCACGCCCAGATTCAGCCAGCGTTGCGCGCCCTTGGAAATGTCGCCGACCACCATGACCGCCAACAGCAATACAATGCCAGCCAGGTAAATCCACGGCGTCCAGAACTGAAAGTAACGCGGCGGCAGTTGCGCCAACGTCAGCATGACAGCGAACCCCAAGCCCAGGCGGATGGCCTGGCCGATCACCAGATCCAGATGGCGTTGACCGGCGCTGTAGAGCACCACCAAGCCCAGGCCCGATACCGCCGCCAACCCGACCAGCAACAGTGGGTCGAGATAGAGCAGCTTGAAAAATTTGTCGTTGTCAGTCTCCACGCGACGGACCATCCTGGACGGGTTGAATGTCGGTGGTGACGGAATCGTCGTATTTGTTCAACAGCCAGGCGTCCATGACCTTGCGCGCCAGCGGCGCGGCGGTGGCGCTACCTCCCCCGCCGTGCTCAGCGATCACCGCCACGGCGATGCGCGGATCCTCGACCGGGGCGAAGGCGACGAACAACGCATGATCCAGCAGATGCTTGGCCAGATGCTTGGCGTTGTATTTTTCGCCCTGGCCCAGGGTAAATACCTGGGCGGTGCCGGTCTTGCCGGCGATCCGATACTTGGCGCCCACACCGATCTTGTGGGCGGTGCCACCCTCGACCACATGGATCATGCCTGTGATCACCGCATCCCAGAACCGGGGATTCTTGACCGTCACCGGCGGCAACGGCCGCGGCGCCTCGACCGTCTTCACCCGAGTGCCGGGATGCTCGGTGGCGTACAGCACCCGCGGTTTGAAATTCCCGCCCTGCTGGGAGATGACGGCGACCGCGTGGGCCAGCTGCAACGGCGTGGCCAGAAAATAACCCTGGCCGATGCCGGCGCTGAGGCTGTCGCCAGCAAACCACGGCTGTTTCTGCACCTTGCGCTTCCACTCGTCGGACGGTAGCAATGCCCCTTTCTCGCCGGGCAAATCGATGCCGGTCGGCCGTCCCATGCTGAACCGGTCCAGGAATTCATGCATGCGGTCGATACCCAGATTCAACGCCAGATTGTAAAAGTACACGTCGCAGGACTGGGCGATGGCGCGGTCCATGCTCACGCTGCCGTGACCACCGCGCTTCCAGTCGTGAAATCGGTGGCTTGAGCCCGGCAGCCGGTAAAATCCGGGACAGAACACGCCACTGTTGCGGTTGACCACTCCATATTCCAAACCGGCGAGCGCCATCAGTGGCTTGATGGTGGAGCCGGGCGGGTACATCCCGCGCAGGGCGCGGTTGAGGAGGGGCCTGTCCTTCGAAGTGTTCAGCGTTCGATAGGAGGCGAAGTCAATGCCGTTGACGAAGGGATTGGGGTCGTAGACCGGCTGGCTGGCCAGGGCCAGGATTTCGCCGTTGCGGGGATCCAGGGCGACGATGGCGCCATTGTGGCCCTCCAGCACTTTTTCCGCAACCGCCTGCAAGCGGATGTCAATGGAGAGATAGACATTCTGGCCGGGCGTGGGCGGGGTGCGGCTCAGCACCCGCAGCGGCCGGCCATCGGCGTTGGTTTCAACTTCCCGCCAGCCCGCGCGCCCGCGCAGCACGTCCTCATAGGAGCGTTCCACCCCGGTTTTGCCGATATGGGTGCTGCCGCTGTACTGGCCGGGATCGAGCTTGCTCATCTCGGTTTCGTCGATGCGGCCGACATAGCCGATGGCGTGAACGCCCAGGGGTCCCAACGGATAGCGACGGGTCAGATCGGCCTTGATATCCACCCCAGGCAGCCGGTACAGGTCGATGGCCAGCCGGGCGATCTCCTCATCGGTCAGCCGGAAGCGCAACGGCACGCCGGTATAGGGCGGCGCGCGCCGGGCCAGCTTGCGAAAACGCTCGATGTCGGTGTCGGTCAGTTCGATGCGCTGACGCAATTCCGCCAGGGTGGCGTCCAGGTCCTTGACCTGCTCGCGGGTGATCTCCAGATGGTAGGAAGCCAGATTGTCGGCCAGCAACACCCCGTTGCGGTCGAAGATGAAACCACGGGTCGGCGGCAGGGGTTGCAAGCGGATTCGGTTGCCGTCGGCCAGCAGGGTAAAGCGTTCGTGGTTGAGCACCTGCAAATACACCAGCCGGCCCGCGACCGCCAGCAGCCCCAGAAACACCGCGAACAGCGCGAACAGCGCGCGCCGGAAAAACAGCTCGCTCTCGGCGGTATTGTCCTTTTGTCGGACCAGTAATTCAGCGGTGGAAGGCTGGATAAACGGACGCCAGGCTTTCATCGTCATCGGCCAGGGTGGTTCAAGCGACCTGGAAATACCGGCGCGCGTCGCGCAGGATCACGAACAGCAGGGGCCAGCCAACCATGCCGCCCACCGCCGGCGCCAGATACCAGCCATCGCGCGGCGGGTAACCGATCACGCCGCTGATCCAGAACACCAAAAACTGCTTCAACAGAAGAAACATCAATACGCTAACCGCCTGTCGCCAGGGCGGCAACACCCGGATGCGCCGGTGGGTCTGCACGGTGAGATAGGCCAGGGTCGCGAACGCCAGCGCGTGCTGGCCCAGCAGCGCGCCGCGTCCCACATCCACCAGGAGTCCAACCAACCAGCCCGTGCCGATCCCGATCCGGTACGGCAACGCCAGGCACCAATAGATCAGCACCATCGCCACCCAGTCCGGCCAAAATCGGCCTAGCCAACCCGACAGCGGGATGCTGGTCGCCAGGAAAGCCAGCAGAAAACTGCTCGCGATGATCCAGCCGCCGGTGGGACGAACCGCGGTCATGGCGTCGCCGGCTTGGCGGGTTGCGCGGCGTCCGGCGCGTTCTCCAGCAGCAGCACTTCCCGAATCCGGTCCAGTTGCGCGACCGGCTTGGCGACGATGTGAGCAAAGGGGCTGCCAGGGTCGAATTCCACCTTGGCGACTGTCCCGACCGGATAACCGCGCGGAAACCGTCCGCCCATCCCGGAGGTCACCAGCAGATCGCCCACCTTCACGTCCTCATTGTTGGGGATATGCGGCAGTTCCAGTTCCTGAAAGTTACCCGTGCCCAGCGCCAGGGTGCGCGCCCCCGTGCGATTGATCTGAATCGGCAAGGCATGGTTGGGATCGGTGATCAAAATCGCGGTGGAGGTCAATGGATCGGCCCGGATGATCTGGCCGATGACGCCCTGCTGATCGAGCGCTGGCTGGCCGACATGGACGCCGTGCTGGCGGCCCCGATTGAGGAGGATGTGATGCCGGTACGGATCGAAATCCACCGCCAGCAGCTCGGCGATCAGCACCCGCTCCGGGGTGTTGACCGCCGATTCCAGCAGGGAGCGCAGCCGGCGGTTTTCCGCTTCCAGGGTGGTCAGTTTCTGCAACTGGGCGTTGAGAAACACCTGCTTCTCCCGCAGCTGGGCGTTCTCGTCCAGCAGGGCGGCCCGGCCAGCGAAATTCGCGCTCAGCCAGCTTTGAAAGTCGGTGGGCAGCCGGGCCAGGTAATGCGCGGGATAAAGGGCGGTCGTCAACACGTCGCGCACCCCGTTGAGTGCGTGGTAGCGATGATCGACCGTCATCATGACGATGGACAGGGCTACCCACAGCCCAAGCTGAAGCGTCGCCGTTGGGTTGACCGTAAACAAGTAATGGATGCGCCGGCTGGGTTTGAGAGCGGCCACCGCTTATTCGATGGCGAAGGCGTCGATCGCGCGCTCGTCCTTGGCGATGAGTTCCAGCACCCGGCCGCCGCCGCGCGCCACACAGGTCAGCGGATCTTCGGCGGTTACCACGTTCAGACCGGTTTCCTCCATGATCAGCTTGTCGATGTCGCGCATCAAGGCGCCGCCGCCGGTCAGCACGATGCCGCGATCGGCCACGTCGGCGGCCAGTTCGGGCGGCGTCGCCTCCAGCGCCATCTTGACGGCGCTGACGATGCCCGACAGCGGTTCCTGCAGGGCCTCCAGGATTTCGTTGCTGTTGAGGGTGAAGCTGCGCGGCACACCCTCGGCCAGGTTGCGGCCCTTGATCTCGATCTCGCGCACCTCGTTGGTGGGATAGGCGCTGGCGATTTCGTGCTTGATCCGCTCGGCGGTCGGCTCGCCGATCAGCACGCCGAAGTTGCGCCGCACGTAGTTGATGATGGCCTCGTCAAAGCGGTCGCCGCCGATGCGCACCGCGCCGGCGTAGACGATGCCGTTGAGCGAAATCACCGCCACTTCCGAGGTGCCGCCGCCGATGTCCAGCACCATCGAGCCGCGCGCCTCCTCGACCGGAATGCCGGCGCCGATAGCCGCCGCCATCGGTTCGGGGATCAGATACACCACTCGGGCACCCGCCCCCATCGCCGATTCGCGGATCGCCCGCCGCTCCACCTGGGTCGAGCCGCAGGGCACGCTGATCAACACCCGCGGGCTGGGGTTGAAGAACTTGCGGGCGTGGACCTTGCGGATGAAGTGCTGGAGCATCTTCTCGGTGACGGTGAAGTCGGCGATCACGCCGTCCTTCATCGGTCGGATGGTGGACAGGTTATTGGGCGTGCGGCCCAGCATCCGTTTGGCTTCGGCCCCCACCGCCGCGATGGTGCGGACACCCCGAACCGGGTCCTGATGGATGGCGACCACCGAGGGCTCGTTAAGAACGATGCCGCCGCCCCGAACGTAAATCAGTGTGTTAGCGGTCCCCAGGTCAATGGAAAGATCGTTGGAAAACTTGCCGCGCAACCATTTGAACATGTTGTCGAAAGTACCGGGTTATCAAAAATGGTCAATGCTAGCAAGCAGGGCAATTAGGAGCAAGCCGATAAAATGTGCTAGGTTAAACCCCTCGTCACGCAGTCAGGAGAATTGACCCGATGTCCCTGGGACCCGCTGAAGTCGCCAAAATCGCCCATCTGGCGCGGCTGGCCATCCGCGAGCAGGATGCGCCAGCTTATGCCCGCAATCTGTCGGCCATTCTGGATCTGGTGGCGCAGATGAACGCCGTGGACACCACTGGCGTCGCGCCGATGGCCCATCCGCTGGACATGGCCCAACGTCTGCGCGCCGACGACATCGGCGAATCCAACCAGCGCGAACATTTTCAGGCCATCGCTCCCCGTACCGAGGCTGGGCTGTATCTGGTTCCCAAGGTCATCGAATAAACCGCGTTCAAGCCACCATGCACGACAAAACGATTGCCCAGCTCGGCGCCGGCCTCGCCGCCGGCGAATTCAGCGGCGAGGAATTGGTTCGCGCGTTCCTGGAGCGCATCGCTCGCCACAATCCGCAACTGAACGCCTTTATTACCGTCACGGCCGAATCCGCGCTGGCGCAGGCTCGTGCCGCCGACCAGCGTCGCCGGCGCGGCGAGGCGGGACCGCTGACCGGCGTGCCCATCGCCCACAAGGATATTTTCTGCACCAACGGCGTGCACACCTCCTGCGGCTCGCGGATACTGGACCGCTTCATCGCGCCCTACGACGCCACCGTGGTCGAGAAGTTGAACGCCGCTGGGGCGGTGACGCTGGGCAAGACCAACATGGACGAGTTCGCGATGGGCTCGTCCAACGAAACCAGTTTCTACGGCCCGGTGCGTAACCCGTGGGACTTGAAGGCGGTGCCGGGCGGTTCCTCGGGCGGTTCGGCCGCCGCCGTGGCCGCGCGGCTGGCGCCCGGCGCGACGGGAACCGACACCGGCGGCTCGATCCGCCAGCCCGCCGCCCTGTGCGGCGTCACCGGCATCAAGCCGACCTACGGCCGGGTGTCGCGCTGGGGCATGATCGCCTACGCCTCCAGTCTCGATCAGGGCGGCCCGATGGCGCGCACCGCCGAGGACTGCGCGCTGTTGCTGGGCGCGATGGCCGGCTTCGATCCGCGTGATTCCACCAGCGTGGATCGCCCCGTGCCCGATTATGTCGCCGCGCTCGACCGGCCGCTGGACGGGCTGAAAATCGGCCTGCCCAAGGAGTATTTCGGCGAGGGTCTGGACGGTGAGGTCGCTCGCGTGGTCGAGACCGCCATCGCCGAGTACCGCAAGCTGGGCGCGAACGTCATCGAAATCAGCTTGCCCAACAGTCAGTTGGCGATTCCGGCCTATTACGTGATCGCGCCGGCGGAGTGCTCCTCCAATCTGGCCCGGTTCGACGGGGTGCGCTACGGCCATCGCTGCGAGAATCCGAAGGATTTGCTGGACCTGTACACCCGCTCGCGCGGCGAAGGTTTCGGCGCGGAAGTCAAGCGGCGCATTCTGGTCGGTACCTTCGCGCTGTCGGCCGGTTATTACGACGCCTATTACCTGAAGGCGCAGCAAATCCGCCGCCTGATCAGCGACGATTTCCGCCGGGCGTTCGAGCAGGTGGACGTGATCGCCGGGCCGACCTCGCCGACCGTGGCCTTCAATCTGGGCGAGAAGGTGGACGATCCGATCACCATGTACCTGTCGGACATCTACACCATCGCGGTGAATCTGGCCGGCCTGCCGGGCTTGTCGCTGCCGGTCGGCTTCGTCGGTCAACGGCCGGTCGGTCTGCAACTGATCGGCAATTATTTCGCCGAGGACCGCTTGTTGAACGCGGCGCACCGCTACCAGCAGGCCACCGACTGGCACCGGCGCACGCCCGCCGCGTTCGCCTGACGGATTGCTCCCCTCGCCCTTTGGGAGAGGGGCCGGGGGTGAGGGCGCTTTGCTTTCAAAAATTCAAGGTAGTGCGACATGATGGAATGGGAAACTGTGATCGGGCTGGAAATCCACGCCCAACTCGCCACCAAGAGCAAGATTTTCTCCGGCGCCGCCACCGCTTACGGCGCGGAACCCAATACCCAGGCGTGCGCCATCGACCTCGGTTTGCCGGGCGTGCTGCCGGTGCTGAACCGCGAAGCGGTGCGTATGGCCGTCACGTTCGGGTTGGCCATCGGCGCCGATGTGGCGCGACGTTCGGTGTTCGCGCGCAAGAATTATTTCTACCCCGACCTGCCCAAGGGTTACCAAATCAGCCAGTACGAGCTTCCCGTCGTTCAGAAAGGCCAGTTGACCATCGACCTGGAGGACGGAACCAGCAAGGTGATCGGCATCACCCGCGCCCATCTGGAGGAAGACGCCGGCAAGTCGCTACACGAGGATTTTCACGGCCTGTCCGGCATCGATCTCAACCGCGCCGGCACGCCGCTGCTGGAAATCGTCTCCGAGCCGGATTTGCGTTCGGCCAAGGAGGCGGTGGCGTACATGAAAAAGCTGCACCAGATGGTGGTCTATCTCGGCATCTGCGACGGCAACATGCAGGAAGGCTCGTTCCGCTGCGACGCCAACGTGTCGGTGCGGCCCAAGGGCGATCCGAAATTCGGCACCCGCGCCGAAATCAAGAATCTCAATTCGTTTCGCTTCGTCGAGCGGGCCATCGAGTTCGAGATCGAGCGGCAAATCGACCTGATCGAAGCCGGCGGCAAGGTGGTGCAGGAAACCCGGCTGTACGATCCGGACAAGGGCGAAACCCGCTCGATGCGCGGCAAGGAGGAAGCCAACGACTACCGCTACTTCCCCGACCCCGATCTGCTGCCGCTGGTCATCGACGAGGAGTTCATCACCACCGCCCGCGCCAGCCTGCCAGAACTGCCGGACACCAAGAAACAGCGCTTCATGAGCCAGTACGGATTGTCGGCCTACGATGCCGCTGTGCTCACCGCCAGTCGTGAGCTGGGCGCTTATTACGAGGAAACCGTCGCGGCGCTGGGCGGCGAACCCAAGCTATGCGCCAACTGGGTGATGGGCGACTTCGCGGCGTTTCTGAACAAGGACAATCGAGAGATTGCCGATAGTCCGGTCAGCGCGGCACAACTGGCCGGGCTGCTGCGGCGGATTCAGGACCGGACCATTTCCGGCAAGATCGCCAAGGAAGTGTTCGAGGCGCTGTGGGCCGGCGAGGGCGACGCCGACGCGATCATCGAGAAACGCGGCCTCAAGCAGATCACCGACACCTCCGCCATCGAGAAGGTGATCGACGATGTGATCGCGGCCAACCCCGAGCAACTGGCGCAATACCGTGCTGGCAAGGACAAGCTGTTCGGCTTTTTCGTCGGCCAGGTCATGAAGCTGTCCAAGGGCAAGGCCAATCCGCAGCAGGTGAACGATTTGCTGGCGGAAAAGCTGAAGTAAAGCCAATCGAAACGGTGCGAACCCCCCGATCTCGCATCGGTTCAAGCGAATTCCCGGAGGTTCGCGATGCGCTTCTTCAACACGGCCGGCCCGGTCAATCCGGCCATTCACTATTGCCTGCCGCCGCTGGAACGGTTCGACCTGCAAGACGTTCTCCTGCTGATCGCGCAACAGAAGTATTTCGTGCTGCACGCCCCCCGACAGACGGGCAAAACCACCTGTCTGCTGGCGCTGATGAGCCATCTCAACGCCACCGACCAATACCGCTGCGCCTATGCCAACGTCGAGGTCGGTCAGTCGGCCCGCGAGGACGTTCGCCGCGGCATTCGCGCGATCATGAGCGCCATCGCCGCCGGCGCCAGGGATTTCGCGCGAGATGAGCTGCCGAGTCAAATCTGGCTCGATATTCTGGAACGGCAGGGCGAGGATCGCGCCTTGGAAGAATTGCTCACCGTTTGGGCGGAACGCAGCCCGCTGCCGCTGGTATTGCTGATCGACGAAATCGACGCTCTGGTGGGCGATACGCTGATCGCCGTATTGCGACAGTTACGGGCCGGTTATGCCAAACGACCGCGCTCTTTTCCCCAAAGCGTGATTCTGTGCGGCGTGCGGGACGTGCGGGATTACCGGATTCATTCCAGCCAGGAGAAAGCGATCATCACGGGAGGATCGGCTTTCAATATTAAAGCCAAGTCCTTGCGCCTCGGCAACTTTTCCCGGCCAGAAACGGAAGCGATCTACCGGGTACACACCGTTGAAACCGGACAGATTTTCACCGAAGAAGCGCTTGGTCGCTTATGGGAACTGACTCAAGGTCAACCCTGGTTGGTCAATGCGCTGGGCTACGAAACCTGTTTCGAGATGAAAGCGAATCGGGATCGCCAAAGACCCATCACGGTCGAAATGGTCGAGGAAGCTAAGGAAAACCTGATCCTGCGGCGGGAAACCCATCTGGATCAGTTGGCGGACAAGCTGAAAGAGGAGCGGGTGCGGCGAGTGATCGAGCCGCTCCTGGCCGGCGTGGAGGAACCGCGCAACGTGCCGCTGGACGACATCGATTACGTGCGCGACCTGGGCTTGATCGCCGCCGACAAGCCGGTTCGGATCGCCAATCCGATCTACCGTGAGGTCGTTCCCCGACAGTTGACCGCCAGCACCGAGGAAATGACGGTGCAGGAAACCGTCTGGTACGTCGCTCCCGATGGCCGGCTGGACATGGTGAAGTTACTCTCCGCCTTCCAGCAATTCTTCCGGGAACATTCGGAGCATTGGGTGGAGCGGTTCGACTACAAGGAAGCGGGGCCACAATTGCTGCTGCAAGCTTTCCTGCAACGAATCGTCAACGGCGGCGGGCGAATCGAGCGGCAATACGGTCTGGGGAAAATGCGAACCGATTTGCTGGTGATCTGGCCACTGCCCCCCTCGCCCTCCAGGAGAGGGGTTGTGGGCGAGGGCGCGATCCAAAAAATCGTCCTTGAACTCAAGTTGCTGCACAAAAACCTGGAACGAACCTTCGCCGTCGGGCTGGAGCAGACCTGGGCCTATCTCGACCGTTGCAGCGCCGGCGAGGGCCATCTCGTCATCTTCGACCGCACGCCCGGCAAACCTTGGGAAGAGAAGCTCTACGCTCGCCAAGAGATTGTGAAAGGGCAAACGATCACGGTGTGGGGAATGTAAGCGCCCCGCTTTGCGCCTTCGATAACGCGAAGAAGCGGATTTCGCCAATGACCGACAAGACTCTGTTCGGCTGGCCGCCGACAGGGAAACGGCGCTAACCGCGCTCGATCATGGATATCTGGATCACCGTACTGGGTTCGGCCGGGATCGGACAAATCCTGATGTTGCTTCTGATCGCCGCCAGCCAGTCGCCGCGCCCGCCGGCTTTGATCTGGCTGAGCCTGTTTTTGATCGCCATCGGCGCCACCTTGGCGGGGGACCTCATCGACTCGCTCGGTCTGCCAATCGCGCTCGCCTGGGCAACTCCACCCCTCTACGCGGCGCTGCTGCTGATCGGGCCGACGCTGTGGCTGTATACCCGCAGCCTGACCGAACGGGACGGGATCAAGGCGTCGGCGCTGACCCCACACCTTGCGCCTTTCGCTCTTTTGGTGGGGTTGAGCTATGTTCAGTTGGGATTCTTGCCGCCGGACAAACTGGCCGCCGTCTTGGACCCCGAATTGGATCAAAATCGCAGCGGCGCCGAATTGCCGTGGCTGGTCTGCTTCGCGGCGCAGATCCTGGCGTATCTGGTCGCGGTGGTCCGCCGCATCCACCAAGTCCGCGCCCGATTGATCGACGAGTTTTCCAATCTCGAACGCCGCGCCTTGACTTGGATTGCTCTTCTCTGTGGGCTGGTGGGCACCGTATGGGCCGCTTGGGTGCTCACCTGGGGGATCAGTCATCGCGCGTCCAACCTCATCACAACCGTAGGTTCCGTTTTGGCCATCGGTTTGATGGGCTACCAAGGCTTGCGGCAAACTCGCCTCTTCCAGAAACATCCGGCTCCCGCGCCGCGTCCGGTCGCCGATTTGCCCGCCACCCCGGATCGCGTCGAGGATGCCGCCCTTCCGCCCCCATTCTCCGCAGAACCGCCGGACCGGACCCAATACGCCCGCGCGGTGCTGGCGCCGCCGCTCGCCCAAGAGTTCGCGCAGCGCCTGGAAACCCTCATGGATCTGGAGAAACCTTATCTCGATGAAGATCTGACCTTGCCCGAACTCGCGGCGCGCGTCGGCGCCTCGCCGCATCAACTTTCCCAATTGTTCAACCAGCACCTGAGCGAGTCGTTTTACGACTACGTCAACCGCCGCCGGGTGGCCGCGTTTCGGCGGATGGCGATCCTGCCGGAGAACGCCCGCCGCTCGCTGCTGGATATCGCGCTGGACAGCGGTTTCGGCTCCAAATCCACCTTCAACGCCGTGTTCAAGCGCCAAGTCGGGATGAGCCCGTCGGCTTGGCGCCAGAGCGCGATGACGCCGGAGGGATCAGCGGAGATCCAGCGCCGCCCATAGCCTCCCGACCAGTTCGAACAGTTGGAAGGAGGAACCCGCCGCCCCCGGTTCGGCGGTGAGCGCCACGCTCATGCTGACCCCTTCGGCGGGGCAATGCAGCATCGCCACCCCCCAAAAGCCACCATGCCCCCAGCAGCCGGTATTCCCCAAGCGAAACAATCCTCGACCCGCATACGGATCGACGGTGGTTGTCATCATCGAGGCCAAGCTGGCGCGGCGGACGACTTTGCCGGCGAACAGCGCGGTGATGAAGCGGTTCAGGTCCTCCACGGTGCTGACCAGTCCGCCGCCACCGTACAGATCGAAGCTGGGATCGGCGGCCAAGATGTCGAAATCGCCATAATACTGGCTCGCGCGTGGCCCGGCCTTGGGCGGAACCGGTTCCAGACTTTCCAGCCACGTCGAGAACAGACGCAGCCGGCGGAAACCCAAAACGTGGCGGTAGACGTCCGCCAGCGACAATCCGCTCCGCCGCTCCAGAATTTCTCCCAACAGCACATAGCCAGTGTCGCTATAAGCGTAGGCTTTCCCGGGCTCGCCGACCGGCGGGAAGTGGTCCACCGCAAATTCCACCTGTTCCCGGCGGGTCCAGCGTCGGGTGGGATTCGCCAGCACTTCCCCGATGTATTCCGGGGTGTCCGCATAATCGGGCAAGCCGCTGGTGTGCGACAGCAAATGCTCCACGGTGATCCGGTCGGTGCGATAACCGCGACTTTCGAGCAACTCCAAATCCGATTCGTCCAGCACCTGATCCAAGGATTCCCGCACATCGAGCGCACCCTGCTCCACCAGCCGATAAATCGCCGCCGCCGTGAAGGTCTTGGTGATCGAGGCGATGCGAAAACTGAACTTGAGCCCCAGCGGCTGACCCGTTTGCAGGTTGCCGACCCCCGCCGCCCCTGACCAGTGGACCCCGCGCGACGGAATATCAATCGCCACCATCACGCCGGGCAGCCAGGGCTGTTCGGCCACCGTCGTCGTTAAGACCTGTTGGAGGGCGGCGGATAATCGTGCCTGACGCCATGTGAGATAATTGTCCGGCGATTCATCGCCGTCGGTTCGGACACCTGTGGGATAATTATCCGGCGCGGTATCGCTGCCGGCTCGGACACCGGGCACCCCGGCCAACATCAACACCAGGAATACCGCTCCGATTACCCGATACTTCGTCAAAGCAATTCGCGTCATATTGTCGTCTCCATAGGCTAGACCCATTGTGGTCCGCAGGGAGAATCCGAATTCGGCGATCGGGCAGCGACTCGTCCCATCGGCTTGGACGGGTTGGAACGTTCCGGCTCAAGCCACCGAACACCGTCGCGACCCACCCGAGTCCTCGGCAACTTCTCTCGGCCAGAATTAAGGAGGCGATCTACCAGGTACACATTGCTGAAACCGGACAGATATTCACCAAGGAAGCGTTGGATCGATCATGGGAACTGACACGGGGCTAACCTTGGCCGGTCAATCAATAAGGAAATGACGGTGCAGGAAACCACCTGGAGTGTAGGAAAACCACGTCGATATCCGAAAACGGCGGGCTGCCGGCGCCGCGAAGCTCCGGCATTGGCGGGCAATCCCTCTGTTTTGCTGATGGCGTCCCCCAGGCTACGCGGGGCTAACCCGCTGAACGTAATCCGGCTCACTCGCGAAGTGGTGTGATTTCGACCGCTTCCCAGCCCGACACGTTGTAGAGCCCGCCGCGCGGGGTGCGGTGAATGCTCCAGCCGTACCGCCAGGAGTTGCGGACCGGCTCAACCGCCACGATCTGGGCCAGTGGAATCCGCTTGCGGATCAGCCCGACGCCGAAGCGAAAGCGCAACCACGCTCCGTTGATTTCGAACAGCGCCAAATGGGGGATGCCGATAACGACAGGGTTCGAGCCTGATCCTTCCTCCTGCGAGGACGGGGCGGGGTTCTGCTAAAAGTGCTGCGAGAAGGTGGACCCGGTCTTCGAGGCGGCCCACAACGACTTGTACAACCTGTTCCCCGCCGAGGGTGAAATCAACGGCGACCGCCAGGATTTCAACTGGGGGATGGTGCCCGGCGCGGCCCGCGACTACGGCCGTTGCGCGATGAAGATCGACGCCGGCATCCGCCGCGCCGAACCGCCCGACGCGGTCAAGGGCGACATCGCCCGCGCCATGTTCTACATGAGCGCCACTTACGGCTTCCATCTGTCGGATCAAGACCGGCAACTGTTCACCGCCTGGAGCCGACAGGACCCGCCCGACGCCTGGGAACAGACCCGCAATCAGCGCATCGCGGCGATTCAAGGCAAGGACAATCCCTTCATCAGCCAGTACGCGGCCCCATTCGGCTCGGCCACCGCCGCCGCGCCGCCCGCCGCTTCACCTGGCTGGACCTGCGGGGCCAAGACCACTTGCGGCCAGATGAACAGTTGCGACGAGGCGAAGTTTTATCTCACGCGGTGCGGCGTCAAGAGTCTGGATCGGGACGGCGACGGGATCCCGTGCGCCAGCCTGTGTCGCTAACCCTCGCGCGGCAAGGGGAAACAGATGCCTGTCCCCTGCTCTTGCACTCGACGCGCTTTATCCCATGCTGAGTACCCCTGAACCACGCGGCAACATCCAGGGCAACCGCGGGTTCAGCCGCGTCCGGGGGGTTTAGTCGCCCGAGAACGTCGGCTTGCGGTCGCTGACTTTGCGGTACGTCCCGACGGCCGTGACATGGTGGCCAAAGCCACAACCTCCCTCCTGGGTTACGAGCAGCGCGCCCGCCGCGAACCGCATCGTGATGGCGCAGTCCATTTCCGCCCCTTCCGGCCGGAATGTCGCCGTGTCCCCCGCGATGACCGCGATCCCCACGCCGGTCCCGGTGTTGGCCATCCACTCGCCGTTCACGCGGTACGCGTAAGTGCCGTCGAATTCGACCCGGAGCTTCTGCCGCCCGAGCGCGAGCACCTTGAACTCGCCAGTCTTGGTGCGCCACGTGCCGTTCACCTGGGCGGCGGTGACGATCTTTGGCGCAGCCGCCGACTGCGGCATGACGGGGAAGAACAGCAGAACAGCGAGAATCAGGGGAAGTACCTTCATCAACCCTCCGGTGCTGGATACCGCCCCGTGGTTCGCCCGCCACGCGGGCAAAACCTAGGGCGGGCGCGAAGCACCCGCGACAACGCGGAAACCCACCCGCCCATACCCAGCGCGAACCTCGAAAACAAGACACAGCTTACGGGCGCGGGTCGGGTGGAGCGCAATGTCAGGCATGGTCCCTCGCGAGGGGCACGGTTCATTCCTCACCGCATCCTACGGCCCTCCTTATTAAACGCTTAGCGAAGGTCGGGCATGGCACTTGGCCGCTTGCGGAATGCCCAACCCGTATGACGGACAGGGATAGCGGACCCAACAATTTTAGTTAAGGATTCGCGGCCGACAGCGTCAAGAGCAGCCATATAGTCACCTTGGCCATCCTGAGCTCCGCGAAGTCCCCAATTTATATAGTGCCCCTTTTCAGGTTATGGAATTATT
>JAXMFY010000021.1:0-63837 GCA_046347555.1 Candidatus Competibacteraceae bacterium | reverse complement strand
CGGGGCCAGCACCTTGCTCGCCAGCGCCAGCAACGCGCCCGGCGCCAGCAGGTCGATCAGCGGGAACGACGACAGCAGATTGCGCCGTAGTTCCGGCAGCAGGGTCCGCAGTCGGTCGCGCAGCGTGCGCCGCCGGTCGCGCCGGGTAATTTGAATTTCAGTTCCAGGCCGCGCCACTTCGCGCACCTCGTGGGCGGGCGTGACCACCACCGGGCAGAGCGGAGTGACCTCGTGGTCGTCCAGACCGCGCCAGTTGATCGCCACGCCGAAAAAACCAGCCGCCCCCAGCGTCTCGATGCGCGGATTCAATTCTTCCAGGTGGCGGCGGAAGCCTTCCTCCCGGTCGTCGATGCAGAAGATCACCTGGGCTTGCGGCCGTTGCTCGCGCGTGGCCCAGCGTCCGCGCCCGTGGTTGTTCGCCAGCGCGTTGAGCAACGCCTCCCGATAGTGTCGCTCGTAGGCGCACAGCCAGATTGCCCCGCGCAGGCTGGCCGGTGGCTCGTCCAATGTCGCCAGCAGGCGTTCAATCTCCGCTGGAGTCAACGCGCGCAGTTCGCCGCCAGCCAGGCCGAGATGTTGGGCCAGCCGGAACAGCCGCCAGGCGTTGCCGTGGACCGTCGGCGCGTCGGATTCCGCCGCCGCCGGACTGTGCCGCCAGGTCCAGATCATGTCGGCGAGGGCGTCCCAGACGGCCGGCGCGGATTCCTCGATCCCCCTCTCCCTTTGGGAGAGGGGTTGGGGGTGAGGGTGGTTGGCTTCCCTCTCCCCGGGTGGGAAAGAGGTTGTGGGTGAGGGGGCCATTCCCGCCTCGGTCAACGCCCGCGCCCGACTGGCCAGATATTCGGGCAAGCGTCCTTCGTGGAGCGCGTGCCGGACCAGCGCCTCCGCCGGACGCTCGGTGAAATAAGCGCGCAGCGCCGGCAACGCGCCTTCCAGTCCCCAGGTTTCGCGGCACAGGCGCTCGATCCACAGGCCATCGAGACCCAACCGCACCGCCAGATAATCGGTGAGTGTGACCGAGCTTTCCCGGTTGGCCGGGTAATGAGGATGCTGCTGGCGCCAGTTCACCATCCCGGACCAGCCCGGCAATTCCAGGGCCAGGCGGGTGAGATAGCCTTCCCAGCGCGATTCGGGCAGGCCTAGCCGGCGAAGTTCAGCGGCAATGGCCTCGACCGGGTCTTCCGGCCAGCGGGTCAGCGCCGCTCGCCCACCGGACAGCCCCGCGAAGGTCCAGGCCAGGTCGCTGCCCGCCAGCCGCCGCCAGGCCGCATACAGCCCTTCGGCCCGCTCGGGCAGCCGCCACGCGGCCAGTCCCTCGTCGAGATGGGCGGCGCACAGGCGGATGAGGATGGGGCGCACCTGATCCAGCAGGTCCTGGCCGGTGAGGTTCCGCAGCAGCCCGCGCAGCGTGACGCCTGTTCCCACGTCCGCGAACAGTCGCTCGACCAGCGCCAAGGCTTCCGTCCGCATGTGCTGATGCACGGCCGGTTCTCGTTTATCCGCCGTGCTCCCTGCCTTGAACCGCGCCAGCAGGGTTTTCGCCAGGTTCAACTGCAAGTCCACCAGTTCCTCGGGATGGAGACCGTCGGCCGGCAAGTGGAAAGCTTCCAGACAGACCCGCCACAGATCCTCCACGGCGTCCCGCTCGCCGGTCACGCCGTCCCGCGCGGCGGTTTCCAACAACCGCTGGCGCATGATCGCGGGGACATCCTCCTGGAACCGGTGGGTGGCGTCGAGTTCTTCCATCCGCCAGACGAGTTGGCTGGGCGTCAGGGCGTCCGCACCGTGGACCAGGGAGATTCGCAACACCTCGCCGCGACCGATTTCCCGCTCGCCCAGGCGAACCAGCGTGGCGCCGGCCCGCAATTCGGCGCGTTCGGCCAAGACCGCCGCCAAATCCGCGTCGGTGATCCGGCCAGCCCGGTACTGCTTGCGGAATTCTTCCTCCGGCCAATAGGCGCGAATTCCGGTCAGCCGTTCGAAAGCCGCCAGCGCTTCCTCGAAGGGCAGGTGTTGATAGCCGTGCAGCGTATTGTGATGGACGAAATTCAGGATCGGCGCCTGGCCAGGCACTACATGGTCGAGATGCGCCACGGTTTGTTCGATGATCTGGCGCGGATCGCCCGGCGGTGACTGGGACACGCCGGCTGCATTCCGATGGGTCGTCGCGGACATGGCGTTCTCCTACGGCAGCCGAGCGAAGACGGTGCCCAACCGCGCGACCGTGACGTTCATCAGCTCCGTGGCGAACGCGGGTTGCAGCCCCAGGACCAGCAGTCCCGCCATCAACGGAGCCGCCGCCGCCCACTCGCGCGGCCGCAGGTCGGGAAGTCCGGCCAGTTCCGGGCGCGGCGGACCGGTGAACAACTGGCCCATGGCGCGAATCGCGTAGGCCGCGCTCACCAGCACGCCGAGACTCATCAACAGCATCAGCCACCCCCACCGCTCGAAGCCGCCGAGCAGGGCGTGCAGTTCGGCCACGAAGCCGGCCAGGCCGGGCATTCCCATCGAGGCGAGCAGGGCCAGGGTGATCAGCAGGGTGAAGCCGGGCGTGATCCGCGCCAGCGCGCCGTAATCGGCCAGTTCGCGGCTGTGAGTGCGCTCGTACAACAGGCCGATCACCAGGAATAGCGCGCCGGCGATCAGGCCGTGGGCGGTCATTTGCAGGGTGGCGCCCATCAAGCCGGTCTCGTTCAAGGCCGACAGCCCCAGCAACACCACGCCCATGTGGCTGATCGAGGAATAGGCGATCATCGCTTTCAGATCGCTCTGCCGCCAGGCCAGCAATCCGCCGTAAAGAATGCTGGCCAGGGCGATGCCGACCAGCAGCGGCTGCAACAGCAGGGTCGCCTCCGGCAACATCGGCACGACCCGCAGCAGACCGTAGGCGCCCATCTTGAGCAACACGCCGGAGAGCAGGATGCTGACCGGGCTGGGCGCTTCGACGTGGGCCAGCGGCAGCCAGCCGTGCAGCGGGAAAATGGGAATCTTGACCCCGAATCCGACCAGGAACGCCAGCAGCAGCAACACCTGCTGGTCGCGGGGCAGGCTGGCCGCCGCCTGGGCGATGGCGGCCATGGCGAACGAGGGCGTCGGCGTGCTCCGGTAGGCCATGATGAGGCCGATCAGGATGAAAATCGCTCCACCCATGGTGTACAGCACGAAGCTCAGGCTGGCGGTGTGCCGTTTTTCCCCGCCCCACAGGTCGATAAGGAAAAACAGCGGAATCAGGGTCAGTTCCCAGAACATGAAAAACAGGGTCCAGTCCTGGGCCATGAACACGCCGAGCATGGCGAATTCCAGGATCAGCAGCCAGGCGTGATAGCCCTTGACCCGGCTGACTACCGATTCCGAGGCCAGCAGGGCCACGGCGGCGAGCAGGGTGGCCAGCAACACCATCGGCAGGGACAGCCCGTCCACGCCCAGCGCGTAGGAAACCCCCAGGGTGGGACTCCACACCACCTGTTCCGCGAACTGAATCGCCGCCGTGGTCCGGTCGAACGCGGCGATCAGGCTCCAGGCCAGCGCCAGGGCCAGCCCGGCGTGAAACAGGGCGACCGCGCGGATGAGGCGCGGCTGGGCCGCCGGCAGCAGGGCGACCAGGACCGCGCCAAAGAACGGGGCCCACAGAATGAGGCTAAGCATTCGCATTTGTTAGAATCCGTTGGAGCGAAGGGCGGATCAGGACGATGGATAGCGCTCGTAATGATACCCGCATTCCCGGTAAGGGCGGGATAGGCTTCTCGTCGCGGCGGACGGGGATTTGTCCAGGCCAATCGGGAGGAAAAACGCGCTCAATATTCCACGTGGAATATTCGCCCGTCCCATGCTTTCCTGATACAGGATCAGAATATTCCACGTGGAATATTCCGCCGCGCGTTCGCCCATCGCCGGGTTCCGGTTTCCCACTTTCCACCCTGGAGGTTGTCCCATGCCCCTGCTTGCCCTGCAAACCTCGGCCCGCCTGTCCAACCAGCAGCGTCACGACTTGCTTGCGCCGCTCTCGAAAATCGTTGCCGAGTGCATCGGCAAGCCGGAACGCTATGTCATGGTCACCATCAGCGAAGCCGCGATGCTGATGGGCGGCGCGGAAGGTTCCGCCGCCTACGCCGACGTTCGCAGCATCGGTGGCTTGAACCGCGAGGTGAACCGCAAATTGTCCGAGCGCATTTGCGCGCTGTTGCAAGAACAGCTCGACATCCCGCCCGACCGGGTCTACCTCGGATTCACCAGCGTCAGCGCCGAAAACTGGGGCTGGAACGGCGGCACGTTTGGTTAAAACTCCACCGATCCACATCATGAGGAGCGTCCACCATGGGACAACCTTTGCGCAAACCAACAACGATTTTCACCTACGCCGATTACCGCGCCTGGCCGGACGACGAGCGTTGGGAACTGATCGACGGCGAGGCTTACGCCATGGCCGCGCCGGGTCTGGCCCATCAGACGGCGGTTGGCGAATTGTTTGTGCAGATCAGTGTTTTTTTACGTGGCAAGCCCTGCCGGCCCTTCGTCGCGCCCTTCGATGTGCGCCTGCCGCGCGGGAACGAGGCCGACGACGCCGTAACCACGGTCTTGCAGCCCGACATTTCGGTCATTTGCGATCCGGCCAAGCTGGACGAGCGCGGCTGTCGGGGTGCGCCGGACTGGGTGATCGAGGTGCTGTCGCCCAGCACCGCCGCCAAGGATCAGATTCAAAAACTCGCCGCCTATGAACAGGCCGGCGTGCGCGAGGTTTGGCTGGTGCATCCCACGGATCATGTCGTCATCGTCTACACTTTGAGCGCCGACGGGTGTTATGGCAAACCCGTCATTCACGAAACCACGGGAACGCTGGCGGCCGGCCTGTTTCCTGACTTGCTGATCGAGTGGGAACTGGTGTTTCAGGATTCGACCGTTCAGCCGCTTTCTCCCCCAACCAAGGACCTTGCATGAAGGCAAATATCATCATGAACCCTCATCCGATGACGCTTAGTCCATCGGATACGGTGGCGACCGCCGCCGAGCGGATTCTCAAGCATCACCTGCGCCATTTACCGGTGGTGGACGAACAGGGCCGCTACCTGGGCACGTTCAGCATCTACTCCCTGCTGCAATTGACCCTGCCCAAGGCGGTGCTGGACAAGCATGGGCTGGATAACGTGGCCTTCGTGACCGAAAGCGTCGAGGACTTGGCCCAACGCCTGGGCGGGCGTCGCGACGAACCGGTCAAGAACTGGCTGAACATCCACGAGGTCGCCCATCCCGATACCCACGCCATGGAAGTGATGCTGCTGATGCTGAATGGACGAACCACCAGCGTGCCGGTGGTGGACAAGGCAACCCATCGGTTCGAGGGCATCATTTCGTTCTGGGATGTCCTGGAAAAGCTGCTGGGAGAGAAAAACTAATGCACGAGTCTACCGCAGCCGCTTCGACCTTCCAGATGGTGCTGGCCGCCATCCTGTTCCTGATCACCTACGGGGTGGTCATGAGCGAGAAGATCAACCGCGCCATCGTCGCCCTGGTGGCGGCGGGGCTGATGATCATTCTCGGTATTCTCAACCAGGAAGCCGCCATTCGCGGCATCGACTTCAACACCATCGGCCTGTTGATCGGCATGATGGTGATCGTCGCCATCACCCGCCAATCGGGCATCTTCCAGTATCTGGCGATCTGGGCGGCCAAGAAGGTCAACGCCAACCCCTGGGGCATCCTGGTGATGATTTCGCTGGTCACGGCGGTGACCTCAGCATTCCTGGACAACGTGACCACGGTGCTGCTGGTGGTGCCGGTGACGCTGCTGATCACCGAGGAACTCAAGGTCAAGCCGTACCCCTACCTGTTCTCGATGATCTTCGCCTCCAACATCGGCGGCACCGCCACCCTGATCGGCGACCCGCCCAACATCATGATCGGCTCGGCCACCGGTCTGACCTTCAATGATTTCGCCTATCACCTGACGCCGGTGATCATCGTGGTCATGGCCGCCACGCTGGTACCGATCTATTTCATCTGGGGCCGGCATTTGCGGGCCACCCCGGAAGATCGGCAGCGGGTGATGCAGTTCAACGAATTCGAGGCGATCACCGACTGGCGCCTGCTCAAGCAGTGCCTCGCGGTCATCGGTATCGTGGTCTTTGGGTTCATCTTCGCCAAATGGCTCAATCTGGAAGCCGCCACCATCGCTATTTTCGGTGCGGCGGTGCTGTTGTTGTTGGCCAACTTCGGCAAAGGCCCCGACGACCAGAGCAAGCACGTCCTGGAAGCCTTCAACGAAGTGGAATGGATCACCATCTTCTTCTTCGTCGGCCTGTTCATCGTCGTTCACGCGGTGGACAGCACCGGCCTGCTCAGGTTGCTGGCGGAGAAAATGGTGGCGATGACCGGCGGCAACCTGAACGCGACCGCGATGATCATCCTGTGGTCGTCGGCCATCCTGTCGGCGATCATCGACAACATCCCGTTCGTCGCCACTATGATCCCGCTGATCAAGGCCATGGCGCCGACCTTCGGCGGCGAAAGCGGTCTGTTGCCGCTGTGGTGGGCGCTGTCGCTGGGCGCGTGCCTGGGCGGCAACGGCACCCTGATCGGCGCCAGCGCCAATCTGGTGGTCGCTGGCTTCGCCGAGCGCGCCGGCCAGCCGATTCGTTTCGTGCAATACACCCTGGTGGCCTTCCCGATCATGCTGTTGTCCATCTTCATCTGCATGTTCTATCTGGAATGGCGGTATCTATAACTCTGCGCTCCCCCGCGTCCGCCAGTCATCGCTTGGTGGGTGCGGGGTTTGCTCCAGGGAGACCTTCCGCATGAATGCCGATTCCGATTCCGCTCCGCATGATTCTCGTCTCCTGCCGCTCACCTTGGCCGCCATCGGCGTGGTGTACGGCGACATCGGCACCAGCCCGCTGTACGCCATGCGCGAATGCTTCGACGGTACTCATGCCCTTCCTCCGACCCACGACAACGTGCTGGGCGTTCTCTCCCTGATTTTCTGGGCGCTGACCATCGTCATTTCCGTCAAATACGTGACCTTCGTCATGCGCGCCGACAACCGAGGCGAAGGCGGCATTCTGGCGCTGCTGGCCCTGACCACCCGCAACTTCAAGGGCACGGCGCAACAGCGTGGGTGGTTGATCGGGCTGGGCATCTTCGGCGCGGCACTGTTCTATGGCGACGGCGTGATCACGCCGGCCATTTCGGTCTTGAGTGCGGTCGAGGGTCTGCACATCGCCACCCCGATGCTGGATGACTACGTGATTCCGATCACTCTGGTCATCTTGCTGGCGCTGTTTTTGATTCAGGCGCGGGGGACGGCGCAAGTGGGCGCTTATTTCGGCCCGATCATGGTGCTCTGGTTTGTTGTGTTGGCCTTGTTGGGCCTGATTAATCTGGGGCGGGAGCCACAAGTTCTAGCGGCACTCAACCCCAGCTACGCCCTGCGATTTTTCTCGGTCAATCAATGGAGCGGATTCATGGTGCTCGGCGCGGTGTTCCTGGCGATGACAGGCGGTGAGGCGCTGTACGCCGACATGGGGCATTTCGGTAAGCAACCCATCCGGCTAGCCTGGTTCGCGTTGGTGCTACCCGCCATTCTGCTGAATTATCTGGGTCAGGGCGCATTGCTATTGCACGATCCGACAGCGGTCGCCAACCCGTTCTATCTTCTGGCTCCGTCTTGGGCGCTGTATCCGATGGTGATTCTAGCCACGCTGGCAACGGTTATTGCCTCGCAGGCGGTGATTTCGGGAGTGTTTTCGCTCACCCGGCAGGCGGCGCAATTGGGCTACTGTCCCCGCATCGCCATCCGCCATACCTCCGATCAAGCCATTGGCCAGATTTATGTACCCGCCGCCAACTGGGCGTTGTTGCTGGCGGTCATCGGTCTAGTGATCGGTTTTCACACCTCGTCCAATCTAGCCTCTGCGTATGGCATCGCGGTAGCCATTACCATGGTGATCACCACGATATTGGTGCTGGTGCTAGCGCGGCAAGTCTGGGGCTGGAACAGGTTTAAGCTGGGGTTGGGGGTAGTCTGTTTCCTACTGGTGGATCTCGCGTTTTTCTCCGCCAACGCCCTCAAGATCGGCCATGGCGGCTGGATTACCCTGCTGATCGCGGCGGCGGTTTTCACCCTGATGATCACCTGGAAGGACGGGCGCAAGCTGCTGAATCAGCGACTGCGCGAGAGCGCCATGCCGTTAGATATCTTCCTGCAGAGCCTGACCCACGGCTCCACCTTGCGGGTGCCCGGCACGGCGGTGTTCCTGACCAGCAACCCGAACGGCGTGCCGAACGCGCTACTGCACAACATGAAGCACAACAAGGTGGTGCACGAGCGCCTGGTGCTGTTGACCGTGACGCCGGAGGAAATTCCGCGCCTGGAGGATCGGGAGCGGGTGACGGTGCATGACCTGGGACACAATACCTGGCGGATCGTCGTCCGCTACGGCTTCATCGAGAATCCCGATCTGCCGCATGCCCTGGCGCTGTGCGAGCCGCACGGGCTGAGCTTCGAGATGATGGACACCACGTTCTTCCTGGGCCGGGCGACGCTGATTCCCACCACGCGGGCCGGCATGGCGCTGTGGCGCGAAAAGCTGTTCGCCGGCCTGTTTCGCAACGCGACCCGCCCGATGGAGTTTTTCCGCATCCCCTACAACCGGGTGGTGGAGATGGGGACGCAGGTGGAGTTGTAGGGCAGCCCATTGGACCCAGCCGGTTGGGGTGACGGTCAACGGCGACGTGCTTACCCCATGGAAAATTTTGGGGGAAATCCCGGATTACCAATCGAGCACGAAGAAGTTCGCACGCTCGCGGCCGATGAACCGGAACAGCTCGGTCATGGCCACGTATGATTCGTTCGTTCTCGGCCTGTGCGTCAATGCGGTCTGGAAATTGCCCAAGTTGCGCGGTGAAATGCAACCGATCAGCCACGACACGTTGGGGGCCTCGTGGATCAGGATGCCCCGCTCCGGCTCGGTTACGGCGCCGTGGATCCGGAGGCAATTGCCGTCGTGCACCACCGGCCCAGTCCAGTTCCCTTGACTATCCTTACCCTGATACAGGTGTCTGACGACGGGATTCCCCGGTTCCACCGTGACTTGGTAGGCGCCTTCCTTCTTCGTCTTGAACGAGCCACAGTTCGGACGCAGTTGCACGTAGCCGTCCATCCGTTCGATGGTCGTGTACCGCAGGACTTCGGTAATTCTGCCGCCGTCGGACTGGAGCCTGATCGCGCGGCTTTCGCCGGGCATGATGGTGACCGTGTCCCCGTCACCGGTTCTTCCAACCTCGACCAGGCTGGCGGCCGTGACCGTCGGTCCATTGACGGCCAGCAGCTTTCCGAAGCGCCCGTGCAGGCTCCCGTAACTGAACAGATGGGTCGGCGTTCTTACGAGGAATAAAGTGATCGCCATGGCGATGTCTCCTGTGAAAATACGATGAAAAGCATATAGGGCCTTCTGTTCGGGTTTGCTGGCGTAGCGGGAACCGAAGCAACGGTCGCTCGCTCCGGCCCCGCCCCCGCCCGACAGTTGCGCCGTCACTGCTTGGCGATCACGACCTCAAGGTATTCGCTGGGCACGACGAGCGAGTTCGGCCCGCCCACGTTCAAGCGTTCGAGAAGAGCGGTAATGTCGTCGGTCAAACTCGCCTGACGAACGGGATCGAGCGCCGCGTACACCTTGTGGGTCGGGCCGTAGAAGTCGCGGAATACCTCGATCCAGTGCGCGGCGGAGCGATAGCGAAAATTGAAGCTGCGGCGCGCGCAGCGAATATCGGCCGCGTCCGGACCGAACATCTCAACGATGCGCGGTTCCGAGCCCCAGAGCATGGGCGACCGCAGGCCGGCGGGTGGCGGGACGTAGGCGGCGATCACTCGAAACAGTTGGCCGATGAAGCCCTCCGGCGTCCAGTTGGCCAGGCCGATCCGACCGCCGCCGCGCACCACGCGCCTCAATTCGCGCGCCGCCTGGTCTTGGTCGGGGGTGAACATCGCGCCGAACGTGGACAACACCACGTCGAACGAACCATCCGCGAACGGCAACGCCTCCGCGTCCGCCACTTGAAATTGGATGCCCAGCCCTTCGGCCTGGGCCCGCACCGCGCCTTTTTCGAGCAAGTGCGGCACGTAGTCGGTCGAGGTTACGCGCGCGAAGCGGCGCGCGGCCGCCAGCGTGGCGTTGCCGTTGCCCGCCGCCACGTCCAACACGCGCTCGTCGGCCCGCACGTCGGCCGCTTCCGCCAGCGATTCGCCGACGATCTGGAGCGTCGTGCCGATGACCGCGAAATCGCCACTGGCCCACGTCGCCTGCTGGCGCTGTTTGATCGCGCTGAAATCGACGGTGGTGTCGGTCGTGGTCGCGGTTTTCGCCGAGGCTGCTGGCGTGCAAACATTCAGTTCAAGACCCATGTCAGTTCTCCCGATGGTGGATGGAAATCAAGCCTGCTCGTCCCCTGGCGGCGTCGATGGGAAGGGTACTGTCTTCGTTGGCGCCGCCGATGGTTGCCGGTGAGTCGCATTGTTCCGGAAGAGCGGTGTTGACGCTTCACCAAGGGTCCACCAAACTTGATCGAGCGTCGCGAAAAATTCACGACCAAATCCCTCATCCATACTGTTCGATCAGCCATCCACCGTCGGTCCTCGTCATGAGTCGAGATACGCTTTCCGACCTGTTGCGCAGCGTGCGCCTGCGCGGCGCGGTGTTCTTCTACGTAAGCTTGCGCGATCAGTGGTCCGCCGAAGCCTCGACGGCGCGGGAAATCGCCGAGGCCGTGATGCCCGGCTGCGAGCACGTCATGGAGTACCACATGATCGCCAAGGGCGACGGCTGGGCGGCCGTGTCGGGATTGCCGCCGGTACGGCTCGCCGCCGGCGACATCGTGATGTTTCCGCAGGGAGACCGCCACGTGATTTCGAGCGCGCCCGGTCTGGAGCCAAACCGACGTGAGCCCGAGTGGGTCTTCGCGCGGCGCAACGACCCGAAGCCGTTGCCGATCTCGATTCGTCACGGGGTCGTCGATGACCAGGTGAGGATGCCGATCGAAGACGCCGAGGCGGTGCTGGTGTGCGGGTTTCTCGGTTGCGACCTCAAGCCGTTCAATCCGCTGATCGCCGCCCTGCCGCGCATCCTGCATCTACCGGCGTCGCGCGCGGGCGACTGGGTGGCCCGCGTGATCGACCAGGCGGTGGTGGAATCGAACGAACGTCGGCCTGGCGGCGACGCCGTGCTCGAACGTCTGTCGGAAATGATGTTCGTCGATGTCGCCCGCCGTTACCTCGACGGCTTGGCCGAGGATGCGACTGGCTGGCTCGCGGGACTGCGCGACCGCTTCGTCGGCAAGGCGCTCGCGTTGCTGCACGAACGTCCCGACCACCCGTGGACCGTCGACGATCTCGGCCGCGAGGTCGGCCTGTCGCGTTCCGCGCTGCACGAGCGGTTTGTGAGTTTCATCGGCCATCCACCCATGCAATATCTGACCAACTGGCGCATCCAGCTCGGCGCGCGGCTGTTGCGCGAATCGAATCGTACCGTCGCGACAATCGCGCTCGATGTCGGTTACGACTCCAAGGCGGCGTTCTCGCGCGCCTTCCGGCGAATGGTCGGCCTACCGCCGGCCGCGTGGCGGAGAGCGCAAGCCGGCGCGTAGGCGATGGTTGATGTAGTCCTGACTGAAGGCAGGATCGGGAAACCGCGATGATGCCAAAGGAAGAACGCGAGCGGCCCAGCTACGCCCGCCAGTCGGGGGCGATCAGGCCATCCACGATGCCGATGCGCCGGTCGGCGGCGCTGGCGAAGGTCAGGTCGTGGGTGACGGCGACCACGGTTTTTCCCAGTTCGCGGGTCAGGTCGTGCAGGATTTGCCGGACGTTGGCCGAGGCGCGGCTGTCCAGATTGCCGGTCGGCTCGTCGGCCAGCACCACCGGTGGATCGTTGGCCAGGGCGCGGGCGATGGCCACGCGCTGGCGCTGGCCGCCGGACAATTGATGCGGGCGCTTATGGCCCTGATCGCCCAGGCCCAGTTGGCGGAGTAACTCCGCCGCCCGTTGCCGGGCTTCCTCCTCTGGCCGCGCGCCAAGCCGGCGCATCGGCAACAGCACGTTGTCGAGCACGGTGAATTCGGCCAGCAGGAAATGAAACTGGAACACGAAACCGAGTTTCTCCAGCCGGGTCGCCGCCAGTTCGTCCTCGCCGAAGCGGGAAGTGTCCCGGCCATCCAGCCAGACCCGGCCCGAGGTCGGCGTGTCCAGCAGCCCCAGCAGGTACAGCAAGGAGGATTTGCCGGAGCCGGAAGGTCCCATGATGGCCACGAATTCGCCGCGCTCGATGTCCAGGGTGACATCCTGCACCAAGGTGACCGGCACCTCGCCGGGCAGGACCCGCCCGAGATTCTCGGCCGCCAGGATCGGGCCTGACCGTTCGCTCCCCTCGCTCCTCGTGGGAGAGGGATCGGGGGTGAGGGGGCCGCGATTCAACCCATGCCTCGCAGGATCGTCACCGGCTGAACCCGCGCCGCCTTGCGCGCCGGCAATACCGCCGCGCCGACCGCCGAGACCATCGCGAATCCTAGCGCCAGCAGGTATTGGTCGTAACCCCAGTAGATCGGCAAATGGACGATGTCGGTGGCGCCGGGCGGCTTGATCTCGACCTGAACCAGCAACGCCATCAGCCCCAGCCCCAGCCCCAGCCCGAGCAGACTGCCCATCAGTCCCAGCAACACCCCTTCCGCCAGAAAAATTCGCCGAACGTCGCGAGCGTGAAAGCCCATGGATTTGAGAATGGCGATGTCGTGGACTTTCTCCATCACGATGGTGGAGAGGGTGTTGTAGATGCCGAAGGCGGCCACCACCAGAATCGCCGACACCACGCTGTACATGATCAGGTTGCGCACCAGTAGCACGCTCATCAGGTCTTCCGAGGCTTCCAGCCAGGATACCGCCTTATAGCCGATCCGCGCCTCGATCAGGCTGGCGACCTCGCGGGCGACGTAGGGATCGTCGAATTGGAGGATGAAGCGGTTCACCCGGTCGGGTCGATCCAACAATCCCTGCGCCCGTTTCAGCAGGGTGAAGGTCTGGGTTTCGTCGTAGCCGGCGTTGCCGGTACGAAAGATGCCGACCACCTTCAGGGCGCGCGGCTCGCCCGCTGCCGCGACGGCGTTGACCACGCCGCCCAGGCTCAGACCGAATTTCCTGGCCAGACCCTCGCCGATCACGAGGCCGTTCGGATGGGCGGCCAGCGCCTCCAGCGAGCCTTGCGTCATCTTGTCCTCGATGGTCGAAACCCCCTTCATCTTCGCTGGGACGATGCCGTTGAGGGTGACGCCCTCGCTGCGCCCGGCGAAGGTCAGCACCACCGACCCCACCAGCACCGGGGCCGCGCGCAGGCCGGGCAGGGATTCGATAAACGCCAGCTTTTGGGCGTGGCCGCGAATCCCGCGCACCTCGCGCGGGGGTTTGACCCGGCGCAGTTCGACCGCGCCGTCGGGCCAGCGCAGCACCGCCGGTTGCGGCTGGGGGGTGCGGTACTCGTCGTACACGGTGAGATGCGGGCTGTTGTCCACCAGCCGCTTGATGAAATCCCGCTCGGAGCCGCGCATCAGCGACGACACCGCCAGAAAGAACGCCACGCCGAGGGCGATGCCGACCAGCGAAACCAGGGTGGGCCGCTTGCGGCTGACCAGATGGGTGACGGCGATGGCGAGTTGGATCGACACGATGAAGCCCTGGCCGAAAGCTCAAGCGGCTGGAAAAAGGATGGCGCTGACGGCGCCGCTTGGCGGAAAATAGCCCAAGTCCCGAGCCGGGCGCAACGACCGCCCGCTTCGCCCATTGCCACCCGTGAACCTTTCGAACCATTGACTCATGAAAGCCTTCAACATCGAGCGCGTCCTCAGCGTTCACCACTGGAACGATACGCTGTTCAGCTTTAGAACCACCCGCGATCCGGGGCTTCGGTTCCAAAATGGTCATTTCGTCATGCTCGGCCTTGAAGTGGACGGTCGCCCGTTGATGCGAGCCTACAGCATCGCCAGCGCCAACTACGAGGAACATCTGGAATTCTTCAGCATCAAGGTGCGAAGCGGCCCGCTCACCTCGCGGTTGCAGCACCTTAAGGAAGGCGATCCCGTGCTGATCAGCCGCAAGCCGGTGGGCACCCTGGTGATCGACGACCTGCTACCCGGCCAGCGCTTGTACCTGCTCGGTTCGGGAACCGGGCTGGCGCCGTTCCTGAGCATCATCAAGGACCCGAACACCTACGACCGCTTCGACCGGGTCGTGCTGGCGCATGGCGTTCGTCATACCAGCGAACTGGCCTATGCCGATGTCATCGCCCACGAGTTGCCGACGCACGAATTTCTGGGCGACATGATCCGCGAGAAGCTGATTTACTACCCGACCGTGACGCGCGAACCCTTTCGCAATCAGGGGAGGCTGACCCACTTGATCGAGTCGGGCAAGCTATGCGCCGACATCGGCCTGCCGCCGCTCGACCCCGCCCAGGACCGGGTGATGATCTGCGGCAGCCCGGCGCTGCTCAAGGACGCCTGCGCGCTTCTGAACGCGCGGGGATTCCACCTTTCGCCGCACATCGGCGAACCCGGTCATTACGTGATCGAACGGGCTTTCGTCGAAAAGTAATCGTTCAGTTCCCTTTCCCCCATGATGATCTAAAAATTCGCTCTATCTGGGGTTCTTTCAGTTCGTGCATAACGTCCGTATTCGCGGCAAAGGCTTGCTCAGACCTCTGTTGGAACTCCTGGTGGCCTAATCTGGCGCACTGACTGGAATCCATATTGAGCCATACGGAATTGGTATCAATTATCGCTTTGCTTCGGCTTCGCCGGCGGCGAACACCAGCCGTTCCAGCCCAACGCTCACCACTGCATGGGTATGCAGCTTGAGCAGACTGCCAGCCGCTTCCAGGGTTTGGCGATAGCGCGCCAGTTGCGTTTCCGCCTCCCGCAAGGCGTCCGCCACCGCCGGCAGCGTCCGCAGTTCCTCCCGCGTCTTGGCCGCCAGTTCGGCGTTGGTCAAACCGACCGCTTTCAGGCTCACCGCCTTGAATTCCAGCAGGTGATCGAGCAGGGCATATTGGCGCATGTCCGGCCGCACCCGCAGCAGCAAATCGCCGTAGGCCCGTCCCAGCGCCGGTTCGGAGTCCAGGGTGTAGAACGCATCGTTGAACAGCGTGACCAGGAACGCCGTTTTCACCACCAACTCGTTGCTCCAGCGCAGGTCGCGGTTGTCGAACACCTTGAAGTAGCGCTGTTCGAGGAAATCGCACAAGGGGCCGAGATCGCCGGTGGCGTAGAATCGTTCGATGACTGCCTGCCGCTGTTCCTGGTCGCCGTAATCCGGCAACACCTGTTCTTGCAACCGCTCGACGTAGAGCTTGCGGATCACCTGGTTGGGAATGGTCAACACCAGCTTGCCCAGGGTGTCCCGCCCGGCCAGGGTGAGCACGCCGAAGTAGTAGAGCAACGTGGCGAGGAAGTCCGGCGTGCGCGGGGCGGTCAGCATGTCCCGCACCCCGAAGCGGTTGACCAGTTGCGCGACCGTCAGCGGTTCGGCGGGATCGAGCGCCCGGTTGACCAGGGTTTCGCCGTGCGGCAGGCGAGCGACGTATTGAATCCGGTTGCGGTCCACGGCCAGGTTGTCGTCGAGCAGTTGCTCCGGGTACGCGCCGTTCTCGGCCCATTGCTTGAGGAAGTACAGCGCCAGGGTGGGGTTGTAGACCCGCTCGTCCCGGCGGGAGGAAAAGCGATAGCCGTTGTAGAAGTCGCGCATCAGCGCCAGCGCCGTATCCACCTGGGCCGCGTCCAGGCCGTGCGCAACCGCCACCGCGTCCACGGCGGCGCGCAGCTCGGCCTCGGTAAAGCCGCACAGGTCGTGGAAGCGGGGCTGTTGCGACAGGTTCTCGGCCACGTTGTAGCCGCTGGTGATGTCGCTCAGCACCACCGGCGAGACGCCGGTCAGGAATACCCGGTCCAGACCGCGCCCTTCCGCCCCGGCCTTCACCGCCTTAAAGAAGGTCTTGATCGTCCCTTCGCTTTCCACCAGTTCGTGATAGCGGTCCGCGCCGCGCGCCGGGCCGATCATTACTTCGTTGGCAAAGTTGTCGTATTCGTCCACCAGCAGGTAGAGCTTGTGGGGCGTTGCGCTGATCACGGCCAGCAGCCCTTGCAAGGAGCGCAGGGCGTCGTCGTGAACGGCGATGGGCGCGGGCAGGTGCTGCCGGTAGTGGAGCGCGAACGCCTCGATGGCGCCGTTGACGTGGCCGTGCAGGGACGCGGTGATCGCCTCGGCGTCGCCCTGGGGGTCCACCATCGAGAAGTTTAGCTTGAGGATGAAGTAGCGATTGCGCAGCGGCGTCGGGTTCTGGCCGATCTTCAGCCCGCCGAACAGCCGCTCGAAGTCGTCCGCCCGCGCGAGGTCGTAGTAGTTTTCCAGCGTGGATAGCCACAAACTCTTGCCGAACCGGCGCGGGCGCAGGAACAGCAGTTGGCTCCCCGCATTCTCGATCAGCGGAATCCGATCGGTGCGGTCGACGTAGAAATAATCGCCTTCGCGAATCTTGCGGAAGTCAGCGATGCCGTAGGGAAAACGCATGGTCAGTACCTCGCGGGAGTGGAGCGGTTTCCCTCCTTGGACCAAGAGGGACGGTGTGCGGCGCTGGAGGGTTCGAACCTTCGGATAAAGCCATGCGCGAAAATTATACATACCCAGGGATGCGGTTACAGTTTCGGCGAGTCATGGGCGCTAGCTCGCCTACCTGATAACCGCGCGGGGCTTCCGCAAGGAATAAAGCTGACCCAGGCGAGTGTTTACCCGCCGGTGTGATTCATGGCGCGCAAGATCGTCACCGGGCCGCCCGGCTGGAAAGCGTGGCCATGCGGCTTGATCGCCATGGCGGTGACGATGGCCTGTTTCAGCCGCTCGCGGTCGCCGGGATGGGCGCGCAGGACATGGCGCAAGTCCACCGAATGCTCCTGGCCCAGACACAACAGCAGCCGGCCCTCGGCCGAGACCCGCACCCGATTGCATGTGTCGCAGAAATTGTGACTGTGAGGGGAGATGAAACCGATGCGGCTGTCGGTTCCCGAAACGCGGTAATAGCGGGCCGGGCCACCGGTGCTCTCGGTCGTGGGGGTCAACGTGAAAACCCGCTCCAGGTCGGCGCGAATGACGTCGCTGGAGTAGTACGCCTCGGCGCGGTCATGACCGTCGACGACGCCGAGCGGCATTTCCTCGATGTAGCTGATGTCCAGCCCGTTATCGATGGCGAAGCGCGCCAAGTCGGCCACTTCGTCGTGATTGCGACCCTTCAGGATCACGGCGTTCAGCTTGAGCCGCTCAAAGCCCGCCGCTCGCGCCGCTCGAATGCCCCGCAAAACCGCATCCAGTTCGCCCGTCCGGGTCATCCGGCGAAACCGCGCCGGGTCCAGGGTATCCAAGCTGATGTTGATACGCGCCACGCCGGCGGCTTTCAGGTCGGTGGCCATTCGCTCCAGTTGTGAACCGTTGGTGGTCAGCACCAGTTCCGCCAGGCCGTGCTCCCGCAATCGCCCCAGTTCCTGGAACAACCAAACGATATTGCGCCGCACCAGCGGTTCACCGCCGGTCACGCGAATCTTGCTCGCGCCCAATTCCACGAAGGTCCGGCCCAGCATCGCCAGTTCCTCCAGGGTCAGCACCCGGGCGCGCGGCAGGAAGGCCATGCGCTCGCTCATGCAGTAGACGCAGCGAAAGTCGCAACGGTCGGTCACGGAAAAGCGAACATAGCGGACTTGACGGCCGAAGCGGTCGATCAGCGAGGTGGCGGTGGGCTTGCTGTCACGGGGCGGGACCTGCACGCGAAATACCTCGGGGCGGGCGGTGGGCGAACGAGCTGAAACTCTAATGGAAACCGGGTCGGGAGGTGATCTGATTCGACGGAATACCTCCTTGGGGATAGGCCAGACTCGCGCCCCAAAGATTTGGAAATCTTCGGGGTAACCAACACGGCGGCGCACACCAAGAGCCCTTGGCGCGAAAACATCTTAAGTCGGGAAACGTCTTTGCTAAAATCTAACTAATATGACACATCGCAAAGACCAGCATGATGACATGAAAACGGCCCGGAAAAGGGTTTCAGGCTTGGACGACCGGAATCCGGCACAGCCCATCGTCCCGATCCACCACCGCAACCGACTCAAGCGCGCCCAGCGCGGTTGGATAGGGAGCCAATTGTTGGCGCTGTGGCTGACGGGGTTCTGGGGCGCCGCCGCGCCGGTCCCGGCGAACGCTGGCGCCGCGCCGGTCGCCACCGAGATCAAAGCGGTCGATCTTGACCAGAACCGGCTTGGATCCTGGCTCGGCGGCGGATTGGTTGCGTTGGGCCTGGCCGGAGGCTTGACCGCCTTGTTCCTCGATCAACGCCGCCGTCTGGAGCACGCGCAACGGCGGATCGCCAGTCTGAGCGATGAAACATGCCGGGTGGTCGCGCTGGAAGCGGAAAACGAGCGCCAGCGGCAAACCATTGACGGTCTGCGCGAAAGTGAGCGGCGGTTTCGCGCCCTGACCGAGCAGCTTCCGGTCGGCGTCTCTCTAATCAACGCCCAGGGTCAGTGCCGCTACGTCAACGATCGCTGGCGTCAAATGGCCGGCCTGGCCGTTGAGCAACCGGTCGAACCCGCGTGGGTCAACGCCTTGCATCCCGACGACCGAGAATCGGTGCTCGCGGCGTGGCGGCAAGCCACCGGGAACGGTTCCGAATTGCTGGTCGAACATCGGTTTCGCACGCCCGCGGGCCAGGAAACCTGGCTTAGCACCCGCGCCGTGCTGTTGCGCGATTCCACCGGCCGCGTTGCCCGCTATCTGTGCGCCCATACCGATATCACCGAGCGGAAGCGGATCGAGGAGGCGCTGCGCGTCAGCGAAGCCCGCTTCCGCAGCTATTTCGAACTGCCGCTGATTGGCATCGCCTTGACCGGTCCCGATAAGCGCTGGTACGAAATCAACGACCATCTGTGCGAAATGCTGGGTCACTCACGCACGCGACTACGACAACTGACCTGGGCCGAGGTGACCCATCCCGAGGATCTGGCCGCCGAATTGGCCCAGTTTGGTCGGGTGATGAACCGCCGGATCGAGGGCTACTCGCTCGACAAGCGATTGATCCGCGCGGATGGCGAGCCGCTCCACGTCCATGTATCGAGCCGTTGCCTGCGGCGGCTGAACGGCACGGTGGAGCACTTCGTGACCGTGGTGCAGGACATTACCCAACGCAAGCAGGCCGAAGAGCGCCTCCAAAATCTGGCCCAATACGACGCGCTGACCAGTTTGCCCAACCGAGCACTGTTGATCGATCGTCTGCAGCAGGCGGTGCGGCGGGCCGGGCGCGACCATACCCTGGTGGGAGTGATGCTGGTCGATCTGGACCGCTTCAAGCGATTCAATGACACTCTCGGCCACACCATCGGCGACCAGTTACTGCGGGACATGGCCGCGCGCTTGCAGCAATGCGTCCGTGAATGCGACACCATTTGTCGGCAGGGCGGCGATGAATTTACCATATTGTTGCCTGAATTGATGCTCAGCGACGACGCGGTCTTCATCGCGCAGCGTATTCTGGATGTCGTGGCCCAACCCTGCCGACTGGGCGATCATGAACTGCACGTCACGTGCAGCATCGGCATCAGCCTGTACCCTCGCGATGGGAAAAATACCGAGATGTTGCTGCGCAACGCCGATATTGCCCTGTACCGGGCCAAGGATACGGGGCGTAACAACTATCAGTTCTATCTGTCCGGCGCCACCGTGCTGTCGCGCGAACGCCTGAACCTGGAAACCCACCTGCGCCATGCCGTGGAACAGGGGGAACTGGAGCTGTATTACCAGCCGAAATGGGATTTTCGCGCCGGCGCCATCCGGGGCGCCGAGGCGCTGATCCGCTGGAATCACCCTACACTTGGCCAGTTGTCGCCGGTGCGGTTCATTCCCATCGCCGAGGACAGCGGATTGATCCTGCAACTGGGCGAATGGGTGTTGCGCACCGCCGTGCGCGACATCGGCCAGTTACATCACGACGGATTCGCGGGGCTGCGAGTGGCGATCAATCTGTCGGCCCGGCAGTTCCGGCAAGTCGACTTGGCCAATCTGGTGCGCGAGGTGCTGGTGGAGTCGACGTTCGAGCCGACCTGCCTGGAGCTGGAATTGACCGAAACCATTCTGATGCACCCCACCGACGACAACCTCGCGACTCTGAAAGCCTTCAAGGATCTGGGCACGCGGGTGGCGATCGACGACTTCGGCACCGGCTACTCCTCGCTCAGCTATTTGCAGCGCTTTCCGCTGGATGTGCTCAAGATCGACCGCAGCTTCGTGATGGATCTACCCACCCACCCCAATAGCGTCGCCATCGCGAACGCCATCCTTACCCTGGCGCATGGTTTGGGACTGGAGGTGGTGGCGGAAGGCGTGGAAACGGTCGAGCAACTGGCGTTTCTACGAGACCACGGTTGCGACGAAGGTCAGGGCTACTACTTCGGCCGGCCGACACCGCTGGTGGAGTTCAAGGCCTTGCTGGAGCAGGATTGCGCCAGGGTGGTGGCTACCTTGCCCCCCGCACGGCAAGGCCCGGACCCGACTGGAGAAGCTTCATGATGTCGGTAACCGAGGAAACAGTCTTTTTCGATTCCGGCCCGCTCCAACTGGAAGGCCGCCTGCATCGAGCATCCGGGCCGAACGCGGTGATCCTGACCCACCCGCACCCATTGTACGGCGGCGAGATGGACAATCCGGTGGTGACCGCCCTGGCCAAGACTTACCAGCGGTTCGGTTACAGCACGTTGCGCTTCAATTTTCGCGGCGTCGGCGCGAGCGGGGGCGATTACGGCGATGGCGTTGGCGAGCGGGACGACACGCGGGCGTCGGCGGCGTATTTGAGTCGGCTAAGCAAGACCGTGACCGATCTGGCTGGCTATTCCTTCGGCGCCTGGGTCAACCTGGGCTTGCATCCGCCGCTGACCACGGTGCGCCGGCAGATAGTGGTGGCGCCGCCGGTGCTGTTCATGGATTTCGCGCCGGTCGCCGCGCCGCCGGCCGAATTGACGGTGATCGTCGGCGACCAGGACCGCATGGCACCGCTGGCCACGCTGCGGGCGCTATTGCCCCAATGGCATCCGACCGCTCGGTTGTGCGTCGTGACCGGGGCGGACCATTTCTTTGGCACCGCCTTGGACCGTTTGACGGCCCAGGTCGAGGCGGTATTGACAGAACGATCCTGACGGCGGCCGACGCGGAACCGCTTGCGCCGGGCCGCGCGGCCCTGGTCACGGTCCGGACAGCGCTTCGCGCAGCTTGGTGGCCAGCGCCTTTCGCGAGAAGGGCTTTTGCAGGAAGTGGACGCCGTCGTCGAGAACGCCGTGATGGGCGATCACGTTGGCGGTGTAGCCCGACATGAACAGGCATTTGAGGCCCGGCCGCAGTTCGCGAAGTTGTTGCCAGAGGTCGCGGCCACTCATGTCCGGCATGATCACATCGGTGAGCAACAAATCAATCACGCCCGCGTGCGCTCCGGCTAACTTGAGCGCCTGGTTCGGGCCGGCCGCGGCCAGCACGGTGTAGCCCAACCGCTCCAGCAAGACCTTGCCGAGGTTGAGCAGTGCCGCCTCGTCCTCGACCAGCAGCACGGTCTCGGCGCCGGTCGGCGTCGTGGCGGGCGCCAGCCCGAGGCGGATGCTTGCTGAGTCCGATTCGTGCCGGGGCAGATAGATCTTGAAGGTCGTGCCTTGCCTCAGTTCGCTGTAGACGTTGATGAAGCCCCGGTTCTGCTTGACGATGCCGTACACCATGGCCAGCCCGAGGCCGGTGCCCTTGCCGGGCGGCTTGGTGGTGAAGAACGGGTCGAACAGTTGGGCCTGAACCGCCTTGTCCATGCCGCAACCGGTGTCGCTGACCGCCAACAGGACGTAGGAGCCGGGGCTGGTGTCGGCGTGGGTCTCGCAATAGCTTTCGTCGAACACCGCCTGACCGGTCTCGATGGTGATCCTGCCCACGCCGGCGATCGCGTCGCGGGCGTTGACCACCAGGTTGGCCATGATCTGGTCGATTTGGGTGGGGTCCATGTTCACCGGCCACAGGGTGCTGGCTGGCTTCCAGAGCAGTTCGACATCCTCGCCGATCAGCCGCCCGAGCATCTTGAGCATCCCGGCGAGAGTGTTATTGAGGTCAAGCACCTGGGGGGCGATGGGCTGCTTGCGGGCGAAGGCCAGCAACTGGCGAACAAGCTCGGCCGAACGCCGGGTGGCTTCCCGAACCTCCAGGATGTCCGCGCGCAAGGGACTGTCGAGCGCGGCCTGTTCCAGCGCCATGTCGGCATGACCGGCGATCACTGCCAGCATGTTGTTGAAATCGTGGGCGATCCCCCCAGCCAGCCGTCCCACCGCCTCCATTTTCTGGGCCTGGTAAAGCTGGGCTTCCAGGGCATCGCTTTTGCGCGCCGCCTGTTCGCCGGCCGCCTTGATCCGCAGCACGCGCAAGGCGTAAGCCAGATTGTCGGCCAGCCGGCGCAGCAATTCCACCTCGGCTGGGACCAAGGTATCCGGCTCCGGGGCGTAGAGGACGAGCGCGCCGAACACGCCAGTCTCCTTTCTCAGCGGCAGCGCGATGGCGGCGGCGAAACCACGCCGGATCGCTTCCTCACGCCAGGGCGCGAAGTTGGGATCGATCAGCAGGTTTTGGCAGACCACCGACTGACCGGTGCGAATGGCCGTGCCGGCGGGACCTCGCCCGGTCGGGGACTCGTCCCAGGTGACCTTGATCCTTTCGAGGTAATCATCCTTGGAGCCAGCCTGGGCCACCGGCCGCACCCGCTTGCCCGGTCCCGGTTCGGCCACCCCCACCCAGGCCATCCGCCATCCCCCTTCCACGACCAGGATGTGGCAAATTTCCCGCATTAGTTCGACATCCTCCTCCGCCAGGGCGATGACCTTGTTGCAGTGGCTGAGCATCCGATAGGAGCGCACGGCCTGGTATTCCTTGCCTTCCGCCTCCCGCCGTTCCACCACCTTCCACACCGCCTCCATCAGTAGGGTGAGCTGGAGGATGTCGGTTTCCTGATAATCGGTTTCCTTGTTGGCGACACCGACCACGCCGACGATCCTGCCCCTGCTGAAAACCGGCACGGTCAGGTATTTCAACAGCTTGGCGTGACCCTCGGGGTAACCCTTTTTCAGGGGATGGCCGAAGGTAAAATCGTTGAGGAGGATCGGTCGGCGTTGTCGAACCGCCTCGCCCCAGATGCCGGTCTTGTCCAGTTCGTAGCAGGTCTGGGGATTGATGATGGTGCAGTCCCGCATCACCTCGTGGGACCAGGAATTCAGCACGAACTCTCGCCGATCCTCATGGTAGTGATAGAGATAACCGATCTTGCTGCCGGTCAGCTGGATGGCCTCGTTCAGCGCGTAATCCAGGAATTCCTGCACCGAATCGCCCGGATGTTGCAGAATGCTGGTCAGGCTGCGCAGTCGCGCCTCGCTGCGACGCACTTCCGCTTCCGCCGCGCGCTCCTCGGTCTGGTCGCGAAACACTAGCACCACGCCAGTGATGACGCCGCTTCCGTCGCGGATGGGTGCGCCGCTGTCGGCGATCGGACGCTCGGTCCCGTCCCGCGCGATGAGCAAGGTATGATTGGCCAGTCCCACCACCGTCCCCTCGCGCAGCACGCGCTGGACCGGGTTTTCCACCACGGCGTGGGTCTCTTCGCTGACGATGCGGAAAACCGCTTCGAGCGGCCGGTCGCGGGCCTCGGTCTCCAGCCAACCGGTGAGTTGTTCCGCCACCGGGTTCATTTGCCGGACCCGCCCCGCGCTGTCCGTTGTGATGACCGCGTCGCCGATGCTGTAGAGGATGATGCGGAATTCTTCCTGATCTTCCCGCTGCCGCCGCTCCGACCGGTATAGATCGTGATAGAGACCCGCTTGCCGCCGTCGGTAGACCCAGGCGATCAGCGCCGCCGCTAGCAGGATGTTCAGAAGAACGAACAGGGCGATCATGCCAGCGCGGTAGCGCGCCTCGGCCAGAATCTCGTCGGCGTCCACCTTGGCCACCAGGAACCAGGGCGAGCTGGGAACCGGGCGCAGGTCGGCTAGCACTTCCACGCCGCGATAATCCCGACCCTGGAACAGACCTTGCTGGCCGAGAACCGCTTTTGCCGCTGGCAGATTGCCTTGATCCAGCGGGAAACGCAGGGACAGGGCGGTGTTGGTCTGGTGGCGCAGTTCGTTCAGATAAACGATTTCATCACCCTCCCGGCGGACCAGGAGGGTCTCAGCGCTGCGACTGGGCGTGGGCCAGGACTGGATCAGGGAATACAGGTAGGAAGCCGCGTCGTTGCGCAACACCAGCACGGCCAGCGGACGTCCCTCGGCGTCCGGTATCGGTGCGACCAGGTCCAGGTAAACGCGGCCACGGGGAGAGCGATAAAATTCGGAGAACACCGCGTCGTGACCGGCGAGGGCCGCTGTAATGGCTTGCCGGGTGACGGAATCGACCGGGTCGGGATCATCGTTGGCGGCGAGCAGAATGCGCCCATCCGGATCGAGCAATAGTACGTCGGCATAGCCATACGCATCCCGTTCGGCTTTCAGTTGGCGTCGCCACTCCGCCCCCCGATCGGGTTCTTCGGGAGCCGCTTGCCACTCCGCCAAGGCCCGCTGGAAGAATGGACTCGCGGCCGCCCGGCGGGCGTCGCCCAGGCGCTCCCGCCGCCATTGCAGAATCTGGCTGATTTTCAGTTCGCCGATGGTGGCAATATCCTGATATTTTTCCTGGCGGATGCGCTCCGCGTCGTTTTGATAATACCCGTAGCCTCCGGCCAGCAGCGCCAAGGTCACCGAGACGAAAACCACCGCCCAGGTTTGGAAACGAGGGCCAGTGCGCGGGTCATGGTGGATCATTCGGGTTTAATTTAAATAACCTGTTGATTTTAGGTTGGCGTCATTCGACGGATTTAAGTCGCGCGGATTTGGATTGGGTTTAGTATAGCTGGCGTTGCCATTGGAGCTTACCCATGTCTCCTCGTTCCATCCATCACCCGCGGCTGTTCGACCCGCTGCGCCGGGATTTTTCTGGTCTCGACACTGGTTATCGTCTCGCCGACGGTCGGGTGACCCGTCGTCATTATCTCGATTCCGCCGCCTCGACCCTGGCTCTGGGTTGCGCCCGCGCCGTCGCGGACGAGTTGTTGCATCACTACGCGAATACCCACAGCGTATTGCATTTTTCCGCGCGGATTGCCAGTCATGCCTACGATTGGGCCCATGAACAGGTGCTAAGGTTCGTTCGGGCCGATCCTGGCCGCCATACGGTCTTTTTCGCGGGCAGCGGTTGTACCGCCTCCCTCAACCGGCTGGCGCGGGTCCTGGCGGCGCGGCGGCCGGAGCGGAACGTGGTGCTGGCGTCGCTCATGGAGCATCACGCCAACGATCTGCCCCATCGCAAACACGCCGGCACGGTCGCGCCCATCCCATTGGTTGGTCACGCGCCGACGCTGGGGGCGGTGGATCTGGCGGCGCTGGAACGGTTGCTGGAGCGATATCGGGGCCAGGTCAACTACGTCGCGGTGACGGCGGCCAGCAACGTCACCGGCATCGTCAACCCGGTTCACGATATCGCGGCGCTGGCTCACGCGCACGGCGCCTGGGTCATCGTGGACGCTTCCCAGCATCTCGCCCACGCCCCGTTGCTGATCAGCGACACGGGAGCGGTGGAGCGCGAACTGGATGCCGTGGTGTTTTCCGGGCACAAGCTGTACGCGCCGGGGTCGCCGGGTGGAGTCATCGCGCGGCGGACATTACTGGAAGGATGCGAGCCGGACGAGGTGGGCGGCGGCATGGTCGAGGACGTGCGTCTGAGCGACTACCAGGTGACCGCGCGCTTTCCCGACCGGGAGGAAGCTGGCACGCCCAATCTGCCCGGCGCGGTGCAACTCAGCGCGGCGCTGAACGCGCTGCAACGGATCGGCATGGAGCGGGTTCACGCCGCCGAGCAAACGCTGCTGCGGCGGTTGCTGGCGGAACTGGCCGACATTCCCGAGGTTCGGATTTACGGCGATCCCGACCTAGACCGCACGCCACGTCTGGGCGTGGTTTCCTTCAATCTGGCTGAACTGGAACATGGGCTGGTCGCCGCCGTGTTGAACGATTATCACAACGTCGCGGTTCGCAATGGCTGTTTCTGCGCCCATCCCTATGTCCGCGAGTTGTTGAAACCGGAACTGTGGGCATTGGAGGTTGACCCCGACGCTGGGGACGCGGTGGCCCTGCTCAAGCCCTGGCAAGGCATGGTACGGGCCAGCCTGGGGCTGTACACCACGGACGAGGACATCAAGGCGCTGCTGGTCGGCATCCGCGACCTGCTGGCGCGGCCCGACCATTATCGCGCCCTGTACATCGTTGATGCCAAAGGCGATTTCCACCATCGAACTTTCCACGCCCCCGCCGAAGCGTTGTTCGATCCCGAGAAAGCGCTTGATCGAGCGCTGGCACAGCGGGTTATGGGTTGATTGATTTGACCCCGGTCGCGGCTTATGATGCGATGCATCATCGCCGGTTCCGGCGATGAACGCGGAACCGGCCAAAAATTCGAACAACAACAACCCGGGAGGACAACACGATGTCGGCGCATCAAGGCAAGAGCCGCTCGTCGGCGCTGATCATTGGCGCCATAGGGGTGGTTTTCGGCGATATCGGCACCAGCCCGCTTTACGCGCTCAAGGAAACCTTCGCGGGAAGTCATCCCATGGCGGTGGAGCCGGAGAGCATCTTTGGCGTTTTGTCGCTGATTTTCTGGACCATCATGGCGTTGGTGACCTTGAAATATGTCGCCATCATCATGCGCGCTGACAATCGCGGTGAAGGCGGCAGTTTGGCTCTGTTAGCCCGAGTCACCGAGTTGACCAGAAACTCGCGCGTTACTTGGTTTGTAACCATGCTCGGCATCTTCGCCGCCGCCCTGTTCTATGGCGACAGCATGATCACGCCGGCCATCTCGGTGCTCAGCGCGGTAGAGGGACTGGATGTGGTGGCGCCGCAACTTAAGGAATTCGTGTTGCCGATCACCATGGTCGTTCTGACGGGTCTGTTCTGGATTCAAAAATACGGCACCGCCGTTGTCGGCCGCTTCTTCGGCCCCATCATGTGCATTTGGTTCTGCGTGTTGGCAGTGCTCGGCGTGATCAGCATCGCGCAGGCCCCGCGGGTACTGGAGGCGCTAAATCCGCTCCATGCGGGTGAATTTTTGGTTAGGGACCCGTGGCATAGCTTTCTGGCGCTTGGCGCCATCTTTCTGTCCGTCACGGGGGGTGAAGCGCTTTACGCGGATATGGGACATTTCGGCAAATTCCCCATCCGCGTCGCCTGGTTCAGCTTCGTGCTGCCGGCGCTGGTCCTGAACTACTACGGCCAAGGCGCGCTGCTGCTCAAGGAGCCCGCCGCAATTCAAAATCCATTTTACCTGTTGGCTCCCGGCTGGGCGTTATTTCCGATGGTGTTGCTGGCCACGGCGGCGACGGTCATTGCTTCACAGGCGGTGATCTCGGGAGCCTTCTCGGTCGCCAGGCAAGCCGTCCAACTTGGCTATCTGCCGCGCATGAGGATCGTGCATACCTCGCACATGGAGGAGGGTCAGATCTATGTGCCGTTCACCAACTGGACGCTCTATCTCGCGGTCATCGCGCTGGTGTTCGGTTTCCAGTCATCGACCAATCTGGCGGCGGCTTACGGCATCGCCGTGGCCGGCACGATGCTGATCAGCACGATCCTGGTTACCTTTGTCGCGGTGTTAGCCTGGCGCTGGAACCCCTGGTTCGCGTTGCCTTTGTTGGGCGCTTTATTGTTGATCGACGTCGTTTTCTTCTCCGCCAACGCGCTCAAGATTGGCCAAGGCGGCTGGTTTGCTTTGGCCATGGGACTAGCTTCCTTCACTACCCTCACCACTTGGCGACGGGGCCGGCAACTCCTGTTCCAGGAGATGGGTAACCTGACCATGCCCCTCGACCAGTTCATTCTCTCGACCGACAAGGTGGCGCTGAAGCGGGTTAGCGGCACCGCCGTCTACCTGACCAGCCGGCCCGAGGGCGCGCCCTCGGCGCTGTTGCACAACATCAAGCACAACGAGGTGCTGCACGCCCGCAACATCCTGGTAACCATTCAAACCGCCGAAGTTCCCTATGTCGCGGACGCGGATCGGATCGAGATCGTCGATCTCGGCCACACGTTTTATCGCGTGTTCGCGCGCTATGGCTTCATGGAGCAACCGAACCTGCCCGAGGCGTTGCAGGGCTGCGGCGAGAAGGGTCTCCCGTTCGATCTTGATAAAACCTCGTTCTTCGTCAGCCGGGAAGTGGTGGTGCCCAAGATGACGCCGCCGATGATGTTGTGGCGCGAGTTTTACTTCATCTGGATGCTGCGCAACGCCCAGAGCGCCACCGATTTCTTCCGCATTCCCGCCAATCGCGTCGTCGAACTGGGCACGCTGGTCGAAATCTGAACCGGTGACTTCACCGCTCGGCGCGAATTCGCACGGCGGCGCCCTCGCGCAGGGCGTCGTCGGGATGGGTGACGACGGGTTCGCCCTCGGTCAGGCCGGAACGGATTTCCACGGCTAGCCCGCCGCGCTGGCCGATTTCCACCGCGCGTCGGCGGGCCTGGCCGTTCTCGATCACGAACACGGCCCACCCCTCGCCCTGGCGGAACAACGCGCTGGCGGGAATTTGCAGAACCCGGTCCCCTTGCCAGACGATGAAGCTCGCCTCGACCCGATAACCGTCGCCCAGCCGCGACCAGGCCTCGGCGGGCGAGCGCAGGTCAGCGATGACCCAGACCCGCTGCTCCTCGACGCCCAATGCCGACAGCTTGGTGAAACCCACCGGCTCCACGGTCCGGGTAGCTCCTTCCAGCGGTTGCTCGCCGCCCCAGCGCTCCAGCACCACCGGCGTGCCGGGCCGGACGCGGACCGCGTCGGCGGACAGCAAATCCACCGCGATCTCCAGCGCGCGGGGATCGCCGACCTCCAGCAATGGCGCTCCCGTCTCCACGACACCCTCGCTCTGACGCGGGCGGGCGAGCACCTGGCCATCCACCGGCGCGCGGACGATCACGGTTTCCCGCGCCGCGCCGCCTGGCTGCGCCGCCGAATGGTGCAAGGCGGTCTTGGCCGCTTCCACTTCGTGCCGCGCCACCTCCACGGCGAATTGGGCGGAGCGCAGTTGGGCCTGGGTCTGGCGCGCGCGGGCTTCGGCGCGGTCGCGGTCGGCCTGGGTCACCACGCATTGCCGCTGGCACAGCACGGTCAGGCGCTCGAAGTCCAGCTTGGCGTAATCGGCCTCCGCCCGCGCGGCGGTCACAGTTTGCTGGGCGGCTTGCAGGGACGCTTCGCTGGCGGCCACTCGCGCCTCGGCCTGGGCGCGGCGGCGCGGATCGAGCACTTCCGAGGGCAGGGGATCGATCATCGCCAGCGGTTGGCCTTTTTGGATACCGTCGCCGATTTTCCAATCGATGCGATGCAGGTAGCCGGCCACCGGCGCCGACAGGACGTAGCGGTCGATGAGCCGGGTTTTGCCTTCCGCTTCGACCGTCACCCGCAGCGGCTGGCGGGTAACGGTCGCCGCTTCCACCCACAGCGGTTGGGGCCGGAAGCCGTAGCCCAGGGCGGCCACGATCAGCAATGTCAACAGAATCAATCCGAAGCGTCGGCGCACGGTCATGGTTCAGTCCCGAGTTTTGAGGACGGCGATCAAATCCAGCCGATCCAGCTTGCGCCGCACCAGCCAGCCCGACAACAGCGCCGAGGCCAGCACCACCGTGGCCGCGAAGGCATAGGTGGACGGGTGAATGATCAGCGGAATGCGGTATAGCTCCGACCGGGCGCCGTCCACGAACAGGGTACAGATGCCCCGGCCGACGATGAAGCCGAGCGGGATGGCGACCAGCGTCAAAAGGCCCAGTTCGCCCAACAGGATGTAGCTGATTTCCGCGCGGGTGAATCCCAGCACCCGCAGGCTGGCCAATTCCCGGCCGCGTTCGGTCAGAGCGATGCGGGCGCTGTTGTAGATGATTCCGAAGGCGATGACGACCGCGAAGACGGTGGCGATGAAGGTGAAAAACAGCATGGTTTGTTCCATGGTGCGGTGAAAGTTGCGGATTTCCTGCTCGCGGATGGCGGTGCCGGCGATGCGGGGAATGTCGCCCAAGCGGCGGTAAAGTTCGGATCGTTCGCGGTCGTCGACCGCCAGATAGGCGCCGGAAATGGCCGGTCCCTCGCGCAGCAGCCGGTTGAGGCCGGCGAGGTCCATGTAGGCCGCCACGCCGAGATATTCCTTGACCAAGCCCACCACCGGAACTTCCCGCACCGGCCGACTGCCTTCCAGGACCTCGACGGTCAACCAGTCGCCGGCCTTGACGCCCAGCAGTTCGCCGAGGTAATCGGTCAACAGCACCCCCTCCGACGGGAGGTCGAGCAAGCGCAAATCGGCATCCAGCAGGCGTTGCAAATCGCCGCCGGGGGGAACGCCCTTGAGCGTGGTGCGCCGGGAATGCTGCTGAAATCGCAGCCGCACGGGAACGGCGCGGTAAATCTCGACCCGCTCCACGCCGGGCAAGCCGCCCAGGGAGCCGATGGCTCGCCAGGAGGTCGGTTCCGTGAAGGTCACGGCGAGGTCTTCCCGCTGCGAGAGCTTGTAATGCACCTCCACCATGTGGGTGATGGTGGCTTCCTGAAACCGGCCCGCCATGGTGACGCCACAGGCCAGCGCGATGCCCAGCACCGCGAACAGGGATTTCAAGGGTCGGCGCTCGATGTGGCGCAGGATCATCCGGTTGGGCTGCGACAGCAACCGTTGCAGGCCAAGCCGTTCGACCACGGTGGCGCGGTAGCGGGCGGGCGGTTCGGGCCGCATCGCCTCGGCGGGACGCAAAGCGAAGGCGGCGCGCAAGGCGAAAGCGGTCCCGGCCATCGCGCCGCCGAGATTGAGCAACAGCGCGCCGAGGACGAGCGAGGGCGACAGCCGATAATCCAGGAATGGGAAGCGGAAAAACATCGTGTACAGTTCGGCCAGGCGCCGACCCAGCCCGGCGCCGGCGAACACCCCGACCGCCACGCCGATCAAGACGACGATCAGCACCAGCTTCAAATAGTGCAAGGCAATCGTGCCGTTGCCGTAGCCGAACGCCTTGAGGGTACCGATCTGTTCGCGTTGCATCCCGATGAGTCGGTTCATCACCACGTTCAGCAAGAACACCGCCACCCCCAGGAACAGGACCGGGAACAGCGTCGCCGACAGGGTGATATTGCGAAATTCCTCGGACAGGAAGCGGTGCGACGGCTGGTCTTCGCGGTCGTGGGCGCCCAGCCCGCCGTAGGGCGTCAACAACCGGTCGAGTTCGTCGATCACGCCCGGCGCGGCGCGGGCGTTGGTCAGACCCACGACCACATCGTTGAACGCTCCTTCCATGCCGTAGGCGATGCCCAGCGCCCGCCGCCCCATCCACAGCACGCCGTAGCGTTGATAGTCGGGGAACATCGAGCCGGGACGCAACTGGTGGATGTACTCCGGCGACAGCGCGGTGCCGACGACGGTCAAGGTCTGGCGGCGGCCGTTGATCACGACGCGCAGTTTGGCGCCCGGTTCCAGCCGGTGCGCCTGAGCGAATGCTTCGCTGACGACGACTTCGTCGTTGCGGTCCGCCGCTGGCAGGCGACCCTGGCGCAGATAAAGGCGGTTCAACCGAGGTTCACGGTTGTCGGGAATGGAAACCAGCCGCCCGGTAATCGGCTCCGCAAACCCGGCCACGTCCAGATGAACGGCGGCGACCACGCGGGTCTCGACCTCGGCGACGCCGGGAAGGGCCGCGATGCGTTCCCGCAGCGATTCCGGGGCGCGCTTCAACCCCGCGAACACGTCGGCGAAACGATATTCCCGATAATAGCGGGCGCGGGTCTGGCCCAGCGCGTCCAGGGTGGCGCCGAACATGACGTGGATGGCGACGCCGCACACGATCACCAGCATGATGGCGACGGTTTGGCCTTTCATTTGCCAAAGCTCGCGCCAGAGTTTGCGATCCAGAGGTTTCATGGCGTTGCCGGTCTACCAGACGATGTCATCGGGCGCCTGCCGCTGGGTGTTATGGTCGATGTGGGCGATCAGACCGTTGCTGAGATGGATGACCCGGTCGGCCATGGCGGCGATGGCGGCGTTGTGGGTGATGACGACGGTGGTGGTGCCCAGTTCCCGGTTGACGCGGTCGATCACCGCCAGCACCCGCACCCCGGTCTGCACGTCGAGCGCGCCGGTGGGTTCGTCGCACAGCAGCACTTCGGGGCGTTTGGCGACCGCGCGGGCGATGGCGACCCGTTGCTGCTCGCCGCCGGAGAGTTGCGCCGGGAAATGGTCCAGCCGGTCGGCCAGCCCGACCAGGGTCAGCGCCTCTTCGGGCGGGAGCGGATTGCGGGCGATTTCGGTGACCAGGGCGACGTTTTCCCGCGCGGTCAAGCTGGGGATAAGATTGTAGAACTGGAACACGAAGCCGACGTGCTCGCGCCGGTAGCGGGTCAGTTCGGCGTCGTCGTACACGCCGAGATCGCGCCCGCCGTATTGCATGGCGCCGCTGGTGGGCGAGTCCAGCCCGCCCAGGATGTTGAGCAGCGTGGATTTGCCGCTGCCCGACGGCCCCAGCAGCACCACGAATTCGCCGGCGAACAATTCCAGATCGACGCCGCGCAGGGCTTGCACCTCGATCTCGCCCATCGGGTAAATCTTGGTCAGGCCACGGGCGAGGAAAACCCGGTCACGGGGGTCGGTCATGGGGGCGCGGCACTCGGCAAGAGGCATTGCTTCTTTGATTCTACTTTTTTCCACTTCATGTCCAGCACCCGCCACTGGCCTGATTTGATTGAAATCAATTGAAATTGATGATTCATTTCTTTGATCGCGAAAAATTTTTTCTAAGCCCGCTCCTCAACCGCCTTGAATTGAACGGGCTCCGCGCGCGGCACGAACCGATCCAGGTAGAGATAGACCACGGGGGTCAGGTAGAGCGTCAGCAGTTGCGACAGCAGCAGACCGCCAACCACCGCCAGCCCCAGCGGACGACGCACTTCGGCGCCCGCGCCCAAACCCAGGGCGATGGGCAAAGTCCCCACCAGGGCCGCCATGGTCGTCATCATGATCGGTCGGAAGCGAATCAAGCAGGCCTGGAAAATAGCCGTGGCCGGGGCCATGCCTTCGTTGCGTTGCCGGTCGAGGGCGAAGTCGATCATCATGATGGCGTTTTTCTTGACGATGCCGACCAGCATGATGATTCCGACGAAGGCATAGAGACTTAGGTCGACCTTGAACAACAGCAGGGTCAACAGCGCGCCCAACCCCGCCGAGGGCAATCCCGACAGGATCGTCAGCGGATGAATGAAGCTCTCGTACAAAATGCCAAGGACGATGTACACCACCAGCACCGCCATCAACAATAGAAGGCCAAGGCCCTGTAGCGACGCCTGGAACGCCTGGGCCGCGCCTTGCAGGCTGGTGGTCAGCGATGCGGGCAGGCCCAACTCGGTCTCGACCGCCTTGATCCGGTCCACCGCCTCGCCGAGCGATACGCCCGGCAGCAGGTTGAAGGAAATCGTAACCGAGGGCAGTTGCCCCTGGTGATTGACGGTCAGCGCCTGCGTCTTGCGGGTGACCGTCACGACCGTGTCGAGCGGCACCAGACTCCCGCTGGTGGAGCGCACGTAAAGCCGCGCCAGCATCGCGGGATCGGCCTGAAATTCGGGCGCCAGTTCCAGAATCACCCGATATTGGTTGGTGGAGCCATAAATGGTGGAAACCTGTCGGGCGCTGAAGGCGCTCTGCAAGGCGTCTTCCACCTGGCCGAAGTTCAGTCCCAAGGTCGCCAGCTTGTCGCGATTCACCTCCAGGGCCAGCGCCGGACCGCGGTTGTTGAGATTGCTGGTGACATCCACGAAACCCGGCAGCCGGCGAATGCGGGCGAGAAGCGTACCGGTCCACTGATACAGCTCGTCCAGATCGGTATCTTGCAAGGTGTATTGATACTGGGCGGCGGTGATTTGCCCCCCGATGCGAATCGGCGGCGGATTTTGCAGATAGACGTTGATGCCGGGTATCCCCGACAGCTTGGGACGCAGTGTCTGGATGATGGCGTCGGCGGACAGGCTCCGTTCCTGCCGGGGCTTGGGGCGGATGAAGAAAGTGCCGGTGTTGGCGGTCGGTCGCGGCCCCCCCGCGCCCACGGACGACATGAACGATTCGATGTTCGGGTCTTGCGCGAGAATCGCCGCCACGGCCCGCTGGCGCTGAACCATCGCCGCGAAGGAGGCGTCTTGCGCGCCCTCGGTAAAGGCGATGATCTGGCCGATGTCGCCGCTGGGGAGGAAATCCTTGGGCACGCGGTCGAACAACGCCACCGTGGCCGCCACGGTCAGGAAAAATATCACCATGACGGTTCGGGGCCAGGCCATCGCGCCGCGCAGCGTGCGCCGGTAACCCGCCAGCAAGGCACTGAAAAACCGCTCGAACGCCCGATAGAACCGGTTGTGTTCACCAAGGTCGCCGGGCCGCAGATAACGGCTGCACAGCATGGGGGTCAGGGTGAGCGAGACGAAGCCGGATACCAGAATGGCGGCGCAGATGGTGACGGCGAATTCATGCAGCAGTCGCCCGACGATGCCGCCCATGAACAGGACCGGGATGAATACCGCGATCAGGGACAACGTCATGGAAAGGATGGTGAAGCCGATCTCGCGCGCTCCGATGATCGCCGCCTGAAACGGCGCTTCTCCGCGCTCGATATGGCGGACGATGTTTTCCAGCATCACGATGGCGTCGTCCACCACGAAGCCCACCGAGAGCGTCAGCGCCAGCAACGACAGATTGTCGAGGCTGTAGCCGAGCGCCTGCATCACGGCGAAGGTGCCGATCACCGAGATGGGTAGCGCCAGACTGGGAATCAGCGTCGCCGACAGGTTGCGCAGGAACAGCAGGATCACCAGGATCACCAGGGCGCCCGCCAGCACCAAAGTGAATTGCACGTCGTGGATCGATTCGCGGATCGATTCACTCCGGTCGTACAGCACCTTGAGTTGGATGGAGGCGGGCAGATTGGCCTGGAACGCCGGCAACATGGCCTTGATGGCGTCCACGGTGGCGACGGTGTTGGCGCCCGGCTGGCGCTGAATCGCCAGCACGATGGCCCGCCGGTCCACGTACCAACTGGCGATCTTGTTGTTCTCAACGCTGTCGAGCGGAGTCGCCACCTCATCCAGGCGCACCGGCGCGCCATTGCGATAGGCGACGATCAGGGAACGATAGGCGGCGGCGGTTTCCAACTGGCCGTTGGCCTTGATGGCGACGCTTTGGCCGGGGCCATCGAAGCTGCCGATGGGCTGATTGACGTTGTTGCCCTGAATGGCCTTTTGCAATTCGTCCAGACCCATGCCGCGAGCGGCCAGTTGATCCGGGTCGGCCTGGACGCGCACGGCGAATTTTTGGGAACCGAATACCCGCACCTGCGCCACCCCGGCGATGGTGGAGATTCGCTGCGCCAGCATGGTTTCGGCGTATTCGTTCACCACCGACAGCGGCAGGGTCGGCGACAGCATGACGATGTAGAAGATCGGCGAATCGGCGGGATTTACCTTGCGGAACGAGGGCGGCGCGGGCAGGTCGGCCGGTAACTGGCGCTGGGCGGCGGAGATGGCGGTCTGCACATCTTGGGCGGCGTTGTCGATGTTGCGGTCGAGCGCGAATTGCAGGGTGATCGAGGTCGAACCCTGGGCACTGGTCGAACTCATCGAATCCAGGCCGGCGATGGTCGAAAATTGGCTTTCCAGCGGGGTCGCCACCGCCGCCGCCATGGTTTCGGGTGAGGCGCCTGGCAGGGAAGCGGTCACCGAAATGGTGGGAAAATCCACGCTGGGCAGTTCGCTGACCGGCAACGCGCGGTAGGCGATCACGCCGAAGATCAGGAACGCGGCCATCAACAGCGTCGTCATCACCGGACGACGAATGCACAGTTCGGGTAGTTGCATTGGCGTCCCCTAGCTGTCGCCACCCTTGATTTGCACCTTGACGCCCGGCGCCAATCGCGATTGCCCGTCGGTCACCACGGTTTCCCCCTCGCGCAAGCCCTGGTCGATCACCGCAATGCCATCCTGCGTCAAAGTGATCGTGACCGGGTGAGCCTCGACGGTCTGATCCGCCTTGACCACGAACACAAAGCTCCCCTCCGGCCCCTGCTGCACCGCCGCCACCGGTGCGGTCACCACGCCGCGCAACGTATCCAGCGTGAGGCTGACGTTCAGGAATTGCCCTGGCGTCAGGGACTGGGTCTCGTTAGCCACGGTGGCTTTCATCAGGATGGCGCCGGTGGTTGGGTCGACGGTGTTGTCGAGGAAGCGCGCCTCGCCCTGAAACCGTTGCGTGGGATCACCAGGCACGGTGATGGTGACCGGCAAGGCTCCCGTCCGCAACCCCGCGCGCAGACGCGGCAAATAGCGTTCGGGAACCGCGAAGCGGACGTAAATCGGTTGCACCCGGTTCAGCACCGCCAGCGGGGTGTCGTTGGCCTTCACCGTCGCGCCGGGCGAAACCAGCTTGGCGCCGACGGTTCCGGCGAACGGAGCGCGAATCGTCGTGTAACTTTGTTGCAGGCGGGCGAATTCGACCGCCGCCTGATCGGCGTGAACGGTGGCCGCCAGCGCATCGACGGCCACGCGCGCGTCGGCCAACTGCTGGTCGGACACGAAGCCGCGCGGTTTCAGCGAGAGCAGCCGTTCCACATCCAGGCGGGCCTTGGCCCATTGCGCCTGATCGCGGGCCAGATTCGCCTCGGCTTGTCGCAGGCGGGCATCGAAATCGGCCGGATCGAGCCGCGCCAGCACCGCATCCGCCGCGACCGTCTCCCCCTCGACGAAGGGCAGGGTGGCCACCTGGCCATCCACCCGCGCTTTGAGCGTAACGCTGTCGTAGGCTTCCGCTCGCCCGACCACGGCCAGCACCCGCGCTATATCCCGTGTCGTGGCCAGGGCGACCGTGACCGGCGCCAACGATTCGGCGCGCGCCGCTTTTTCCGACCCTGGCGCTCGCCAGGGATAAAATTGGTAAAACGCCGCCCCGCCGAGAGCGAGAAGAACGACGAACAGGAAGGTTTTGAGAGTGTTCTTCATGCGGGTCGGATTCGAGGGATTGGACGGGATTCGGGAGGAGAGGTGGGGTATGGGATACGCGGGTCTCCCTACTTCCGATGGCGAGGCCGGGGCGATGCGCCCAGCCAGCGCACGATCCGGGTTTCCGGTTCCGGTTGCAAGGTGGCGTGCTGGATGCCGAAACGTTCGGCCAGCAGGGCATGGCAGACGTCGAGCACGGTTTCCCACTGGCGCAGGTCCCGCACCACCAGATGTGCCGAAAGCATGACCTGTTCCGGAGCCACGCTCCAGATATGCAGATCGTGCACCGAGGCCACACCGGGCACGGTCGCCAGCGCCCGTCCGACCGCTTCCGGCGCGAGCGTGAACGGAACGCCCTCCATCAAGCCTTGCAACGCCTCGCGCAGCAGGCGCAGGCTGGAGGTCAAGACCAGCGCCCCGATGCCCAGCGACAGCAGTGGGTCGATGGGCGTCCAGCCGGTGAACGCGATCACGACGCCGGAAAGCAGGGCCGCCACCGAGCCCAGCAGGTCGCCGAGGACATGCAGCAGCGCCGCGCGGGTATTGAGGTTTCGCTCCCCGCGACTGAGTAGCCACGCCACGCCGACGTTGAGCGCCAGTCCGACGGCGGCGGCTAGCGATACCGCCTCGCCGATGACCGGCTGCGGATCGCGCAGACGCTGGACGGCGGACACCGTGATCCAGGCCACCAGGACCAGCAAACCCAGGCTGTTGACCAGAGCCGCCAGAAACTCGGCCCGCCCAAAACCGTAGCTGTGCCGCGCCGAGGCCGGTCGACGAGCCAACCACGCCGCGACCGCCGCCAACGCCAGCGCGGCGGCATCGTTGACCATGTGGCCCGCGTCGGCCACCAGCGCCAGTGATCCCGCCCACCATCCAATCCCCGCTTCCACCCCGGCATAACCCAAGGTGAGCCCGGCGGCCAGCCCCAGGAAGCGATCCGTGGTTTCGCCATCATGATGATGGTGATGATGCTCGTGGACGTGGTTCATGATCCTGACTGAACCGGCGGCGTCAGGCGGTCAATAGCCATGGATGGAATGCGCGGCAGGGGGTCGGAGCGGCGCGGACGGATACGCTCATCATGTTTCGAGTTTTTCGCGATGATCCTCGATCAATGGAAAAGTTCGTTCGCTGGGCGCCCGCGTGGTAATGGGCCGGGTCTGTAGAATACTGACTTTACCGTCGGCGATTCCGAATTCGATATCCTGTGGCAAGGCATAATGTTCTTCCAGGGCCATGGCAATTTTGATCCTGATATCTTCCTTTTTTAAACAGGGAATATCGCGCAAAGCGTTGTCAACCGGTTCCATCGAAGTTCCTTTCCCGGAGGAATGCGGAATAACCTTGAACGCTTTTTTCCCAATATGCAGATCGATGATCGAGCCATCGAACTTGTTGATATAGTATCGATCCACATCCACCAGTCCCGAAACGACCCCTTCTCCCAATCCATAACCGGCTTCAATAACGATCACATCCCTACCACTGACCGGATCGGTCGTAAACATGACTCCGGAAACTTGGGAATTGAACATTTGTTGCACAATAACCGCTGGCTTAATGGGGCCTTGTCGGAAAATTCGGTTGTGTCGATACAACAACCCTCTGATCAGCCAAAACGACATCCACACCGATTTTATTCTCTCCAACAATTCGTCGGAATTAACGTACAGATACGTCTCCGCCGCCCCGGCAAAGGTAGCTTCCTCGGTATCTTCCTGAAGACCGGAAGATCGCACGCTCAAGCTGGCGTTTATTAGGCCGCAAGCATCGACTGCCTCCATGATTTCCCGTCCCACACCCGCCGCGATATCCAGGTCGCCTTGAAGGATCAAATTACGAATTTGCTCCGACAATTCCACGACCTGCCGGCGTTGATTTTCATCCAGAACAGGTTTGGCCATGAGAATGGCATCGATAGCTGTCGAAAGCCTGGCATGAGTATCTTGTAAATGATTTTCCTCAAGAAACCGTTGGAAAGCGAATGTCGTCACCATAAGGGCTTGCGGGACTTGGGCGCCATGCTGTTTAACGATATGAGCGATTTCTCCAAGGTTGGCTCCTTTTCCACCCACCAGTTCGACGGCATCAGCGTCAATTTCATCGAGAGGAAGCACAATTCTGCTGGACTTGGCGATTCTTTCCCTTTTCGCTTTCGCCAGTTCGCCAGCCTTGATCTGTAAGTGCATGGTCATCGCCTTTGCCAAAAGACCTTTCTCCCTCATCCGGTTGAGAACTCCCATCAAGGAAAGCTCCATTTCTCGCTTCATCCGGTAATGGGCCTCTTCCGGTTGGCCGGCTGGATCCTTGATATCCCCCAGTTCGCGTAGACCTCCATAATCGCTTAGCAAGTAAATCCTTTCTGTCGCGAAGGGAAATTTTTCTTTCAAGAATTGCACATGAAACTGTTCCATCGCCAGGATGATATCGGCTTCACGGACGTCGATTTCCTCGATCTTTTTACTACGATGAGTTTCGGTATGTACTCCATCCTCGGCAAGCAGTAGAGCCTGGCCTATTTTGGATATGGGATTATTATCAGTCGCGGCAACACCGCGTGATATCACTTCGATGCCATTGATCCTTCTATCGCAAAGCATCTTTTTTAGCAAAAATTCAGCCATGGGACTACGGTCAACATTGGCAGTACAAACAAACAGGATCCTAGTACCGACTACTTCTCTGCCAATATAACCCAGCCGGCGCAAAGTCTGGCGTATGAGCGGCAAATGTTCTTCCGTCAAGTTTCTTCCCGACAGATTTTCCACATCGTGTAGAACGGATGCTTTAAGCAGAGCCAGTCGGGGATGACGGCGCAGTTGATCAATGCGGTATTCGAATGATCGCAGTTGCTCGTTCGACAAGTTTAGACTGTTTATCAGAATCGTGGCCTGAGTCCACTGACGCTCGACCATCGCGATAATGCTCGCTGCTCTCCATAATACCTTAACTCTGGACAAATTATTCTCTATTTCCGACAACAATCCTTCCAATTCATTAAAAGTATGTTCCAGAAGTCGTTTCACGATCACATTGATATAAGCAACACTTTTCTCCGGCAACTTGATCGGAGCCCCATCGGCGCGTTTTCCAGAGCAAACATGCTGCAAGATATCAACAAATTGCCTTCGGATGGTCGAGCTAATACGCTTATTCCACAGCGACTCGGCCAGGACCAAACCAAGAATATCGGCTATCATCCGTTCCCAATAGCCACTTGAGTCGATATCCGACGAAATTATTTCCAGCCAGCATTCGATATCCTCGAAAGTGTTTTTACCCGATAAAACACCCTGAATCAAGTCATACGCCTGTTCACGATGATCTCCAGTCATCGATATAACCGACACCATGCCCTGCGATGCCCAAACCAGAACCATATCTCCTTCACGCACCTCCACCGTTTCCGAGACCATCGAGTCGCTGACCCAAAATCCTTCCACCGATTTTATCATCTGTCCAGGATGTCTTTCTTCGAGGCGAACCATGGTTTCTTCAGGCGATTGCACCCATTCGGCGTTGGGAACAATCAGTGCCGGGATGGCAAACTCCCGAGTCGTGACTCCGGCATGGCTCAATAGTCCCCCACTGGTCACCAAAACGGCTTCAGCGGTTCGGATCGCCTCGATATCTTCAGGAGTTGTGAAGGGGACCAACAAAACCCGTCCAGTCCGCGTTTCGGGATTAAAACAATAATTGCGATCAAAGGTAATGCGCCCGATCCGAACGGAACCGTCTCCAACCGAAGCCGACAGACCCCTGATGGAAGTACCGATAATCCTGTTTTGCTGACGGGGTTGCCCGATTAACAGGCGATGAGAGATAGCCTTTTGAAATCCCGAAACATGAATTTTCGCGGGTACGATAAAGCCCGCCTTGCACAAAATTTTCCTGAACTTGGAAATGGAAAGCCAAGCTCCATTTCGCCGTGCCGTCAAGTGTTGGCCGAATGCATACAAAACTGTTCGATTATCTTCGTCAGCCAAGCCATATACCACCAGCCATTCATTGGGCGCTATCTCTTTTTCAGCTCTCACCAGGGTAAGCTGGTCGATGCCACCAATCGTGCTAAAGTCTAAAAAAAGATCGGTCATCTTCATCAGGGCGGCCATCCGTAGCGCCTGATTTTCATGGGTGACAACCGTGCCGATGATTTCCCTGGAGGGTTGATAATCAGGATTTCTTTCGATAAATCCACGAATGTTGCAACACAATTCCCCGCGCCCAAATGAAGCGCGCAGAGGATAACTGAAATATTCATCGATGACCGCTTGCCCAACTCCACCCTTACCCGGCTTTATGGTGGCCAGTCCAACTTCTTGCAACAAGGCATTGATTGTGAAATACAGACGATGGCGAATCATTCGCCGTTCCTTGGAATGATACGCTTGGTATTCCCGCAAAACCCTGGGGCCAACATACTCGCAGTAGGCCGCAAGTGGCATGCCATCGCCTCGATACGAAAAGGGAATCGAGCCCTCAACTAAAAACAGGGTGGCGAATGAAGCCGCAAATCGATTGATTTCGTTGGGATCTACCTTATTTTGGTTGCTCTTGGACAGAATTTCCCGCGAAAAAATATACACCATGGCGTAGTCGAGATCGCGGAGAGACCATATCAAACGCAATATCAATATCACGGTATGTTCGATCTGTTTGGCCGTCCGCGCGCCGTGATCCTTGTCGAAAATTCCGCTAACCAGCCAATCCACGAGGCCATCTTGCTTGGCTTGAACCGCCATTCCCGCCCCTTTAAGAACCTTTTCGACAAAAGCTCCCCGCAACTGTTGCTCGATTTCGACACCACCTTGATAGCTCTGCAACCGAACGAATCCTTCATGATCCGGATGTTCGATATTGGCGGAAAACTCCACGCGATGTTCGCCAAGCCTGACGCTATAAATAATGTAATTATTGGTTACCACAAAGGTTCCGGGTATGGACTCTGACATTCGGCGAGCCGCCCGCACGATTGCCGCAACCGCGCGATGTCGGATCAAGCCGTTGACGATGATTGGCGCATCATCCAGCTTGGCGAGCCGGATTTCTCTGGTCTCAGTCTCCCGGATACGGCCGACGGTTATGGCGATGTTGGCGCGGGCCGAAATCATACGCTCTTCAAGGGCCTTGTTTCCCGCCTCGTGCAAGTACCGTATCATGGAATGAACGGTATCGATTTTAGCGAGTGAAGACCCGGTCAGCCTGGTGATTTTATTTCTTAAGAAGGCTGGCAATTCTTCGTTTTGAGACAATCCCCCCCAGGATTGATCCAATTCTTGCGTAAGGGCATTATATTGCCTGAGGACCGCGTCCCCCTTGGTGGGAGTCGCGACTTGCCGATATGCGTTCACCATTGTGGCCAGCAAGGAAACGATGGTCAGCGCCGTTCTCTTGGTCATTTTATCGGAATGCGCGACAATTAATTCAAGAGCGTCATAGTTCGGCTTGATCAGGTTACTTTGAACATGAGCGTATTGCCCGCGTAATTTTTTCTTGATTCCATCGCTAATCGACACGTCAGCCGGGCTATCCAACAAAAGGATATAAGTTCCCGCATCGTTATCACTCTCGATTTTTAATTGGCCCGATGTGTCGTCTTGCATCCAAAGCGGCATCCATGATTCGGAATATTCCACCGGATAAGTCAACTGATATCCGCCCAAATTGAACCCTGGGACATGGAGATCCTGGACGGCGATCAGCTTTATTTTGTTCAACGAATCCCATGAAGCGGTGATTCTTGCAAGCTCCTGTTTGCCGATGGCCTTGCGGATGATCATCAAATTATCGATCAGGGTTATCAATGCAGCTTCTGTTTGGGTCATGGATTTCAAGAACCCTTGGCTGCTCATTTCCTTCAGGTCGATCAACCGATTAAGCTTAATGAGATGTCGATGCCCATATAATACCGCAAGATAATCGTATGCTATCGGATAGCGCGCTTGTAATTCTTCAACAATAATAGTTTTGACGTATCGATTGGTTTCTCGCGAGAGCACCGCGACCAGATCGCCGGTTTCGACCGGCTCGAATTCGCCTCGGGAAGATACCTTGGCGGGAAGTTTTAGAAGAATTCTGATAATGCGATTATTCTCGCTCCTCAAACCCATAATGCTCGCCGATTGAGCGGCGGCTTCGGTGATCGGTCTTGGGGCGGTTTGCGTGATTTTTTGTTGTTGCCACAACTGATAAAGTAATGCCGGATCGTCCTCGGAGATATCCGTCGGCCAATGATGCGTGCTGAAATGCTCGTCGATCTCTTGAATGTATTGTTCGAGAATTTTCCGCCCGCCGGAGTTTGTGTCCTTGGCCAACACGTCCTGTAGCAGCGATCTGGCGCGAGCAAGCAAAAAAGCATGTAATGCGACCCGCTCTTTATCGGCTTCGTTCCAATAAATGAGGTTTATCTCGTGCAACTTCATATCGGCAATGATTTCTTCCCTGATGTCTTTTTTCACACCGCGTTCTTCCAGCGCCATAATCAACGGCATAAATTTGTCTTTCTTATCCATGTCGCGAGCTACCTCGATTGTGATCGATCCTCGAATGTTTGGCGGGTTCGTCTTCTGTCCGGGAATCGATTCAACAGCGCCTCGAAACCCACGACGACATCCAGCAACTCGGTGGTAATGGCTTCCTGCCGTTGTTGGTGATAGAGCGTGCGCAGCGTCGTCAGCTTGTCCTCGATATTGCGTTCGGCGTTTTGCATGGCCAGCAGGCGGCTGGCGTGTTCGCTGGCCAGGGACTCGGCGCAGGCGCGGAAGAAGGTAATGAACAGCCACTCGCTCAACAGGCTGGACAGCAGGGTCGCCCGGTCGCCGTAATGGCCGGGCCGGGAGCGTCCCGGCCACGGCCCCGGACCTTGCAAGGTGGCTGGGTCGAGCGGCAGTAGCGCCAGCATGCGCGGCGTCGGGCGCGCGCCGGCCTGGGGATGCTGCTGGCACAACAACAATCGTTCGACACCCGCGTTCCGCCATTGCTCCAATGCCGGCAACATCTGGCGCAGGGTGGACACGATGCCGGTTGCGGCGGCCGGGGTATAGAACGTCTGTTCCGGGATCAAACCCAGGCTTTCCAGGGCCGCCGCCAGCCGAACGCCCACCGCCAGGATGCGATGATCGTGCGTCGGGAACTCGGCCAGCGTCGCGCGGACCTGTGCGGCCAGGTCTTCGTTGAACCGTCCGCACAGGCCATGATCGGAACCGAACGCCACCACGCCGACGACGGATTTCTCGCTTCTGGATACGGAAAAATCGGATGAGGGATGGACATGGACCGCTTCGTCGCTCCGAAGCGCCGCCAGTCCCAGCCGCACCGCTCGCTCGTAATCGGCGACCGCCGCGACCGCTTGTTCGTACTGGCGGATACTCACCGCCGCCAGGGTTTTCATGGTGCGAACGATGCCTTGCAGGTTTTCCACGGTGGCGACGGTGCGGCGCAGGCTGTCCAGGGTCGACATGGCGCTTACCCCCTCACCCCGACCCTCTCCCCCTTGGCAGGGGGAGAGGGAGATTGAATGCTGGCGTTGGCGGTGAAGCTAGCGACCGCCACCCGTACCGCCGCTAGCAGAACCTCCCGATCCTCCTCGTTCAGGTTGGCGCCGGCCGCGATCCGCTGGCCGATCTCCGCGCAGCGAGTGGTCATCGCCGCTCGCGCCGCCTGCGCCGCCTCGCCGATCTGCTCCAGCGGCACGCCGTCGAACAGGCCCTGGGTGACAGCCAGCAACACCGCGGACGGTTCCGTTGCCGGCAGCGGTTGATATTGCGGCTGTTTCAGGACCTCCGCAGGCGTTGTCCCCGGTCGATGGCGCGGCGGGTGGCGTCGTCGAGCCGGGTGCCGAAGCGGGCGAAGGCTTCCATTTCCTCGAACTGGGCGTAGGCCAGCCGCAATTCTCCGGCCACCGCCCGGTAGGCCGGTAACTGGGCCTGCCGCTGACCCGCGACACCGACTTGCCGATGTCCACCGCCGGCCAGATACCCTTGCGGGCCAGCATCGGCGAAAGATAAATCTGCCCGTCTGGTGATCGAAATCAGATTGGTGGGAATGTAGGCGGCGAGGTTTTGCGCCTCGGTTTCCACGATGGGCAGCGCCGCCAGCGAGCCGCCGCCGTGTTCCGGGCGCAGGCGGGCGGCGCGCTCCAGCAGGCGGGAATGCAGGTAGAAAATATCGCTGGAACGCCTCCGGCCCGGTGGCCGGCGCAGCAGCAGGCACAGTTCCCGGTAGGCCTGGGCATGACGAGTCAGATCGTCGTGGCCACGATCAGCACGTCGCGCCCTTGGTCATGAACCACTCGGCGATGCTGGTCGCGGCGCAGGCGTGAACGCCTGCAAACCCGGTGGATCTCGCCGGCGGCGACCACGACCACGCTGTAGGCCAGCGCCCCCGCCTGCGCAAGGCGGCGATCACCTGCGCCACCGCCGCGCCGCGCCGTCCGATGGCGCAGTAGACGCAGATCACGTTCTGATCGGCCTGATTGAGGATGGCGTCCACCGCCAGGGCGGTCTTGCCGGTCTGGCGGTCTCCCAGAATCAGTCCCCGCTGGCCACGCCCGATGGGATGGCGGCATCCACCGCCTTGATCCCGGGCCGCCAACGGTACGCTGACCGGCGCGCGGCCAGATCGGCGGCGCGGGTCATTCCACCGGCCAGCGTTCGCCGGCCGTGATCGGATCGCGCCGTCCAGCGATTCGCCGAGCGCGTTCACGACCCGCCCCAGCAACTCCATGCCGACCGGCGTATCCACCACCTGTCCGGTGCGCTCCACGGTCGCGCCCGCCCGCAAGCCACCCTGATCGCGCAACAGCACGATCCCCGTTTCGGTCACGTCCAGGTCGAAGGCAATACCAGTGGAATCGTCGGCGAAACGGACCCGTTCCATCGCCGCGACGCCCGGCAGGCCACGCACCCGCGCCACGCCCTGACCGACCGTGGCGACGGTCCCGATCTCCACCGGGTGGGCGGGCGGACGGTAGCCGCTCAGGGCGGCGTCGAAATGGGCAAACCAGTCTGGCAGATCATGAATAGCCCCTCCCGCTTGCGGGAGCCACCAGGCGAGCGACCCGCGGCTTGTACCCCGGGCGGCCGGGGTCTTGGCCTTGAGCATCGCGTTCAGGATCGTCAACAATTTGCGCATGCAGGCGGTCAGGGCGACCTTGGCCGGTTTGCCGGCTTGCCGCAAGCGCTGGTAAAACGCTTTGATGACCGGATTACAGCGGCTGGCCGTGACCGTGGCCATGTACAGCACCGCCCGAACCCCGGCCCGGCCGCTGAAGATCATCCGGCGGCCCCGGCTCTGGCCGGAATCGCGGTTGAACGGGCAGACGCCGACGAGCGCGCTGATTTGGCGCCGATCCAGAGTCCCCAGTTCCGGCAAGGCGGCCAGGAAGGTCGCCGCCGTCACCGGGCCAATGCCGGGCACGCCGCGCAGGAGGTCGTCCTGTTCGCGCCAGACCGACTGGCGCGCAGCCGTTGCTGGAGGTCGGTCGTGATCCTTGAGGCGTTGTTCCAGCCAGGCAATGGTCGCTTCGAGATCGGGTTTGACGTGGGGATGAGCGCTGGCCACGGTTCTTCCGGCGGTCAGCATCTCCACCACCTGCCGGCGGCGCTGATCACGGCGGTCAGCTTGCGCTTCGGCGTCCTTCCACGGGCGGTTCGGCGGATCGCGTGGCCGAAGTGGCCAGCACCGCGGCATCGAGCGCGTCGGCTTTGGCCAACCGCCCAGTAGCCTTGCAAATCCCCTGGCGCGGGTTGATCACCGCCACCGGCAAGCCGGCTCACCAGCGCCGTCACGACCGGCACCTCCAAACCGCCCGTCGCTCCAACACGATCAGCCGCGGGCGCGGGCGCGCAGCCACGCGGTCAAGGCCCTTAACCCCGCGTCGTCGCGGGCGACCCGCAGCCGTTCGATCGCCGGCCACGTCGCCCCATCCAGATGGGCCCTTGGCCACGTCGATCCCGACCCAGCACTCGGCAGGAGCGACCGCCTCGGTGGTCGGTGCGGGGCGGTTCTCCGCCAACGCGGTTATCCACCCCCGCTGCGTTCGGCGTTGAGTGCGGCGTGGACCGTCGCAGCGACAGCGTTTTTCATCATGAGGTGTTCCTTATCCCGACCTTGCACGATGCGGGTTCTGACCCCGGCAACTGTCCGGGCTTTGGGCTCACCAGAAAACCAACGTGGCGCTTCAGGCTCTCCCACGGGCTCTGGCGTCCCAGAGGGGTATCGCGCTACCACGTTCACCAAAACTTTAACCGATTCCAACATACAAGGGGCTGGGGGTGAGGGTTGTAGATTTCCGGGCGGAATCAATGCCTGTAACTCGGTGGCGAACCCATTGAGGTAGCTGTCCAGCGTCCAGGCCAGCCGCTGGCTAGGCGTTTCCAGAGTGATGCCGAATGATGCGATGGGATCGGTTCGGAAATTCGGGTTCAATTCGGGGCCGAAAACCTGTCGCAACCCGGCGGTCAGCGTCCGCTGCTGATTCGACAGTGGAAAGACGGTAAAGATCGCGCAACCATCCCGCGCGCCTGGGCCAGCGTCGGGTTTCGTCCAGCGCGCGCAGTCGCGCCAACAGAGCCGAAGCCATGTGCGCTTCCAGTTCGGCGTTGCCCAGGTCGCGCAGCGCCTGTCGGGCCAGCGCCAGCAATCGCTGGTTGGCCCGCGTTGCAGCGCTTGCCGATGCTCCCGTTGTTCCCGTTCCAGTTCCGCCCGCCAGCGTTCCTGCAACTCATCCACTTGACCTGCGCCTGCGCCAGCCAGGTTTGCCGTTGCGCGGCGATTTCGTCCCGCGCCCGCGCCAACTCGGCTTCACGATGGGTCACCAGTTCCTGTTGTCGCGCCGCATAGTCTTTGGCAGGCTTCGGCGGCCGCCGCTCTGGCTTGGGCGTGGCCAGGGCATCGGCGATCCGCTGCTGGCGGGCGGCCATCGCGGCGAGGATGGGGCGATACAGGAACCGTTTGAGCAGCCACAACAGCAGCAGAAAATTGCTGATCTGGGCGGCGACGGTGAACCAGTCCAGTTTCATGCCTAGCGGGCGGTCGTGGCGATGAAGTGATTCCAGAACGGATTGGCGAAGATCAGGATCAGCGACACCACGAAGCAGTAAATCGCGGTGGATTCGATCATCGCCAGGCCGACGAACAGGGTGCGGCTAAGGGTGGCGGCCTCGTCCGGTTGCTGGGCGATGGCCAACAGGGCTTGAGTGACGGCGCGGCCCTCGGCCAGGGCCGGGGCGACGATGCCGAGACAACTGTCAGGCCGGCGGTGATGATGGAAACGATGCCGATCACGAGGGTGGGGTCCATGAGCGTCGGTCTCACGCGCGGGGTTGAGGGTTGACGGTCTGTTCCTGGGCGGCCGTGGCGGCAGCGATGAACACGGTCGCCAGCACCGCGAAAATATACGCCTGAATCAGGCCGGTCAGCAGTTCCAGCGCGTGCATCAGCGCCGGAAACGCCAGGGGCGTCACCAGCAGCAGGATCGCCGCCGCCAGTTGCCGCTCATCACGTTGCCGTACAGCCGCACCGCCAGCGCCACCGTGCGGGCGAGTTCGCCGATGAGGTTGAGCGGCAACATTAACGGCGTTCGGCTCCAGATACAGATGCAGGAAGCTGCGTAAACCGTGGCGACGGACACCATAAAACGGGACCGCCAAAAACACGCAGAGCGCCAGCGCGGTGGTGGTGGATAGCGAGCCGGTGGGCGGTTCAAACCAGACGATGGCCAGCAGGTTGCAGGCGGCGATGAAGAGGAACAGGGTGGCGATGAAGGGCAGGAACGGGCCGGGGGTCTTGCGGGCGATGTCCCGAATCTGGCGCTGGACGCCTTCGACCAGCACTTCCAGCAGGTTTTGCCAGGGCGACAGTTCGCCGGTGGTGGACAGTTGGCGGGTGATCCAGCGCGCCAGCCCGGCCAGCAGGGCAAGGGTCAGCCAGGTGTAGACCAGCGTGGCGCTGATCTTCACGACACCCAGATCGAGCAGGATGGTCTGGTCGGGGCTGATATTCATGCTACCTGCCGAGGTGGTTCGGTCACGGCCGCGACCGGCCGGTCAACAGTACCCGCGCCAAGTGAGGCCAGGCGTGCAACAGCTTTTTGATCTCCTCGACCGACAATACCTTCCCGGTACTTTTATTTCACCGTCCACCACCAATGCCGGGGTGTGGGTTATCCCCGCGTCGATGATGGCGCTGATGTCGGTGACCTTCTCCAACTCATATTCCAATCCCAGTTCCTTGGCGGCAGTCGCGGCGTGTTCGCCGAGCGTGACGCATCGCGCGCAACCCTTGCCGAGAATTTGCAGCTTCATGACTTTGTTCACGGATAAAACATGCCGAACAACCAACCAGTCAAGGTCGCCATGACCACCACCAGCGCACAGTAAACCACAGTTTTTTGCGTGCCGAGAAAGCCGCGAATCGCTAACATGCTCGGCAGCGACAAGGCCGGCCCCGCCAGCAACAGCGCCAGCGCCGGCCCCTTGCCCATGCCCGCGCCGATCAAACCCTGCACGATCGGCACTTCCGTTAGGGTGGCGAAGTACATGAACGCGCCGACCAAGGCGGACAGGAAATTGGCGGCCAGCGAGTTACCGCCGACCGCCGCGCCGACCCATTCGATGGCATGATGCCCTCGTGACCGGGCCGACCCAGCAGGAATCCGGCCAGCAACACCCCGCCCAGCAGCAACGGCATGATCAGTTTGGCGAAACCCCAGGTCTGACTCAGCCATTCCTCGCCATCGCCGGGTTGCGTCGCGGCGGCCAGAGTCAAACCGATCAGGCCAGCGCTGAACGCCAGTTCGGGATGCTGCGGAACCAGCCAAGACATCGCCGCAACCCCGCCCGCAGTGACCACCAGCGGTTGCCAACGCCACCGCCAGCGCCACACCAGCAGCCCGGCCAAGCCGACGCCGGCTAATGCGGTCAGCGGCCATTTCCAGACAAAGATTGCGTGCCAGACGACGCTGTCCTCGGCGCTGGCCGGCGCCCAGTTGGCCAACACCAGCACCGCGACCTGCAAGGCGAAAAATGCTGCTGTATCGCCCAGTGGCCGGCCCTGGTCGGCGCCGGTCACGAAGCCCTTCTGCGTCGTTGCCCGTGCCAGCTCCTCGCGGCGATAAATCCAGTGCATGATGAAACCGATCACCAGCGCGAAGCTCACCGCGCCCACGGCCCGCGCCACGCCCAGTTCGACGCCGAGAATCTTGGCGGTCAGCACGATGGCCAGCACGTTGATCGCCGGTCCGGAATAGAGAAAGGCAATGGCTGGTCCCAAGCCCGCGCCGCGCCGGTAGATGCCGCCGAACAGCGGCAGCACGGTGCAGGAGCACACGGCCAGAATTGAACCGGACACCGAAGCGACGCCATAGGCGGCGAACTTGTTCGCGGTGGGGCCGAGATATTTCATCACCGCGTCTTGGCTGATGAACACGGCGATAGCCCCGGCGATGAAGAAAGCGGGGACCAAACAGAGCATCACATGCTCGCGGGCGTACCCGTTCAATAACGCCAGTCCTTCCAGAATGGCGTTGTCGAACCGCGCCGCGCCCACCGGCATGAAAAAGACCAGCAGGAACACGGCGACGATGCTGGCCAGCCATTTGAATTCGGCTGGCTGGTCCTGTACGGCGTTACGCAGCCGGTTCAGCAAGCCGGCGGGATGTTCCGAGTTTGTCATGGTGGTAGTCGTGACCATCACGAACACTCCATTTAGCAGCATTGAGCCACACCGCACGCCGCCTGCCGGATCAGGGTGGCGGGGATCGCCTCGAACGTGCGGCTCCCAACGGTCACGGTGCGGCAAAAGCTCGGCTCGCCGCACAGGTCGCCGCAGGACTGACACTCATTTTTCGAGGCGGAGGCGCCCGGCAATACCGCTTCCAGCGGGACGCCGTTGAACAGGATCAGATTGGATTGCGATAACTGTTCGATCGGTAGCTTGGTTTCGCGATAGACGATCTCCACACCCCGCGGTGCGCATTCCGCCGCCAGTTGGTCGATGACCTGTCGCAGGGATTGCAAGGTATCGGAGCAACGCAGGCAGGTACGCCCGTCCTTGTCGAGATGACGCCATTCGATTTCGAGAGTCTTCATGGAAACCTCCGTGGAACTTCAGGCCGTCCGGCGTGGCGCCAGATTTTGATTGCCGAGATCAAGAGAATTCCAGCCAGTAGCGGCAACAACACGGTGTCGGGAACGACTCCGAGCAACTGTCCGCCCAAGAAAGCTCCCGCGATGGAGCCGACCGCCATGACCAGCGCAAACCCGCGATTCTGGCCCAGCACGGCAAAGCTCCTGTCGCGGCTGTAGCGGGCGAAACCGGTCAGCATAGTGGGTAAACTGATCGCCAGCGCCAAACTGCCCGCCAGTTTGATGTCGATTCCGAACAGGAGCATGAGAGTCGGAATCAACAACTCACCGCCGGCGACGCCCAGCAGCGAGGCCACGACGCCAATGCCAAAGCCGGCGAGAATTCCAGCGACCGTTTGCATGGCGCCCATCAGTAGCGCGCCGTCCTGACTCTCCCGATGACCGAAGAGCAGCACGACCGCCATCGCGACGAGCAGCACGGCGATGATTCGATACAGCATTTCCGACTTCAGCTGAGTGGCCCATTCCGCGCCCAGCCAGGCCCCCAGAAGGCTGCCGGCCAACAGATTCGCGATCACGGGCCAATGCGAACCAAGCGTTGCGAAGGGCACCGTCCACGCCCGAAAGGGCAGGGCAAAAGCCACCACGACCAAGCTCATGGCCTTGTTGAGAATGATCGCCTCCAAAGCGGCGAAGCCGAAAACTCCAATCAACAGCGGCAGCCGAAACTCGGCTCCACCCAGACCGATGAGACCGCCGAGCATCCCAACCATCGCGCCACCGCCGAAGGCGGCGAGCCGGTTTTCGCGCATGGTGCGCCTTCCGCTTTACCGGATAGACAGGCCGGCTTCATACCAGCCCCGGGTCGAATTGACCACTGTTACGACCAGCAGCATGACCGGGACTTCGATGAGCACGCCAACCACGGTCGCCAGGGCCGCCCCGGACTCGAAGCCGAACAGGCTGATGGCGGCGGCGACGGCCAACTCGAAGAAATTGGAAGCGCCGATCAAAGCGGAGGGACAGGCAATGTTGTGTTTCTCGCCCACCGCCCGATTGAGCCAGTAGGCGAGCGAGGCGTTGAAAAACACCTGGATCAGGATCGGCACGGCCAGCAAGGCGATGATCAGGGGTTGTCTGAGGATGGCCTCGCCCTGGAAGGCGAACAGAAGGACCAGAGTCACCAGCAGGGCAGCCATCGACCAGGGGCCGATTTTCGTCATCGCCGCATCAAAGGCGGCTTGTCCCCTCGCCAGCAACGTCTTACGCCAGGTTTGAGCGAGAAGGACCGGGATAACGATGTACAGTACCACCGAGGTGAACAAGGTTGCCCAGGGCACGGTGATTGCGGAAATGCCCAGTAGAAAGGCTACGATAGGCGCAAAGGTGAACACCATGATGGTGTCGTTCAGCGCCACCTGCGACAACGTAAAGAGGGGGTCGCCATCGGACAGGCGGCTCCAGACAAACACCATAGCCGTGCAAGGCGCCGCCGCCAGGAGAATCAGGCCGGCGATGTAGCTGTCAATCTGTTCAGCCGGCAACAGCGGGGCAAACAGATGGCGCACGAACAGCCAGCCCAGGAACGCCATCGAAAACGGCTTGACCAGCCAGTTGACGAACAGCGTGACGCCAATCCCGCGCATGTGTTTTTTGACTTCGTGCAGCGCGCCGAAATCCACCTTGACCAGCATGGGGATGATCATGACCCAGATCAACAGTCCGACCGGCAGATTGATCTGGGCGATCTCCAAACGCCCGATAGCCTGAAACAGGCCGGGAGCGATTTGGCCCGCCAGGATGCCAGCCACGATGCACAGAAAGACCCATACGGTCAGGTAACGCTCGAAGAAGCTCATCGGCGCGTCGGCGGTGGCCTTGGCAGTGATTTCACATTGGGTAGACATCGGGATGCCTTACAAGCCCAGTGCTTCACGCACCGCCGGAATCAGGCGGGTGCGAATATCGTCGCGCACGGCGATGAAACTTTCCAACGGCTCGCCATGCGGATCATGGAAAGGCAGGTGGATGCGCGGCGCCGGCTTGGGGAACATGGGGCAGCTTTCCCTGGCGTTGTCGCAGACCGTCACCACGAGGTCGATGGATTCGTTCATCACTGCATCCACGTCTTTCGGGTAAAGCCCGTCAGTCGGCAAACCGGCCAGATTCAATGCCTCAATGGCCCCGTCGGCTACCTTGGGTTGAGGCCGGGTGCCGGCGGACAGGGCGCGCACCCAGCCTGCCAAATCGTGATTGAGGATCACTTCGGCCATCTGCGAGCGGCAGGAGTTGCCGGTGCAAAGCACGAGAACGGTCTTGAGAGAATTCATGACGACTACAGCGCTCCTCATCGGTCAGGTTGCGGTTTTGGCAATCCGGTTTCGACGCTTCTCCGTGGTGTCGCACGCCGCCGTCTTGGGCAAGCAAGCCTGACCTTGACAACAGTTCTGGGTCAGAAAGGCGATCAATTCATCCATCGTGGCGAACTCAGCAAAGTAGCGAATGAAGCGACTTTCCCGCTGCCCCCGGATGAGTCCCACCCGGCTGAGGTGGGCCAGATGAAACGACAACGTGGCTGGCGGCAAGGCCAGTTGCTCGCCGATGGCGCTGGCGTTCATACCGTCAGGGCCAGCCTCCACCAGCAGGCGAAAGACCGCCAGGCGGGATTCATGGCCAAGAGCGGCCAGTAGTTCGGCAGCGTTTTTTATTTCCATATTTAAAGTATTATCGAAATATTAAGGACTGTCAATACGAACCGACTCCGCGAACTGCGAGACCCATGATGATCACGAGCGTGGTTCTGGCGGCGGTATCGGTCGCAACCGGCGGGTCAGCAGCACCCGCGCCACGATAAAGGCCAGCAGCGCCACCCCTAAGCGCGGAAGGTTGCGATCCGGCCCGAGGATGAGATAGAAGCCAGCCATGCTCACCGCCAGCCGCAGGGTAAAGCTGCCGAACACCCACAGCGCCGGATGCGCCTGTTCCGGCAAGCGCCGCAGGGTGAACCAGAGGCCGGCGTAATGGAACAACCCCAGCGCCGCGCCGCCCAGAACGGCCAGTAGCCAACCCAACCACTCAGTCATGCGGCGGCCCCATCCGGTCCACCCACTGCCAGGCGGCGATGCAACCCAGCACGAGCCCGCCCAGCAGCAGGCTCAAGGTCCAGGAAAAGCGGCCGGGATGGGCGTGATCCAGCCAAAGGCCGAGCAGCGCGCCCAGCACCGCCGGCAAGGCCACGCTCCAGCCGATCATGCCGAACAGGCCCAGCCCGAACCAGGGCCCCGGCGATCCGGCGGCGCGGGCGCGCAGTTTGCGGTCGGCCTTGCGCGCGACTTGCGCCGGCAGATGATTGGGAATTCGGGACGATTTCATCGGGGTGGCTCCTGCAATTCCAGAAAGCGGCGGATCACGCCGGCCTCCAGGCGGGCTACGGCGCTACGGGCCGCCTTTTCCTGATCGTCGTGATGGCGAAAGTGCTTCTCCACCACTTCCCGCAGTTGCGCCAGATCGCCATCGCGCACGGCCCGCCGCACCGAAACCAACACTTCGTCTCCACATTTGACCAGCACGCCTCGATCCACCGCCACGAAAACCTCGTCACCGTCCGGGGTGGTCAAGCCGAGAATGCCGGGAACCAGCGCCGCCACCCAGTCGCGGTGACGGGGCAGCAGGCAAAACAGCCCATCCAGGCCCTCGGCGTTGATCTTGATCACCGCCTCGTCCATCACCGCCTCGGTGGGCGTGAGCAGTTTCAATCGCATCGCCGCGCCTCATCGAGTTGGCCGATCATGTACAACGCCTGTTCTGGCCAGTCGGCGCATTCATCGTTCAACAATCGCTCGCAATCGTCCAGCGTTTGGGCGAGCGGCACGCTCACTCCGGCCCGGCCGGTGAAATGTTCGGTGGTGAAGAACGGCTGGGTTAGGTAGCGTTCCAGCCGCCGCGCCCGGTACACCGTGGCCCGGTCGGCGGGCGATAGCTCTTCCAGCCCCAGCATGGCGATGATGTCCTTCAACTCCTCGTATTCGGCCAGGGTGCGGCGCACCGCCTGGGCGATTCGATAATGGCGCTCGCCGACCACGGTCGGCGTCAACAGCTTGGAATCCGAGGCCAAAGGGTCCACCGCCGGATAAAGACCCTGACTGGCCCGCTGCCGCGACAGGGCCAGGACCGCCGACAGGTGGGCGAAGGTGTGGGCGGCGGCGGGGTCGGTGAAATCGTCGGCGGGCACGTACACGGCCTGCACCGAGGTCATCGCGCCGTTGGCCGTGCTGCAAATCCGCTCCTCCAGTTCGGCCAGTTCGCTCCCCAGCGTCGGCTGATAGCCGACCCGCGACGGCAAGCGACCCATCAGCCCGGACACTTCCGCGCCCGCCTGGACGAAACGGAAGATATTGTCGATCAGCAACAGCACGTCGCGGTGGGCCACGTCGCGGAAATACTCGGCAATCGTCAGCGCCGCGTGGCCGACCCGAAACCGCGCGCCGGGTGGTTCGTCCATCTGGCCGAACACCAGCACCGCCTGATCGAGGACACCGGCGTCGCGCATCTCCCGATGCAGTTCCTCGGCCTCGCGACAGCGTTCGCCAATGCCGCAGAACAGACTGACCCCCTGATAGCGCCCGACCATGTTGTGAATCAGTTCGGTGATGATGACCGTCTTGCCGACGCCCGCCCCGCCGAACAAGCCAGCTTTTCCGCCGCGTTCCAGCGGGCAGAGCAGGTCGATGACCTTGATCCCGGTCTCGAACCGTTCGCGCCCGGTCTGTTGCTGGCGCAACGGCGGCGGCGGTTGATGAATCGCCCGGTATTCGATCTCAACCAGCGGCGGCCCGCCGTCAATCGTCGCGCCGAATACGTTGACCATCCGCCCCAGCAACGCTGGTCCGACCGGCGCGGTCAACAGCGTGCCGCTATCCCACACCGGCTCGCCGCGCGCCAGCCCCTGGGTGGCGGTCAGGGCGATGTTACGCACGGTGTCGGCGCCGAGGTGCTCGCTGACTTCCAGCACGATTTCCGACCGCCGGCCGGCCAGCAGGCGTTGACGCAAGGGCGGCGGGTGGCCGGGAAACCGCGCGTCCACCACGCTGCCGCGCACGGCGATGACCGCGCCGGCATTTTCGGCGGCGATGGGGGGCTGGGCGGAGAGGGGAACGGTGGACATAAGCCCGCTAAGATTGATCCTTACGAGAGTTGGAAGCAATATGTCGGATCAGTGAGACTATCATCGTTCACCTTTCGGAGAAAAACCGTGCCCCTGATCCTGACCGAAACCCAAGATGCCATCGGAACGATCGTGATGAACCACGCCCAAAAGCGCAACGCCCTCAGCGAAGCGTTGATCGGCGAGATCACCACCGCGCTGGAGTGCTTTCGGGAGCAAAGCATCCGAGTCGCCGTATTGCGCGCCCCCGCCGGGACCAAGGTCTGGTCCGCCGGCCATGATGTCAGCGAGTTGCCCGACCGTGGTCGCGACCCGCTCGGTTGGAGCGATTCACTGCGCGTGCTGGTCCGCGCCATCCAGGAATTTCCGGCGCCCGTCATCGCCCTGATCGAGGGTGGCGTCTGGGGCGGCGGCTGCGAGGTGGCCATGGCCTGCGACATCCTGGTCGCCACGCCCGAGGCGACCTTCGCCATTACCCCGGCCAAGCTGGGCGTTCCCTACAACCTGGGCGGTCTGCTGACGCTGATGAACATGGTTCCGCTGCCGGTGGCCAAGGAAATGCTGTTCACGGCGCAGCCGATCCCGACGGCGCAGGCGCTGAATCTCGGCGTCATCAACTACATTAAGCCCGCCGACGAGATCGAAGCCTTCGTGTACGGCCTGGCCAGCCAGATCGTCGCCAACTCGCCCCTGAGCATCGCGGTGATGAAGGAGGAACTGCGGCTGCTGGCCAGCGCCCGCACCCTGAGTCCGGAACTGTTTGAGCGGATTCAGGGTCTGCGCCGCGTCGTGTACGACAGCCACGACTATCAGGAAGGCTTGAATGCGTTCCGCGAGAAACGAAAACCCCGGTTCCAGGGGGAATAGATCAACCCAGCGATTGGAGGGGTCATGGAAACCGTCGATACCGTCGTCGTCGGCGCGGGGGTGATCGGCCTGGCGGTCGCCCGCCAATTGGCGCTGGCTGGCCACGAGGTGCTGATCCTGGAAGCGGAGGCCCGCTTCGGCACGCAAACCTCGGCGCGCAGCTCCGAGGTCATCCACGCCGGCATCTACTACCCGACCGGCTCGCTCAAGGCCCGCTTGTGCATGCAGGGCAAGGAACTGCTCTATCGGTACTGCGCCGAGCGCGGCGTCGCCCATCGCCGGATCGGCAAGCTGTTGATCGCCGTTGACGCCGAGGATCTGCCCATGCTCGCCAGCTACGCGAAGCGGGCGGCCGCCAACGGCGCGCCGCTCCAGCCGTTGGGGGCCGTCGAGATTCACCGGCGCGAACCGGCGGTGCGCGCGGTGGCCGGCCTGTACTCGAAATCGACTGGCATCATCGACAGCCACGGCCTGATGCTGGCGTTGCTGGGCGACGCCGAACGGGCCGGCGCGACTCTGGTCACTCGCACGCCAGTGGCGGCGGTGCGCATCGAATCGGATGGGATCGTTGTGCGTACCGGCGGCGATGCGCCTCTCGAATTGCGTTGCCGCTGGCTGGTGAACGCGGCCGGCTTGCGGGCGCAGGAACTGGCCCGCCGCATTGTCGGCTTTCCGGCCGCGCGCATCCCGCCCACGTTCTACGCCAAGGGTCACTATTTTCTGTTGAGCGGCCGCGCGCCGTTCCGGCAACTGGTCTATCCGATGCCGGACCTTGCCGGGCTGGGCATTCATGTGACGCTCGACCTGGGGGGCCAGTGCCGGTTCGGGCCGGATGTCAGCGACTGGCCGGCCACGCCGGACCATGCGTTCGAATCTGGCTTGGAGGACAAGTTTTATCGGGCGATTCGCCGCTATTATCCCGACCTGCCGGACGGCGCGTTGCGACCCGGCTACACCGGGATTCGGCCCAAGATCACCGGTCCGCACGAGATCGCTGGCGACTTCATCATCCAAGGACCCGCCGCGCATGAGGTGGCGGGGCTGGTGAATCTGTTCGGGATCGAATCGCCGGGCCTGACCGCTTGCCTGGCGATTGCGGAACGCGTGTTGGCCGAGCTAACAGGGTAATATCGCCTCTCAAATGGGCGGTATGATTCGGGTGGATCCGCCCTTAAATAACAACCAAGGTATGACCAACTCATGAACCAGACGATTGAAACCGAATTGCAAGCGGCGCTGGCGGCTTATCGGGCACAGGCAAGCGAAATGGAGCGCCAAACGGCGATGATTGCCGAACTTCGCCGCCAGATGAGCGGGATCGACGCCGAAATTGACGCCGCCAAGACCGCGCTGGCCACCGCGCCAACCCCCCCAGAACTCGATCTGGCGGTCATCCGAGCCGCGGCTGCGGAACGGCGCCAGACCGAACTTCAGCTTGAACAACTGGGCCAGGATCGGGCGAAAATGTCGGCGCGGATTCGCGGCGCCGAACGGGCACGGCGCGCGTTGGAACTCGACCTGGAAGACAGCCAAAAACAATGCTGGAAGGCCTTGTTTGGCGAGTTGAAAGCCTCCATTGACACCACCGCGCTGGAAGCGCTGTTCGTGGCTGGTTTACAGGCGGGTCTTAAGGAATCCGCCATCCGCGCGGAGATTCTGCCGAGCCCAGCCAATCGAAGCGTCGTTATCGATCAACTCCGCAAGCGGTTCGCCCTGCCAGGGTGATGCCGTTTGACACTGCTCGACAGCGCGTCCACCCGCACAAAGCGGGTGGCCTGCTACTTCCCGACGAAAGTTTCTCCGCTTGGGTTTTCTCCAGTAATCCTCAGGATAACCATCGAATCAGGAAATCGGGGTGAATGGGCCAGCCGAACAGGCCCGCCAGTCCCATCAGCGTACCTAGGGCGGTTGGAACCAAAGCAGCGCCGTACAGCCAACGCTTCTTGGTAAGCGCGGTAATGGCCAGCATGGAAATGGCGATGGCCAGAAAAGCATCGGACAAGTCAAACTGGTCATCGCGGTAGTTGAGGGCATCATAGGCATGCTGGTCCGCCTCCGCCTGGGTCTTGACCGCTGTTTTCTTGTCCGCCTGATCCTTGATCAACTCCTGGTAGGTGGCGATGGTTTTCTGGTAGGCATCCCGCGCCGCTGACGGCTCCATCATCATTGCCGCCTGGAGTTGGTCCAGCGTCGCCTGAGCGATGTCTTGGCGAATGTTGTGGGCTTGGTAATAGCCCCAATGGTCGACCCGGTCGGCTTGGGCTTGCTGCATCGCCTGGACGATATTATCGTCCTTGATCTTGCAGATGCCCATGAAAGTCGCGATCAGGGTGATAGTGATCGCCACCCAACTATTCAGCCTGCTGGCCGCCTTGTCCGCGGAAGTAGTCGGTTCTGGTTCTTCGATAACGGATTCGAGGGGATCTTCAATTTCCATGATCTGGCATCGTGATTTTGGGGAATATCGTTTCCCTGATTGGGGAACGGTGCTTCATGCACCAATTTCCGGTACCGTGCCTGACATCGATAGGGTTTTGCCTACCCGCCAACCAGCAGCGCATTTTCCAGGCGACCGCGCTGATCTGAGATAGCCAGGATGATCACACCGTCGCCGTTGAATACGGCAGTGGAGAAATTTCCTCGTTGATTCAATGTTGTGCGATGAGGAACTGGATCAAATCCGCCCGATCCTTAGCGTCTTCCAGTCCGTCATACTTCATTTTGTCGCCGGGCACGGTTTTCTTCGGATGCGTGATATAATCATCAAGCTTGTCCACCGTCCAAGTGATTCCGCTGTTCTTCATGGCGTCCGAATAGGAAAAATCGGCAATACTGCCTGCCTTGCGTCCCAAAATTCCGAACAGCGAAGGCCCTTTTTTGTTCTTGCCTGGCTTGACGCTATGGCATTCAGCGCATTGGCCATCAAACACGTCGGCACCTTGGCCTGGATTGCCCGCCGCTTGAGCGAGAGAACCACTACCTACCATCGTCAGAGTGGCGGTAAGAGACAACGCTAACCAAACAGGCCGACGCAAGCCATTACTGAGCAATACACTGGAAGCTTTCACTAATTATCCCCTTACATTGCCAACCAAATAAATGCAAATAAGGTGTTGTTATCGCTTGCATCGCGACCAAACCCATCATAATCACTGCTTGCACCATTAAACTTCGAGTAGAAGGTATATTGCAAACCCAATCTCAGATTGGCCCACGGCTCGCCCCAAGAACCCTCTTTGCCAAATGGCGTCCAGTCCGCCTGCAGAATAAAACCCGTCGTGTCTGGTTTGCCTGTACGACTGCCGCTATCCGGTGCGGGGGCGTATAACGTCTGATCTTGATCTCCAGTGATATTGAACATCCCAGCAGTAAAGCCATAGGTCTGGTCGTAGTAATACGAGGCATTGAGGTCAAAACGATTCAGGGAAGCAGACGCCCGATCAGCGTCCCCCGAACTGAAACTAGAGTTGAGTTTCTGGTTTTCATGGATATAAGCGGTGTACACGCTGAAGATATGTTTGCGCGTACCCATAAACTGGTACCAGGCGTCAATCCCAAAGTCGTCGTAGTTGTTGGTCGGGCCAGAAGCGCGATCCGGCTGCATATCGGCGCTGAGTCCAAACAAGCCAACGGCATAAGCTTGAGTGTGCAGATCCTTGAAATAACCCAGGCGGTAATAGGGCGCCAAGCTTTTGATGGAACCTGCATCGTTAGCTACGTTGACCTTTTCCAGGAAACTGGCGGATGGCGTGCCATAGGCCCCCAACTCGGCATAGAAGTTATTCCAGTAGCCATACGCCGCCCCACCCAACACCTGCTGCGACAGCCCGCCATTCAGAAGGGGCGACGCAATCGGGCTGGGAACCAGTTCCGACGCCATGTAGGGGAAGCGCCAGGCGGGGATGGTGTTAAAGGGGTCTTGCAGCGTTGGGTTGTTGTTAAACGTCACGCCAAAAATCGCGTCTTCTCCGCCCAGTTGAACGGTTTGGGCGTAACGCACATCGGCGTTGTCCAGCGCCAGTTGCCGCTCGATGCCGGAATAGGTGGCCTGGACGAACGCGCCGATGTGGTCGGTAAGCCCGCCGGCCAGAAATGCGGAAATCTCCTGCGCCGCGGCATTATTGTTCGTGCCGAAATGCGGTGCGGCGTCTTCCGACAGGTCCTTCAAAGTATGGGTGAATGATCCCACCGCCATCGCCGAAAGCGGCACATGGCCCTCTTTTCCATCCGAATCGGTATAGCCCCCCAGCTTGAACATCATGCCATGCGCGGTGAGTTGAGGGCCAAAACCACCCACGTGACAGGCGGTACAACTTTCACCTGTCTGCCGTGAGAAGCTAGGAACCGCTTGCGTGGGTGACGTTAGTATTCCCCACAGCGCAAACCCTCCGATTAAGGAGCCGATCAACCACCACGAACCAGCACGAGCAAATTGTTTATGGCCAAGCTGAAGCAGTGACATAGGATTATTGTCCTATTTAAGTTTGGAGAAAGGCAACATCGAGTGCAATACGGTATCGCGACGAAAGAAGTGATGCCAAAGCGCAGCGGTGCCATGAGCGAGCACCACGGCCAGCAACAACCAAGCCGCTGTTTCGTGCCAAGTTGCCAAGGTCTCGGCCAGATCCCGATCCCGCGTGATAAGAGGCAAGGGAGGGAGTGGAATCAGACCGAACAGATTCACGGTTTGTCCACGGGCGCTGGATTGCGCCCAGCCCAATACAGGAATCGCTAACAGTAGAGCATAGAGAACAGCATGCCCCCCCTTGCCGAGAATTGCCAGGACGGGTGGCAAGTTGTGATCAACGACGCCGAATCGTAGAAAGTAACGTAACGCCATACGCAATAGCATTACCGCTAATACCAGCAAACCGAGCGACCGGTGCCAGTCCATTAAGAGTTGCTTCGCCGCACGTCCCTCAATATCCTCTCGAATCAGAATTATGGCGACCACAATGATTATTGCCGCTACTGTGAACCAATGAAGGGTAATTACCACAGGATGGTGCCGCGATTCAAGACCGCCCGATGTTGATGTGTTTTTTTCAGACATAAAAACCTCCTTCCAATGGCTAGCTCCCTAATTCCACGAAAGCCAGCTCGATCGCGTAATATCGAAAATTCAAAAGCACACAATGCCCTCTGGCAATCCCGGATTGCCGCAAGTCGTCACCTCATCTTTCGCTGGGTTGAATGGTCGAAACCTGAAGATACTCAATAAGTAAAGGCTTTTATGAAGTTGGGCCGCTAGAAAAAAACAAACCTACCCCCCAGCTAAAATAGCTGACTGGTAGGTTGGAAATGCTGATCGGCATTGATCAGCCGGCGTATTGGCTGACTAATATTAAGGATAACACAATTTCTTCATTGGATACCCAATAACGCCAGCATGATCCCGCCCGAGATGGCGGTTCCAAACACGCCGGCCAGGTTGGGACCCATGGCGTGGAAGATGAGGTGGTTGTGCGGATTTTCCTGATTGGCCACGATGTGGGACACGCGGGCGGCGATGGGCACCGACGCGATGCCGGCCGAGCCGATCAGCGGATTGATCTTCACCTTCATGAACAGGTTCATGATCTTGGCGGTGATGACGCCGGACGCCGTGCCGAACAGGAAGGCGAGCAGCCCCAGGCCGACGATCAGGATCGTATCCCAGGTCAGGAACTTGTCGGCGGCCATGGTGGAGCCGATGGCCACGGTCAGGGTAATGATGATGATGTTCATCAGCGCGCCGCCGGCCGTTTTGGCCAGCCGCTCGGTGACGCCCGCCTCTTTCAGCAGGTTGCCCAGCATGAGCATGGTGATCAGCGGGGCGACCGGCGGGAAGAACAGGTTGACGATGATAGCGATCACGGCGGGGAAAGCGAGCTTTTCCAGTTTGGTCACCTTGCGCAGTTGCGCCATTTCGATCTTGCGTTCCTCCGGGTTGGTCAGCAGCCGCATCACCGGCGGCTGGATCATCGGCATCAGCGCCATGTAGGAGTAGGCGGCGACCGAGATCGGACCGAGCAGGTGCGGAGCCAGCTTCACGGTGACGAAGATCGCCATGGGGCCGTCGGCCCCGCCGATGATGCCGATGGCGCCGGCCTCGTTGATGGTGAAGCCGCACAGTTTGGCGAGAATCAGCGCCACGAAGATGCCGAGGTGCGCCCCCGCGCCGAGAATGACCAGCTTGGGATTGGCGATCATGGGGCCGAAATCGGTCATGGCGCCCACGCCCAGAAAGATCAGCGGCGGGATGATGAGCTTGGCCACGCCCTCGTAAGCGTAGTGGAACAGCCCGCCCTCCTTCACCACGTAGAGCAGGGCGGAAATCGGCGGCCCACCGGGCACGTCGGGCGGCCCCGGCACGTTGGCGACGATGCAGGAAAAACCGATCCCGATAAGCAGCAACGGTTCGTAATGCTTGGCGATGGCCAGGTAAATCATCACCCCGCCGATGGCGATCATCACCAGGTTGCCAAAAGAAAAATTGGCTGCCCCGGTCTGTTGCAGCAACGCATGGAAAA
>JAXMFY010000020.1:0-63881 GCA_046347555.1 Candidatus Competibacteraceae bacterium | reverse complement strand
GCGAGGCGCTGGAGGCGGTACTACGAGACGAAAAACTGTTCCGGGTGCGGCATTACTGAGACCGCCCGATCCAGCCCCGGAGTTGGGGCACTCAGGCCGCTTCCAGATGCTCGACGCGCAATTGCAACCGCCGCTCGCCGCGCCACTCGTTGGCGTCCAGCTTATAGGCGACGCGCAGTCGCATCGCGCCCGGCGTGAAATCGCTTACCCGGTGGAAGGCAACCGCCTCCACCGGCTGTCTCAGGCCCGGCGCCCGCAGCCACAGCTTCAAATGCTGGTCCTTCATGATCCGATGGGCGGTCACCTCGAACACGCCATCGAACAACGGTTCGGGGAAACCCTGACCCCAGGGACCGGCCTCTCGCAACTGTTCGGCGGTTTCCAGGCAAAAATCCGCCGGTTCCAGCTCGCCATCGCTCCACACACAACCGTTGAGATCTTCCAGCCGTAGCAGACCGCGCACTTCGGCGTCGAAAGCGCTTTGAAAAGTGGCCAGGTGGGCGGCCGGCAAACTCAGGCCGGCGGCGGCGGCGTGACCGCCGAAGCGCCCGATCAGGTCGGGCTGACGCGCGTCGAGGGTCGCCAGTACGTCACGGATATGCAAACCCGGTACCGAGCGGGCCGATCCGCGCAACTGACCGGGGTGGTTATCGGGCGCGAAGGCGATCACCGGCCGATGGACTCGCTCCCGAATCCGCCCGGCCACGATGCCGATCACGCCGGGATGCCAATCTGGATCGAACAGGCATAATCCAAACGGCAGTTCCCCTTCCGCCAGCGGCCATCGCTCCAGACTGTCGAGCGCCTGCGCCCGCATTTCAGTCTCGATCATCCGCCGCTCGCGGTTGAGCCGATCCAACTCTCGGGCCAAGGTCAGCGCCCGCGCTGGATCGTCGCACAACAGACAATCGATGCTCAGGCTCATGTCGGCCAGCCGGCCGGCGGCGTTCAGGCGCGGTCCGAGTTGAAAAGCGATGTCGGCGCCGCTCGCCCGCGCCATCGAGCGGCCGGCGACGGCAAACAACGCGGTAATGCCAGGCACGCACCGACCTTCGCGAATTCGTCGCAGTCCCTGTTCGACCAGTACCCGGTTGGCGTGCGTGAGCGGCACCACGTCGGCTACCGTGCCCACCGCCGCCAGATCGAGGAATTGCGCCATGTTCGGTTCGGGTAACCCGCGCGGCCCGAACCAGCCACTCTCCCGCAGCCGGGTTCGCAGCGCCGACAGCACATAGAAAATCACGCCGACGCCGGCCAGTTGCTTGCAGGGGAACGCATCGCCGGGCTGGTTGGGATTGACCAGGGCATCGGCGGCCGGCAGCGTCGGGCCGGGCAAGTGATGGTCGGTGATCAGCACCCGCATCCCCAGCGCCTGGGCCGCCCGCACCCCCTCATGGCTGGAGATGCCGTTGTCCACGGTGATCAGCAGATCGGGCCGATCCCGGGCGGCGACCGCGACGATTTCCGGGGTCAGGCCGTAGCCGTGGACAAAGCGATTGGGCACCACGTAGCGCACGTCCGCCGCACCCAGCGCCCGCAGCGCCCGCAGCGCCAGCGCGCAACTGGTGGCGCCGTCGGCGTCGAGATCGGCGACGATGGTGATCCGCCATCGCTGGCGGAGAGCGTCTTCCAAAAGCGTCACCGCTTCGGTCAGACCGGCTAGCGACGCCGGCGAGGGCAGCATTTGCAAGCGCTGGTCCAGTTGATCCGCCGAACCCACGCCGCGCGCGGCATAGATGCGTTGCAGCAGAGGGGAAACGGGCAGGGCCACGGCAGTGGAACTGGGACGGCGGATGATGACGGGGGGCATGGGGCGCTCGAAACGGAGTCAGTTCGATCCAGTCGTGACCGCCTCGCGCGAGTCATCCGCGGATGGCGGTTGGGGTGGTGGGAAGATCAGCGCAGATAATCAACCAGCGGTCGGGATCGGCGCCAGAATCGCCAGCGGGCGGCGCTGGTCACCGTGTAAACCCGTCCATTGCCCGGGTAGAGGTGCAAGGTCGCCAGTTTCCCGGTTCGCAGCCACCGGCGACAAAATCGAAACCAGGCGTATTCCAGTTTCGCGAGGTGTTCGGTCCAGGTTGCGCGATCGCCATCCGCCGCGTCGTAGCGGGTCGTCTCCAACACCACCAGACTATCGGGCTCTTCACACGCGCTGTCCAGCCAATCGTTCGCGTGTTCGGGAACCGGGCTGACCGCCGCCCCAGCGAGCCGCGCCAAGCCCCGAGCCAGCGGATCGCCGGCGTACAGACCCGCCGCGGGGGCTTGGGCGCCGGCCGGGCCAGTTCCACCGCCCCAGAACCAGACGCTGTTGATCAACGGCTGGTTGCGCTCCTCGCGCGCTCGGTTGACCGGGTGGTGATGAAACAGCATCTGAACCTCGGTCAGCAGGGCGTGCCAGCGCCCACTCGTCGGACCGTAAGGCAGCAGCGGGTTGATGTCGCGGCCGATGGCGTCGAGCAGCGGATGGGTGCGCAGGCCGGGATCGGCCGGCAGGCGCAGATACCAGCGGTCGGGGCGGGGAACATACAGTTGCAACCCGTCGGCGGCGAAGGTCTGATCGAACGCCGCCGCCAGCAGCGCCGCCTCGACCGGCTCGATAGCCAGCACCCGGGCATCGGCCAGCAACACCCCATACAGGTCGGGGCGCAAATGCACCGGGTCGACCCGCAGCCACCAGCCGTCGTCGGGATCACCACCATCGGCCAGCCGGGCCACCGCCGCGACAGGCAGGTCGGCGGTTTCAGGAATCCGCAGGCCGAACAGTTCGAATAGCACCCCGTCGCTGGTGGCCGGAACCACGCCAACGTCGGCGCGGGCCAGCAACCAGCCCAGCGCTGGAACGCCGGGAATGGGAAGCGCCAGATCGGCGGGTTCGAAGCGTCCGGTTTCCAGCAGGCCGGGAATCACCAGATGCAGGGTAGAGGCCACAGTCGTTCGTCGTTCGCCCGGCTCAGTCCGAATCGAGATATTCCAGCCGGATACGCACGACGGGCGCGCGGATGGTATCCAGCGCCTCGATGGCCGTGATCGCCTCGTTCATCCGCTGTTCCCGTACCCGGTTGATCAACAGAACAATCGGCACGACGCTGGCGCTGGGTGGCGCTTCCTTCTGCATCAGGGCTTCGATGCTGATGCCACACTCGGCGAGGATGCGCGTGACATCGGCCAGCACGCCGGGACGATCCAGCGCCTGCAAGCGCAGGTAGCAGGCGGTCTCGACCTCCGCCATGGGGAGCACCGGTAGATCCGACAGCGCGCCGGGCTGGAAGGCCAAGTGCGGCACCCGGTTTTCCGGGTCGGCGGTCAAGGTGCGCACCACGTCGATGATGTCGGCCACCACCGCCGAGGCGGTCGGCTCGGCCCCGGCCCCGGCCCCGTAGAACAGGCTTTGCCCCACGGCGTCACCCTTGACCAGCACCGCGTTCATGACGCCATTGACGTTGGCCAGCAGATGGCGCTGCGGAATCAGGGTTGGATGCACGCGCAACTGCACACCGCTTTGGTCGCGGCGGGCGATGCCAAGATGCTTGATCCGGTAGCCGAGCTTGGTGGCGTAGGCGACATCGTCGCGGGTGATGCGGCTGATCCCCTCGATGTAGACCTTGTCGAATTGCAGAGGGATACCGAAGGCGATGGAAGCCAGGATGGTCAACTTGTGAGCAGCGTCGATGCCTTCGATGTCGAAAGTGGGGTCGGCTTCGGCGTAGCCCAGCGCCTGAGCCTCGGCCAGCACCTCCGGAAAGTCACGGCCCTTGCCGCGCATTTCGGTCAGGATAAAGTTGGCGGTGCCGTTGATGATGCCCGCCACCCATTCCAGGCGATTGCCGGCCAGACCCTCGCGGAGGGCCTTGATGATCGGGATGCCGCCGGCGACCGCCGCCTCGAAGCCGACCATCATCCCGGCGGCGCTGGCGGCAGCGAAGATTTCGTTGCCATGCCGGGCGATCAGCGCCTTGTTGGCGGTGACCACGTGTTTGCCGTTGGTCAGGGCGCGCAGCACCAAACCACGGGCCGGCTCGTAACCGCCCATCAGCTCGACGATGATCGACACCTCGGGATCGTCCACCACTTCCAGCGCTTCCTCGGTCAACCGCATGCCGGCGGTGTTCGCGATGGTGGTGTCCAGATTGCGGGCGGCGGCGTGGGTGATGACGATCTCGCGCCCAGCGCGGCGACTGATTTCCCCGGCGTTGCGCGCCAATACCCGGGTGACGCCGCCGCCAACCGTGCCCAGCCCGAGCAACCCAACCTTGACCGGAGGAAAAGCGGCCGGGCTCATGCGCCCACCGCCCGCGCCAGCGGCGCGTAACTGTCGCGGCTATCCTTGCGGAACATTTCCCGGATGCCGCGCAACGCCTGCCGAGTGCGATGCTCGTTCTCGATCAGGCCAAAACGCACATGGTCGTCGCCGTATTCGCCAAAACCGATGCCGGGCGACACCGCAACCTTGGCTTCGGCCAACAGCTTCTTGCAAAACTCCAGCGAGCCGAGGCGCCGGTACTGCTCGGGAATCGGCGCCCAGACGAACATGGTCGCCTTGGGCTTTTCGACCGGCCAGCCCAACGCGTTCAAGCCATCGCACAGTACGTCGCGGCGTTTGCGGTAGGTGTCGCAAATTTCGGCGACACAGTCCTGTGGTCCTTCCAGCGCGGCGATGGCGGCGACCTGGATCGGAGTGAACATGCCGTAATCAAGATAGGATTTCATTCGCGCCAACGCCCCAACCAGAGTGGGGTTGCCGCACATGAAACCCACCCGCCAGCCAGGCATGTTGTAGCTCTTGGACAGGGTGAAGGACTCGACCGCGATGTCCTTGGCGCCCGGTATTTGCAGGATGGACGGCGCGACGTAGCCGTCGAACACCAGATCGGCATAGGCGAGATCGTGAATCACCCAGATCTCGTGTTCGCGGGCGATGGCCACCACCTTCGCGAAGAAATCCAGCTCGACGCACTGGGTGGTGGGGTTGGCCGGGAAGTTCAGCACCAGCATCTTGGGCCGGGGCCAGGAATCCTTGATCGCCTTTTCCAGTTCGGCGAAGAAATCGACGCCCGGCACCAGCGGCACGTGGCGGATGTCGGCGCCGGCGATGACAAAGCCGTAGGGGTGGATCGGATAAGCGGGGTTGGGCACCAGCACGGCGTCGCCCGGCCCCATGGTGGCCAGCGCCAGGTGCGCCAGCCCTTCCTTGGAACCGATGGTGACGATGGCCTCGGCTTCCAGGTCGAGGTCGACGGCGTAGCGGGTTCGGTACCAGTTGCAGATGGCCCGGCGCAGACGCGGAATGCCGCGCGACAGCGAATAGCGGTGGGTGTCCGCGCGTCGGGCGGTCTCGACCAGTTTTTCGACGATGTGTTTTGGAGTCGGCTGGTCGGGATTGCCCATGCCAAAGTCGATGATGTCCTCGCCGCGGGCACGGGCCTTGGCTTTCAAATCGTTGACGATGTTGAAGACATAGGGTGGCAGGCGTTTGATGCGTTGAAATTCGGTGTTCAAGGTTACGTTTCCGGGGGCTGAGTACAGGCGATACCATCGGGCGATCCGCCCCAGCTTCGGAGATCGATGGGCAAAACGGGCGGTGGTCGAGCGGATTTGTAAGTCTACCGGCGGGGGCGGGGCGGTTCAACCGAAAGCCAGCGTGGCGCAGGGCAATCGCGCTACGTGGGAAATTGACAGGAGGAGGATTACCAGGGTAACGGGACGGGATTGATCGGATGGAGAAGATTGATATGGTTCCAACGGCTCAACTCGATCCCGTATTTTGCCGAATCTGTCCGATCCATACCACTCGGGTCGCAACCACACGGCGGAAATCTGGCCATGATCCGCCGCATGACCTTCAACGCGCGGCGTGACAAAGCCCGGTTCGGGATAACCTCCGGCCCCGCGAACTCTGGACCACCCTCAACGATCAGCATCGGTTGCGTCTGCTCCTCGGCCAACCCAATCCGGCTACCGCATAGCGCGATTGCCCTGGCTCCCTCGGGGTATCAATGGATCATGGGGTATTATGCCGCTTGCATCACTTTGAATCACACCCCTTCGAGCGTGGCGACGAAATTGCCAAAATTGGGATCGACGCTCGGGTTGCCTTCGACCACGACCGACGGCGGCGCCGCCCGACTGGCGGGAATGCGGTAAAATGGCCGTCGCCATAACAAGTTCCGGGCGCGGCCGCGCCCGATTCCTCGCTAGTGGGAGATATCATGACCACCATCCGCCAAGAAGATTTCATCCAAAGTATCGCCGACGCCTTCCAGTACATCAGCTATTACCATCCCGTCGATTACATCAAGGCGCTGGCGCAAGCCTACGAGCGCGAGGAAAGCCCGGCCGCCAAAGACGCTATCGCGCAAATTCTGATCAACTCGCGCATGTGCGCCGAGGGCCATCGCCCGATCTGTCAGGACACCGGCATCGCTCTGGTGTTCCTCAAGGTCGGCATGGACGTGCACTGGGACGCGAAACTGTCGGTGCAGGAGATGGTCGACGAGGGCGTGCGCCGCGCTTATCTCAATCCTGACAACAAGCTGCGCGCCTCGGTGCTGCGCGACCCGGCCGGCAAGCGCCAGAACTCCAAGGACAACACGCCGGCCGTGGTGCATTACGAAATTGTCCCCGGCCACCATGTCGAGGTGATTTGCGCGGCCAAAGGCGGTGGCTCGGAAGCAAAATCTAAGTTCGCGATGCTAAATCCGTCCGATGATCTGGTGGACTGGGTGTTGAAAACCGTGCCGCAGATGGGTGCCGGCTGGTGTCCGCCCGGCATTCTCGGCGTCGGCATCGGCGGCACGCCGGAAAAGGCGTTCATGCTGGCCAAGGAGTCGCTGATGGCGCCGGTCGATATTCAGGAATTGATCGCCCGTGGCCCCAAGAATCGCGCCGAGGAGCTGCGCATCGAACTGTACGAGAAGGTCAACGCGCTCGGTATCGGCGCGCAGGGTCTTGGCGGTCTGACCACCGTGCTCGACGTGAAAGTGCTCGACTATCCGACCCATGCCGCGAACCTGCCGATCGCGATGGTGCCGAACTGCGCCGCGACCCGCCACGCCCATTTCCACCTCGACGGCAGTGGTCCGGCCAAGCTGGAGCCGCCGAGTTTGGAGGATTGGCCGAAGCTGACCTATGCGCCGACCAACGCCCGCCGGGTCGATCTCGCCACCGTCACCCGCGAGGACGTGGCAACCTGGAAGACGGGCGAGGTGCTGCTGCTCAACGGCAAGATGCTGACCGGCCGCGACGCCGCCCACAAGCGCATGACCGACATGCTGAGCGCGGGCCAGAAATTGCCGGTCGATTTCACCAACCGCTTCATTTACTACGTCGGCCCAGTCGATCCGGTGCGCGACGAGGTGGTCGGTCCCGCCGGTCCCACCACAGCGACTCGCATGGACAAGTTCACCCGCCAGATGCTGGAACAAACCGGCCTGCTGGGCATGATCGGCAAGTCCGAGCGCGGCCAGATCGCCATCGACGCGATCAAGGACAACCGGGCGGTGTATCTGATGGCGGTCGGCGGCGCGGCCTATCTCGTCTCCAAGGCGATTAAAGCCGCCAAGGTTCTCGCTTTCGAGGATCTCGGCATGGAAGCGATCTACGAGTTCGAGGTGAAAGACATGCCGGTGACGGTGGCGGTCGATTCCAAGGGGTCCAGCGTCCACAAGACCGGACCGAAGGAATGGCAAGCGAGGATCGGCAAGATTCCGGTGGTGGAGGCGTAAAACAGCACCGCACGAACAGTGCAGTTTTGCGTAATCCCGATTAATGAGCGACCGTTGTTTTCAAGGCAATGGTCGTTCATTAAAAAACCCGCGCTTGGCGGGTTTCGGTGTCCGTCATGGACGGCCATGAACGGCTATTTGGCGGAGAGAGAGGGATTCGAACCCTCGTTAGAGTTACCCCTAAACAGCATTTCCAGTGCTGCGCCTTCGACCGCTCGGCCATCTCTCCGGGGTGTCGCCCCGCTCCATGTAGCGGGGGTGGTAAGGCTATCCGAAGCGACCCCTCAAGGCAAGCCGCCCGTCAGCCTTTTCAAAAACTCAGCTCAGACCCTTCATGGTCAAGCGGATGCGGCCCTGCTTGTCGATTTCCATGACCCGGACCTTGACCACGTCGCCAACCGTCAGCTTGTCGCTGACGCTCTGCACCCGCTCCTCGCAAATCTGCGAGATATGCACCATGCCATCGCGGCCAGGCAGGATGGCCACGAACGCACCGAAGTCCATGATCCGAACCACCTTGCCCTCGTAAATCTGGCCTGCCTCCACATCGGCGGTAATCTGCTCGATGCGGCGCCGGGCCTCATCGCCGGCGGCCTTGTCCACGGCGGCGATCTTGACCACGCCGTCGTCGGTGATATCGATGGTGGCGCCGGTTTCCTCGGTGATGGAGCGAATGGTGACCCCGCCCTTACCGATCACGTCGCGGATCTTTTCCGGGTTGATGCGCAGGGTCGTGTAGCGTGGCGCGTATTCGGACAATTCCTGGCGCGGCTTGACGATGGCTTCGCTCATCTTGCCGAGAATGTGCAGCCGCCCCTCGCGGGCCTGGGCCAACGCCTGCTCCATGATCTCGCGGGTGATGCCGTCGATCTTGATGTCCATTTGCAGGGCGGTGACGCCGTCGGTGGTGCCAGCCACCTTGAAATCCATGTCGCCCAGATGGTCTTCGTCGCCGATGATATCGGTCAGCACCGCGAAGCGGTTTTCTTCCTTGATCAGGCCCATGGCGATGCCGGCCACCGGCGCCTTGATCGGCACGCCGGCGTCCATCAGCGCCAGGCTGGCGCCGCAAACGGACGCCATCGAACTGGAGCCGTTGGATTCGGTGATTTCCGACACCACCCGCACCGTGTACGGAAACTGGCTGGGCTTGGGAATCACCGCCTGCACGCCGCGTTTGGCCAGGCGACCGTGACCGACCTCCCGACGCTTGGGGCTACCGACCTGACCGATCTCGCCGACCGAATAAGGCGGAAAATTGTAGTGCAGCAGGAAGGGTTGACGGTACTCGCCCTCGATGGCGTCGATGATCTGAGCGTCCCGGTCAGTGCCGAGCGTCGTGACCACCAGCGCCTGGGTCTCGCCCCGAGTGAACAACGCCGAACCGTGGGTGCGCGGCAACACGCCGACCCGGACGGTGATCGGCCGCACGGTGCGGGTGTCGCGGCCATCGATGCGCGGCTGGCCCGACAGAATGCGCCCGCGCACGATTTCGCTTTCCAGCGCCGTAAACGCGCTTTCAATCGCCTGCGTGGTCCAGCGTTCCGGTTCCTGGGCCAACAGTTGGGCGATCAGTTGATTACGAACCTCGCTGACTCGTTGCTGACGGGTCAGCTTCTCGGCGATCTGATACGCCTCGGTCAGGGCATGCTCGGCGGCGGCGCGGGCCGCCTTGGCCAGCATCGCGTCGCCGGCCGGCGGCTGCCAGTTCCACGGCTGGACGCCCGCCTCGGCCACCAGGTTGTTGATGGCGCGAATCGCCACCTGCATCTGCTCGTGGCCGAACACCACCGCGCCGAGCATGACCTCTTCCGGCAATTCCTGCGCCTCGGACTCCACCATCAGCACCGCCCGCTCGGTGCCAGCCACCACCAAATCCAGTTGCGAGGTTTTCGACTCCTTACGGGTCGGATTGAGCAGGTAGTGGCCGTTGTGGTAACCGACCCGGGCCGCGCCGATCGGGCCATTGAATGGGACGCCGGACAGCGCCACCGCCGCCGAGGCGCCCAGCATCGCCGGAATTTCTGGGTCCACCTGATTGTTCAATGACAGCACGGTGGCGATGATCTGCAACTCGTGGGTGAAGCCATCGGGAAACAACGGGCGCAGGGGGCGGTCGATCAGCCGGGCAGTCAGGGTTTCGCTTTCGGACGGACGCCCCTCGCGCCGGAAAAAGCCGCCGGGAATACGGCCGGCCGCGTAGCTACGTTCCTGGTAATCCACCCGCAGCGGCAAAAAATCCCGACCTTCCTCGGTTTCCCGGGCGGCGACCATGGTGACCAGCACCACGGTGTCGGCCATGTTGACCATCACCGAGCCACTGGCTTGCCGGGCGATTTCGCCCGTTTCCAGGGTCACGGCATGTTGGCCGTACTGAAATGTCTTCTTGATGGGCGTCACGAAAGCGTCCTATGCGGCGAAAGAGCGATGGAAAGCCTCAGCGACGCAGGCCGAGGCGGCTGATCAGACCCTGATAGCGTTGCAGGTCTTTCTTTTTAAGGTAATCCAACAGCTTGCGGCGCTGGTTGACCATCTTCAGCAACCCGCGTCGGGAATGATGGTCCTTCTTGTGCTCGCCAAAGTGTGGCTGCAAGCCATTGATGCGATTCGTCAGCAACGCGACTTGGACTTCCGGCGAGCCGGTATCGGCGGGGTCGCGCTGATAATCCCGCACGATCTGGGACTTCTGTTCGGTGTTGAGGGGCATGAAAAACTCCAGTTCAAATTCGATCAGTCAAGCAAACTCAATGAAAAATATTAACCCCGGCGGCGACAATCAACAAGCAAACCCCAAGGTTCAACGGCTTAGAGCAACAGTCGGCGCGGCGCGACCCGGCCATCGTCGAGAATCTCGCCGATGCCCAGGAACCGTTCCTCGCCTTCGTACAATCGCACCCAGCCCTGGGTCGGAGCGCGCGGGACCAAAACCGGCTGGCCCTGGCGCAGGTAAAAAGCGACGTCGTCGCGCACCCGCACCGCTGGCCAATCCGGCAGCGCGCTGTCCGCTGGCAACAATACTTCATCCAGCGCCGTCAGGCCCTGTTCGGCCCGCGCGCGCAATATCTCCAGCGTCACCATCCGCCTGGCGTCATAAGGCTCCACCGCGATGCGACGCAACGTGGTCACGTGAGCGCCGCAGCCCAGTGCCTCGCCGAGATCGGCGGCCAGGACCCGCACGTAAGTACCCTTGGAACAGCGTAACTCGCATTCCAGTTCCCCGCCGCCCAGCCGCAGCAACCGCAGGTCGTGAACCGTCACCTCGCGCGGGACGCGCTCAACCTCGATGCCCTTGCGCGCCAGCTTGTACAGCGGCTGGCCATCGCGCTTGAGCGCCGAGTACATCGGCGGTGTCTGTTGGATCGCGCCGGTGAAGCGCCGCAACGCGATCTCCACCTGTTCCCGGCTCAGCGGCCCGACCGGTCGGGTAACGAGAATCTCGCCCTCGGCATCGCCGGTGATGGTAGTCACCCCCAGCCGACAGGTGAAGCGGTACGTCTTGTCGGCGTTCAGTAACAACCCGGACAGCTTGGTGGCCTCGCCCAGGCAGAGTGGTAACAACCCACTGGCCAGCGGATCCAGGCTCCCGGTATGGCCAGCCTTTCGCGCCCGATACAACCGCTTGACCGCTTGCAGGGCGGCGTTGGACGTCCAGCCAACCGGCTTGTCCAGCAACAATACACCGCTCACCGAGCGGCGATCTGGCGCCGTCACTCCCGATCCTCCGACCCCGTCTCGGTCGGCGGTGGCTCTTCCTCGCGATGCCGTTCGGCGTCGGCGGCCACCGCCGCGTCGATCAGCGCCGACAACCGAGCGCCGCGCTCCACAAGCTCATCGTAGCGGAATTCCAGCTTCGGCACGGTGCGGGTGCGCAACCGCCGCCCCAGTTCCCGGCGCAGCAACGGCGCGGCCCGATTGAGCTCGGCCACCAGTTCGGCTCGTTCGGCCGGGTCACACACGGCGGTGACGTAAATCCGCGCATACGCCAGATCGCGGCTGACCTCGACGCTGGTGGTGGACACCAGGGTCAGGCGCGGGTCGCGCAGTTCGGCGCGGATCAACTCCGCCAGATCGCGGCGAATCTGCTCGCCGATCCGGCGGGGGCGTGGGGCGGCGCTATGGGCCATTATTCAGCTTCGCTCCATTCGCACACTATAACGTGCGTTGCACCTGCACCCGCTCGAACACCTCGATCTGGTCGTTCTCGCGAATGTCGTTATAATTCTTTACGCCCATCCCGCAGTCCATGCCGGCGCGCACCTCGCTGACGTCGTCCTTGAACCGCCGTAGCGAATCCAATGCGCCCTCGAAAATCACCACGTGGTTGCGCAACACCCGAATCGGGCTGCTGCGACGCACGACCCCGTCCATGACCATGCAGCCGGCCACCACCCCGAACTTGGGTGAGCGGAACACGCCGCGCACCTCGGCCAGGCCGATGATTTGTTCCTTGAATTCCGGCTTGAGCATGCCGATCATGGCGCGCTTCACATCGTCGATCAGTTCGTAGATCACGCTGTAGTAGTGCAGTTTCAGCCCTTCCTCGTCGGCCAGTTTCTTGGCGACGCTGTCAGCGCGCACGTTGAAACCCATCAGAATGGCGCCCGAGGTTTTGGCCAGATTGACGTCCGACTCGTTGATGCCGCCAACGCCACTGGCGATCATCTTAACCTGCACCTCGGGGGTGGACAGCCGGGTCAACGCATCCACGATGGCCTCGGCGGAACCCTGCACGTCGGCTTTCAGCACCACGTTGAGAACGCTGATTTCCCCCGCCTCGAATTGCCGGGAGATGCCATCGATATCCAGCACCGGCTTGCGGGTTTGTTCCTCGCGGGCCTTGCCTTGACGGAACAGGGCGATTTCGCGGGCCTTGCGCTCGTCGGCGACCACGATCACATCGTCGCCCGCCTTGGGCGTGCCGGACAGGCCAAGAATTTCCACCGGAATGGAGGGGCCGGCTTCGCTGACGTTCTGGCCGGTCTCGTTGAGCATGGCGCGCACCCGACCGTATTCCAGGCCACTTAGAATCACGTCGCCCCGGCGCAAGGTGCCGTTCTGCACCAGCACGGTCGCCACTGGGCCACGTCCCTTGTCCAGCCGCGACTCGATCACCACCCCCTTGGCCAGGCCATCCACCGGCGCGCTCAGTTCCAATATCTCGGCCTGCACCAGGATCTTGTCGAGCAATTCATCCACGCCCAGGCCACTCTTGGCGGACACATAAGTGAACAGAGTTTCGCCGCCCCACTCCTCGGAAATGACGCCCTGCGCCGACAGTTCGCTCTTGACCCGCTCCGGATCGGAGCCGGGCTTGTCCATCTTGTTGACTGCCACCACGATGGGTACTCCAGCGGCGCGGGCATGCTGAATCGCCTCGATGGTCTGCGGCATCACACCGTCGTCGGCGGCCACCACCAGCACCACGACATCGGTCGCCTTGGCGCCGCGCGCGCGCATGGCGGTGAACGCGGCGTGACCCGGCGTGTCGAGGAAGGTGACCACACCCTTCGGGGTACGCACATGGTAGGCGCCGATGTGCTGGGTAATGCCGCCCGCCTCGCCGGCCGCGACCCGGGTCCGGCGGATATAATCGAGCAGCGAGGTTTTGCCATGGTCCACATGACCCATTATGGTAACAACTGGTGGGCGTGGCATCGCTTGGCCACCGGTTTCGGCGGTCAATACCTGCTCCAGCGCGTATTCGTTGAGCAACTTGTAGGTATGCCCCATTTCCTCGACGACCAGCGCGGCGGTCTCCTGGTCGACCACTTGGTTGATAGTCACCATCATCCCCATTTTAAACAGGGTCTTGATGACCTCGGTGGCCTTGACCGACATCTTTTGGGCCAAGTCGGCGACACTGATGGTTTCGGGTAGGGTCACCTCGCGCACCACCGGCGCGGTGGGCTTGGCGAAACCATGGCGCGGAGCGGGCACGGCGGCTTTAGCGCTGCTCTTGGCCTTGCGAGGCCGGCGGCGATCGGATCGATCGAAAACCGCCTGATCACTACGCCCCGGTCGGGATAGACGATCCATCTCGGTTTCGATCTCCCGTCGCCGAGGCGACTCTACTTCGCTGCGGCGCTTGGCTGGGGGACCTTCGGGACGTTTCCTCGCTCTAGCATCGACCACGGCCGCGGGCGACGGCTTGGCCCCGGAACCTGGCCCGGCGCCACCTGCGTCGGTACGGCGCTGAACCGGGGGCGCCGCTGGTCCAACCTCGGCCGATTTGCGTCCCCGAACCTCCGTGGGTCGGGAAACCATGGAACGATCCGTGGTTTTTCGGCGTTCGTCCGGCGTTTCTGGCCGGCGACGCGCGCCCGACTCGGACGGACGCCGGACCTGGTCCTCCGGTCGGCGACGCGCCCTCTCGCCTTCGGCCTGGCGGGGTGACTCCTCCATCGGGACCCGAGGGGCTACCACCGTCTCGGGTTGGCGAGGGGTAGCTTCCTCGATTTCCAGCCGGACGGGAGGCGCTTCCTCGGTGGGCTGGCGGGCAACACCCGCTTCCACTTCCGACGCGTGGGAACTGGTTGCCTCGGTGGCCAGCGGACCAATCGTCTCCTCGACGGGGCGTTGCTCTGTCTCCTGAACAGAGGGAGTCCGCTCGGCGGCTTCCAACGCGCGAATCGGTTCGCCCACTTCCACGGTGACGACAACCGGCGCCTCGGCCTGAATCTCCGGCTCGCGGCGGCGGGAGGCTTCGTCCTCCACCAGGCTGCGCTTGACATAGGTGCGCTTCCTGCGCACCTCGATGCTGACGGTCTTGACTTGTCCCGCCGCGCCGCCGGTCATCTTGATTTCGCTATGGGTCTTGCGCTTGAGCGTGATTTTCCTGGGCTCCGCCGCGCTTGGCGCCAATCGATTACCGTGGCTCTTGCGCAGGTGCGCCAACAGATCCAGCTTCTGTTTTTCCGTGATCGCGGCATCTGCCCCAACGACCGGAATGCCGGCCTCGGTAAACTGCTCCAACAGGCGATCCACCGGTATGCCGACGACCGTCGCGAACTGCCTGACTGTTACATCCGTCATTCAACACCCCCGGGATCAGCCCGCCCTACCGCTCGTTCTTCGAAAACCAAGGCGCGCGCGCCGTCATGATCAATTTCGCGGCCCGCTCGCCATCCAAGCCGGCGATCTCGTTGAGATCGTCCACCGATAATTCCGCCAGGTCATCCATCGTCACAATCCCGCCTTTCGCCAGCGTCAAAGCCAGATCCTCGTCCATGCCCTCCATCCGCAACAAAGCGTCGGATGGCTGGGCGCCGCTAAGGTGTTCCTCGGCGGCGATCGCCCGTGTCAGCAGCACGTCGCGCGCCCGCGCCCGCAATTCCTCGACGATCTCGGCGTCGAATTCGGGAATCTCCAGCATCTCGTGCGCGGGTACGTAAGCGACCTCGTCCAGGCCGGCGAAGCCTTCGCGCACCAGGATCGCCGCGATTTCATCGTCCACGCCCAGTTGTTCCATGAACATCCGTCGCAGACCCTCGTCCTCCTGACCGCGCCGGTCCTGCGCCTGAGTCCGCGTCATGACGTTCAGGGTCCAACCGGTCAGGCGACTGGCCAGATGCACGTTCTGGCCGCCCTTGCCGATGGCCTGGGCCAATTGCTTTTCGTCGGCGACGATAATATCCATGGCGTGAGCATCCTCATCCACGATGATCGACTCCACCTCCGCTGGCGACATGGCGTTCATGACAAAACGGATCGGGTCGTCGTGCCATTGCACGATATCCACTCGTTCGCCGGCCAGTTCGTTGGTCACGCTTTGAACCCGGGCGCCGCGCATGCCCACGCAGGCGCCGATGGGATCGATGCGGGCGTCCTTGCTCTTGACCGCGATCTTGGCCCGCGAACCGGGATCGCGGGCGGCGCCCTTGATTTCGATGATCCCCTGGTTGATCTCGGGTACTTCCAGCGTGAACAAGGCGATCAGAAATTCCGGCGCCACCCGGCTGACGAACAATTGCGGACCACGGACTTGGGTGGACACTTCCCTAAGGTAGCCCCGCACCCGTTCGCCGATTCGAAACGACTCACGGGAAATCAACTCGTCACGGGGTATTTTGGCCTCGACGTTACCGCCGACATCGAAAATGACGTCGCCGCGCTCCAGGCGCCGAACCACGCCACCGATCAACTCGCCCTTGCGATGCAGATAGGCTTCCACGATCTGGGCGCGTTCGGCGTCTCGAACCCGCTGGACGATGACCTGCTTTGCGGTCTGGGCGGCGATGCGTCCTCCAAAATCGGCATTCTCCTGGGGCGTTTCGACCTGCGCGCCGACCTGCGCATTGGCCTGAAGTTGGCGTGCTTGCTCCAGGGTCATTTGTCGGTCTGGGTTGTCGATTTGGGCAGCGTCGGCTACCACCGACCAGCGCCGGAAGGTTTCATAACCGCCGGTGCGCCGATTGATCGCCACCCGCAGATCGGGATCGCCGGCATAGCGTTTCTTGGCCGCCGACGCTAGAGCCAATTCAAGCGCGCCAAAAATGATTTCCTTGTTGACGCCTTTCTCGTTGGAAACGGCATCCACGACCAGCAGAATTTCTTTGTTGCCTTCTTTGCTCTCTTTACCACGCATGGTGTTCTGCCTCCTCGCCGGATCCGCGCGCTGTCATGCCGTCCTAAAGTTCGGGTACCAGTCGGGCCTTCGCGATCCGCTCGAGCGGCACCTGCCACTCCCGACCTTCGCTATCCAGGATCACCACGTGACCGTCGCGCATTCCGCCTAGCCGCCCGATCAATTTCCGTCGTCCGTCCAGCAATTCCCGCAGATGAAGGCGTACCTCGGAACCGACAAAGCGGTTGAAGTGCGTGGCCTCGAACAGGGGGCGATCCAATCCGGGCGAGGAGACTTCCAGCGTATATCGTTCCACGATTGGATCCTCCACCTCCAGCACGCCGCTGAGTTGATGGCTGACCCGCTGGCAATCCTCGAGGCCAATGCCGTTCTCACTATCGATATAAATCCGCAACAGGGCCCTCTCTCGGCCAGGATGAAACTCCACGCCCACCAGTTCATAACCCATGGCCTCCACCACGGCGGCCAGCATTCGTCTAAGCGTTTTCAAGTCCTGACGCATTTTGACCACCACAAACAAAAATGGGCCCATGGCCCACTGATTTCGTTAAACTATACTGGCTCCCCACGCCACCCGCCCTTGACGAGCGGAGTGGGGGCCGCTCCTAACGGAATCCCGCAAACGCTCGCTAAAGCTAGGACAGCACTGGAAACGGCCGCATAAAAAAAGCCCTTGACGGGCTTCCTTTGGAATGGAGTATGGTAGCGGGGGCAGGATTTGAACCTACGACCTTCGGGTTATGAGCCCGACGAGCTACCGGACTGCTCCACCCCGCATCTAAGAGAAAATAATATAACACAAATAATGAATACTTGGCAAGTGGCAAATATCCGATGGCAGGGCAATCGCGCTATGTGGGGGGTTGACAGGAGGCGGATCGCTAGGGTAACGAAGCGAGGCTGATCTTGTGGAGAGAACTGATGCGGCCCCAATGGCTTGGCGCAGCGGGCGGTGGCGGAGAAGTCCAACGAGATCACCGCGATCCCGGACCTGCTGGCGCTGCTGGACTTGCAGGGGGCGATGGTGTCGATCGACGCCATGGGCTGCCAGAAAGCCATCGCCCAAGCGATCGTGGACGCGGGAGGTGACGACGTCCTGACTCTCAAGGACAACCATCCGACCTTGCGCGAAGACGTCCGACTGTGGCTCGATACCGAGGTCGCCCGCGGCCGGCTGCCCGTTCTGGAAACGGTGGAGAAGGACCACGGCCGGATCGAAATCCGTCGCCACGCCCTCGGCGACCGGATCGACTAGCTGGAGGCGAAACTGGACTGGGCCGGACTCCAGGCGGTTGGGCGGGTCGAGTCCACCCGCATCATCGGCGACCAAACCAGCACGGAATGCCGTTATTTCCTGTGCTCGTTCCCGGAGCGCGGCCGGTTTGCAACCACCGTCCGCAGCCATGAGGGGATCGAAAATCAACAGCACTGGATCCTGGACGTGCAATTTGGCGAGGATGCCTGCCGAACCCGGAAGGACCACTCCGCCGAAAACCTGGCTCTGATGCGTCGCATGGCCCTCAACCTGCTGAGCCACAATGGCCTGCCCCGCAATCGCATCCGTCGCCGCAAACGCCGCGCCGCCCTTAATGATGATTACCGGTTGCGCCTCCTCTTCAGCACACCAACCCCGGCTACCACATAGCGCGATTGCCCTGATCCGAGTTTCGAAGGGATTTTCGGCAACACAAAATGAATTCCTACTACAATAGGGCGGTTTGGTGAAATTTCACCCCGAATTACCTTCATTCACGGATTCCGAAACCGGCGAGGCCACTTGAAAAACGGGATTCCGAACGATAGGGTTGCAAGATCGTTGTTCGGTTGGTTCAACCCGAACGCAAACCGATTGAGAGAACGCGGCGTCATCGCCTTCGGTATCGCTCTTCTGACATTGCTCGCCGCCTGTGGAAAAACGTCCGATACCGGGCCAGCGCCGAGCACCGCCGCGCCCTTGCCGGTCTCCGTGATCGAGGCCCAGATGCAGACCGTGCCGGTCACGGTGGGAACGGTGGGTCAGACCGAAGGGGCCAAGGAGGTCGAAGTCCGGGCGCGGGTCTCGGGTATTCTGCTCAAACAACTCTATACCGAGGGCGACCCGATCCGCGCTGGCGCGGTCCTGTTCAAGATCGACCCCGAACCCTTCGTTATCGCCCTAGAGCAAGCCAAAGCCGCGCTGGCGCAAGAGCAGGCCAAGCGCGTCGAGGCGCAGCTCGAAATCAAACGTCTGCAACCCTTGTTGGCGAAAAACTATGCCAGCCAGCAAGCCTACGATCAGGCGGAGGCCAACCTGCAAGCCAGCCAGGCAGCGGTACAAGCGGCGCAGGCGGCGGTTCGGCAGACGGAACTCAATCTCGGCTACACCGACGTGACGGCGCCCATCGGCGGAACGAGCGGTCGGGCTCTGCGCTCGATCGGCACGCTAGTGACCGCGAACACCGATTCTGCCTTGTTGACCACCATCGCCCAGACCGATCCGATTTGGGTGCGATTTTCGCTGTCCCCCCAGGAGTACGCCACGGCGAAAGGCGGCCTGCGCGCGCCAACGGTGCGACTGATCCTGCCCGACGGCAGGGAATACGCCGAACCGGGCCGGCTGAATTTCGCCGCCTCCACCGTCGACGCCAGGCTCGCCACCGTGCAGTTGCGCGCCGCTTTTCCCAATCCGCGACTGGACGTGTTGCCCGGTCAGTTCGTCCGAGTTCGGCTCGGCGTCGGGGAACAAAGCGCGATCCTGCTTCCCCAGATCGCCTTGCAACAGGACGATCAGGGTCGCTTCGTTTGGCTCGCGGACGCTAACGGCAAGGCTGCGCGTCGGTCGGTCGATGTAGGCAATCTAGTCGAGCGCGCCTGGATCGTCCGTCAGGGTTTGAATGCCGGCGACCGCGTCATCGTCGACAATCTCATCAAGCTGCGCCCCGGCGTGGCGGTCGAAGCCAAGCTCGCCCCCGCAAGCGGGCCGGCTCCTGCCGCCAAACCCTAAGCGGAATGCCCCATGTCGGGATTTTTTCTGCAAAGGCCGATTTTCGCCGCGGTGATTTCGATCATCATCACCCTGCTCGGCCTGGTCTCCGCCCGGCTGTTGCCGGTGGAACAATACCCGCCGATAGCTCCTCCGACGGTGACGATCACCGCCAATTATCCGGGCGCCAGCGCCGAAACCCTGTCGAAAACCGTGGCGGCGCCCATCGAGGAGCAACTGTCCGGCATCGAGAACCTGCTGTATTTCAGCTCGACCTCTTCTTCGACCGGCTCGCTGACCATTACCTCGACCTTTGTTGTGGGATCGGACGTCAACAAGGCGGTGATCGATGTCAACAACCGCCTGCAAATCGCCGCGCCGCGCCTTCCCGACGTGGTGCGGCGATCTGGGGTGGTGGCCCAGAAACGATCCATCGACATCCTGTTGCTGATCGCCCTGCGCGGCACCCAACCCGGCATCACGCCGCTCTATCTTTCCAACTACGCGACGATCAACTTGCTCGACGAGTTCAAGCGCGTCAACGGCGTGGGGGACGCCACCATCTTCAGCGCCCTGGACTATGCCATGCGGGTCTGGCTCAAGCCAGACCGGATGGCACAACTTGGGATAACGCCCAGCGATGTAGTCAGCGCGCTCAACGCGCAAAACTTTCAGTATGCCGGCGGGAAAATCGGGGCCGAACCCGCTCCGCCGGGCCAAGTGCAAACCTATACCGTCGTCACCAGCGGCCGGTTGCTCGACGCCGAGGAATTCGGCGAGATCGTCTTGCGGGCCGGCGGACCGGACGGCGTGCTGCGCCTGAAGGACGTGGCCCGCATCGAGTTGGGCAGCCTGACTTACGACGGCTTCAACACGCTCGACGGCCAGCCGGACATCAATATCGCCATCTATTTGCAGCCCGGCGCGAACGCCTTGCAGGTCGCCGACGCAGTCACGGCTCGCTTGCAGGAACTCAAAAAGCGCTTTCCCCAAGGGGTCGAGGCTCTGATCCCTTTCGATCCCACCCGCTATATCCGGGCCTCGATCGAAGAGGTCATCATCACGGTGTGCGAAGCGGCGGTATTGGTGGTGCTGGTCGTCTTCCTCTTCCTACAGAACTGGCGGGCGACGCTGGTACCGGCGATCGCGGTGCCGGTCTCGCTGATCGGCACCTTTGCCGGGCTGTACGCCATCGGTTACGCCATCAATACCCTGACCCTGTTCGCCATGGTGCTGGCCATCGGCATCGTGGTCGACGACGCCATCGTCGTGCTGGAAAACGTCGAACGACTGATGCGCGAGCAGGGACTCAGCCCCCGCGACGCCGCCCGCGAGGCCATGAACGAAGTGCAAGGGGCGGTAATCGCCATCGTGCTGGTGCTGGTCTCGGTATTTCTGCCGGTGGCGTTCCTCGGCGGCATCGCGGGCATTCTTTACAAGCAGTTCGCCGTGACTCTCGCGATCTCGGTTTTTCTATCTGGCGTGGTGGCTCTGACCCTCACTCCGGTATTGTGCGCCCGGTTGCTCGTGCCGCACGCTGGCGAATCGAAACTGTTTGCTCCCTTCAACCGGCTGTTCGAAGCAAGCCGCCGCCGCTATGTTGCCCAGGTAGGCTGGTCGCTCAGGCACCGAGTACTGTCCTGGATGGTGCTGGTGCTGGTCCTCGCGGCGGCGGGATACCTGTTCTGGCGGGTGCCGGGAAGCTTGGTCCCACCCGAAGATCAAGGATATCTGATCGCGAACGTGAATCTTCCGGACGGTGCTTCGTTGCAGCGTACCGCCGCCGCCACCGGGTTGCTGCAAGCGCGAGCGGCGAAGGAACGCGCCATCGAACACGTCATCGCGCTCAACGGCTTCGACGTGATCGGCGGCGGCAACAAATCGAGCGCGGCGACGGTGTTTCTGCCGCTCGTTCCCTGGAGCGAACGCAGCGAGAGCGCCAGCGACCTGGTGGTCAAATTGGCCGGCATCGGTCGGTCGCTGACCGACGGCATCGCGGTGGTGTTCAGCCCGCCCGCGATTCGTGGTCTCGGCACTTCCGGCGGCTTCGAGCTGTACTTGCAGAGCCGCGCCAGCGCGGACCCCAAACGGCTGGCGGCGGTGCTGCAGGACTTCATCGCCGCGCTCAACCAGCACCCCAAGCTCGCTGGCGTCACCAGTTTCTTTCGGCCGAGCGTCCCGCAGCTGCGGGTCGAGGTGGACCGCGCCAAAGCCATTTCGCTCGGCATCCCCCTGGGCGATGTCTACGACGCGCTGCAAAGCGAACTGGGCGGCCTCTACGTCAACGACTTCAACAAATTCGGCCGCACCTATCGGGTGCAGATCCAGGCCGATAGCGCCTATCGAGCCAATCCACAAGACATCGGCGATCTGTACGTGCGCGGCGCCAGCGGCATGGTTCCGCTCAAGGCCCTGATCGATGTTACCCCCATCGTCGGCCCGGAGACGCTGGACCGCTACAACAATTTTCTCGCGGCCAAAGTCTTGGGCAGCGGCAAATCCGGCATCAGTTCCGGCGAAGCGATCGCGGCGGTGGAAGAAGTGGCGCGGGCCACCCTCCCGGAGGGGTTTTCCATCGAATGGACTGGGCAGGCCTATCAGGAAAAACGCGCCAGCAGTACCGCCATCTACGCGTTCACCCTGGCGATCACTCTCGTCTATCTGATTCTCTCCGCCCTCTACGAGCGCTGGCGACTGCCGGTGGCGGTCCTGCTGGCAGTTCCGTTCGCCCTGTTCGGCGCGCTGGCCCTGGTCTATCTGCGCGGGCTCGCCAACGACGTTTACTTCCAAATCGGTCTGGTCGTCTTGATCGGCCTGGCCGCGAAAAATGCCATCCTGATCGTCGAGTTCGCGCAACAGAGCGCGCTCGCTGGGATGGCGCCCAAGGCCGCCGCCCTGGAGGCAGCGCGATTGCGGCTGCGGCCGATTTTGATGACCTCCCTGGCTTTCGTCCTGGGCGTGGTCCCGTTGGTGGTCGCCTCCGGGGCCGGGGCCGGGGCTCGCCGGTCGATGGGTACCGGGGTGTTCGGCGGCATGTTGGCGGCGACCTTCTTCGCCACCATCTTCATCCCGCTGTTCTTCGTGGCCCTGAGCCGCAACCCCAAGCCCGAACCGGAGCGGCCCGAGCCGTCGAATCCTGATCGCGCTGCGGATGGTTGAGCGAGCGCTGCGACCACCGCTAAACTGGCCTGCCTGGTCCGATTCGACCAACGGGAACTGGTATTATTCGCAACCGCTTTACGCCCCCGACAGCCACACCGCCACTTTACTCCGATCCAACGATTATCAATCTTGGCCACCCCTCCGATCACATCGGCGCCATCCCCGCCGCAACTCCCAGGAATCACTTGAACATGGCTGACGATTTCAACGAACGCGCCCTGCGCTACCACCGCATGGCCCCCTACGGCAAGATCGAGGTCACCCCGACCAAGCCGCTCGCCAACCAGCGCGACCTGGCGCTGGCCTATTCCCCCGGCGTGGCCGCCGCTTGCGAGGCAATCGTTGCGGACCCCGGCGAAGTTTCCACCGTAACCGCGCGTGGCAACCTGGTGGCGGTCATCACCAACGGCACCGCCGTGCTCGGCCTGGGCGACATCGGCCCCCTGGCGGCGAAACCGGTCATGGAAGGCAAGGGCGTGCTATTCAAGAAATTCGCCGGCATCGATGTGTTCGACATCGAAATCAGCGAACACGACCCCGACCAGTTGGTGGAGATCATCGCCAGCCTGGAACCCAGTTTCGGCGGGATCAATCTGGAGGACATCAAGGCCCCGGAATGCTTCCAGATCGAGCGCAAACTACGCGAGCGGATGAAGATTCCGGTGTTTCACGACGACCAGCACGGCACCGCCATCATCACCGCCGCCGCCGTGCTCAATGCCTTGTCGCTGATCGGCAAGAACATTGCCGAAGTGAAGCTGGTCACGTCCGGCGCCGGCGCGGCGGGTATCGCCTGTCTCGATCTGCTGGTCGGCCTGGGACTGATGCGCCAGAACGTCATCGTCTGTGACAGCCGGGGCGTGATCCACCAGGGACGCGGCGCGCTCGATCCGGAGAAAGCCGCCTATGCCGCCGATACCCCGGCACGCACCCTGGCCGAGGCCATCGTCGGCGCGGACGTGTTCCTGGGTTTGTCCAAGGCGGGCGTGCTGACCGGCGAGATGGTGAAAACCATGGCCGACCAGCCATTGATTCTGGCGCTGGCCAATCCCGTCCCCGAAATCATGCCAGAAGAGGCCAAGGCCGCGCGGCCCGACGCTATCATCGCCACCGGTCGTTCCGACTATCCCAATCAGGTCAACAACGTCCTTTGTTTCCCCTATATCTTTCGGGGCGCGCTGGACGTGGGCGCGACCACGATCAATCAGGAGATGCAACTCGCCTGCGTGCGCGCCCTGGCTGAACTGGCGCGCGAGCCGCATTCCCAGGAGGAGACCGCCGCTTACGGCGATCAGCCGATCAACTTCGGGCCGGAATACCTGATCCCCAAACCGTTCGAACCGCGCCTGCTGCTCACCCTGCCGCTGGCGGTCGCCAAGGCGGCGATGGACAGCGGCGTCGCCACCCGGCCGATTCGGGACTTCGCCGCCTACCGCGCCCAGCTCAGCCAGCGGGTTTACCGGTCCGGTCTGATCATGCGTCCGGTGTTCAATCACGCCAAGGCCGACCCCAAGCGGGTGATCTACGCCCAGGCCGAGGAAGAACGGATGCTGTGGGCGATCCAGGGAGTCATCGACGACGGTCTCGCCAAACCCATCCTGATTGGGCGGCGCTGGCGAATCGAGCAACGCATCGCCGAACTGGGTCTGCGCATCCGTCCCGATCGGGACTTCGAGGTGATCGACCCGCAGAACAACCCTCACTACGAGGAATGCTGGCAGGAATACCACAGGCTGCGCGGACGGTATGGCGTCGATCCCAACAAGGCCCGGGTTCGAGTCAACACCCGCGCCACGGTAATCGGCGCGTTGCTGCTGCGCCTCGGCTACGGCGACGCCCTGCTGTGCGGGATAATCGGCGGTTATCCCGATCACGTGGAATACGTGCTGGACATCATCGGCCTGCGCGAAGGCGTCAAAACCCCGGCGGCGATGAACATGCTGATCACCTCGCACGGACCGCTGTTCTTCTGCGACACCGACATCAACGAAGATCCCACCGCCGAGGAAATCGCCGACATCACGTTGCTGGCGGCGGAGGAAGTGGGCCGCTTCGTCCCCCCCAAGATCGCTTTGTTGTCCCATTCCAGCTTCGGCTCGCACAAATCGCGGCAAGCACGCAAGATGGCCGAGGCATTGCAAATCATCCGCCAGCGCGCCCCGACCCTGGAAGTGGACGGTGAGATGCGCGGCGATGCGGCTCTGTCCGAGGAGCTTCGCAACCGGGTGTTCCTGCATTCGCGGCTGAAGGGCGCGGCCAACCTGCTGATCATGCCGAACGCCGACGCCGCCAACATCTCCCACAACCTGTTGAAGCAGGTCACCAACGGCGTGTCGGTGGGGCCGATCACGCTCGGTCTGGCCAAGCCGGCCCATATCCTGACCCGTTCGGCCTCGGCGCGGCGCATCATCAACATGACCGCCATCGCCGCCGTCGACGCGCAGGAACACGCCGCGCGTAAAGCCTGGCTGGTCTGAAAGCAAAGAGCCCCCAATACGGGGGCTCTTTTCAGGCATCGCTCCCGGCGGCGTCCGCGAGGAGTCCGGCCACGGAGGCGATCAAGCTTCGGCTTCGAGCAATGCCGGCGCCGGCTTGGCGGCGGCGCGGCGTCGGGCGCGGGCGTCGAGCACGTTCTTGATCGCGATCAGGCAGCCCAGCCCGATGAACGCGCCCGGTGGCAGAATCGCCAGCAGAAAACCGCGATAGTCCTCAATAAGGCGCAGGGTCAAATGCTTGCCAGACTCGCCGAACAGCAACTCAGCCTGACCCAGCAGCGTCCCCTGCCCCAGAATCTCCCGAATCGCACCCAGCAGCACCAGCGCCAGCATGAAGCCCAGCCCCGTGGCGACGCCGTCCACCGCCGATTTCACCACCCCGTTCTTGAACGCGAACGCCTCGGCCCGGCCGATCACGCAGCAATTGGTCACGATCAGCGGAATGAAGATGCCCAGCACGCCGTAAAGTCCCGGCAGGAACGCGTGCATCGCCAGTTCCACGGCGGTCACCGCGCAGGCGATCACCAGGACGAAGACGGGAATCCGCACTTCCGGCCGCACCAGGGGCCGGATCAGCGAAATGGCGACATTGCACATCAGCAACACCAGCGTGGTCGCCAAGCCCAGTCCCAGGCCATTGACCACTGAGTTCGAGGTCGCCAACAGCGGACACAGTCCCAGCAACGCCACGAAGCCGGTGTTCTGGGTCCATACGCCGTCCTTGAGGATTTTCAGAGTGCCGGTTTCGCTCATGATTTTTGCTCCTTCGCGGGTGTCGTCGCCGGGGCGAACAACTGGGCCTGATGGGTCTGGACATACTCCAAAAATTTGCGGGTCGCCTTGACCACGGCGCGCGGGGTAATGGTGGCGCCAGTGAATTGATCGAACGCGCCGCCGTCCTTTTTGACCTTCCAGCGCTCCGGTTCGGGATTATTCAGGGACTTGCCAGCAAAGGCCAAGATCCACGGTGAGCGCCTTTCCTCGATACCGTCGCCCAGCCCCGGCGTTTCCTTGTGCGCCAGCACCCGCGCGCCGGCCAGCGTGCCATCGGCGTAGACGCCGATCAGCAACAGGATTGGTCCGCTGTAGCCGTCCGACGCCTGGGGTGTCGCGAACAGCGCCACCGGTTGGCCGTTCTTGCGGGCGCGATAGAAGGTCACCGGTTGGTCAGTTCCCAGCCATTCCGGCGCGGTCACTTCGATGAAATCCTCGGTGATCCAGTTGTCGTAACGATCCGCTGGCACCAGTTGGTTCAGATTCGCTTCCAGCGCCTTGCGTTGCGTCTCGGCGATGGTGTCCTTGGTCGCGGTATAAGTCACGGCGACCAGGCCGGTGCCCAACACGGCGAAACCCGTCAGGATCAGGGCGGCGACGCCCATGCCGCGCGCGATGGCGTTCATCCCCGGCGCGATCCAAAGACCCGGGGCGGGGTGTAAAGATCGATGGTGGGCGCGGCGATGTTCATCAGCAGCACCGAGAACGCCACGCCGTCGGGATAGCCGCCGAACGCGCGAATGATATAGACCAGGACGCCGATCCCCGCCCCATAAACCAGCCGGCCGCGCGGGGTGGCGCTGGCGGTGACCGGGTCGGTGGCGATGAAGAACGCGCCAAAAATCGCCGCGCCGCTCCACAGATGAAACCAGGGCGGCGCGTATTTTTGGGGATGGATCAGATAGAACACGGTCGAAATCAGCGCCAGCCCGCCCAGCATCCCGGTTGGAATTCGCCAGTCGGCGGCGCGCGTGTAGATCAACCACAACCCACCGACCAGAAAGCCCAGCACCGCCCATTCCCAGCCGTGGCCGGACACCAGCCCGAACACCGGGCTGTTGCGAATCTCGGCCACGCTCAGTCCCAGGCCCATCTTGGTGCGCAGCACGTCCAGCGGGGTCGCGCCGGTCAGTGCGTCCACCACGGGCGTGCCGACGAGAATGGCCCGCAGCGTTTCCGCCAACGTCAAGGCATGGACCTGTCCGACGCCGCGCGGGATCAGCCAGGTGCTCATCTCGCGTGGAAACGAGATCAGCAGCACCACGTAGCCCACCATCGCCGGATTGAACGGGTTGTAGCCCAGTCCTCCATAGAGATGCTTGGCGACCACGATGGCGGAGAGGACGCCGATGGTCGTCAACCACCACGGCGCCAGCGGCGGTAGCGCCACCGCCAGCAGCCAAGCCGTGACCACCGCGCTGAAATCCCCCAGATGCGGCGCCAGTGGCTTGCCGCGCGCCGCCAGCATCGCCGCCTCGGCGGCCAGCGCCACGGCGGTGGCGATGACCAGATTGACCAGCACGCCCCAGCCGAAGAACCAGACCAGCGCGGCAACGCCGGGCAGCATGGCGTACAGCACCCGACGCATGACTTGGCCGACGCTGGTTTTGAGCAATACATGAGGCGAGGTGATGGTCTGGAAGCGCCTCATCGCCTACCCTGCCCCGTCGGTGGTTTCGGTCCCGGTTTCCGCGGCGGCGCGCGGCGGCGCTTTCTGGCGCAGCTTGGCTTCCCGCTCCTGCTTCTCGCGTTCCAGCCGTTCCTGGCGGGCCTGATGCCGTTGCCGGGCCAGTTCGGCTTTCCCCTTTTCCTGCTCCCGCGCCCAGATTTCGTTCTTGGCGTAGCGGTAGTACTGCACCAGCGGAATATGGCTCGGACAAACGTAGCTGCAACAGCCGCACTCGATGCAACCGAACAAGGCATGGTCGCGCGCCTTGTCGAATTCCCTGGCGCGGGCGAACCAGTACAACTGTTGCGGCAACAGGTTGGCCGGGCACGCATCCACGCAGGCCCCGCAACGGATGCACGGCATGACCGGCTGCTCCGGCGTCAGTTGCTCGGCGCTGGCGGCGAGAATGCAGTTGGTCGCCTTGGTCACCGGCACGTCGTCGTTGTGCAGGGCGAAGCCCATCATCGGCCCGCCCATGATCAGCCGCTCGACACCGTCCCGATAACCACCGCATTGGGTGACCAGATCGGCGAAACGCGTGCCCAGCAGGGCGTCGATATTGCGCGGGCGCTGGACGTGGCCGGTGACGGTGACGATTCGGGACAGGATCGGCTCGCCGTGGGCGATGGCGCGATGGACGGTATAGGCGGTGGCGACATTGAAGCACTGGACGCCGATATCGAGGGGCAGACCCTGTTCCGGTATCTCCCGGCCGGTCAGCAGAAAAATAAGCTGCTTGACGCTGCCGCTGGGATAGCGGGTCGGCACGGCCCGCACCGTGTAACCGGTACCGGCGCAGGCGGCGGTCATAGCCGCAATCGCTTCCGGCTTGTCGTCCTCGATGCCGATCAGCACCTCGCGCGGCTCCAGCAGATGCGCCATGATCGCCAGGCCGGCGACGATGTCCGCCGCCCGCTCGCGCATGATTCGATCATCGCAGGTGATCCACGGTTCGCACTCGGCCCCGTTCAAAATCAGGGTATCCACCCGCTCGCAATGACCGCCCGGATTGAGCTTGACCGCGCTGGGAAACACCGCCCCGCCCAGTCCAACCACCCCGGCGTTGCGCAGAACGTTGCGCAGATCGCTAGGATGTAGCCGGCGGTAATCCACCGGTTCGCGCTCGATCCAGCGGTCCTCGCCGTCGGTTTCGATGATCACGCACAGATCCGCAAGGCCGGAGGGATGCGGCACCGGCTGCAAATCCACCGCCGCCACCACCCCGGAACTCGGCGCATGGACAGCGGCGCTGATGAAGCCGTCGGGCTGGCCGATCATCTGGCCCTTCAACACCCGGTCGCCGGGCTGGACGTTGGGCTTGGCGGCGTTACCCATATGCTGGCGCAACGGCACGATCAGCCGGCGCGGCAACGGACCGGGTTCGATGGGGAGCGCGTTGGATTCGGTCTTGTGGCGGACGGTCTTCAGGCCACCGTGAAACGGGAACAACCGGCTCATGCGGCGGCCCGGACGGCGACGCCGGGATAGGCCCATTTCCAGGTCGTGATGGTTTCCGCGATGGGCGTCATGTGGATGCAATCCACCGGACAGGGCGCCAAGCACAGCTCGCAGCCGGTGCATTCGCGGGCGATGACCGTGTGCATGTGCTTGGCCGCGCCGAGAATCGCGTCCACTGGACAAGCCTGGATACAGAGAGTACAGCCGATGCAGCTTTGCTCGTCGATGACCGCGACCAGTTTCGGCTTCTCCAGGCCATCGTCGGCGTTGAGCGACGGCGGATCGCGGCCCAGCAGATCAGCCAGGGCCGCGACGCCGTTCGCGCCACCCGGCGGACACAGGTTGATCTCGGCCTCGCCGGCGGCGATGGCCTCGGCGTAGGGCCGGCAGCCAGCGTAGCCGCATTGGCCGCATTGGGTCTGCGGCAGGACGGCGTCGATTTTCTCGACCATGGGATTGCCCTCGACCTTGAAGCGAATCGCGGCGAAACCCAGCAACAGACCCGACGCGCCCGCCAGGGCGCCCAGCGCAACAATGGCGATAACCATAACAATGTTCAACCTCTCACCAGACCGGAAAATCCCATGAACGCCAGCGACATCAGGCCCGCCGTAATCAAGGTGATGGCCGGCCCGCGAAAATGCACGGGCACGTCGGCGGCCACGATCCGTTCGCGCATGGCCGCGAACAGCACCATCACCAGCGAAAATCCGACCGCCGCGCCAAAGCCGTATAGCGCGGACGCGATGAAATCGTGCCGTTCCTGCACGTTCAGCAACGCCGCCGCCAGCACCGCGCAATTGGTGGTGATCAACGGCAGATAGATACCCAGGGCCTGATACAACACTGGGCTGGTCTTATGCACCACCATCTCGGTAAATTGCACCACCACGGCAATGACTAGAATGAAGGCGATGGTGCGCAGGTATTCCAGTCCCAGCGGGATCAGCAGGTAATGATCGGTCAGATAGGCGCAGATGGATGACAGGGTAAGCACGAAGGTGGTCGCCAGCCCCATGCCCATGGCGGTTTCCAGCTTGCGGGAAACCCCCAGGAACGGGCACAGGCCCAGGAATTTCACCAGAACGTAGTTGTTGACCAGGATGGTCCCGATCAGGATCAGGGCGTACTCTTTCATGGAGCGCGAGGACTGGATAAATCGATTCGAACTTTGAATGAAGACCGCGTCGCGGGGTCCGGGTTGCGAACGTCAACCAGAAAAATCGCAAGCGGCGGTGGGCGGGAATGTGGCTGCACGATGGGGGACAAAGCGATGACGACCGATAATCACTAACTTATCAGATTCGCCCGCGCCCATGCCAGACCGCCTTGGCGCGAGCGGCAATTCTCGTTTTAATGCGAGCCGGTCAGAACGGCCGAACGCTGTTGGCCGGAAACTTCTTGGGAGGCTTCAGGATTTTGACCTGGAAAACCCGAGGCAACCCCCGCGAGGGGATCAGCGAGGATTCAACCCCGTGAGCGATGCCCATAAAAACCACGCCTCCCCCCTGGTCCGTCATTTTCGGCAAATCCTGCTGTGGCCCTTGCAGGTGATGCACGCTCGGGTGCGGGAACCGCGCATTTCAAAATACTGGGAGCTGCTGGAGGCCATGGGCGAGCGGTGTCCCTGGCGGGAAGTAGCGGATGAGTTTGGCGATCCCGACGATTTTCAGGAGCGGCACTACAAGGAATTCGTCACCTTCCTGCCTTACGTGCAGCGGTTTCTCTATGGCGAAGGGATGGGCCGCGAAGGTCCGGCGGGCTACGGCAAGTCACCGATCCGCGTTTATCGCCGCCGGGATGTGGCGCGGATGCGGGTGGTGCTTGACGAGCAATCGCCGCCGGTGGTGTTCGAGGTCGCCCATGTCGATCTCTATTTTTTCTACGACATCGACATCATCATCCTGGCGGTGGAGTTCTTCGCCAGGGATCTGCCGCTGCCGCTGGCCCAGGATGCCTTGTTCAAGCTGGGGCGGGCCTATCCGGCGTTCTGGGAGGCCGACGGCCAGGGTGGACAATGCCCACGCCGGGTGGAGTGGCTGGCGGCGACGGGCGAGACGCTGGCGGTGTCCGACTACGAAGACCGACGCAAATACCTCAATTTCGTCTGCCGGCATCGTTCCCCCAACATCGCCGCGCATTGGGAATATCTACTGCGGCCGCTGGCCCTGTACCATTCCGACCGCGAGGGCGTCGTTCGCTACCGGCAGATCGAATACCACCGCATGCCGCTGCTGGCCTACCTCAGCTTCGATGACCCGCGAGTTTTGACCCGAGGCGATTTCGCGCGCCTGGCCCTCGTGACCCGCCCGGGGCCTTCCAATACCTTGCCCTACTCCGAGCGCGAACTGGCGCATTTCGAGCGGAAATACTGCTACGACAAATTCTGGAGTCCCACCGATCGGACGCTGGGCAGCCGCTACCTGTGTTGCGGCCACGCCTTCGTCCTGGTTGGCCAGGCCCATGATCGCTTCTTCACCGATGCGGAAACCGGCTTGCTGGGCCAGTTTCGCCATCAGTATTTCCTGGTCAACCTGATCGCCCACTTCCACAAGGCCACCCTGATGCTGTTCTCGGAGTGGCTGGTGACGGCGATCAGCCAGCTCGACATCCGGGACGTGGATTCGGTCAAAACGTTCAAGCGGGACATTCGCCGAATCTTCGAAACTTTCCTGCGCTTCACCCACCGCTACTGGTTCCATGAGGTTTCCAATCAGGCGCAGGCCAAGGATTTGTTTCGAATACTGACCGGGCATCTCGATACCGACCGGATTTACCGGGATGTCAGCGAAGCGGTCAAGGAAATGGAACACTATCTGGACAGCGATGGCCTGCGCCGCCAGGCCAATACCGTGGTGCGACTGACCGTGGTCACCACGCTGGGCTTGATCGCCACGGTTTTAACCGGCTTTCTGGGCATGAACATTTTCGACCATGCCAACGAACCGGCTTGGGTCAAGCTGTCGATCGTGGTCGGGGTTCTGATTCCCGCGATTCTGCTGGTGTTCTACGGCGTGGCCAAGTCCAAGGTGCTGTCGGATTTTCTGGAAGCCCTGGCGGACGAGCGGCTGACCTGGCGCGACAAGCTTGGAGTGTTGTTCAGGGTCTGGGGAAAGCGCCCACGCGAGATCCAATGAATTTTTTCGGAGAACTTCCATGCCGGAATTTACCTGCCTGACCGTGACCTTGGCCGATGCCGTCGCTCGCATCGAATTGAACCGCCCCGATAAGGCGAACGCCTTGAATGGAATCTTGTGGCGGGAAATCGGCCAGGTCTTCCGCTGGGTCGATGAAACGCCCGAAGCGCGGGTGGCGATTTTGAGCGGCGCGGGTCGGCATTTCTGCTCGGGCATCGACTTCGAACTCATGGGCGCGGTGCTGGATGAGGTCGGGGCACTGAGCCCAGGCCGCCGGGAAGAACGGTTGCGGCGGATCATTCTCGACTTGCAGGCGGGGTTCACGGCGCTGGAGACCTGTCGCAAGCCGATATTGGCCGCCATCCACGGCTTGTGCATTGGTGGCGGGCTGGATTTGATCGCCGCCTGCGACCTGCGCTACGCCACCGCCGACGCCGCATTTTCGTTGAAGGAAGCAGATTTGGCCATCGTCGCCGATGTCGGCAGCCTGCAACGCCTGCCGTACTTGATCGGTGAAGGCCGGTTGCGTGAATTAGCGTTCACCGCCCGCCAATTCGACGCCGCCGAAGCCCAGGCGATGGGGTTGGTGAATCGGGTGTACGCCGACGCCGCGCAACTGCGGGATGGCGTCCATGCCATCGCCGCCAGCATCGCCGCCAAGTCGCCGCTGACGGTGCGCGGCATCAAGCAGGTGCTGAACCATGGCCGCAGCCATGGCGTTGCCGACGGACTGGATTACGTCGCCACCTGGAACGCCGCCATGCTGCTTTCGGACGACACCCGCGAGGCGATCGCGGCAACGATGCAGAAGCGGCAGCCGCGATTCAAGGATTGATGGTTGCCCGCTGACCCATCGGCGGTGGGCAACCAAACCGTTCTTGGGGTAGCCCGCCGGCATAACGTCTTCCAGCAGTGTTGATATCCGCTAGATCGGACGCGGGCGAATCCCGCCCCGCCGCGCGGCGGTCGCTGGCCTTGATCGCCAGGCGCTCGTTTCAAATTGAAACAGCGTGAAATTCCCTGTTGCAAATTGAAATCGCCCCGGCACTCAAGATAAAAAGGCTAACATCGATAACTCCTTGATGGATAACACCATCCACACCGGGCTCGGCCGTGGCATGGAAGATGCTTATAGGTCAAAGATGCCTCGTGGCGTCAGGCCCGCTTCGGGGGACGGCGGGCAAGGCGGAATTTTCAGGGCTAAAGGGTTTGCGATGTGAAACGACAAACAAAATCTATCATAATCAAGCAATTCTTATCAAAGATTGCAGATCATAGTAGATAGGCGGAAATCGTATAATTACTGGTTAGCCCGCATAGGAGGACAGTATGCTCGAGTGGTATGAAGCAGTTGATGCACTCAAACCACGAATGGTTCGAATCGCCACTCCGGTTGGGACTGGCTCTGGTTTTCTACTTCCTTGGCAGAGTAAGTCTGGTCTTTGCGCGGTTGCTACCGCTGCTCATGTTGTTGATCATGCTTTCTACTGGGAGCAACCAATTCGCCTTGATCAAGTTGAAACAGGAAACTCTGTCCTGATTCGCCAAGAACAACGAGCCATTTTCTCGAACGCAGCGCTCGATACCGCGGTCATTGTGTTTGAAAGCGGCGCTATTCGCCCCCCGGTGGGAGATCTCGCTTTTGTCCCGGAAGAGAAATACCTTCGCGTTGGCAACGAGGTTGGGTGGCTCGGGTTTCCTGCAATAACGCCGTCACTATGCTTTTTCAGCGGGCGTATTAGCGCATGGCGAGAAGATGAAAAGGCGTATCTCATCGACGGTGTAGCTATCAACGGAGTCAGCGGCGGTGTAGTTTTCGCTCTTGGTGTCGATGAACCCAGGGTGGTAGGGGTGGTTTCTGCGTACGTTCCCAACCGTGCAACCGGCGAAGTTCTTCCGGGACTTGCTATCGCCCGAGACGTGTCCTACCTACATCAGCAAGCGACAAATTTTGCTTCTCTTGATGAAGCACGTTCTGCACAATCAATTCCTGAACCGCCGATCACTCAGGCCGTTGAAAGTGAAATTCCGGCGACACCAACACGTGCGGGCTAACCCATCATTCCACCGGACGCTGCGCGATAAAGCCGCGCAGCGCCGGTGAATTCAAACGTTAGCGCTCGCTGCATGCCAACGCATACAACGGCGCAGGTATTCAAGTCATGGAATCTCTACTGTATGTTAGATGATGAAGAGATAGGATATGGGATATGTATGTCAGCAATCTCACAATCAAGAATTTCCGGAACTTTGGTGATCCGCCATTCATGATGAACTTGAAACCGTTCACGCTTATCATGGGTGAGAACAACATCGGAAAAACGAATCTTTTGGGAGCACTTTCCCTGCTTTTCAGCCAAGAGATTTCAATTATCCCCCGGCGGAACCTAGAAATAGACGATATCAATTACCTTACAGTCTCTGCTTTTAAGAAGCAGGTCGCCGATCTAGCCATTGCTGCTGATAAGGTCGAATTTCCAGAAGTCGAGATTCGTGCGACTTTGAGCGATATTCAAGACGAACAACACCCGGTCGTTGCTGATTGGTATAGCAACACAGAGCTGACGGAAGCGAGTGTGACGTATCGGTTCTCATTGCGCGGAAATTTCAAACGTGAAAAGTGGATAGAAGAGCAACGCCAGGCTATCGACCGCCGAAAAGAGGAAGACGCGAAACTGCCTGCGGAGTGCGTTCTCGATCCGGAATTGCTGGATTACAGCAAGTATGTCGATTTCCCGATTGGAGAATACAGACATACAATCTACGGGGGCGGACGTCCTTCGAATGAATGCGAATCCTGGCTGTTGCAGATGATTCGTGTCGAGATTCTCGATGCTCTTCGTGACGCTGAGCGAGAACTTGTTGCTGGTGGCGAACAACGCCTGCTGTTTCGTGTTCTACGTCAGAGCGGTGACTCGAGATATACAGATGTCAAGAGACTTATTAGCGATCTGAAGAATGCTATCGATGCCGATCCTTCTCTCACGGCCATCAAGAAAGAAGTCCAAGCATTGCTCACACTTGTATCGCTCAGTACACCTGATGAAGACCATTCCATAGGCCTACAGTTTGCTGCGATCGAGGCAGCTGAGATCTTGAAGAAGATCGGAATGACATATGGTGCAAACCCCATTACTGTTGCTCGGAATGGTCTCGGGCGAAACAACCTCCTCTATCTTGCACTTGTATTGTCGCAGTTGGCGAAACCCACAAATATCGCGGCAGGAGATGATGCCTTTGTCTGTTTTCGTTTGATTGGAATAGAGGAGCCAGAAGCTCATCTGCATCCGCATCTTCAAGACCACTTGGCCCGAAACATCGAGGACATAAGAAAAGGGTATGCTGATTCGTTGCAGTTGATCCTTACTTCGCACTCTACCCATGTTGCAACGAAGCTTTCCCTGGAGAATACAGTTGTTCTATTTCGGAGCGACTCAGATGGCGACCTTGCAGCACACTACGTTCTTGATGGCATCGATCCTGTGAAGGACAAGAACGCAGTTCGTTTTTTAAATCTTTATCTCGATGCAACTAAGTCTAGGATGTTTTTCGCACGACGACTCATTCTCGTTGAGGGCATCGCCGAACAAGTGGTAATCCCTATTCTATTTGCGCAAAGCGCCATTCTAACCCTTGAATCCATAGGTTGTGCCATCATCAACGTAAATGGGGTTGCTTTCCGGCATTTCTTGACGATTGTAAAGAACGGTTTCTTTAAGAAATGTGTAGTACTGACAGACAGTGACGCCGGGACGAAAGCCGAAAACCGCGCCGCCTCATTGCGAGTGGACTTCAAGGATATCCCACACATCGACATTCAAGTCACCTCTAAAAGCACGTTCGAGAAAGACCTTATCTCATCAAATCGATCTGGCGATGGGAAGGAGCTTCTATTTAATGCACTTTCCATGTCAAGACCAAGCAATGGCCCGAAGCTAAGGGCTGCGACTGGAGCAAACGACATCGACGTTGAATTATTCTTCGCAGAGATCGTGGACTACAAGGCGGAATTTGCATTCAGCCTCATGTCAGCTCTTAAGGATGAACGTGAATCGGCAGAGAAAGAGAAGCGCTCACCCAAGAAATTGGCCATTCCCAATTACATTTCTCAGGCTTTCGACTTCATAAAGGGGTCGTGATGGCAAAACTTGTAACGAAGCCGACACTTGCCGAGGCCGGTCCGGGTGCAGGAAAGACGCATGCGATGGTGGATAAAATTGCTGCGGCGGTTCAGGAGCTTCCTCCTCACCGTTTTCTCGCTGCCATCACCTACACTAATGCTGCGGCCAACACCATTCGCGAGCGTCTTTCCTGGAGAGTCCGACCGAGGCGTAACATATTCATTGGCACTACCCATTCATTCGTGAGTCGCTTCATTCTTGCGCCATGTGCCGAACTGCTATCTGTGCTCCCTGAAGATCGGATCTATGCTGCGGTGGACGTGCATGAGAAAGGACGCGGAGCAGCCAGATACACCGAGAATCTCATTAAGAAAGGGATCGTCCCTTATGAAGAAATGATCCCTAAGTCACGGTTAATCCTGAAAATACCAGGCATACGAGCCCGTATATGTGGAAGGTTAGCTTTCATCTTTGTTGATGAATTCCAAGACGTGGATATCGGAATGCTGGAAATCCTTGATCATTTTCGCAAGGCTGCAAAGACTGTTTTGTATGCTGTCGGAGACCCAGAACAGTATGTGATGGGCTTTACATACAGAGGCCAAACACCACCGACTCATGATCGGATTCCCTTCTTTCGATTCAAGCAATTGTCCGAGCAAAAACCAATCATCGAGAACCACCGGTCTAACGCCGAAATTGTTGCGTTTGGAAATCAGTTCCGCTCAAACCTCAAACAACAAGCCGTCAAACCAAGTCGTAACGAACCCCGGGTTCTTTTCATTCCATCCACAGAACTTAAGGAAATCGTTCGGCATTATCAGGTGCTGAGTGAAAATGTCGAAACCGAGGAGGAGCAACGGACACGGTTGTACCTCTCGGAAGAGAATGCAACTTTTAATTCGGTTTCTGACCAATTTCATTTGACATCAGTCTCGAATTTAGCACGCAAGACCAATACGTTACTTGGCGAAGCACTTGAACTCCTATCTATTGCGCTCGACCGCTCTCAAAGAAGAATTTGCGAGGAGTTTGGCCTCTCACGGCTTCAATGGCGAGCCTCGGGTGCACGCTTACTAAGGGATCTTCGTGCAGGTGCATACGGTGTTGACCAATTCATTGTTTTTGTCTCCGATGCATTTGGCCACAGCGTATCCAAGTCCCGCGTCAAGTTAATCGACGAAGGCTTGCGCATGCTCACTGCCGAGTTCACCCGTGACCAGTCAGCACATCAGTGCGAGTTGTGCTCCTCGATTCGCAAAGCAAAGGGACTGCAAGCGGACGCGGTACTCGTGGTAGCAAAAACTGCCTCGGAGCTAAAGAAGTGGCTGCAGACCGATCGGTCTTGCCGCGTAGGGGACAAGCAAGATAAATGCAGACTGGGATATGTGGCCTTCACACGTCCGAGGGAAATGCTCTGCATCGCCTGCTTGAAGGAACTAGATTCGGAGTTTAATCTAATGCTTAGAGATCTTGGAATTGAGGTGGTGCACTAAGTTCGCTAACGAAGGCATGAACTGGACGGCGCGGCCACGTGTTGTCGCGGAATTTGGTCGTGTGAAATCAAGCTCAGTGCTGGTTTCGCGCCGCCAGTTATGCCCGGTGTTAGGCTTAAAATTCGATAGCTGTCTGGACCCTAGGCGCGGATGATGGGGATTTATGGGGAGGCTTCAAAAACATCCGCAGGGATATCACCATGTCCGAACTAGCCTTGCAACTGATCGCCGAAAATAAGAAAACTCGCGCGCCCTTTCTGGATCTGGGGCTTTGCGGATTGACCGAAGTGCCGGAGGCGCTAGGAGAATTGACATGGCTGGAGGAATTGTCGTTCGCACGGCATTGGTGGGATGGGGAGGTGCCGAAAGACACCAGAAATAACGGCCCCAGAAACAATATCGCCCGCCTCGCGCCCACGGCGGCCCGCAATCCCTTTGCCCGCCTGACGCGGCTCAAAAAGCTTTGGCTGGACGGTGGTCTTGCTAGCTGGACCCACCTGGAAGACCTGTCCCCGCTGGTTGGGCTGGCGGGTTTGCAAACCCTCGACCTCTCGGGCACGAAGGTTACCGACCTGTCCCCGCTGGCCCGGTTGCCGGGCTTGCAAACGCTCCGCCTCACGGACACCAAGGTCACCGACCTGTCCCCGCTGGCCGAGTTGCCGGAACTGCGGGTGCTCAATGTCAACTGGACGCCCATCGCCGATCTGGCGCCCTTGGCCGGGCTGGCGCGGTTGCAAAGGCTTGGGGTCTGGAGAACGCAGGTCAGCGACCTGTCCCCACTGGCCGGGCTGGCCGGGCTACAATGGCTCAATGTTTCCATGACGCCGGTCGCCGATTTGTCCCCGCTGGCCGGACTGGCGGGGCTGCGAAAGCTTGAATTTTCGAGTACCCAGGTCGCCGACTTGTCCCCCCTGACCGGGCTGGCGGAATTGCAAGAACTCAATTTCGCGTTCACGCCCGTGGCGGATCTGGCGCCCTTGGCCAAATTGACAAAGCTACGTTGCCTTCACCTCACCAGGGCAAATGTGTCCGACCTGTCCCCCCTGGCTGGATTGAAGCACTTGCAGCGGCTCGATGTGTGCGCCACGCCAGTCACTGACTTGACACCGCTGGCCGGGCTGACGGAATTGCGGATGCTCGACAGCTCCGGCACGCCAGTCTCCGACCTGTCCCCGCTGGCCGGGCTGACGGAACTGCAAGCGCTTAAAGTTCGGAGCAAGCACGTGACCGATTTGTCCCCCCTGGCCGGGCTGGCGCGTTTACAAGAGCTGGATATTGCGGGTACGCGGGTTACGGACCTGTCCCCGCTATCCGGGTTGACGGAACTGCGGAACCTTAGAGCCGCGCAGACACCGGTTGCCGATCTGGCGCCTTTGTCTGGATTGGCGGGATTGCGGGAACTTAACCTTGCCGAGACGCCAGTCGCCGATGTGGCCCCATTGGCCGGGCTGGCGGAACTGCGGTTTCTCAACCTTAACGAGACGGCGGTCACCGACTTGGCGCCCCTGACGGCTTTGATAAAAAGCGGCCTCCCCTTGCAGTGGCACTTGGATGCATCTGAAGAGGGTATTTATGTCAGAGGCTGCCCTCTCACCCATCCACCCGTCGAAATTGCCATGGAGAGCGACAAGGCCGTCCTCGATTTTTTCGAGAAAGGTAGCCCTGAAAATCCGAATGATTGATCTGCCCCGCATCGGCGGGACGACCCCGCCATAAAGCCAATCACCGCAACTCCCTGGGCAGCGCGAACACCACGTTTTCCTCCCGTCCCGTGCTTTCCGTCACCGCCGTGGCGCCCAGTTCCCGTAGGCGGGCGATCACTTGTTGCACCAGCACCTCGGGCGCCGACGCGCCAGCGGTCACGCCGATGACGGTTTTCCCGGCCAGCCAGACTGGGTCGATATCCTCGGGGCCGTCGATCAGCCAGGCCGGGGTGCCTTCCTTCCCGGCCAGTTCCCGCAACCGGTTGGAATTGGAGCTGTTGCGCGAACCCACCACCAGCAACAACTGACAGCGCCGCGACAAGTCCTTGACCGCGTCCTGCCGGTTCTGGGTGGCGTAGCAGATGTCGTCCTTGCGCGGCCCCTGAATCCCCGGAAAACGGGCGCGCAGGGCAGCGACGATTTGCGCCGCGTCGTCCACCGACAGCGTCGTTTGCGTAACATAGGCCAGTTCGGTGGGATCGCGCACCACCAACGCCGCCACGTCCTCGACCGTTTCCACCAGATACATTCGCCCGCCCCGACTCTCGTCGTACTGGCCCATGGTCCCCTCGACTTCCGGGTGACCGGCGTGGCCGATCAAGATGACCTCGCGGCCCCCGCGCGCGTGGCGGCTGACTTCCAGGTGGACCTTGGTAACCAGCGGACAGGTGGCGTCGAAAACCTTGAGACCGCGCCGCTCGGCGTCTTCCCGCACCGTTCGCGACACGCCATGGGCGCTGAAGATCACCGTCGCGCCGTTCGGTACTTCGTCCAGTTCCTCGACGAACACCGCTCCCCGCTGGCGAAGGTTATCCACCACGAAACGATTGTGGACCACCTCGTGACGCACGTAGATCGGGGCGCCGAACAGGTCCAGCGCCCGTTCGACGATGCCGATGGCCCGGTCCACCCCGGCGCAGAAGCCGCGCGGGTTGGCTAGATGGATGTGTGCGCTCATGTGGGCCTCATGGTGGACAGGGGACAGTTAGGCGGCGGGGTCTTTCAGGTCGCTCGCGTTCCGGGACCACAAGCTATCCAGCACCAGCAAGGTCGCGCCGACGGTGATGGCCGAATCGGCGAGGTTGAAGGCCGGCCAGTACCACTGATCGTAATAAAGCTGGATGAAGTCGATCACCTGCCCCAACCAGGCCCGGTCGATCAGGTTGCCAACCGCCCCGCCCAGAATCAGCGCCAACGCCGCCGCCAGCCGTTGTTCTCCAGCCTGGAGCCGCCCCAGCCAGACGATCAACCCGATGCTGACCACCGCGCCCAGTCCCAGGAAAAACCAGCGTTGCCAACCGCCCGCGCTGGCCAGAAAGCTGAAGGCGGCGCCGGTGTTGTAGGTCAGCATCAGATTGAACGAGGGCAGCACCGGCACCGGCTGGTGCATGGCCAGAAAGGTTACGGCGAGGCATTTGGTGGCCTGATCGAGGGCGATCACCAGGACGCTGAGCCAGAGCCATTTTTTCAACATCTCAAATCCCACCGCCAAAGATGCTGGCGAAATCCACTCGAATTCCCTCGTTCTCCACCACGCCGGCCAGTTGCGTCTTGCGGCCCTGGGCGGTGGAGATATACACCACCTGCCCGTAGGGTTCGACCGTCCACACCGCCGGCACGCCCGCCTTGAGGAACTTGCCAGCCTTGCGCATCAGACTATGGATCGACTGGCTGGGCGAAACGACTTCGACGGCTACCGTGGGCAGGACGGCGCATCGCGTCTGGTCTTCAATGAAATTCGGCGCGAGAACGCCGACGCCATAAATGGCGATATCGGGAATCAGCCCGCCCTCGATATCCAGCATCAGTTCCGGCCAGGCTTCCCACTGGCCGGATTGCTCGACCGCCAGGATGATCTTGCGGCACAGGTAACTATGGTTGAGGGAAGGACTCACGACCGGCTGTTCTCCACGTCAGGCGAACCGGCGCTCTTCGCCGGCCCCAAACGCATTGTCCACGCAGCGCCCGCACAGTTCCGGGTGCTCGGCGTTCGTACCGACATCCTCGCGGTGGTGCCAGCAGCGCACGCACTTGGCATGGGCGCTGGCTGTCACCTGGATCGCCAGCGGCTGGCCGTTGATCTGGACCTCGACCGCTATTTCCGGCCTGGCGACCAATGGCTGAACGCGGGCGTAGGAGGTGATGAAGAAGAAACGCAGTTCGTCGCCGATCCGGCTCAAATCCTCGGCCAGACTCCCATCGCAGTACAGGTCCACTTCCGCGTCCAGCCCCGAGCCGATGCCGCCCGCGACCCGCAATTTTTCCAGTTCCTTGCTGACCGCCTCGCGCACGGCGATCAGCCGGTCCCAGTAGGCCGCGTTGAGTGATTCGTCGTCGCCGACCGCGAACAGCCCGGTATACCAGGTGGTCAGGAAGACCGACGGACCGCGCTCGCCGGGCAGGTTCCGCCAGATTTCCTCGGCGGTGAAGCTCAGGATCGGCGCCAGCCAGCGGGTCATCGCTTCCAGGATGTGGTGCATCGCGGTCTGGGCCGAGCGGCGGGCGACGCTGTCGCGCCCGGTGGTGTACTGGCGATCCTTGATGATGTCCAGATACAGGCTGCCCAGGTCCACCGAGCAGAAGTTGTGAATCTTCTGATAGATCAAATGGAACAGGTACTGGTCGTAAGCCTCCAGAATCTCCGCCTGCAAGCGGCGGGTCCGATCCACCGCCCAGCGATCCAGCGCCAGCATCCGCTCCGGCGGTAGCCGGTCGCGGGCGGGATCGAAGCCGTTGAGATTGGCCAGCAGGAAGCGGGCGGTATTGCGCATCCGCCGGTAGGAGTCGGCCATGCGCCTGAGAATCTCGTCGGAAACGCCCATCTCGCCGCGATAATCGGTCGCCGCCACCCACAACCGCAGCACGTCGGCGCCCAGCGAGTTCACCACCTTCTGCGGCGCGACCACGTTACCCAGCGATTTCGACATCTTGCGGCCCTGGGCGTCCACGGTGAACCCATGGGTCAGCAACCCCTTGTACGGCGCGACGCCGCGCATCGCCACCGAGGCCAGCAGCGAGGATTGGAACCAGCCGCGATGCTGGTCGGAGCCTTCCAGATACAGTTCCGCCGGGAAATGCAGTTCCGGGCGGCGGTCCAGCACCGAGAGGTGCGTCGTGCCGGAGTCGAACCAGACGTCGAGGGTGTCGGTGACCTTGTCATAGTGCGCCGCGTCCGCGCCCAGCAGTTCCGCCGGGTCGAGTTCGAACCAGGCGTCGATGCCGCCCTGCTCGATGCGCTGGGCCGCCTGTTCCATCAACTCCAGCGTGTTCGGATGCAATTCACCCGTTCGCTGGTGGGTAAACAGGGTCATCGGCACGCCCCAGTAGCGTTGCCGGGACACGCACCAATCCGGGCGATTGGCCACCATGCCCTGAATCCGCGCCTCGCCCCAGTCCGGGGTAAAGCGAAGCTTCTTGATCTCCGTCAGGGCCTGGGCGCGCAAGGCGTGCGGATGATCCATGCCGATGAACCATTGCGCGGTGGCCCGGAAGATCACCGGGGTCTTGTGCCGCCAGCAGTGCGGATAGCTGTGCTTCAGGCTGGCGACCCGCAGCAGCTTGCCATGGACCTTGAGCGTGTCGATCACCCGCTCGTTGGCGGCGAACACGTGCAGGCCGGCGAACAGGGGGGTATCGGGCAGGAAGCGGCCATCCGGCCCGACCGGGTTGTTCACCGGCAGACCGTAGCGCGAGCCGACCACGTAATCTTCCTGGCCGTGGGCGGGAGCGGTGTGGACCGCGCCGGTGCCGGCGTCGGTGGTCACGTGATCGCCGAGGATGACCGGTACTTCGCGGTCGTGGAACGGATGGCGCAGGGCCAACCCTTCCAGTTCGGCGCCCGGCCCATAGGCGATGACCTGGTAATTATCGACCCGCCACCGGGCCAGCGAATCCTTGAGCAACGGCTCGGCGACCAGCAACCGCTCCTGGCCCCGGTCGGTCTCGACTTGCGCAACCACGTATTCCAGCCCCGGATTGACCGCCACCGCCTGGTTGGCGGGCAAGGTCCAGGGGGTGGTGGTCCAGATCACCACGGCCAGCGGTCCCTTCCCCGTGTGGCCCTCGACATGGTGCAGTCGGGCCATCAGCGCCTCGGGGTCCACCACGGCGAAGCGCACGTCAATCGCCAGCGCGTCCCGGTCCTCATATTCAACCTCGGCCTCGGCCAGCGCCGACCCGCAGTCGATGCACCAGTACACCGGCTTGGAGCCGCGGTACAGGTGGCCGTTGGCGACGATCCGCGCCAGCGACCGCACGATGTCGGCCTCGGCGCGGAAGTCCATGGTCAGGTACGGTTTCTCCCAGTCGCCCAGCACCCCCAGCCGCTGAAAGTCGGCGCTCTGGCTGGCGATCTGCTCGGCGACGAACGTCCGGCAGGCGGTGCGGAACTGGCGGGCATCCACCTTGACCCCGACCTTGCCCAGCTTCTTTTCCACCACCTGCTCGATGGGCAGGCCGTGGCAGTCCCAGCCCGGCACGTAGGGCGCGTCGAAGCCGCTCAGCGTCTTGGACTTGACGATGATGTCCTTGAGCACCTTGTTGACGGCGTGGCCGATGTGAATCGTCCCGTTGGCGTAGGGCGGACCGTCGTGCAGCACGAACTTGGGCCGCCCGGCGAATTCGACGCGCTGGCGCTGGTACAGGTCCAATTCCCGCCAGTAACGCAGCAATTCCGGCTCGCGTTTGGCGAGATCGGCCTTCATCGGAAAGGCGGTCTGGGGAAGGTTGAGGGTGTCTTTGTAATCGGCCACGGTAAACCTCTGAAAAAACCGGTGCTCAAGCTCTCCCTTCCCGGGACGGGAAAGGAGTGAGAGGTGAGGGGATGGCTCCCCTCTCCCCAAGTGGGAGAGGGGCTGGGGGTGAGGGGGTTCCTATACCCCGCGTCGCGAACCAGGCGCGCGCAGTCCGTTCATCCTGCTGAATTTGCGCTTGCAAGGCCGCCAGGGATTCGAAGCGTCGTTCCGGACGAAGATAATGCAGGAAATCCACCTTGACGTGCCGGCCGTAGAGATCGCCCTGAAAATCGAGCAGATGCACTTCCAGACGCTCGCGCTCGCCCTCGACCGTCGGGCGGCGACCGACGTTGGCGATGCCGGGCCAGGATCGCAAGTCAGGACCGCTCATCAGCACGGCGTAGACGCCGTAAACCGGAGTGACGCGGCGGTGCGGATGGATATTGGCGGTCGGAAAACCGAGGGTGCGACCGCGACGGTCGCCATGCGCCACTCGCCCGCACAGGTCGTAGGGCCGGCCTAGCAGCCGCGCCGCCAGTTCCAGATCGCCCTGGGCCAGCGCCTGGCGGACGCGGGTGCTGCTGACCCGTTCGCCGTCCAGAATGTGGCTGTGATTGTCCGCCACCTCGAACCCGTGGCGCTGACCGGCCTCGACCAACATCGCGAAATCGCCGGCTCGGCGATGACCAAAGCGAAAATCGTCGCCGATGACCAGATAGCGGACGCCCAGCCGCTGGACTAGCAAATCCTCGATGAACCGTTCCGCCGGCAGCGCCGCCAACCGGTGGTCGAATTCCAGGCACAACACCCGCTCGACGCCAAGGTCGTCCAGCGCCAGCAGCTTTTCCCGCAGGCGCATCAACCGGGCGGGCGGCGCCTTGGGGCCGGCAAAGAATTCCTGGGGCTGGGGCTCGAAGGTGATCACCAGTTGGGGCAGGCGCAGGCGCGTGGCCTGTGTGGCCAGTTGGGCGAGAATCGCCTGATGGCCGAGATGCACGCCATCGAAATTGCCGATCGTGGCGACGCAGCCCCGGTGGCGTGAGCGCAAGTTGTGTTGGCCGCGAATCAGTTCCATGCCGGTTTTAAAAGGGAGTGGCGAACGAAAGGCGGCATTATAGGGATAATCGGCGATTTCTTGACACCATGCCGGCGCGCTGGCGCGGAATGTCGGTTCGTCGCCCCGTTCGGCGACGGGCGCGCGAACTACCAAAAAGCTCTTTTGAAATCGTCCCTGAGTTTTCGCAATCCTTGTTTGAAGGCGCCGGCTTCGGACACCGGCGAATTCGGCCAATTGGCCCGGTTTCCAACACTGGCGTCTTGATTGGGCCCATTGGCGCGGGCTCCGGCAACGCTTTTTGGCGCCGGTTTGTTCGGCCGTTGATTGACCACCACGGCGCGGGGGGCGCGCGGCGGGGTTTTTTGCGCGGGAGGTTGAGCCGCCTGGCTGGCTTGCAGGGTTTGGGTCGGGGGTGGACCGCCAGGAACGGTCGGGCCATTCGGTTGCGGCTCTAGCTTTAGCACCATGCTGACATCCGCGTCCGCGATCGTGATCGTGTTGTGCTCGGTTCGGTAACCCGGACAGGCGATTTCAAGTTGATAGACGCCTGCCTCCAATTTCATCCCCGGCTGATAGGGTTTCCGGACATTCCGCGTGTTGACCAGGTGAATTTGAGATTCGGGCGGTTGGACGTCGATCGTGACCGCATAGAGGGTTTTTTCCAGGACGATCAGCAGACTCACGTCGTTTTCGGCGATCTTCACGCTGGCTTTCCGCGTGACGTAGCCGGGATGGCTCACTTCAATTTCATAGGCGCCGGCTAGTAACCGTATCCCCGCCTGATAGGGCTGGCCGACATTCAGCAGACGGACCATGGCGTCGGCGGGTTCGGTCTTGACCGTCAGGGCCCGCCAGGATTGCGACGGGGAAACCGGCGTGGTCGTGACCGCCATCGCCAGTTGGCCGAGTTTGACCTGGACCGCATCGATATCCCGATCCTCGATCTCGCCGCTGCGCAGGACGGTGCCGGTGCGGGTGTCGATCAAACGGGCCGTGACCCGGACTCGCCCTCCCAGGCGGCTGACCGTGCCAGTCACGACGCCATGAATGCCGTACAGCTTTCCCAGTTGCATGGCCGTTTCGGCATCGATGGGGCCAATCGAGCCAAAGGGGTTGTTTTTAGCCATCCTGGCGATAGCGCTCAGGGACAGGCGATCCTTGAGGGCGAAATAGCCCAGGCTGGCAATGGCCGAGGTGATGGAATCGGCGATGATCGCGCCGGCCTGCGGATCCAGATCGCCGCCGCGAACCGCGAATTCAACCACCGCGATCGTTTTTTTCGATTCCGATGGCTCGGCGGCCCACGCCGGTTGAATGGGAAACCCGGCGATCAGCCAGCAGCCCATGAAGATGATCGCGCCAAGTCTTTTCAGAACACGCAGGCTGTTCATCACTCACGTCTCGATCAACTCGATCAATCCGCCTGAAGGCCGCCGTGGCCCGGCAAGCCGACGTCTCCTGGCCACTCCCATAATTCGCGCGGGTAGTCGCGGTACAGTTCCCGGAACGCCCGCTGGTAATGCCAGTCGGCATGGACAATCCGCGCCAGTTCCCACGGACGGGTCAGATGGCGCTCGACCCGCAGCGGATTGCGCCGGCCCGCTTCGCCGATCTGCCGCGCCAGCAGGGCGCTGAACTCGCGCAACGGCAGCGCGGTGGGCGTGAGCGGATGCATGCAATCGTGCAGATCGTAGGCATCGCCGCACCAGAACATTGGCCGCGCCGCTTCGTAGTCCGGCGTGCCGGGCGACGGGGTGCAGACGGTGAAACTGCACTGCGCCGGGGGCATGGCGCCGACATAATCGCGCAGGCGCTGGAACTCGGCGTGGCCATACTCCGGGCGGACCATGAACGCGGCGTGGCAGGCGATGCCCAGCCGGCGCAGCGTGTCGTGGGCGCGCTCGTTGTGCGCCACCGTGCCGCCCTTGCGCGCCGCCTTCAATTCCTGATTGGTGGCGAACTCGAAGCCGACGAACACGCCGTCCAAACCGATTTCGCGCCAGCGCCGCAACAACTCCGGTGAGTGTAGCACAGTCGTGGCGCGCGCCCAAGCAAAGTAACGCTTCTTGACTCCACGCCGCGCCAGCGCCTCGGCCAGTTCGAAACCGTAGGCTTCGTCGATAAAGTTTTCGTCATCCGAAAAATAGACGTGATCGGCTGTAATCCGCGCCAGATCCTCGGCCACCATCTCGGCCGGGCGCGGCCGATGCGCGCCGCCGCACAGGAGCGGCACGATGCAAAACGAGCAGACCATCTTGCAGCCGTAGGAGGTGCGCGCCATCGCGACCGGTGGGAGCAGAACCTGCCAGTCGCGCGGGTTCTCGCACACCCAAATGCAGTAATAGTGGCGGCGGTCCCACAGGTCGCGGCGCGGGATCGGGATGGTGGCGGGATCGGGATAGCGGGGCCAGGTCTTGGCGGCTTCCGCGTCGAAGCGCTCGCTGGTGAACAGCAGGTTGGCGATATTCTCGGGCTCCTCACCCCGCGCCAGCGCCGTCACCAGGGCGTGAAACGGCGCGCAGCCCTCGCCGCGCACGATGTAATCGATAACGGGAATATTGCAATCGGTGGGGATCACGGTGGCGTGATGACCACCGACCACGATCCGGGCCTTCGGCAGCAACTGCCGTACCGTGCCCGCCAGCCGTTTCATGATTCCCGACTCGTGGGTGTAAGCGGTAAAGCCCACCAGATCGGGCCGAAACCGGGCCAGCTCGCGCTGGAAAACATGGTCGGCGAACCGGTACAGCCGTAGATCAAGCACCCGCACCTCGTGTTCCGCTGGAAGCGCGGCGGCCAGATAACCGAACTCCAGGGGTTCCAGGCGCTGGAAACGTTCGAGACCCCGCACGGTTGGAAGCTGGGCCTTGGGTTTGACAAGCAGAATGCGCATGGGACCGTCCTCCATCGTTTACGGCATTCGCCGCCACTCGAACCCGACCAGGTTGCGCTCGGCGCGGCTGAACTCCATGCCGATCAACGTAACGGGCTGGCCGGCGTATTTCTGGTGATAGCCGCGCGTCTGGATTTGTTCCAGCGCCCGGCCCGGCTCGCTCAGTTCCACCACCTTGAATTCCAGCAGCCAGGCCCGCCCCGCCCACAAGATGGTCAGGTCAATGCGCCCGTGGTTGGTGACATCTTCGGGAATCACGGTCAACCCCAGGGCGGCGAAGTAGCAGTAGACCAGGGAGGCCCAATAGCCTTCGTAGTCGGCGATGTCGTTGCGCCGATGCCAGTCGTGGGGGAGGGAGGCGAAAAAGGCGTGGAACGCCTGACGCAGGGCGTTGGGGTCGTCGGTATCCAGGGCAGTGAAAATCCGGTTCTGGGTCTGTTCCCGGCGCTGAGTATCGGGCGTTAAATGGTTGAGCAGGACTTCGTTCAGGCTCATCCGCACTTCCTGATTGGGATAGCCGAGCCGGTACTTAATGCGTCCCGCCTGGCGAAGCTGTTGGCGCAGGGTCAGATAGCCCGTCTGGAACAGCAGGGTTTCCGGTTCGATGAAGCCCACGTCGAAACTGCTCAGCAGGGTTTCGCCGACTTCCAAATCGTCCAGCGTGGCCAGGGGATAGCGCCGCGCCTTGAGCAGGTTGATGAGAAAGGTGGGCGTGCCGGTCTCAAACCAGTAGCTGCGGAATTGGCGATTATCGAGATACAACAGGATATCAAATGGATTGTAGACCGACTCGCCGAGGAAGTTGTAGCCGTTGTACCACTGCCGCAATTCCGCCAGATCCACCCCGTCCAGCCACGCCGCGAACGCGCCTTCCAGTTCGGTCTGGGTATAACCGCAGAGCGTGGCAAACCGCTCGTCCAGGGTGATGTCCTTGAGATTGTTCAGCCCGGAGAACAGCGAGACCTTGGAGAATTTGCTGACGCCGGTCAGCAATACGAAGCGCAGCCGGGCGTCCTGGGTTTTCAACACCGAGTAGAGGTTGCGCAACCCCTCGCGCAGTTCCAACGCCCGCTTCGGCTGGTGCAAATGATCCAGAATCGGCTTGTCGTATTCGTCCACCAGCACCACCACCCGCTCGCCGGTCGCGGCGTGGAGCGCGCGGATCAGACCGTGCAGGCGCAGGTGAATGTACGGATTGGCGGGTAGCGTTACTCCGTGCGCGGCGGCGCATTCTTCCAGTTGCACGGCAACCGATGCGGCCAGCGAATCCACATCGCTCAGGATTCCCTCGCCGAAATCCAGCACGATCACCGGATGGCGACGGTTCCAGTCCCAGTGATCCTCCAGATGCAAGCCGGTGAACAGTTCCCGCTCGCCGGCGAACGCGGCGGCTAGGGTGCTGACCAGCAGGCTCTTGCCGAAGCGGCGGGGCCGGGCCAGGAAGTAGTACTTGCCTTCGTCGGCCAGCCGCGCCACCAGTGGGGTCTTGTCCACGTAGCAGTAACCTTCCTCGCGGATTTCCCGGAAGGTCTGGATGCCGATGGGGAGTTTGTTCATGGTCGCCATCACCCTGTTTGTCGCAGTGTTTCCCGCAGGCGGGTTAATTCCGGGTCCGTGAATTCACTCAAAGAGCCATCCTGATTAGAAGCGTAACCGGTCATCGTGTTTTTTATTGATATCCACATCCACCTTAGGAACACCGCCAGGCACGCCACGTACCGCGCTGATCGGCACAAGCTGTTGCATGATCACTGGAGTATACCAAGCGGTTATCAGGAGCTAGTCCAATCCCCGTGTCTACAGTCAATTTCTCGCTGAAATCGCTTCATGGACTGGCGCCAATCGGCGACATCGCCAGTCAATGGGGGTTACGCGCGCCGACCGTCCAGGATCCGGCCATGACCAAGACCGCTATCGGTGGCGATAGGGGTGATGGTGCCGGCATGACGCTTCGCAAAAAGTGCTGGGATCGGATTGATCGAACGCAAGCAAATTCCACCCGCGCCGCATGATGCGGCCGATGACACGCCCACCCGATTACCCACAAATCCCCCTCCCCCCTTGCGGGGGAGGGCCGGGGTCTTACAAGTGTAGGTTTTTCCGGGGGCGTTAGATAAAGAGTAAGCGAGACATGAGGTTGCGGTAAAATAGCCGATAGGGAAATCGCCTGGTTACCGGAGCAATCATCATGTCTCGCTCGCCCGAACTGTATCAATGGCGCATAGAAATTGCCAAGCACTTTTCCCATCTCAGTCAACCGATGGTCATGGGTTTGGCGTTGTGGAGTTTGGGGATGATCCTGGTGCGGTCGTGTAGTCTGACGGCGATTGCTGACTGGTGGTCCTGCCGGCTGGGCCAGCCATTCCACACCGTGCGGGAACGGTTGCGCGATACCTACCGCGACGCCGAGGCGAAAGCTGGCGCGCATCGGACCGAACTCGACCTGGGCCCGTGCTGGGCGCCGTGGCTGAACTGGGTGTTGGCGGGGTGGTCTGGGACCCAACTGGCGGTGGCGCTCGATGCCACCACGCTCGGCCAGCGCTTCGTGCTGTTGGTGATCAGTGTGCTGTACCGGGGCTGTGCGGTCCCGATCCGGTGGAAGGTGTTGCCCGCCGGGGTCAAACAGCCGTGGCGGCCCGAGTGGCTGGCCTTGTTGAAGACCTTGCGCGGCCAGATACCGCCGACCTGGACGGTGTTGGTGCTCGCCGATCGTGGGTTATACGCCCAGTGGTTATTCGAGGCCATCGAGCACCTGGGTTGGCACCCACTGTTACGGGTCAACGCTGGGGGCACGTTCCGGCCGGGGGCTGGGTTCACCGCTACCCGTTGACCCACTGGACACCGGCGGTGGGGCACCGATGGCAAGGTCAAGGCACGGCGTTCGCCGGGAAAAAACCGCCTGGATTGCACACTGCTAGCCTATTGGGGTGAAGGCCACCGGGAGCCATGGTTGCTCCTCACCGATTTGCCCCCCAAGCCGCCGACGCCTGTTGGTACGGGTTGCGCGCCTGGATCGAACAGGGTTTCAAAAAAATCAAGGGGGCGGCTGGCAATGGCACTACACCCGGATGACCGATCCTGACCGGGCAGCACGCCTCTGGTTGGCCCTCGCCCTCAGCACCTGGTGGGTGTTGGCCGTGGGCGGCGAAGCCGAAGCTCACCTCCCGCTCGCCACGTTTCCGCCCGTGCCCGGTTCGCCCCGGCAACAGGGCCGGCGCTGGCGGTTGGTCGGTATCTTCCGCCATGGCTGGTCATTGATCGTAGCGGCGCTCTTCAATCACCAGCCATTACCTCTCGGTCACGGTTGCCCGGAACCCTGGCCCGCCGTGCCCATCGCCCCGAGCAACCTGCCATTACCAGTACCTGCAGGTGAGACATGAAAAAACCTACACTTGTAAGAGGGCCGGGGTGGGGGGTAAAAACCCGCGGCAGGTTCAAAGTCGAGCTAAAACGCTCAAAATTCCGTTCATCGTCGCCGCTGTAACCCCCCACCCTAACCCTCCCCCGCAAGGGGGGAGGGAACGTTTGCTTATTATTTTGTTACTAATCAGTAAGATGAAGATGTGGGTAATCGGGTGGACACGCCTTGATCGACAGGCACTGGTTGCAAACTGAAACGGCGTGAAACTCCCTGTTTCAAATTGAAATCGCCCCAGCGCTAAAAAAAATGAACCGGCGTCGATAACCCCTTCACGGATAACAATATCCGCGCCATGCGCGGCTGTGGCATGGAAGATGCCCATGGGTTGAAGGTGTCTCGTGGCGCCGGGTCCGGCTTCGGGCGGACGGCGAGCGTGGTGGGATTTTCAGGTGGCGCATGGAATTATACCGCTGGAAAAGGAAAGCAAAATCAAGTTATTGTTCTCAATAGTGGCTGAGTTTGCGTAGATAGGCCGAAACAACATAATCACTGATTGGGTGTCAGGAGATATCGCATGAATGATTCGTTGCAAAAATTGTTGAGTGAATTGGAGGAATTCGGTCAGCGTAATGATTCAGCGACATCCGAGCGTCCTCGTCGCATGCTGAATATCACCCGCGACACGGGTGAGTTCCTTGCTGTGCTTGTCCAGGCCACCAACGCTCGACGTGTACTTGAAATAGGAACATCAAATGGTTATTCGACTCTCTGGCTGGCTCAAGCGGTGCAAGCCGTTAATGGGCACGTTACTACAATTGAGTTATCCGACATCAAGGTACGACTCGCAGCCAAAAACTTCGAGCGATCCAGTCTTTCACAAGTCATTATTCAACTACATGGAGAAGCCGGGATATTGCTGAAGAACATGGATGACTCTGACTTCGACCTGATCTTCCTTGATTCCGAGCGCTCTGAATATGTGGGATGGTGGGCTGACATTAAGCGAGTCTTGCGAGATGGAGGGCTTCTTATTGTAGACAACGCCATCTCACATGCAAATGAAATGGAACCCTTCATCACCGAGGTATCCGCTGACCCAGACTTCACCATATGCACGGTCCCTGTCGGTAATGGAGAGTTTCTTGCAACCAAAGGGCCGCACCTACTGTAACGCCTAACTCATCACTCCACCGTATCTATCGCGGTAAGCCACGCCAAGCCGGTGAATTCAGCCATTAGGCATCAACCAAGACTTTTGTGGAGGGATTGAAAGTGAAATTAGTGAGCTTTTCTCTGGAACAGGGTAATCAGTACTACGGAAAGATCGACGGCCAAAGATTTTTCATAGGTAGCCGAGTTTCCTACGAGGGCGGAAAAGGCCTCATGAACACAAGAGGCACCTCGGCCCAGAAATATGATCGCGACGCCTACAGAGCCACGTATGGCTTCTGGGCTGACTTCATTCATCCAACGGCCATGGCTGAAGGAGCTGTTTATCACACGCTAAATACCTATGACAAAGCTCGTTTTACCTTCTCATTTTTGCAGTACGCTGCGCATGTCCCAAACGGTGATTTCGTAGTCTACCTCCGTTCTCTCCTTACCCTACCACAAGCGCAGGAGTACTTCCCTGATTTGGAAGTTCACAGCAATCGCGTCTATCGGATTACGGACTCCGGCCTTGAGCAACTTGAGGATGACGTCTCGACTTTACCATTGATCGACTATCTGAATCCGTCGCTCAAGGAAGTAGAAGACACGGAAATCATTCAAGCGGCCAAGTTCGTCCATTGGGTACAAAACGATCCTCTTCATCGTGATGTGCAAGTGCGGATCGGCATTGAGCATTTCAAGAGCAAGATGCTGCAATACGCGAAGCAGTATGGCCTGGAAGGGATCGAAGATCGAATCTGCTTGGTGATTGCCGACATACGGCATCAGGGTCGCGCGAAAAGCTCGGCTATCGTGACGGCACTTCACAGCGCGAATCCATTAAAGGCGCTTCTACAGCTTGGAGAGCCCCAGTATGCGGGGCGACTGCAGACTCTTCGCCAGGAAATCAATAAACTCAGTGCGTCCGGAGTTTTAGGAACCCGCGTGTATCGTATACAGGAGGCGGACTTCATTTAATGCGCAACGATGCATTGATGCGTTGCAGTCAATCTGCCCCACTCTCGACGTGTCAGGTGGCTGAATACGGTCGTTGCGTTTCTCATCCACATACAGGAGAAAGTCATGGCAAAACCGAAGCTCTACAACGAAAGTATGCGTCAAAAACTCAAGACTGGCGATGTGGTCTTGTTTTCTGGAAAAGGTGGCATTAGCGCCGGTATCAAATGGGCCACACTTAGTCGGTGGTCCCACGTGGGGATGATCGTCGTGCTGCCTGAATATGACTTCGTCACTGTATGGGAGTCAACTACATTAAGCTCCCTCGTTGACCTTGATACCAAAATTCCTCGCAAAGGTGTCCAACTCGTCCCTCTCAGTTCACGTATTGAAGGCTACGATGGAGAAATTGCGGTACGTCAATTGGAAGGCGTCACGTTCGATAACGAAGATATCAAGAAGTTGATGCAACTTCGACGCGAGTTAGCAGGCCGTGAATATGAACAGAATAAAATTGAGTTAATCAAGGCCGCCTATGATGGACCCTTGGGAAGAAACTCCGAAGACCTTACCAGCCTCTTTTGCAGTGAATTAGTCGCCGAGGCGTATCAGAGGCTTGGTCTTCTTGGCGAGGAGAAACTATCGAATGAATATACACCGGCCGATTTTTCCGAGAAGAGAGAACTGAAGTTGCTTAAGGGCTCCCTTGGGAAGGAAATTTTCCTGAAAGCGGAAATATGACCCCGCAGTCCACCGATCGCCGCGCAATGGTCTCTAGCCCCTGGGCTGGTCCTAAAATTCGTTCCGGATCAGCAAGTCGCGCTACAGTACCGCCGAGTTGGGGAATTTGCTGGCGGCGGTGGGGAAGATGGCGGAACCTTCATTCCAGAAATTTCCCCATCCGCTCTCGATCCGGGAGTAAGGAAGGGTCACGACCACTTGATTTGATTGGTGGCTACGGGTGGACTTGAACCACCGACACCGGCATTATGAGTGCCGTGCTCTAACCGCCTGAGCTACGTAGCCAAGGAGAGGGGATCCATAAGATAGCGAATCATTATGCGAGCGCGGTGGCGGGGCGTCAAGAGCCCCATTTCAACAGTCGGATAATCGAATCCGCCACTGGCTGGATGCCACCGAACCGGGGCAAGCGAAATCATTGTTTGCCCGTTTGTTCCAGGCGTTACACCAGGCGGGCGTGGTCGAGACCTACCGTTCCGGCGAACCAGACCCTGCCGCTGGCCTTTGAGGGGCGATCTGTATGGCCACGAACCGATCCGCCGCGAGGCGTTGCGGCGGGGATTCGGCTCTGTCCCGGTCCGCCAGTCGGTGTCCCATCCCCGCGTGCCCGAATGGGTGGAGTTTCTGGACCGGGGCCGGACCGCCCACATACTACCGCGCCGACCATTGCCCTCCCGACGACGCTTGTTCGGTGACAGTCGCACCTTGACCAGTACCTGTGTTTCGAACGCTGGGAAGCTTGGATGACGTTCATGCCACAAAGCTTCAAGCTAGCTTCCCCACACCCCGAAACCAGGCGAGATCGCCAAAGTGGGCCATGTCAAACTCGCGCGAGCGCGGAAGCGACGTCGCGCGCCCTAGATGCGCAGGCGTTCCACCGGGCGGCCGTGGACCAAGTGTTCCCCGATGATTTCATCGAGATCGGTCTGGTCGACGTAGGTGTACCAGGTTTCCTCGGGATAGATCACGATGACCGGCCCCTCGGCGCAACGGTCCAGGCAACCGGCGGTGTTGATCCGCACTTTATGCGGGATGGCCGGTCCCAGTTGCTTGACTCGTTGCTTGACGTAATCGCGAGCTTCCTGGGCGCCGCACTGCTGGCAGCACTGCGAGCCGTCGGGCCGCAGGTTGGTGCAAAAGAACACATGATGGCGATAATAGGACACTTCCACTCCTCATCCCGGTTTTGGACGTTCGCTGATGACCACTCGCAACTATACCCCCCTTGACATGCTGTTGATCAATCTGGACCAGGCGGTTCGCACCCTGTTCGGCCAACCGGCGACCACCGGCCGGCCCAATCCCGCCGCCGCCGCGCCGCCGGCTGAATTGCCGCCACGGGAACGGCAGCAAGCGGCGCGGTTGATGCGGGTCAACCACACGGGTGAAGTCTGTGCCCAGGCGCTGTATCAGGGGCAGGCGTTGACGGCGCGGTTGACCGAGGTGCGGGATCGGATGGAACGGGCCACCGTCGAGGAAAACGACCATCTAGCTTGGTGCGAGGGGCGCCTTCAGGAACTGAACCATCGCCCCAGTCTCTTGAATCCGTTGTTTTACGCTGGCGCCTTCGCCATCGGCGCGCTGGCCGGCGCGGCCGGGGATCGCTGGAGCCTGGGCTTCGTCGCCGAGACCGAGCGGCAGGTGGTCGAGCACCTGAACGATCACTTGGAGCGCCTGCCGGCGGCCGACCAGCCAAGCCGGGCCATTCTGGAGCAGATGCGGGAAGACGAGGCCCGTCACGCCACCAACGCGATGACGGCGGGCGCGGCGCGTTTGCCGTTCCCGGTGCGCGTGCTGATGAAGGGAGCGTCGAAAGTGATGACCCAGACGACCTACTGGGTTTGAATCGGCCATTTTTCCCTTGCTCTTCAAGGGAAAGAAGGGGACCAGGGCCTTAAATCCGTAACCCCTGATGTAGATTCTCGCCGTAAAAAATCTCGGCCATTTCCCGCCGCACCCGCCGCTCGATTTCGGCCTGTTCGTGAGGCGCCACGTCCTGCTCCACGTTGAACAAATAGCTGCTCAGTTCAAAATCCTTCAGGACCATCTTGGTGTGAAAGATGTGTTCCTGATAGACGTTGACATCGATCATCTGATAACGCTCGCGCGTGTCCCTGGCCAGAAAATTCTGGATCGAATTGATGGGATGGTCGATGAAATGCTTCTTGCCGGTGATGTCCCGCGTGAAGCCGCGTACTCGGTAATCGACGGTGACGATGTCCGCTTCAAAACTGTGAATCAGGTAGTTCAGCGCCTTGAGCGGAGAGATGCGGCCACAGGTCGAAACGTCGATGTCAGCCCGGAAGGCGCGGATGCCGTTGTCGGGATGACTTTCCGGGTAGGTATGCACGGTGATATGGCTCTTGTCCAGGTGGCAGACCACCGCATCCGGCAACGGACCGGGCGACTCGGAGTTGGACAGACGGTCGGAGGCGACCGCCTCCTCGGAGATCAACAGGGTGACACTGGCTCCCTTCGGCTCGTAATCCTGGCGAGCGATATTCAGGATGCTGGCGCCGATGATCCTGGAGACGGTGGTCAGGATTTGGGTCAACCGCTCGGTGTTGTACGCCTCGTCGATATAGGCGAGGTAGCGGTCCTGCTGCGCGGGCGTCGCGGCGTAGCCGATATCGTAAAGGTTGAAGCTGAGCGTTTTGGTGAGGCTGTTGAACCCTTGCAGTCGCAATTTGGACATCGTTGGCCTTAGCGACACCGCGTCGATCCTCCCCCAAACGAAAAAGCCCGATCCGCCGCCCACGGCGCCGGTGTTTCTTGCGGAGAACTGGCAAATACGGCGAGATTGAAGGGTAGCATTGAAGGGTTAGAGGTTTTCAAGCGTCGCGGATTTCAAAGGTATGGGTGATCCGGGCGGTCTGGCCGAGCATGATCGAGGCCGAGCAGTACTTTTCCGCCGACAACTGGATCGCGCGTTCGACGTGCTTGGCGCTCAGATTCTTGCCGCTCAAGATGAAATGCACATGAATCTCGGTGAAAACCTTGGGGTCGCTGTCGGCCCGCTGGGCTTCGAGTTGCACCTCGCAGTCGTGCAAGTCCTGCCGGGATTTGCGCAGGATGTTGACCACGTCGATCGCGGTGCAACCGCCCAGGCCCATCAGCAGCATTTCCATCGGGCGCGGCCCGAGATTGTGACCGCCCAGTTCTGGCGGACCGTCCATGACCACGGCATGACCACTGGGCGATTGAGCCACGTAGATCATGTCCTTCAGCCAAGTGACGTGGGTTTTCATATGGACTCCTTGGATTGGCGATAAACCCTGGCGCTCCCGGTGGGAGACGGTGGACGCGGAGTTTAACCGAACAGCTCCGCCAGTTTCTCGCCGGGGTCAGGCGCGCGCATGAAGGCTTCGCCCACCAAAAAGGCGTGAACATCATGCGCACGCATCAACGCCACGTCAGCGGGTGTATGGATGCCGCTTTCGGTGACCACCATGCGGTCAGCGGGGATTTGGGGCAACAGATTCAGCGTGGTGTCCAGCCGGGTTTCGAAGGTGCGCAGGTTGCGGTTGTTGATGCCGATCAACGCCGCGCCACTGGCCAGTGCCCGCTCCAGTTCCTCGGCGTCGTGGACTTCCACCAGCACGTCCATGCCCAGGTCCGCCGCCAGTCGCGCCAGTTCCGCCAGCGTGGCGTCATCCAAGGCGGCCACGATCAGCAGAATGCAATCGGCGCCGATGGCGCGGGCTTCGTACACCTGATAGGGGTCGATGATGAAGTCCTTGCGCAGCGCCGGCAGTTCGCAGGCCGCTCGCGCTTCCCGAAGAAAATCCTCGTGACCCTGGAAGAAATCGCGGTCGGTAAGCACCGACAGGCAACAGGCGCCGGCGGCGGCATAGCTTCGGGCAATGGCGGCGGGCAGGAACGGATCGCGCAATAAACCCTTGCTGGGCGAGGCGCGCTTGATTTCGGCGATGACCGCAGGTCGCCCCCCAGCGATGGTCCGTTCCAGAGGGCGCTGGAATGGCCGGGGCGGCGGCAGACGTTTGATCCGCTGGCGCAGTTCCGGCAGTCCCAACCGCGCGCCGCGCTCGGCGACTTCCTCGGCCTTGCGGGCGAGGATTCGTTGCAGGATGTCGCTCATGAAGCCAGCTTCTGGGTGCAGCGCACGAATTCGTCCAGCTTGGCCCGCGCCGCGCCGCTGGCGAGCGCTTCCCACGCCAGCGCCAGACCGCCGGCGATGGAATCGGTTCGATTGGCGGCATACAGCGCCGCGCCGGCGTTGAGGGCAACGATATCGCGCGGAGCGCCGGGCTGATTGTCCAGCGCGGCCAGCAGCATGGCCCTGGATTGTTCGGCGTCTTCGACCTTGAGGGTTCGATTCGACATCATGGCCAGTCCGAAATCCTCGGGGTGGATTTCGTATTCCAGAATCTCGCCGTTCCTGAGTTCGCCGACCAGGGTGGCGGCGCCCAGCGAGATTTCGTCCATGCCGTCCTTGCCCCAAACCACGAGGACATGTTGCGCGCCGAGCCGCTGCATGACCCGCACCTGGATGCCGACCAGATCAGGGTGGAACACGCCCATGAGCTGGTTGGGGGCGCCAGCCGGATTGGTCAGGGGACCGAGGATGTTGAAAATGGTGCGCACGCCCATCTCGCGGCGGACCGGGGCGACGTTTTTCATGGCGCTGTGATGGTTCGGCGCGAACATGAAGCCGATGCCGGTGGTTTGCACGCACTCGGCCACCTGCGCCGGGTTCAGGTCGATGCGCGCGCCTAGCGCTTCCAATACGTCGGCGCTGCCGGATTTGGAGGAAACGCCGCGGTTGCCATGCTTGGCGACCCGCGCGCCGGCGGCGGCGGCGACGAACATCGTGGCGGTGGAGATATTGAAGGTGTGCGCGCCGTCGCCGCCAGTGCCGACGATGTCCACGAAATGTTGGTGCGGTGGCGGGATCTGGACCTTGGTGGACAGCTCGCGCATCACCGAGGCGGCGGCGGTGATCTCGCCAATGGTTTCCTTCTTGACCCGCAGGCCGGTGAGGATAGCGGCGGTCATCACCGGCGAAATCTCGCCGGCCATGATTTGGCGCACCAGCGACAGCATCTCGTCATAGAAGATCTCGCGATGTTCGATGGTGCGTTGCAGAGCTTCCTGGGGGGTGATGGACATCGAAAGGTTCTCCGAGACGTTCAGTGCGGGTTGAGAAAGTTGCGCAGCAGGGCGTGACCGTGCTCGGTCAGGATGGATTCGGGATGGAACTGCACGCCCTCGACCGGCAGCGTCTTGTGCCGCACGCCCATGATTTCGTCCAGCCCGCCGTCCGGGGTTTCAGTCCAGGCGGTGATTTCCAGGCAATCCGGGATGCTGGCTTGCTCGATCACCAGGGAATGATAGCGCACCACGGTGAACGGGTTGGGCAGGCCGGCGAATACGCCCTGGCCGTGGTGGTGGACAGCGGAGGTTTTACCGTGCATGACCTGACCGGCGCGGACGATCCGGCCGCCGAAGGCCTGGCCGATGCTCTGGTGGCCCAGGCAAACCCCGAAAATCGGCGTCTGGCCCGCGAACCGCTCGATGACCGCCAGCGACACGCCGGCTTCGGTGGGCGTGCAGGGGCCGGGCGAAAGCACGATGCGCTCCGGCTTCATCTCGGCGATTTCTTCCGGGGTGACCTGGTCGTTGCGGTACACCCGCACCTCCTCGCCCAGCTCGCCCAGATATTGCACCAGGTTGTAGGTGAAGGAGTCGTAGTTGTCGATCATCAGGAGCATAAAGCGTCTATCCTCATCGATTCGTTTACAGCGCTTGACTGGGCTTTGCTTTTGATACCCCCACAAGTACCCCCAATTTCTTTTGGCGCCCTTGCGCTGGAAACGCGCGAATTGTTGAAAAATTCATTTTCACCCATTGCGCGGTGCGATGAAACCCTGACTTGCGTGCAAGCGTTCACTCCCTCCGCTGGCGGAAGTAGGGATTGGACAGAGACGACAAAGCTACTCCTTCTCAAACCCCTGACTCGTAAACTTCAGCGTCCGGGCGTTTTCCGTCACGATCCGCACGACATTGTCCGGGGTGCCGTCCGGCAAGTGGGCCTCGATTTCAAGGGTCACCGTCACGCGGGCGCCGACCAGGCCGGCGAGGTGTGAGATGACTTCCTCGGCGATGTTGCCGGCATCGCGGCCAACGCGCGTTGCGTCCAGAACCGCCGTGCCGTGGAAGCGTCTGGGCCGGGCGGCAGCCGGCGCCAGTTGGGGCTGTGGCGCCCCACCCGGTAGCGGTTGCGACTGTACGCGGCCACCACCGGGTTGGCTGGGTGTCCCTCCAGGCGGCGGCGCGCGCTCGGCGTCAAGCTGCCGGCTCGCCACCTCCGGCTTCACCACCAGGCCGGTGGAATGCGGATCGAAAAGATTCACCATCGTTCCGCCACGTAAGCCCTTGTAGCGGCCCGCCGCTTCATCGAAGGCGTCGGCGAATCCGAAACTGTCCTGCGACCACGTCAGCAAATTCACGCCATCGCAGATTGCATGCAGCAGCACACCGCTGTCCTTGAGGCGCGGCAAGTATGGATAACGTGCGAAATCCTCGACCAACTGCCTGACCGCGACATGGTTACCGCGCCACAGCGGAATCTTGTCCAGTTCCATCTTCAGCCGCGTCGGCGCGAAGCCGGTGAGATAAAGCTCGTCGGTACGCAGCTTCTTGCTGGCGCGCACGGCCAGCGCATCGGTTCCGGAAAGGCGTAGCACTTCCCAGGTCACAGGCGCCTGTGGCGTTTTTTGCACTGGTACCAGCAGCCATTGATACGTCTCGGGCAGGCGGGCAGTTGTTGCCCCGTCGGCTGAGGCCATCTGCTGCTCGACTTGTCTTTTCTGGTGCGTTGTCAACCCCAGATTCGCCTCGTCGGCCAGGATCGACTGCCAGGCCAGAACCTTGCGCACCGCTTCATCGAGGTCCTGCAATCGGGTCTTGTCGGCAGCCAGAAAGACGAGGGTGTTGCGATACAGGCGGGGCGTATTGCCACGGTTTTCGAGGATGGCCCTGGCGGCCACCTCGGCGGCGTTGCCGGCTTCCTTGCTGTAGGCGTGGGCGGTGCCCAGCACCACCAGGCGGGCGTCGAGGTCATCGGGAACGTCGGCGCCGGAAGGCGGCATGGGGTGGATGCGCTGAAAATCCCCGGTGTTCGCGATGTCCTTCCTGAGCCGGCGCTCCAACTCCTCAACCACCTTGTCCGGGTCGCGCTTTAACTGCTCGGCGCGGTCCTCGGCCAGCTTGGTCACCGTCGGCTGGATCGAATACCAGTAGTGCGGGCCATCGTTGTAGAGGTAGGTGGCGGCGCTGGCCATGCGCCGTAGCGCATCGCCAAACACGGCGGGAGACTCGCCCGGCATCACGCAGCCCAGCTTTACCCGGCGATCTTCGATGCCCTTGTGCGCCGCCGCCGTCGTGGGCGCCGAGCCCATGTAAATCGCGCGCGCCACGCGCCGGCAGGCCGAGAATTTGCCCAGATTGGGCAATTCGCTATCCAGCTTGAGCGGCAGCGAATTGGCGCCATCCACATCCTTTTCGATGACTGGCACCCAGTTGTCCGAAAGATAGCGGGTCAGTTCCGACTGCACGCGCGGATCATCAATCGCCACATTGGCCGGCAGGATCAGCGGATTGCGGTCGCCTTTCTCCCACAGGCTGTGAATCACCGCCGCCATCAGCCGCAGCACGCCGCGCGTGCGCTGGAATTTCACCAGGGTGCTCCAGTCGGTGTAGAGCCGGTCGAAGATTTCCGGATGGATCGGGTAGGCCGCCTTGATGCGTTGCTCGTAGTCGGCATCGCGGGTTTCGGGCGGAAACTCCGCCTGATTGGTGCGGTAGAAATCGGCAAAGGCGCGGGCCACCACATCACGCTGCTTGAACTGCTCCGGGTCGGCCAGCGGCTGGAACAGGCGGCGGCGGACGATCTCGAAACCTTCCTCGGCGCTCGCCGGCCGCCAGGAGGATTCGACCCGGCCCACCACATTGCGCAGGCGGTCCAGCGCCTCGCGCCCGCGCGTGCCACCCACCTCCACGTCGTCGGACTGCGTATGCGGCGAGCCAGAGGTATCGGACGCCGGCAGGCTGATGACCAGCAAGCAGTTCTTCGCCAGCTTGGCCGACTCGGTCAGCACCTGGGCGAAGGTGAACTGCGTCTCGAAACCGCCGGCCGGCAGATCGCTCTGGTCGTGCAACTGGCGCGCGTAGGCGACCCACTCGTCAATCAGGATCAGGCACGGGCCGTAGTCGTTGAACAGTTCGCGCAGCACGTCGCCGGGGCTGGTCGCCTTCTCGTCGTCGGCCGCCACGCGGGCAAAGGCTGCCTTGCCCCCGAGTTGCCAGGCCAGTTCGCCCCACAGGGTACGCACCACCGTCCCATCGGCTTTCACCGACGGGTTTCCCGGCGAAATCTTGTTGCCCACGAGCACCACGCGCCGCGCCGTCGGTACCGTGCTCGCGCCGGCCACCTGCAGCACCGCGTCGATCCCCGCCAGTTCGCTCGGCGCAATCCCGGAAAATAGGTGATACAGCGCCAGCATCGAGTGCGTCTTGCCACCGCCGAAGTTGGTCTGCAACTGCACCACGGGGTCACCGCCGCCCGCGGTCAGGCGACGCACGGCGCCGACCAGCATCTCCTTGAGGCTGGCGGTCAGGTAGGTGCGGCGGAAAAACTCCACCGGGTTACGGTATTCGTCGGTGCCTTCGCCCAGATGCACCTGCCACAGGTCGGCGGCGAACTCGGCCTGCTGGTAGCGACCGCTGGCCACGTCGTCGTGCGGCATCACGATCTCGCGCCAGGGCTTGAGGCTGCCTGTCACGCCGCTCTCGATGGCGATGCTCGACGACTTGCGTTTCTCGCTGCGCGCCTGCTCGTCGAAGCGCACGCGCAGCAGTTCCATCTTCATCTTCTCCACCTCGTCGGCCTGCGAAGCCGAAACGGCCGTCAGCAGGCGTCCAGCGGAATCCAGCGCGCGGTAGGCGTCATCGCTGGAGAACGGCTGCTGGTGCGCCCACCGGTTGCGCCAGTCGCGGATTTCCGACACCAGGCTGCGCTCGGAAAAGCCCAGCGTCTTCTTGAACACCTCATTCCACGTATCCCACATCAGCTTCAGCAACGCCGACGCGTCCCATTCCTCGATAGGCTTCTTGCCGAGAATCGGGTCTTCGGCAAAGCTGCGCACCTTATCCATCGAGATGCTGTTGGCGGAAATCGCCGCCTTGATCTCGCGCCCGACAAACGGCCCCAAGCCGGTTTTCAGAAGTTCCAGCGCCTTGCCGACGCGTTCGTGATTGGTGATGGCCATGGCGGGTTATTCCTGATCGAAGAGGTCGTTGGTGCCGGACGCCACCGCACGCGGTGCTTCACGCGCCAGCCGCATGATCTCCGGCCAGCTTTGCACCAGCGCGTTGTAGGCCATCGCCTCGGCCGCGCGCTTCTTGCGTTCGCAGAGGGTGTAGAGGCGGTAGCACAGCTCGCGCGCGATTTCGGCCTGACTGCCGAGTTTGGCGACCAGCGCGGCGGCGGCGGATTCGCCGCCGGCTTCAAGCACGCGCACCAGGTGATGCACCATCTCCCAAACCGTCAGGCGGGTATCGGTGGTCGGGTCCCAGTCGGCGGGGAGTTCGGCGGGTTTGACGAGGCGCACCTTGCCCTTGCCGGAGACCGCGATGCCGGCTTCGACGAGGCCGCTCACCGCCGTGTTCTTGGCCTTGGAA
>JAXMFY010000002.1:0-236795 GCA_046347555.1 Candidatus Competibacteraceae bacterium | reverse complement strand
TGCCCATGGACATCCTGGACGCACCCGTCACCGAGGCAGTCTACCCGACTTTCATTCCGTCCAGCCGGGTCGCACCCGAACCGGAACTGGTGAACGAAGCAGCGCGGTGGTTGGCGGCGGCCGAACGACCGATGCTCTTCATCGGCGACGGCATCGCCTACTCACGGGCGCAGGCCGAACTGACCCAGGTCGCCGAACTGCTCGGCGCCGAGGTCTGGGAAGCCAACAACGGCGAGCTGAACATGGACACCACGCATCCCCTGTATCAGGGGGCGACGGGGCACATGTTCGGCGCGCAGAGCCTGCCGATCACCCGCAAGGGCGACGTCAATCTGGTTTGCGGCACCTACATGGTTCCGGAGGTGTTCCCGGAGCTGGGCGACATCTTCGCGTCGGGGGCCCAGGTCATCCATTTCGATCTGGACGGCTACGAGATCGCTAAGAACCATCGGGTGACGTTGGGCGCGGTCGCCGACCCCAAGTTGACCCTGGCGGCCCTGGCCGAAGCCTTGGAGCGGACCCTCAGCCCGGCGCAACGGGCCGCAGCGCAAGCCCGAAGCCAGACCATCGGCGCGGCCAAGATGGCGCGTATCGCCGAGCAGAAAGCCAAGGACGCGGTCAGCCGCGCCGATCTGCCGCTCCACATGGCCCGGTTCATGGAGGAACTGGCCCCACGCTTACCGGAGGATGCGGTGATCTTCGACGAGGCGCTGACCAACTCGCCGCCGATCACCCGCTATTTCCCGCCGCGCCGGCCGGAACATTACTTCCTCACCCGCGGTGGCTCGCTGGGTCTGGGCTTTCCCGGCGCCATCGGCTTGAAACTGGCCTGCCCCGACAAGCTGGTGATCGGTTTTTCCGGAGACGGCGGCTGCATGTACACCATTCAGGCGCTGTGGACGGCAACGCGGCACAACCTGAACGTCAAGTTCGTGGTGTGCAACAACCTGTCCTACCGGTTGCTGCAACTGAACATCCAAGCCTACTGGCGGGAATTGGGCATCGCGGCGCGTCCCTACCCCCTGAGCTTCGATCTGTCTCACCCTCCCCTCGACTTCGTCAAGATGGCCGAATCGATGGGGGTCGCGGCAACCCGGGTCGAGCGTCCCGAGCAAATCGTTCCCGCCATCGAGCAAATGTTGAACAGCCCAGGCAGCTTCCTGATCGATCTGGCGCTGGAGAACGATACCCACCCCGAGTTGATCGGGGTCCGGTGCGGCCAATGACGTCCGCTGCTTTTCCCCATGCAAAGAGGAGTTTCCCATGCCTGAACTGAGCAATAGTGAAATCGAACGGTTCGTGGCCGACTGGTACAAGGCACTGGACGTTCACGAACCCATGGTCAACATCCTGCCCCTGCTGGCCGACGAAGGGCTAGAGATGGTATTCCCCGAAGCCACCCTGCACGGCAAGGCGGAATTCGAGGGCTGGTATCAGCGGGTCATTCGCATCTTTTTCGACGAGGATCACCGGGTCAAGTCAGTCACGGTGGATCGCCAGGGTGAGGACTACAACCTGGGCGTGGTGGTTGAGTGGAAGGCCAGCGTCTGGAATCCGCCGGCGCCGTACAGCGCTCGCATCATGCTGGACGCCTATCAGCGCTGGGTGGTGCGCGCTCATCCGGTCACCGGCAAGCCGGTGGTCCGCACCTACATCGTGGACCGGCTGGAATACCACGAGGGTTCGGCCAAGCTCTAAATCCCATCCGGCTTCGCGCCCCCGCCGGGCGCGGGACGCCAGAACGCTTTCGTCGCCAAGGAGATTCAAGTCATGAAGAAAAACGTGCCTGACAGCCCGCTGGGCAAGCTGTACAACGAACACATCGACTTCATCATCGCCCACAACGTCGAGGGTCTGCTCAACCAATATGCTCCCGACTGCGTGCTAATCAGCAGCATGACCCCGGATAAGCAGCCCCTTTACGTGCGCGGCCATAAGGAACTGGAAGAATTCTTCCGCTCGCGCATTTTCACGCTCAAGGACCTCACCACCGACATCGCCTTCTGGGCCGAATTGCCCAACGGCCTGATGATGGTCGAGGCCATCGAGTTCGAGGGCATGGACGGCAGCAAGGGCGCCTGCCGCTTCTACGACAACTGGGTGCTGGACGAGAACGGCAAGATCAAAATCCACTTCGCCGGCGTGGTCCAGTATGCCGACGGCAGTATCGCCTGAGCGGGAGGACCGCCCCATGCCTCTGCACGGCAAAAAAGTCGGCATCCTGATCGAAGGCGATTACTACGAGCCGGAAATCTGGTACTACCAGCATCGTTTCGCCGAGGAAGGCATCGAGTTGCATTTGCTCACCCGCCTCTGGGGCCAGCCGGTGCTGGAGTTTCTGGGTCATGAGTATCGCGCGCCCCTTCAGTGTCGCGAATCCTTCGAGGGGATGAGCGATGCCGAACTGCGAAGCTACGCAGCGATCATCGTACCTTCCGGCATGGTGGCGGACCGGTTGCGCTACACCGAGGATCCGGAGCGTCCCCCGCCGGCCACTGAATTCCTGCGGCGCGCGTTCGCGGAACCCACCATCCTCAAGGGCATCATCTGTCACGGCATGTGGCTGGTGGCGCCAATGCCGGAACTGGTGCGCGGGCGGCGGGTGGTGGTGCACAATAACCTGATCGGTGACGCGCGCGCCTACGGCGCCGTTTACACCAACGAGGATGTGGTGGTGGATGGCGACCTCATCACCGCCCGTAGTGGCGGCCACTGCCATCAGTTTGCCCGCGCCATCATTGACCGTCTATCCCTGGCCTGAATTCACGGAGAGCGAAACCATGCCCACTCTTGCCTTCGCCCATGTCGGGCTGACCTGCAAGGATCCGCTGACCATCGAGCGGTTCTACACGAAATACTTCGGTTTCCAGCGGGTACGTGTTGTTCCGCTGGGGGATGATGAACTGGTTTACACCCGCTCCGGCAACCTGACCCTGGAAATCTTTAAGGCCAAGGAGGAGCGGCCGATCTCCCCACCGGGCGCGGACGGCTATCCATGGGCTGGGGTACGACATTTGGCCTTTCAGGTTGACGATGTGGACGCCAAACTCGCCGAACTAGGCGAGGAAGCCAGGATATCCCTCGGCCCCCTAGATTTCGATACCTTCATTCCCGGTTGGAAGACCGTCTGGGTCGCCGATCCAGAAGGCAACATCATCGAAATCAGCCAAGGCTATACGGACGCCCCCGACACGCCTCCCCTGCAACTCTAAACCGGCTCCGCGGCACGCCCGGCGACCCCGCTGGGCTGTTCGGGTTTGGTTCCCCGCCGTGGTCATTTCATGCCGAGAGGGGTGACCGATCAATCATCAAGAGGTTTGACGAAACGTGTTGACCGTGAACGTGGCCAAGTCCGGCGAGGTGAACGAAGTTCTGCTGACCGGGGAACTGGACGGCATGACCTCGTCGCAACTGGAGCAGCAGTTGAACAGCCTGATCGGTTCGGGCGAGCGGCGGTTCTTGATCCGGTTCGCCACGCTAGCGCTGATTACCAGCGCCGGTCTGCGCGTGTTTCTGGGGTTCGCCAAGAAAACCCACAAGCTCAACGGCAAAATGGTCTTGTGCGAGATGCTGCCCAACGTGCGCGGTGTATTCGACATGGCCGGGTTCAGCAACATCATGACCATCAGCGCCACGGCCGCCGAAGGCAAGGCCCTGCTTGAACCCGACTCGGCGCCCACCACAACCTAACTCCACCTGCCGATTCGCGCGCCACCGTCACGGTGGCCTGGTCAGCAAACGTTTATTTGCCCGATCTCAGTGGAGACGTTGATGTTTGGTAGCTCAGGCCATGTATCCAAGGAAGAAGCCGCTCGCACTGCGGCGATCGCCGGTGCCATCGACGTGCTCGTCACCCTGAGCGCCCTGATTGCGGCGCATTCCTCGGTTCTGCTCGCCGACTTCCTCAAGACCAGCCTGGAATTCGTTGCCGTTCTGCTGTCCTGGCTGGCGATCCGGCGCATCGTCGGCGGGAGCAACCACCAGTTCGACTATGGTATTGGCAAGCTTGAGAATCTATCCAGCCTGCTCGTGGGCAGCATTATGTTGCTGGGTATGCTGGTGATCGTGGTCAACGCCATTGCCAACATTCTCAATCCTTCCCATATCCAAGGTATCGGCGTGTGGATCAGCCTGGTCGCCCAAATCGTTTTTGGCGTGATCAACAGCACCTTGAGCTGGCGCAGTTTCCGCACGGCCCGCGCCGAAAATTCGCCGTTGTTAAAATCTCAGGCGCAGTTGTTTTTCACCCGTGCCTTCGGCAACATTTTTATTCTGCTGGCCCTGGGGTTCAGCTTGCTCCTGTCGGGTTTCTCCTGGTCGGTTTACATCGATCCGGCGGCTTCGCTGGTGATCGCCGCCAGTATCTTGATCTCGGCGATTGGCGTGCTGTCCAGTTCCTTCTACGACTTGCTTGACCGGACCCTGGAAGAAGCCGATCAGATCGTGATCCTGCGCGAATTGGCCCAGCGCTTCCATGATTATGAAGCCTTGCATGGTATTCGTTCGCGCCGCGCCGGAGGCGAGGTGTTTGTCGAGGTTTTCCTCGAATTCGACCCTGAAAAAACCATGGGTGAAATTCAAATGGTCGCGGATGTGCTGTGCCGCAGCATCGAAACGCAGATCCCAAGTAGTCGGGTCGCTGTCGCCCTTGCTAAGGAAGCATTGCATTAGATGCGCTCTCCAATAAGCCGTCAGCACATCGGCAATGTCATAATCGATAAAACTCAACGCCATATCACTGCCTTAAGGAGGTCGTGCATGAACCACCTGCGTAACCTAGCATTATCGCTACCCATCGCTCTATGCGCCCTGTTACCACCCACCAGTGCCAGCGCGCAATCCTACAACGAACTGCGGGAGATCAGCGCCGCGCAGAAGGCGGGCGTCAATATCCAAGCCCTCATTCAACCTGCCGCCACCTCCACGGTACTCCAGCAGGCCGCGAAAAGTTTCTTCGCGGCCTACCAGCAGGCTACTCTTGACGCCAATGCCACCGCCACATTGTTAAACCTATTGACGGACAATGTGGAAATGGTCTTTAGCGGACAACCGGGTGAAATGCTACCCTTCGCGGGTACTTTCGTCGGCCATGATGGTGTTGCCAACGTCATGAAGGCCATCCGAGATAACTCTAAGACCGAGTCTTTCCAGGTTCGGGAGACTCTCTTCACCACATTCGCGGTTGATTTCAGCCTGTTGCCGCAAAATCCCCTGATCCCCCAAGACAACCGGGTTGCCGCTATCCTGCAGGAAGTACGCACGGCCAATCGCCTTGAGCGACGTACCTATCGTCTCGACATGGTCGCCTGGCTGACGGTGGAGAACGACGGCAAAATCTCCAAGGTGCAATTCCTTTATGACAGCTATGTCCCCTCCCAAGCCTTTGTTGGTGCGCCCAAGTTAATCGTCAATCCCGATATCTATCCAGCCATCGCGCCATTGCGTGATCCCAATGCTGACCCGGTGGTCACCTTAACCACCGTGATGGACTTTCTCGGCCGCTTTGGCGCCGACACCGCTACGCCATTCGACTGTGCCTTCAGCAGTAGTAAACAGGTCATGGACCCTAATGTCGCCATCAGTTTCGCGGGTGATCCGAAACTACTACCATGGACTAGTGATCAGATTCAGCAAGGTATTCCCAGTACCCTGAACGTACTCTGTACTTTGATATCGAATTCACTTGCGCGAGTTTTCGATATCGAGGAAGTTGCCGTGGGTGCTGACCGAGTCATTGCGAACGCCTTTGAATGGCGTACTGCCGTGGCAACTCATCGTGGTTACGATTACCATGGTGATCATGGTTTGCAAATCCTGATGACCGCACGCAACCACTTGCTGACCTCGCTCAAAAGTGTGTATGACAGCGTTTCCGCCGCTACGGCAGTCCAAGGTGTGGATCCATTCTACGTCGATCCGTTCAATTGGCGCATCCCTGCTGGCCAACGCTAACTTGAGTGTAAACGTTCACTCCCCTCGCCCGCTTGCGGGAGAGGGGTTGGGGGTGAGGGCCGCAGTTTCAAAGACTGACCCCATCACCCTAGTCCGGCCCCCTCGCTTCGCTCTCCCCCTTGACAAGGGGAGAGGGGACTGAATGATTACACTTGAGTGTAGCGACGCCATTTTACTTGGCGTCGCTAAATCTCCGAAAAAATCGGGGAATGGATAACGTCATGGACGAACTTATCAAGGAGGCCATTGACTAGATTGACTCAACAACTCGCCTGCAAGGCAATATCCACCAATCCGGAGAGATATTTTCATGAATGAAACTCTTGGTGGCATCCTGGTTGTGGCCGATAGCGGAATCATAAACGAAACCCTGATCCAAACGCTGTTTTCCCTGGCGCAACGGGTGATGATTGTCCATGAAGCCAAACAGGCATTGGCTCTGGCCGAGGCTGGTCCTTTCAATTTGGTCCTATTCGCCGCGCGCCTGCCTGATATGACAGCGCAAGAGTTTTTGAGGCAGATTAAGAACGCCGATAGTGCGAATACCGTGGCCACCCTAGTGATCGGCGATCCAGATCAAGATGTCGAATTGGAGCAGTGCTTGCAAGCAGGCGCCGACGATTTTTTGATAACCCCCATCAGCGAAGGGCTGTTGAAAGCGCGCGTGCAATTTGTGCTTGAGCACAATCGCTTGCGCCATCAGCATGAACCCAGTCTCGAAAATGCGGAACTTCTGAAGATCGAGCACGATATCCAGGTCGCCAGGCGTATCCAGGCTGGCTTCTTGCCAACCGAGCTACCCAAGCCAGGAGGTTGGGATGTGGCCGCGTGTTTCCAGCCCGCCCGAGAGGTGGCTGGTGATTTCTATGATGCCTTCATGCTTTCGCAAAACCGCCGCCTCGGTTTCGTAATCGCCGATGTGGTGGATAAGGGAGTGCCCGCCGCTCTGTTCATGGCGCTGGTGCGGAGTTTGACACGCGCTTTTGCGCAACAAAATTATTCGATCAACTGGACTGACATACTTGAGGCGGGTACATCGGCTCAACCGTTTACTCGCAGGCAAACCCGCGCTATCCCCTCGACCGGAACCATGGCGCTGAAGAACGCGGTGCAACTGACCAATAATTACATCACCGAAAATCATATGCAGGATAACATGTTCGCTACCTTGTTTTTTGGTATGCTGGACCCTGCAACGGGTCAATTGGCGTATATTAACGCGGGCCACAATCCACCGGTCATCTTTGACGGCAACGGCAATCTCAAGCTTGAACTTAAACCGACCAGCATGGCCGTGGGGATGATGCCCGATACGAATTACTCCATTGAATTCGCCCAGATTGATCCAGGCGATTTCATCTTCTGTTATACGGACGGCGTCACCGAAGCACGCAATTCCGGTGGTGATTTTTTCATGGAAGACCGTCTTTTCGAACTGCTGGCCCGACCAGGAACGACAGCGCGCGGACTCGTCGATCACGTCTATGCGGCACTACAGGACTTCATGACCGGCGCCGTCCAGTTCGATGATATCACGATGATTGCCGTAGTACGCCACCCTGAAGTTGTTGGTCATCCCTGACGAACGCCAAGTAATCCAGGTAAAGAAACCATGCCCAAGGTTATCTCGGTTCACTCTTTTCGTGGCGGTACGGGAAAATCAAATACGACGGCCAACATAGCGGCGCTTCTAGCCGAGCAGGGCATGCGAGTCGGCGTGGTCGATACTGATATCCTGTCGCCAGGCATTCACGTACTTTTTGGTCTTGTGGAAGAAAAGATGGTGCATAGCCTCAATGATTATCTGTGGGGCTCTTGCAATGTGGAAGACGCGGCGCTCGATATAACCTCGAACTTGGGCGACGCCATCAAGGGTATAATCTACCTTATTCCCTCCAGCATGAAAACCGGTGATATCGCTCGAATCCTGCGGGAAGGCTATGACGTTGGCCTGCTCAATGATGGCTACGAACGCCTGATCAAGCAACTCAACCTCGACTTTCTGCTCATCGACACTCACCCAGGTCTGAACGAGGAAACGCTGTTGTCGATTGCGATTTCGGACGTGTTGATCATTGTCATGCGTCCCGACGCGCAAGATTTCCAGGGAACGGCTGTCACTGTCGAAGTAGCCCGCCAATTAAGCGTGCCGCTCATGCTATTAGTGGTCAACAAGACACCACAAATTTTTGACAGTCAAATGGTCAAGCAACGGGTCGAGAATTCACTGCGGTGCGAGGTGGCGGCCATTTTGCCGCACAGCGATGAAATGATGGCGTTGGCCAGCGAAGGGGTGTTCGTCATGAAATATCCTGGTCATCCCATGGTTCACATGCTCAAGAAGGTTCTCGATTATTTTCAAAAATAACCCGTGTAATCATGCCTACGGATGCCGCTCGTGTTCTGGATCAGGATCCAATCACTGCATCAACTGTCGTTGAGAAACGGCTCCTTAGTGAGATCGCTCAGCGCGCAACCGGCTTGCCAGCGCATTGATGCGTTTGAAGTACTCTGATTCCACGATCTCGCTCACCTGTTTGGCACAGTCAGTCGTGTCAATCTCGATGTGAATTTCCTGATTCTGCTTTTTCAGTTCATGCTCCCGCGCATAAACCTCCTGAGCATTTTGAATGACCGAATAGCGAATAATATCGGGGTCCTGCTCGGAAACGATTGGAGCTAGGAAAATAGTTCCCCGATCATGCAGGGTAAATTCCTCGCGTCGAAGGAAAATACGCGCGCCATTCTCCAATAGCAAATGAGTACCATTGGCGCTCTGATCCACTAGGATAAATTTGCCCTGGCGAAACTCGATGGTGGCATGACTGCGGGATACCTGTTCCCGACTCACCACCAGGTCATTGCCGATGCCACGTCCAATCTTGAATACCCGATGATCGGGCACCAGTTCGATATTTCTGCCGCGATATTCCAAAAACAACCGCGCGAACAACAGCTTCATCAACGCTTCCTGGTAGGCGACCACCTGAGTTTGACTGGTGGAATCGCGCCAGATGATCTCGATGATTTCCATCTCATGCTGCTTGCCCGGCACCCACGATTGCCCGAGATTACGGGTCATTTGCCCAAGGCTGGTAGGTAACAACCCGACCGTCTCCTGGGTGGTAATGATTTGATCGGTCTTGGCCAAGGCACACATCCGGGCGGCGATGTTGACCGCATCGCCGAAAATCTTGTCCTCCTCCACCAACACTGGGCCGTGATGCAGGCCGATCTTGACAGGAATATTTAATCCGACCAGCGCCGAATTCTCCTTGAGAGCCCGCTGTATCTCGCAGGCAGCCTGAACCGCCTGTTCCGGATCCGGAAAACAGCTCATGATTTCATCGCCGGCAGCCTTGACCACAACCCCTCCCTGAGCGCCAATCCTGGTGGTGAACACATCCAATATCTGTATTTCGATCTGCCGTCCGCGCTGAGCGCCATATTTCTCGAACAAGCGGGTGCTACCACTATCCGCGAACAACACGGTTGCCAGCGCCTCCCGAGGGGATGCTGACCGGTCATTCATTTTCGACAGCCAGCGGCCCAGATTCAGTTTCATCATAGTTCCCAAATAAACTTAATTAGCCGCAATCGATTTGGAAGACCCTTTAAAAAGGCTTGACCAGGGTCAAGGTGGTTATCGATCCCTGGGAGCGGTCGTTGGCGCCAAATTCGCGCCAGTGCCGCAATTGGAAACCGAAGCCATACTCGGGAAAGAAATTCTGGATCTCCGGACCAATGCCGAACACTCGGTCATGGACATTAGCATCGTAACTGACATCCGCGCCTGTATCGCTGGTGACTTGCCATTGAGCATAGCCGGAGATACCTATGATCAGGGGGCCGAAGCTCTTGCCCACGCCCCACTCCACGGAGATATCGTTTCCTGGAGTGATATCCACGTGCTGGCGCTTGCTGTGAACCTCGTAGCGGGAGAGAAAAGAGGCCGACCAAGTGCGTTCCTGGTCAAAAAACCAGGTGCCGGCCACGATGGGATAATGAGTCCAGAAATCCTTGCCCGGTTCCGCTGGACGCTGATCATCCCGGTCGCCAGTAGGCGCGAACAAACCGTAGCCGACCCCGAAATCCCACTGCGGGCCGCGCCATTCCAGCACCAGCGGCTCCAGGTTGATGTCGCCGAGGGCGAAGTCAGAATCGTCGATACCGAAGCTGCCGATCCGCACGCTACGGTAGACCAGTGGCACGGCCACATTCCAACTGAATTCCGCGCCCAGAAATTTGAGTTGGGTGACATGGATGATTCGATGGACGTTGGCGAACGCCTCGGCCCTGAAACCCAGGGACTCCCCGTTGGGGGCCAGCACAGTATGGCCAGAACTGTTCTTTAGTTGGTCGGCTTCGTAAAACAGATTGTACATCAGATAGTAAAGGCCCGGACCCGGCACACTACCCGCCAGGATGCCGGAAGTGCCATTGGGGTAGTGGTTGGTCTCTTGCGCCGTGGCCGACAACCCACAAACCATTAGGAACAAAACGACGGGCCCGCGCAACCTGGACTGGCGATCCGCCAGCACGCTCGGTGATGCGCGCCGCGACGCATCTTCCCTAATCGTTTCATGGACCGGATAACAATCAACTATTTGATTCATGAAATCATACCCGCAACTGACGCTGTACCCTGGCACTGGACATTCCAGACCTGGCGCCCACATCCCAGCTTCCATGCTCAAACTGGCAGTGCCGAGCAAACGTATAACTCAATAAACTGACTAAAACAATAGGTCATTTAGAGATGGTGGGATTGTAGCGCGCAATCTTCTTCCTCACTTATCCTTGCGCAACGCAATATATAGTCCCATGCCATATATTCATGATCGGGGTCGTAATGCCCAAAGCCGGCATTTCTGCTACCATGCGCGGCATTTCAGTGCGGTAACGAAGGATGTCCTAACATGTCACGTCCATATAACTTTAGCGCGGGTCCCGCCATGCTTCCCGAGGCGGTTCTGGAACAAGCCAAGGCCGAAATGCTTGACTGGCGCGGTTCCGGCATGTCGGTGATGGAAATGAGCCACCGAGGCAAGGAATTCGTCTCCATCGCCGAACAGGCCGAGGCGGACCTACGCGAACTGCTTGGCGTCCCCACGAATTACAAGGTGCTGTTCCTGCAAGGCGGCGCCTCCAGCCAGTTCGCCATGGTTCCCATGAACCTGCTGCGTGGCAAGGCAAAGGCGGATTATCTCAACACTGGACAGTGGTCGAAGAAAGCCATCTCCGAAGCCAAGAAATTCTGCCAGGTCAACGTGGTTGCCAGTTCCGAAGCGGTCAACTTCACCACCGTGCCCGCGCGCGACACCTGGAAGTGCGACCCTAGCGCCGCCTACCTGCACTACACGCCGAACGAAACCATCGGCGGCGTCGAAATGCACCAGATTCCCGAGGTCGGCGTGCCCCTGGCGGCGGATTTCTCCTCCACCCTCCTGTCGCGTCCGCTGGACGTGAGCAAGTTCGGTGTCATCTATGCCGGCGCGCAGAAGAATATCGGCCCCGCCGGCCTGACCATCATCATCGTCCGCGAGGATCTGATGGGCCAGACCGTCGCCGGCACGCCAACCATGCTCGATTACGCCGCCATGGCTAAGGAAGGGTCGATGTACAACACCCCGCCAACCTATGCCTGGTACATCGCCGGCCTGGTGTTTCAGTGGCTGAAGGCGCAGGGCGGGTTGGTGGCGATGGGCGCGCGCAACCAGACCAAGGCCGAGTTGCTGTACAAAGCCATCGACGAATCCGGCTTTTACAAGAATCCGGTCGATCCGGCCTATCGGTCCTGGATGAACGTGCCGTTCATCCTGCCCGACGAGGCGCTGGACAAACCGTTCCTGGCCGAGGCCAAGAGCGCGGGACTGCTGACCCTGGCTGGCCACCGCTCGGTCGGCGGGATGCGCGCCAGTATCTACAACGCCGTGCCGTTGGAAGGCGTCCGGGCGCTAGTCAACTTCATGGCCGACTTTCAGAAACGGCGCGGCTAGACGGTTTTTGTCTTCATATCGGCCCCGGACGCTCGGCGTTCGGGGTGTTCTTTTTTCAGGCCAATGGTTGACTTTTTATGTACAAAATTCTAACCCTCAACAACATCAGCGTTTCCGGTCTGGAGCGCCTCCCTCGCGACCGCTACGAGATCGCTTCCGAGATTCAAAATCCCGACGCCGTGCTGCTGCGTTCCTTCAGCATGCACGACTGGCCGATTCCCGTCAGCCTCAAGGCGGTGGGCCGGGCCGGCGCCGGCGTCAACAACATCCCAGTGCCGCAGATGACGGCCAAGGGCATTTGCGTGTTCAACGCGCCCGGCGCCAACGCCAACGCCGTCAAGGAACTGGTGATCGCCGGGATGCTGCTGGCCGCGCGCAACATCTGCACCGCCTGGGACTACGCCCGCAAGCTGCAAGGAACCGACGCCGAGCTCTCCAAACAGGTCGAAGCCGGCAAGAAGCAGTTCGTCGGCATTGAGCTGCCCAACCGCACCTTGGGCGTGATCGGCCTGGGCGCGATTGGCGTCAAGGTCGCCAACGCCGCCCGCGCGCTGGGGATGCGGGTGATCGGCTACGACCCGCATATTACGGTCAGCAACGCTTGGCAGTTGTCCTCGCAGGTCGAACAGGTGCTGAGCGTCAACGAAATGGCGGCGCAGGCCGATTTCATCACCCTGCACGTACCGCTGAACGACGCCACCCGCCAGTTGATCAACGCGCCACTGCTGAAGAACGTCAAGCCTGGGTTGATCCTGCTGAATTTTTCCCGCGAGGGCGTGGTGGACGAGGAGGCATTGTTCGAGGCGCTGCAAGCCGGCAAACTCAAGACCTACGTCTGCGATTTCCCCACCAATCGGCTTAAGGAGCACCCGCGCGTCATCATGCTACCGCATCTTGGCGCTTCCACAGGCGAAGCCGAGGAGAACTGCGCGATCATGGTGGCCGATCAGGTACGCGACTATCTGGAGAGTGGCACGGTCCACAATTCCGTCAACTTCCCGGAGATGGCAATGCCGCGCAACGGCGGGCCACGTCTGGCCATCGTCAACGCCAATGTCCCGCACATGATCGAACGCATTTCCAAGGCGATTTCCGGAGCCGGCATCAACATCCTGGATATGCTCAACAAATCGCGTGGTGACATTGCCTGCACCCTGGTGGACACCGCAGCGCCGGTACCGGTCGAGGTGGTGGGGCAAATCGCCGACGTCCAGGGCGTGCTGAGCGTTCGGGTGCTGTAGGCAGGGCCGAGCATCGGCAATCCGATATCGGGGGGCGGGGGCAATCGGCCTCCCCACCTCCCGATATCGCACTTCCCAAGCGCTTTCCAGCGAACCGACCCGAATCCCGTTCCCAGGGTTCTCCCGCGTGAGAACACCGTCATCGCCGCTCCGGAAGTCGGGTTATCCCGACGCCAAAGCACCACCGCTTTCAGCGCGAAAAGCGCAACAGCCTGCTTCTTTCTGGAAAAGGCCTTAATCCGTCTCGCCTTGCGTGATATCGAGGTACGCCAGCCAGTAGCGGGACAAATCCTTGATACACTCGGTCCGCGTCAGCAGCGCGGTGATATCGGTTCTGATCCGCTCAACTTCGGGCAGCAGCGTGGCCAGGCTGGCATCCAGGTCGCTCAAATGCTTGCCGCGATTGGAGGCGATAATGGCGATCCGAGTCGTCAACAGGCGGATGCGCAAATACAGCAAATCACCCGGCGCGGTGGCGTGGTGCGTGTCCGGCATCTCGCCATTCTCCGGTACCATGTCCTTTTTACCCAGCAGATGCGTTTCGAGCCCTGCTACCCGGGACAGCATCATGCTAATATGGCTTTGGGTGGAAGTTCGGTGTGCCAGCGATTCCAGCACCGCGATTTTTTCTTCCAGCGTGCGCCGCCGTTCCTGAATCTGCGTCCGCAGCCGGTCAACCTCGCAGTCGACTCCGACCAAACGCAGATCCAGCTCCTGCAATTCCGCCTCCATGCCTTCAAGAAACTCGCGCAGTTGGCGAGACAAAATCCGCTCCAGCGCCAAGGTGCTGAACCGCTCCCATAGAGCGTCGGTTTGGGCGCGCAATTGCTCGACACCCTGGCGCAGCCCAACCATCCGGTCCAGCACTTCCCGCACGCTCCGCTCGTATTCGGTGCGATCTTGAGTGCTCCAGATTTGCGCGATCTGTTCTCCTTCCTTGAGAACATAGGAGATACTAGCCGGCCCTATGCTATCCTCGACTTGATTGCTATCGATCTCCATGCGCAGCGTCTCCAAGGTAAGCAAGGCAAGTTCTCAAAAGGGAACCTGCCCGACGATCTCGCCGGGCGTTCAGTCCTGATAGGTCCAGCCATCGGGAAAGTCGTGGTTGACCTCATGCACGTCATAGACGCAGAAGTCCTGCTCGGGCAGGCCGGGAAACAACTCCCGCGCTTTGGTTTCCGCCCCTTCTTCAGTTTCGGCCAGGACGAGCGCGACGTTGAGCAACTTGTCGGAACTCGGGTCTTCGACCACGATGAGATAAGGTTTCATGAAGGCTCTCCTGCGGTTTTCAAATTGAGCGCTAGCGATGAGCTTGAGCGTTCAACCATAACGTCATGCCAGCGCGAACGCTTGGAAGCGGTTCAGGAATAACGATGGATGCGGAATCGGTGGTCCGACTCGCGGATAATATCGCCGACATGGAGCTTGAACACACCGGTCGGGCGCTCGGCGAAATATTGATGCAAGGTTTCCCGCACCACCGTGAAGGCCAGTTGTTCCCAAGGGATTTCTTCCTCGGCGAACAGCTTAACTTCCAGACTCTCCGCGCCGGGACTGGCGACGCCATCCTTGAGTTGGCCGCGGAACATCAAATACACCTGGCTGACGTGCAGCAGCGAGTATAAACCGTACAGGGTCGGATTTTCGACCACGGCGTTGGCTTCTTCCCGCGCCTCACGCACCGCCGCCACGACCGCCGATTCGCCATTCTCCATGAAACCGGCCGGCAGCGTCCACAAACCATGGCGTGGCTCGATGGCGCGCCGGCACAGCAGGACACAGCCCCGCCATTCGGGAATGCAACCGGCGACGATCTTCGGGTTTTGATAATGAACGGCATCGCAGGCGTCGCAGACATACCGGGGCAAACTGTCGCCAGCGGGGATCCGCAAGGTCACCGAGGCGCCGCACTGGCTACAAAATCTCATCGAGCGCAATCCTTCCGGCAATACCATCACGCCCCAAACCGACCCGGCAACGCCTCTTTCAACTTGGCGCGCGCCTCGTGCAGCATCCGCTCGGTCGTCGCCCAGTCCACGCAGGGATCGGTGATCGAGACGCCATATTTCAGTTGCGAACGGTCGGCGGGAATCGTCTGGTTGCCCCATTCCAAGTTGCTTTCGATCATGAAGCCCACGACGGAGCGATTGCCTTCCAGAATTTGATGCACGCAGTCGTTCAACACCAGTGGCTGCAAGGCCGGGTCCTTGCGGGCGTTGGCGTGGCTGCAATCCACCACGATGTCGAGCGGCAACTTGTTCTTGAGCAGTTCCTTCTCGCACAGGGCGATGGTCACCGTGTCGTAGTTGGGGCCGTCGGAACCGCCGCGCAAGACCACATGGCCGTAGCGGTTACCCTTGGTGCGGACCACCGCCGACCGGCCGTTCGCGTCGATCCCGAGGAAACTGTGGGGCCGGGAGGCGGACTGCAAGGCATTGATCGCGACCTCCAGGCTACCGTTGGTTCCGTTCTTGAAGCCAACCGGGGTGGACAGGCCGCTGGCCATTTCCCGATGGGTCTGCGACTCGGTGGTGCGGGCGCCGATGGCGGTCCACGCCAGTAGATCGTCCAGATATTGCGGACAGAGCGGGTCCAGCGCCTCGGTGCCGGCGGGCAGGCCCAGTTCGGCGATTTCCAGCAGCAGCGCGCGGGCGATTCGCAGCCCCTCGGCGATATCGAAGGAATCGTCCAGATGTGGATCGTTGATCAGGCCCTTCCAACCGACCGTGGTCCGAGGCTTCTCGAAATACACCCGCATGATCAGGAACAGGGTATCGCCCACCTCGTCGGCCAGCGCGCGCAACCGCCGGGCATAGTCGCGAGCCGCCGCGACATCGTGAATGGAACAGGGGCCGACCACGACGAACACCCGCGAATCCCGATGGTCGAGGATATCTTGCACGATCCGGCGAGCAGCCAGGACCGTGGTTTCAGCAGCTTCGGTCATCGGTAATTGCCGCTTGATCTCCTCGGGAGTGGGCAACACATCCAGGGCGGCGACGTTGACGTTGTTGAGCAGGTTCGAAGACATGGGCATTTCCGCGAGCGAAAGGTCAAGGTAAATTCAAGGTTGGAAGGGGATGGAGCGCGTTTTCGCCACGCCCTCAGTCCCCGCGCAGGCTGATGATCGGCCAACCGCGTCGTCGGGCGTGTTCCGCCAGGACAGTGTCGGGATCCACCGCCACCGGATGGGTGACACGATCGAGCAACGGCAGGTCATTATGGGAATCGCTGTAGAACCAACTGTCGGCGAGATCGTAGCCGGTCGCGTCCAGCCACTCATCCAGTCGTTTCACCTTGCCGTGCTGGAAACAGGGAATTCCGCGGGCGCGGCCGGTATAGCGCCCTTCGGCGAATTCGGGTTCGGTCGCCAGCAAGTGCGGCACGCTCAGCAACTCAGCGATCGGCTCGGTGATAAAGCGGTTGGTGGCGGTAACGATCAGCAGGGTATCGCCAGCGTCCCGGTGCCGCGCCACCAGTTCCGTCGCCCTAGGCAACAGGATCGGGCGAATCTTGGCTTCGATGAAGCGCGCCCGCCAGTTCAGCAGCTCGGTCAATGGATTTTCCACCAGGGGCCGCAGCATGAACGTCAGGAATTCATGAATGTCCAGCGTGCCCGCCTGGTACTGGTCGTAATAGCGCTGGTTCTCGCGCTCGTAATACTCGCCATCCACCAGGCCCTGCTCGACCAGAAATCGGCCCCATAGATAATCGCTGTCGCCACCCAACAAGGTGTTGTCGAGATCGAAAATTGCCAGACTCATGCCGTTGTAATGATCCTCTCGCGCCGGTTCAAATCAGACCGTATTGCCGAAGCTTCTTGCGCAGCGTGCCGCGATTGATGCCGAGAATGATGGCCGCCTGGGTCTGGTTGCCACGAGTGAACTTCATCACGATGTCCAGCAGGGGCGGCTCCACCTCGCGCAGCACCAGATCGTACAGATTGCTGGGCGCTTGGCCGCCGAGGTTGTGGAAATAGATGCGCAGCGTCTCGGCGACGTGATCGCGCAACGGGGTGGCGGGCAACCAGTCGACCGAAGGCTCGGAGGTGGGGGTATTCATGCGGCCAGGCGCTCCTCATGGGGCGGATGCTCAAAGTGATCGAGGGTCTGTCGCAACCGCTCGCGGCCCCCTTTCCTGGGCGGACATCCCAATGGATGTCGATGCCGACGCCCGCCAAGGGCGTCAAGGCCACGGGGGCAAAGCGGACGTGGGGATCGATCTGCATGGGATGCTTGCGCGACGGAAGGGGGGCATTGTATCGGAACGCGAGGCGGGGATGAAGAATGACGAGCCCGATCCTCACCTCCTGTCAGCTTTCAAAGTTGTCGGTCTCACTCGTCAAAGGGCGATGTTAACGGTTTTATTTCCATGCCCGCGGCTTTAGCCCGCGCTTTAGCCGCGCAGGCGGCCGTAGCACAAACCACCGCCCTCAGGCACCGTGCCCTTCAGGTGGCGGTTTAAAAAGCGTTTCAGGCGGGGGGTTTATCCCTCGCCAGATCAACCTACCGGCTTTGATCTTTAACTAAATAATCTGGTATCAATCCTTAGGGAATCATACCGGGTTAAAAACTTACAAGTCATTGAGTTGTAGTGGCGGGAAATTTGCTGCAATGCTTTGAAACCATAGGCTGGAACAACCTGATGGGTTTTGAGATCAAGCGGCGATTTTCCGCAGTTTGTCTTTTTCCGCGTCGGGTGGATCGACGAACGCGATCCGATCCTGAAAGCGGACACCCTACTAGCATGTCGGGCAACCGCTTGAAGTCGCCCAACTGGCGCCAGCTTTGTTACGCCATCAGCGCCAGTTGGAACACCAGGCCCCGCCCTGGATTCCGGGACACGCGGTTTTGGGTCCGGGTGCTCGGCTGGAAAGTCGTAAAAAGCCAGCAGCGCCGCCCGTTCTTTGTCCGGGATGGCGACCGCACTGGCAAAGGTCACTCATCATCAGGGCTGAACAGGAGGGCCAATCAATGGTGCGCCAACCGGTGCAGCGAGACCATAGAAAGTGAGTACACCGTTACCGCCACATCCCATGGTCTGTTTTTCCTGATTAACCGAAGTGGGCGCATCCAGTGGAATTGCGGTATCACACAGTGGCTGGCTGTTATTGTTGTTGGTGACCAGAACGTTCCCTGCCTGATCGATGGCGATGCTCGTCATATGCTGCAATCCACCCGCGCCACCATAGCCCGTACTAGATGAAATCCGGTCGCCCACCCGATGCTGCTGGCTGGGACAATCCTCGGGTACACCACAGAGCTGCACGACCCGCGTGCCCCAGAAATCGGCAATCCAGACATTGTCCTTGCCGTCAACCGCGATGCCCCATCCGCCGACCAGGCTACCGCCAGCGTCGTAATCCGCTTTTCCGCTGGTGGCGGGCCGATAGAGCGTGACATACCCCTTGGCAAAATGGGTGATCCAAAGGTTGCCGATGGAGTCAATTGCAATCATTTGCGGCGCACTACCGACATCTACTGTACCTTCTGGACATAACTCGGGATTATCGAGAACCATCTTGACAATGGTGCTGCTGCCCATATTCGCTATCCAGGGATGACCATTATGGTCAATGGCAATACCGAACGGTTGATTGAAGCCACACTTGGGATATGTTGCGCTATTGAATGTCACCCCATCTCTTGGACGACCCACAGGGAAAAAACTTACCGAGTTACCGCCTAAATTCGCTGCCCAGACGTTGCCGCGCTGGTCAACTACCGTTCCCTGAACCTTGTTGGTTCCCCCGTTTGCGGTATAGCCGACATCATTTGCAGGACGTGCATTGGCGTCAAGTTCCGAAACGCTGTTGCCCGCAAAATTTCCAACCCAGATATGAGCTCGCTGATCGATGGCGATACCAAAGCCCGCGCCGTTGATGCCCGCGCCCTGGAACCCGAAGGGCGGCGAAAGAGGCTTGCCATTTGGCGCCAGTTTCGTCACACCCAGGCCGCTAAATCCTCGCTGCCGTAAAAATGACTGGGAACCGACCAGAAAATTGTTATTTGTCCAGATGAACCCTTTGGCGTCAATGGAGACTCCACCTGGTGCATCAAGTCCGCCGCCGGTGTAGATCAGAGAGAGCGTCCATGCTGTTGGTGCGTAGCGCAGAATTGGTTTGAAGTAAGCACTGTCCTGATCGGGCAGCAATCTGAAAAGCGTTTCGATATTATGCCAAGGGTTGCGAGCAATATTGAGGGCAGCCTGCAAGGTGTTCGTTGGTGGCGAACCAGTGGGAGGTGTAGCAGCTTGAAAGAGGCCGCCACAGTCATTTCCACCCGCGCACGCTCCTAGCAAATTGCCAAGCGAGTAGAGAATTGAAAGCGTGGTGGTCTGTATATTGACACCATCCATAACCAGTGGCGCGACATCGCCTGTTGTAACGTCAATTAAATTGTTGGCGTTGCCTATCGCGTTGTGGAGGCCGACGGCGTTGCCTGTAAGCATATCGCCATCCAGAAATTGAGCAGCGACCCAAACGGCGGCGACAGTAGTCAGCTCATTAATCATAATATGCCTGGTATGGCTCGAAGCCATCTTGTCCAGGTCAACAACCGCCATCAGTGCGACAGGACTGTTTTCGGTTCCCCGCGCAATAAGATAAAGTGGTGACTGCCTGCCATCATCATTACGGAGAATGAAAAATTGCCCCTGACTATCAGTAACGGCCTTGCCAACAACGTGTGAATGTGTTTCTTGTACCTCGTATAAATTCACTGATAAATTGGAGACCGCTTTACCTAATAGCTCCACTGTACCTTTGAGCAGGAAAGGCAGATTAGCCGGTGGTTGCTTTCTCATTGAAGACGGTTCTAGCTGGAGCGCTTGAATACTTGAGGTTCCAAATAATAATAACGATACGACCATAATGAAAGATACCAACCTTGCCCATCGTATTCTCATGTTCATCGTTTGCATCTTTATTTTCTCGTGGCTCATATTGGATTTTGAGGACGTGCTCTGCACATGACAAAAATTAAGGTCTTCAAGGGTTTTTGTGGAGCCAACACGTAGGTTGGGAAAAAGCGTAGCATTGCCCGACAGGGATGTCCATGTCGGGCAAGTAGCAAGTCTAGGGCAGGGCAATCGCGCTGTGTGGAGGGTTGACAAGACTGATTGCTAGAGTAACTCGACTTTGGCCATTTCAAGATTTAAGCCGTGGAAGCGAGTTGATCCAGCGATCCAGTATAACCGTTCAGATCCCCTGGTAGTTTGGCCCTGTATTGATGGGTTTCGTTCCTCAACCCATCCTACAACCCAATTGTTTTTTAGCGAAACCCATCGCCGCGCGGGACGAGGGGAATCTGAATGCTTACGGCGCAGCCATGCGCAAACTGGTGCAGTTGGCGTTCGGGGTTCTCAAACACCAGCAACCCTACCAGGCCAATTGGCCCCCTCCCTTGACCACCAAGACGGTATCTACTGACGGGCGAGACCGGCAATTTTCGAAACTGACGGGTGGTGATATCCCGATCATGGATCCCGTGGTCCGTCGGACCTTCTCCAACCGCTTCCCGCCGGCTTGGCGAGTGGGAAGCGAACTCTACTTCGCCGACACCAACCGCCGGGTATGCCGGGCGATGACCAGTTCCTCGTTGGTGGGCAATACCCAGACCGCCGTTCGGCTGCCCAGCTGATCGAGGCGTCGGCCATCACCGGCGTTGGCCGCCGGGTCGATCTCGATCCCCAGCCAAGCCGAGCGGGCGCAGACCTGCTCGCGCACCGCCGCCGCGTGTTCGCCGATGCCGCCGGTGAACACCAGCGCATCCAGACCGCCCAGCGCCGCTGCCAGCGACCCGAGTTCGCGGGCGATGCGATAGCAGAAGTAATCCACCGCCAGCTTGGCGTTAGGATCGGGACTGGCCAGTAAATCGCGCATGTCGTTGCTGAATCCCGACAGGCCCAGCAGGCCGGACTGCTTGTATAACAAGTTGGTGAGGTCCTTGGCGCCCATGCCGTGCCGCTCGATCAGATAGATCAGCACACCGGGGTCCAGCGAACCGCTGCGGGTGCCCATCGGCAGACCTTCCACGGCGGTGAAGCCCATGGTGCTGGCCAGGCTCCGGCCATCGCGCATCGCGCACATGCTGGCGCCGTTGCCGAGATGAGCCACCACCACCCGACCGGTGGCCGGCGTCCCCATCACCTCCGCCAGCGCCCCAGCGATGTACTCGTAGGACAGGCCGTGGAATCCATAACGCCGCACGCCCTCCGCGCGGTAGACGTGGGGAAGCGCGAACAGCTTTGCCAATTCCGGCTGGCCATGGTGGAACGCGGTGTCGAAACAGGCCACCTGCGGCAGGTCGGGTTGCACCGCGAGTAGCGCGCGGATGCCGGCCAGATTGTGCGGCTGATGCAGCGGCGCCAACGGGATGAAGCGTTCCAAGCGGGCCACGATATCCGGGGTCAATCGTTGCGGGTCGCTGTACTCCTCGGCGCCATGCACGACCCGATGCCCGACCGCGATCACGTCGGGCAAGTTCGGCGATTCCCGCAACCAGGCCAGCAGATCGCGCAGCGCCGCCTGATGATCGTAAATCGCCGCCGAGGTCGGCGCGGAAGGCTGGGGCGAGGGCGGATCGGACGCCCGGCGGCGATGATCCGGCCCCAGTTTGCGATACTGGCCGGATGGTGGCGTCGGTCGAACGTCCGCCAGCACTTGGCCGGCATGATCGAACGCCTTGAAATGCGGGTCGTCCTCGCCGATGTTTTCCTGTAAGCCGCGACAGACCAGCGTCAGCTCGCCACCATCCACTGGCAAGGCGAACACCGAGAACTTGATGCTGGACGAACCGGCATTGATCACCAGCAAACCTTGCGACATCGTACTTTCCTCCCTCTCGGGACTGGCGGAATCGATCAAGTCTTCAGTGCGTCCGTGGCTCGGGTCGATGCCGCGCCGTCAATCGGCGGCCGCCGAAGCGGATGGATCGAGCCGATGGGCGTTCGCTCGCAGATAGGCCTGGAATCGTTCACCCAGTTCGGGGTGGCGCGCGCCATATTCCACGGTCGCGATCAGATAGCCCAGCTTGCTGCCGCAGTCATGGCGCCGACCCGAGAACTCGTAGGCCAAGACTTGCTCCTCGTTCAACAGGGCGGCGATGCCGTCGGTCAGTTGGATTTCGTTGCCCGCCCCACGCGGAATGGTGGACAGCAAGTCGAAAATACGCGGGGTCAGGATGTAACGGCCCACCACCGCCAGGTTGGAGGGGGCGTTTTCTGGTTTCGGCTTTTCGACGATGCTGTCCACATTGCTGATGCGGTTGGCGAAGGGCAGCGGATGGACGATGCCGTACTTTTGGGTATCCTCCTTGGGCACGCGCTCCACGCCCAGAATCGAGCACTGGTATTTGTTGAAATGGCGGGCCATCTGGCTCAGCGCGCCGCCTTCCCGAGCGTCCTCCTCGATCAGGTCGTCGGCGAGAATGACCGCGAACGGTTCGTTGCCGACCACCGGCCGCGCGCATAGCACGGCGTGACCCAGGCCCAGCGCCTCGGCCTGCCGCACGTAGACGCATTCCACGCCGGACGGGACAATGCCGCGCACGATCTGGAGCAAATCGGTCTTGCCGCGCGTCTCCAGCTCCACCTCTAGCTCGTAGGCCTTGTCGAAATGATCGGCGATGGCATTCTTGGTGCGGCCGATGATGAAGACCAGGGTATCGACACCGGCCGCCACCGCTTCCTCAACCCCGTACTGGATCAGGGGTTTGTCGACGATGGGCAGCATTTCCTTGGGACTGGCCTTGGTCGCCGGCAGGAATCGGGTTCCGAGGCCGGCCACGGGGAATACCGCTTTGCGCACTTGCCGTTTCATGCTTGCATACCTCCCTTGTTATGGGTCTCTCATCAAGTTGCCAATGGGGTTGGATTGTCCGGCATCGCGGCTGGCCGGACAAGCGTTAATCCTGCGTCGTCAGGCATTCCGTCAGTTGGCTATACTGGCGAAATCCGCGCGATGAAGAAAATGGTAGCATTCATGGCGTTGCGTTAGCCGGGTTATGGCAAGAGACACTTGAGGTTTTCGGAACATGAATTTATCGAGGCGGGAAATCGAGCGCTTCTACGGAATCTGGTTGCCGCTGCTGCATTACGTCAATGGGCGGCGTCAACTGGTTGCGCATGTCCCCCTCGTGCCCGGAGCGGAGACGATCAGCCCGGAGGATGCTGGCCGACTGCGGAAAGCACTTTGGGAAGATGACGCGCTCCGGGAAGGATTCATCGCCGAAAATCCCGCCCGGTTGTCGGATGCCGATCTGGAGATGGTCGCCAGTTGGCGTTATCGGGTCGCGGGCCAGTTTTACATTTTACGGTATCTGAAAAAGCACGCCGTTTTCCTGACGGAGCGAGAACCGCCGCAAGCCTACGGTGTCCTGGGTTTGGTCAGCCCGATCCAGGAGATCATCCCGATGCCTCCGCCCGTGTTGGTGGATGCGGTGCTGTTGCCGTTTGAGGACCGAATCATCTACGACAGCTTGTTGATGCCTTACCGGCTGATGTTCGGCTCGGGTATCCTGCGGAGCTTGAACGAGGCGTACCGCCGGGTTCAGGAACAGGGCGGGGTGACGACCACGCTACAACCCCCCAGCGCCAAGGCCATCCAACAGGCCATTGGCGGGGGCAATCAAAAAATCCTGGTCGCATTCCAAAAGAATCTGTTGGCCGGTGGCTTGAGCCCGAAAATGGCCAATGAGCATACTGATAACATCGCGCGGTTCGTTGACACCTATTGGTCGACGCCGAAACAGCCCCGTCCGTTGCTAGAGCTCGACGCGGATGGTCTGCAACAGTATTTGCGCCGGCAGGACAAGAACGTCAATTGGATCAGTTTCCGGCGCCTGGTTCGCTTCCTCAGGGATACGAACCGCATTGATTGGGATCGAGCGGAGGCGATGCAGCGCCTGTTGAAACAGCGGTGATTGGAGCGCGAGAAGTTCATGACTTTCTTTATCGAGCCCGACCATTACGTAAAAACCATCCTGTCCGACCTGCAAGGGGCGTGGGGCTGTCTGCGCGGCGAGGTGGTCAAACACGCCGGTTTTCCGAACTGGGACCGGCTGCTGTTCCACGTCGACGAGGCGATGAGCTGGGAAACGGTGCGGCATCTGGAACGGATGGAACCGTTGCTGATTCTGATCCGCAATTTGGCCGTACAGGGCGAAGTGCCGGAGGAGATCATGGAAGCGATTGAAGACATCACCGAGATTTATCAGGAGGTACGGCAGGACTTGAAACAGGGGAAGTCGCTGTAGCGGCCAGGCGCGGCCGGAAAAGTTACTCGGCACGGGCCGTCACTGGCTCAGGGCGGTTTGCAGGGTGGGGAACAGCCGACAGCGCAGGTACATGGCTGACAAAAGTAAAATTGAAATTTAGATATGGAAAATCTTAGTTCTTACAATCACATGGCCCAATAAAAGGCGTTCGGCCGGCTTGCGCGGGTGCGGTGGGGCCAAATCGGCAGGGTAAACGGGAAGCATGGGGAATGGACTATTAAACCCACAGATCGGCGAGCGAGAAGGTTACCGCCGCGAAGGGCGAGAAGTTGACCGCATCGTCTTCCCGGATGGCGCCGAGCAGCAGCCATCGACCGTCGCGCAATTCCTGATTCCGGCTTTTCCGCGCGGAAACCCTATCGGCGTTGGATTTAAGCGGAGCGCGAAGCCGCCTTCGTCATCGGCCGGGAAAAGAAATTGGACGCTTGGCACCGACGCTCTATATAAAGACGCAAATCGACCACGCTTGCAAGGATCAACCACGATGTTGGACACCCTCACCCTGGATCACTGGCGCGAATGCCTGGGGCAGAATTTTCACGTCCGTCTCGGCCCAGAAGCCGGGCTCAACCTGAAACTGACCTCCGCCACGCCGTTGGGCGCGGAAAGCGGTTACCAGCGACAACCTTATTCGTTGCTGTTCGCCGGCCCGTTGGCGCCACTGCTGCCGCAGGCTATTTATCCGTTGCAAAACGAATCGATGGGCGAGTTGGGGATTTTCCTGGTCCCGCTCGGTCCACAAAACCAGACCATGCGTTACGAGGCGATTTTCACCTGAGCACGCCGGCTGGCCGGTCGGTCGGCGGCTCCACCGCAAGCAGGAGATAGACGCCGGTCTCGCCGACCGGCTCGAACCCCAGACGTTGATAAAGCCGCAGCGCGGGGTTGTAGCGTTCGACGTGAATGGTCAGACGCCGGCCGGTGGCGGCAGCTTCCGCCAGCAGATCGCGCAACAGTCCGCCGCCGATGCCTCGATCTCGGTGCTCGGGCAACAACACGATGTCCATGATGCGAATCTCCTCTTTCCAGCGCGCCACGTACAGCCGGCCGACGGGTTCGCCGTCCAGCACGATGAGATCGAGCCGGGCTCCCGGATAATGGGTTCGGTAGTGGTGGTCCTGCGCCTCGAACTGCTGGACGAGAAACGCCTGTTTTTGCGTCTCGTCCCAATCGGTGAGGGCCAATTCCTCCAGGCGGGTGCTAGCATAGACGCGAAAGAGAAAATCGCGATCCTCGGCGCGAATCGTCCGCAAAGCCAGTCGTGGTATCGGCATCAGGGTAACAACAGGTTGAAATCGGCCCGGTAATACCGACCCTTGGCATTGGCTTTGCCGGCGGGTCCGATCAACAGGCGGAACTTGCCGGAGGTGAGGCGCTGGAATTGGTATACCCCACTCGGAAGGGGATCGTCGGCGGGACCGGGAAAGCGCGCCGCGAATTGCTCGGTCTTCTTGTCGCGACGCAAGCCCTCCACCGCCACCAGCTTCAGGTTGATGACCCTGCGCAAGCCTGGACCACCATAAATGGAGAACCTCTCGCCGACGTGGGTCTTGAGGTTGTCGTAGCTGAATTGCTCGCTCAGCGACGGCAATGCTTTTTTCGGGACGGGCGGCTGCCCCTTGGTTGCCGGACCGGCGGCCATCCCGAGTGAGACTCGACCGCCCAGCGCGATGCCCGCGCCATAGGTCATGGCAACCAGAAATGTGCATCTGTTCATGGGGCGATGGGGAGGTAGAGGGTGGGAGTGTCCGCCTGCTGGAATGGGTCGGTCGCCAGCGGGCGAGGGAGGCGAACGCTTGCACCTCCTCGTTTAGCTGGCGGCAGCAAGCGGATTGGCGAGTTTGAGCCGGTCGAAACGGGTGAAATCCTTGTCGGTGCTGCACAGGGTCGCGCCATGTTCAATCGCCAGTGCGGCCAAGTGAGCGTCCATCACCAGCGGACCGGTTGCCTGACCGTTCTTCAACAATGCTGTCAGGATGGACCAGTGCCTCGCGGTCGGTTGCAGGATATCCACGCAAGGACGAGCCAGCCAATCGTCGACGATGGCGGTGGCTTCGGCAATCGAGTAGGGATTCGCATAAATTTTCCGATGGGTGGCGATGCGTAAAAAGGCGAGTATCGTCACCCATGCGAGCCGTATCGGTTCCGCCTCCGACAGGTTTTTTTCCAGCCATTGTTTCGCGGCGCCGTGCAGGGTGCTGGAATCATCGTAGGCATAAAGCAAAATGTTGGCGTCGATGAGCCTCATTTATGAAGAGTCCCTTCCACCAGTTCGAGCAAATCGCCGATGTTGTCGTACTCTATCGAGATGCGTGGCCGTAAATCTCGCGCCCGAACCACGAATGGCTCGGTCGCCCGCGCCTCCCGCGGTGTGTTGAGGCCAAGCCGCAGGTAAAAGTTGACCATCTCCTTAAAGGGCTTTCCGCTACGCCCCATTTCTTCCTTTAGCTTGGCGGCGATGTCGTCGTCCAGGGTCAATGTCGTGCGCATGATCTTGATGCTTTTGTTATGACATCTTGATGCTATCACCGCCTCGAATTCGCCGCAAGGGCATTGCCCTACTCGATACCCAGCCTACCAGATCAACAATCGAAATCTGTCGGGAATGGGTTACGCAGGTTCAACACCTTGGCCGCCACGGAGCAGCTTGCACAGGCGTTCGCCGACGATTCGCCAGTCGAAGGCCGGCAAACTGGCGTGCAGACGCGCCGCCTGCGCCGCGCGGGAATAGCGAACTGGATCGTCGCACAGGTCGGCGAACGCACGCGCGACCGCGATGATGTCGACCTCGCCCATCCGCAGCGGCGAATAATCCGTGTAGCAGGGTTGGATTGGAACCCGAATCGCGGCGTCGCCCCACAACTCGGCCATGGCGGCATGATCCGGCACCACCTGCGGTACGCCGGTCGCCGCGTGCTCGAAGCTCACCAAGCCAAATCCCTCGCCGAGCGCGGTATTGACGCCAAGCGCGCAGGCGTTGTACAGCCGGTTCAGTTCCTCGTCATCGACCGGACCCGGCGTTGGTGGCCAGAAGATCACCCGTTCTCGAATGCCGAGGGCATCGACTTGTTGCTTGAGTCCATCGACGAACGGCGAGTAGGCAATAGCATGGTGCAGACACAGGCGCACGTCGTCGGCGCGGTCCTGGGCGAAACGCGCGAATGCTTCCAGCGTGAGATCGATGCGCTTGCGCGGGTCGGGTCGGCTGGCATTGAGCACGACGAAGCTGGGCCGGTCGAGTCCGAAATAGTCTTGCGCCATTCGCATCCGCGCGGTGATCGAGTCCGCCTGCTCGATGGGCAACAGCGGACGAAAACTGCCCAGATCGACGCCGTGCCCGGCTACCGCCACGTCGATTGAAGACCGTCGCTGCGCGAGAGCGGCGCGCAGATCGCGGGCGGCGCTTTCGGTGTAGGTGACGAGCGTGTGGTAACCCTCCAGCTCATCGAGCAGTTCGGCGCGCTCCAGCCGTCCATCCAGGGGCAGATAACCGAGCATCGGGACTTGGCCCTTGATCGCGGCCAGTTCGCGCGAGTAGTGCTTGAGATACCACAAGTCGTTCAGGGCCAGGATGGCGTCGGCGGCCAGCGCGCCCCAGTTCAAGCGCAGCGCGTAGGCGCCCATCAGGTCACCGCCGGTCAGGTTGGTGGGCAGCAACCGGACCCCGGGGGCAAGATCGGTCGGCGGGCCCTGGTAACCGACGCCGACCCAGGTGATGCGGTACTCGCGGACCAAATACGGTAGCAAGGCTTGCAGCACGCGCGTGAAGCCCGTGCCCGGCCGATACCAGCCGCAGAGCACCAGATGCGCGAGTGGGGTCAAGCGTCGCTCAGTTGCACGGGGGTGTAGACAGTCTTGCCCTGAATGACGACCGGCAACAACTGCACGGTCAGCACCGGACCCACGTTGGTGCCCGCGATGTTGCTGGCTTCGAAGCCCGGCAGGTTCTGATTGCCGAGCACGCCGACCAGCGCATAGCCGAACGAGCCCATGGTACCGCAGCCGAACTGCTGGGCGATCTGCTCGATGCGGCGCAACTCGCGGCCGGCCCCGTTGACATCGAGGAAGTTGAACAAATCGCCCGTCGGCGCCACGTCCAGACCCAGCCCGAGGGTGGCGACGATCAGGATGTAGTCGCTGCTGTTGTAGGGCCCGAGATTGGGCGCTACGTTCGGCGCCTTTTGCAGCTGATTGTAGACGACGTTCAGCGAGCTGCGTTCGATCACCACGAACCAGTAGGCGCGGCCGCTGGACGGCGATTGTTGGACAAGCACGTTCTTGCCGATGGCGATGCTGGCCCACAGGAATTGGGTATTAGGTGAACTGACGACGGACAATGGAACGGAATGATCAGCCATGGGAATATCCTTCAAAAGTGGATGAACTTAAACGATTTTTTGAATCCGGCGTATCGCGCGAACCTCGGTCCGGTCGAACGAAATCACGCTCTTCCAGGAAGATTCCTCAAGTCCGGGGTGGATACACGCCTTGCAGGGCGATGCAGAAATTAAGCGTGAGGTACGGTTGCAGGTTGTTGTGCGGCTGGTTACCGCCGACCAGCGACACGGCATTGCCCGACAGCGCCACCAGACTGTTGGCCGGGCCGTAGGCATTTCCGCCGTTGGATCGGGCCAATGAGCGAGAAGAGCTGGGTGCATTGAGGTCCGCCGGATCCCCGGCATGCGCCCTCAACGCATGGACATGGCTGGGTATCTCGCTGTTCAACAAGGTCACGGTTTCGCTTCCACCCACTTCACCCAGATCGTGAAGCGACAGTCCAGGTCCCTGCCCCGGCCCCATCATCACGGATCCCTGGATATTGGGGAGGGCGAAGGTCGACTTTCCATCCCCGCCATAGGTGGTGCCGAGGAGTGAGAAGAGCGCCGTATTCTGGGAAAGCGGTAGAATTTGGCCATTACAGAGGGCCCAGCCCTTGGGGGCAAAGTTGAATCCGAAGATGCGAATTTCGGCCACAAATGGATCCACGGTTTTCTCCTAGCTTTGCGACGGGAATATCCCAAACAACGAAATGATGTAGTTGATGCAGATATACGGCTGGAAGTTTGAATGCGGCTGGCTGCCGCCGTCGGGTCCCAGAGCATTGGCCGCGAAATTGCTGTCCTGCGTGTCCTCGATGTACAACTGAATTTGTGGACTTTGCGAGACCACCTGGCCGGCTGGAGCGGCCTGGTTGCCGACATTGGTGGTGGCGAGGAAGGCATGCGTGTGCGCCGGAATCTGGTTGACGGTCAGCGTCACCGTTTCCACGCCACCCTGCTCGGCGAGGGTGAAGCCATTCCCCATGTGGAGCGGAATGCGGCCGCGGAGATCGGGGACGCCGAAGGTGCTCTGACCATCGCCACCATAGGTGGTGCCGATCAAGTTGAACAGTGTTTCGTTCTCCGAGATCGATAGTAACGAGCCATCGCAGAAGTTCCAGCCGGCGGGAGCGAAGTTCCCCGCAAACATGCGAATTTCTCCAACGTAAGGTTGCGCCATTTCTTTTTCCTGTTCAGTTCTAGGTTTGCGAGGGGAAGATGCCCTGCAAGGCGATGGAGAAGTTAATGACGGTGAACGGCTGCATGTTCGGGTGAGCCTGGCTGCCCCCGACGCTCGTGATGGTCCCGCTTTGGAGGGAGGTCAGACTCGCCGCTCCGCCATAAACATTCGCCGCGCTCGCCAGAACCCCGCCCGTGGGAGCGGGCGTGGACGCGGCGGCCGACGATGCGCTGGCCTGATGGGTGTGGGCTGGCATTTCACCGATGGACAGGGTATGTGCTTGTTCGCCACCCCGTTGGCCGAGCGTAAACGATCCGCTCATATGCAGCGCCGCGCGGCCCCGCAGGTCCGGCAGCCCGAAGTTCACTCGGCCATCCCCACCATAAGTGGTGCCGAGCAAAGAGAACAATCCCTGGTTCTGGTTAATGGGCAGTAATTGTCCGTTGCACAAGGCCCACCCCTTGGGGGGAAAGCCAAACGACATCAAGCGGATCTCGCCAAGAAATGGTTCAGCCATTCCCGTTATCTCCTCATCGTTCGTCGGTTGATCTGCTATTGCGAATACTGCTGGAAGCTAAGGCGCCTGCGTGCAGGCGGCGCCGCCGGTAAAGGTTCCCGTCCCCGCAGCCCCTGTCGCGTTCACGGTAACAGTCGTATTGGGCGCTCCCGTATTACGGCCTATGAGGTAGGTGACCGCAGCAGATGCGCTGGTACCGTCATTATTGTTGGGACCACCGAAGCCGGGCAGCCGAACGTTCGATGTATTGCGTTGCCGGACGCGAATCTCAGACCCCCCGCCGCTGCCAATCGATCCTGTGACGTCGTTCTGCAATCCCGCCCCGCCGATATCGACGCAGGCGTTCACCGGCGAACCAGTTGACGTTGTCCCCATGTTGGCGCTGATACCGTGTAGCTGGTTAACCGTGGGGACGTCGAGGTGCAGGGTGTTTCCAGTGATCGTGAGATTCACGTTGGGGCTGCCATTGACGCCATCACCTGAACTTATGTCGATTCCGTTGTTGGTGGCCCAATTCCGGATCGTGTTTCCGGTGACGTTTAGAGTCATGGTTGCTGCTCCAGTGGCCGTGAGCTGCATGCCACTGCCTTGCCGGGAGCCGGAAAGGTCATCATTCAAGACACCGATGGTATTGTTGCGAATCTTGCCCACCATCGAGGCGGCGGCAAGTGTCTGATTGCTGATGAAGGCGGTGAACGCACTCAACCGTGGATTGATGAAGGTGTTCCCGTCGACGTCAAGCGTCATTGTGGACGAATGAGCAATGTCGAGATTGACAGATCCACCAGGGCCGCCAACAGTGACCTGACTGGTGGACTGGAACAGGTTGCCTTGCAGCACCACATCGCTCGCCGTCGTCGACGCCAGGCTGACGTTGACACTGTTGGACGAGTTGTCAGTGAACGTCGAATTGAGCACGCTGAGGTTCATCGTCGTGGCGGGGCAACTACCAGCGCCGCCGTTGAGGCAGCCATAGAACGCGAAGCCGTGGTTGTTGCCGGAGTTTCGAATCGTCGTGTTCGAGACCGTCAAACGATTCAATGTGCCGGACGTCGTGTTGTTCACGCGCACGTTGTCATTGAAGCCGCCGGTGATTTCGCTGTTGCTGATGGTCCCGCTCCCGAACCAGTTGGTGACGAATATCGCCCCCTCATCAATTGCGCTGCCGTGCGTGCCGTCGAAGAGGCAGGTATCGATGTTCATCGTGTTGACGGTGCTGCCGTTCAACCCAAAATTCGGGCTGTTTTGGACCCGCATCCGCGTCAGCGTGATGTTGCTCGCATTAGTCAACTTGACGCCTGTGTCGGTGACATTGGAGATGGTGCCGCCCGTGCAGGTCGGCGTCGCGGCTGTACAGGTCCCGCCTGACCCCGTCACGGTAAGTCCGCCCAACGCGCCGGTGTTGTTGAGCACGATGCCGTTGGCCGCGCCATTGGCGGAAATGCTCTGGAACGTCAAGCCACTCGCACCAATGTTGGTATTGGCGACATTCAGCGCCGTGCCGCTGCCACTGGTGATGGTGTTGCCGCTGCCGGTCACGTTGACCGTGCCGCCGCCGGTGGCGCTGAAGCCGTTGCCGCCGGTGGTGCTGATGGCGAGCCCGCCGCCAGTGAAGTTGATCGTGGTGCCCGTGTTGTTACTCAACGTCACGCCGGGATTGGCTCCCGAGGTCACGGCTTTGCTGGCGCCGCTCAAGGTAATTGTACCGCCGGTGTTGTTGGCGATGTTGATCCCTGTATTACCGGTGATGGACGAAAGAGCGCCGCTCAGAGTGATGTTCCCCCCGCTGTGAGTTTGGATGTCGACGGATCGGGTTGCCGTGATGCTGCCTCCATAGGTGATGGCCGCGGTGTTGGTCGCGGCGCTGGGGCTGCTCACTATGAAGCCCACACCCGAGAGGGCTCCGGTGAGCGCACCGCTACCCAGGTCAACCGTCCCCGCGATGTTGTTCAGGCGCACGTTACTTATCGTGCCCCCACTCGACGAGACGCTGCCAAAGGTGGCGTTGAACGTGCCGCTGCTCAGATTGAGCGCCTGCCCGTCGGTTGCTATCGCAGCGTCGTTGACCGTCAAGGTGCCGAAGCCGCTGCCGACGATGGCGTTATTCGACGACCCGACGTTGCCGAAATTGAATCCGCGCAGGGTGTTGTTGCTGCCGAGCGTTAGGCAATCCGCCGCAGCGGTCAGCAGTGGCCTCGTACCGGAAAGTGTCGGGAAGGCCGAGCCGGTGACGGGCGTGATGGCGGTAAAGGTTGCGAGGTTTTGGCTCGAACCACCACCGATGACGCCTTGGCTGGGTCTCAGGGTAAGCCCGCAGGTGTGATTGCCTTCGAGATAAAGAGTGTCGCCATCACCATCGGCAGCGACCGCATTGAAACTGCCGGCACCGGTGAGTGTGTTGAACGGCCTGGCTTGGGTGCCGTTGCCACCGGCTGCGGCGGTCGCGTTAATGAACCAGGTGCGCGGCTGATTGAGGATGCTGAAAGTGACATTGGCGGTATCGCCGCCGGTGACCGTGTAGCAGAAGGTGCGAGTCAGGGCGTTCAACCCGGCCGGCGGTTCGTAGCTGAAGCTGCCGTTGAGGTTCAGGGTCAGGCGACCGTTCGCCGCGCCGGCGTCGAGTTGAGCGCCGGGGGCGGTGCCGGTGCAGCTTGGCGCGAAGCCGAAGCTGATGATGCTGCCGACGCCGAGTTGGTCGTTGGCGGTGACCCGGCCGCCCTGGATGCCGGTATCGACGTTCAGCGTCAGATGCGGCGTCACGTTGTAGCTATCATCATTCGCGATCGACTGGGTCGTGAAGCTGAAGCTCGGGCTGGTGGTCATGGTATCCGGCGGATCGGCGGTGTCGGTGTCGCTGACGCTCCCGCCGTTGATCGTGACCGTGCAGGTCACCCCGCCCGGCAGATTGGCGCTGGGGTCCAGAATAATGATGTTCGTGCCGCTGCCACTCAAGCTGTAGGCCAAATTGCCGGCCCCGCAGTTGAGGGTGAAACTGCTGCCGGTGACGTTGACCGCCTCGCTGAAGGTCATTTGGATGTTGCTACCCAGCGCGATGCCGGTGGCGCCGCTTGTCGGGTTGCTGCTGACGAAGGTCGGGGCGGCATCGACGGTGAACACGCGGCTGAACGCGGCATCCAGTTGGTCCGGCGGGTCGACGCTGTCTTGATCGGTGGCGGCGTTGACCGGTACGTTTAGCGTACAGCTTGCGCCTTCCGGCAACGCGGTGGTCGGCGTCAGGGTGACGGTGGTGACGTTGCTCGTGGCGCTGCTATTGAAGGTCACGGGGTTGCTGTTGCACGTCAGCGTGATGTTGGCCGGTACGACATTGACCGCTTCGCTGAAGTTGAGCGTGATGGTCTGGTTGGTCGCCACCACGGCGGCATTGGCCGGGGTGCTGCTCGCCAGCACCGTCGGCGCGGCGTCGACCGTGGTGAAGGTGGAGGTGAAATCCGTCGTCATGTTGTCGGGCGGATCGTTGCTGTCCTGATCGGCGACTTGGGTCGCAGTCACGGTGACGGTGCAGACCTCGCCGTTGTCGAAATCGACATTCGGGTTGAGAGTGAAGCTGGCCGGGCCACCGCTGAGGGCGAAGGGGTGGTTGCCGCTGGTGGCGCAGTTAATGGCAAACGCCGCCGCTGGGGCGTTAACGTTTTCGCTAAAGGTGATCACCACATTGGCGCTGATGGCCACGTCGGTCGCGTTGTTGGCGGGGTTGATGTTTTGCACCTCTGGCGCGGCGTCCAAGGTGACGGTCTTCGTCGCGGTGTTACTGGTGCCGCCGTCGCCATCGGTGAGGACCGCCGCGACCACCCGGGACGTGCCGGTCGGGGTGCTGGCGCTGAAGTAGGTGAGGTTACGCAGCAGCGCCTGGGTCGCGGTAAGGTCAGCGTTGGCATTCAGGGTGATCGCCAGGAGCGGCGCTAGGGTGGCACAGTCGAATTCCGCCACGATGGTGCCGATGGTGACGGCGCCGGTTCCGGGGTTGTAGGTCACGTTGGCGCCGCTGACGCCGATCTGATTCGGCCCAGTGCCTTCGTTGCGCACGCCGAGACGGTCGTTGTTCTCGCAATTGGTGGTGACATTGGCGGTGAGCACGCCGGTGTCGAAGTTGGGCGAATCGACGTCGGCGACGGTGGCGGTGGCGTCCAGGATGACCGGGGTGACGGTGTCGTAGGCCACGGTCGGGCCGGGCAAAGCAATGACCGGCGGATCGTTGAGGCAGGTGACAGTGACGCTCACGGTGGCGTTTGAGCCACCCGGCGTCAGGGTGTAGGTGAAGGTGTCGAGCGTCGTGCCGGGCGGGGCGTTGCAGTAGTTGGGGTTGGGTTGATAGGTGAGGCCCGTGCCGCCACCGGTGATCACCACCGCGCCGTTGGCCGGTTGTGTGACGGAGGCGATGCTCTTGGGGCCACCGTCGGGATCGGTGTCGTTGGCTAGCACGTCGATGGCGGTGGCCGGGGCATCCTCGGCCACTGTGTCGGTGTCGTTCACCGCCGTGGGCGAGTCGTCGACACAGGTGACGGTGACGGTGACATTGGCCGTGGAACCGCCCGGCGTCAGGGTATAGGTGAAGGTGTCGAGCGTCGTGCCGGGCGGATTGTTGCAGTAGTTGGGGTTGGGTTGGTAGGTCAAACCCGTGCCCCCACCCGTGATGACCACGGTCCCGTTGGCCGGTTGCGTGACGGAAGCGATGGTCTTGGGGCCGCCGTCGGGATCGGTGTCGTTGGCCAGCACGTCAATGGCGGTGGCGGGGGCGTCCTCGGCCACCGTGGCGAGGTCGTTCACCGCCGTGGGCGGGTCGTCCACCGCCGTGATCGTAATGGTGAAGGTCTGCGACGCGCTGGTGTTGACGTTGGGCGGGGTGTTGGAACCATTGTCCGAGAGCGTCACGGTGATCGTCGCGCTGCCGCTGGCGTTGGCCGTCGGGGTGTAAGTGAGCACGCCCGTCGGGGAAATCGCCGGCCCGGCGCTGAACAGGCCGGGATTGGTGTTGCCGGTCACGTTGAAGGTCAGGGTCTGACCGGCCTCATCGCTCGGACCGGGCGAGATCGCCGTCGCCCACGGATTGACCGTCTGCGCCCCGGCGTCTTCCAGCACCGTCTGATCCGCGCCCTTGGTGAAGCTGGGCGCGTCATTGACCGCCGTCACGGTGATAACGAAGGTTTGCGGCGCGCTGGTGTTGATATTGGGCGGGACGTTGGAGCCGTCGTCCGAGAGCGTCACGGTGATCGTGGCATTGCCGTTGGCGTTGGCCGCCGGGGTGTAAGTGAGCACGCCCGTCGCGGAAATCGCTGGCCCAGCGCTGAACAGCGCCGCATTGGTATTGCCGGTGATGTTGAAGGTGAGGGTTTGGCCGCCGCCGTCGCCATCGTTGATGGCTGTGGCCCAGCCGTTGACCGTTTGCGCGCCGGCGTCTTCCAGCACCGTTGGATCCGCGCCCTTGGTGAAGCTGGGGGCGCTGTTGATGGCGGTGATGGTGACGGTGGCTGTCGCCGTCGGGCTGTTGCTGGCGCCGTCGTTGACCACGACGGTGATGAGGCGGTTCGTGGCGTTCGGGTTGGCCGACGTATTGTTGTAAGTCACCGTCCGCAACACGGTTTGGAAGTTGGCAACCGTGTCCGGTCCGGTGAGCGTCAATACCCCGGTTGCCGCAACGTAATTGGCCGTGATCGAGGTTCCCGCCACATTCGCCAACAAGGTTTCGACGCCCGCATCGAGCAGGTTGGTCAGGGTCACCGTGGCGGAGGCCAGGTTCGGGCTGTCGAGGTCGGCAACGGTCAACTGGGCCGCGTCGACGATGGCCACCGCGCCGCCGCCTTCGGTGAAGGTCGCGGCAAAGTCGATGCCAGCGGCCGGGCCGTTGAGGTCCACCACCGGCGAGTCGTCGACACAGGTGACGGTGACATTGACATTGGCTGTGGAACCGCCCGGCGTCAGGGTGTAGGTGAAGGTGTCGAGCGTCGTGCCGGGCGGGGCGTTGCAGTAGTTAGGGTTGGGCTGGTAGGTCAGGCCCGTGCCCCCACCCGTGATGACCACGGTCCCGTTGGCCGGTTGCGTGACGGAGGCGATGGTCTTGGGGCCGCCGTCGGGATCGGTGTCGTTGGCCAGCACGTCAATGGCGGTGGCGGGGGCGTCCTCGGCCACCGTGGCGAGGTCGTTCACCGCCGTGGGCGGGTCGTCCACCGCCGTGATCGTAATGGTGAAGGTCTGCGACGCGCTGGTGTTGACGTTGGGCGGGGTGTTGGAACCATTGTCCGAGAGCGTCACGGTGATCGTCGCGCTGCCGCTGGCGTTGGCCGCCGGGGTGTAGGTGAGCACGCCCGTCGGGGAAATCGCCGGCCCGGCGCTGAACAGGCCGGGATTGGTGTTGCCGGTCACGTTGAAGGTCAGGGTCTGGCCGGCCTCATCGCTCGGACCGGGCGAGATCGCCGTCGCCCACGGATTGACCGTCTGCGCCCCGGCGTCTTCCAGCACCGTCTGATCCGCGCCCTTGGTGAAGCTGGGCGCGTCATTGACCGCCGTCACGGTGATAACGAAGGTTTGCGCCGGGGAGGTGTCCACCCCGCCAATGGCGGTGCCGCCGTCGTCCTTCAGTACCAGCGTGATCGTGGCGCTGCCGTTGGCATTGGCCGCCGGGGTGTAGGTGAGATTGCCCGTGGCGGCGTCGACCGCCGGCCCGGCGCTGAACAGGCCGGAATTGGTGTTGTTGGTGACCTGGAAGGTCAGGACCTGCACCGAGCCGGGGTCGCCGTCGTCGATGGCCGTGGCCCAGCCGTTGATCGTTTGCGCGCCGGCGTCCTCCAGCACCGTTGGGTCCGCGCCCTTGGTGAAGCTGGGGGCCTGGTTGGGCGTTTGGGCATTGGCGACATCGAGGCGGAAAAACAGATTCCCCCCCTCCCGCGCGGCGAAGGCCGCGAGAATGTCGGTGGTGGTTGACGCGCTATCGCCCGCCGCGTCGGTGCCGACCGCTGGCACCCCCTGCCAGTCGTTGACCTGGCCGTCCAGCAGAAAGCCCGCCGCCCAGACGATGCCGGTCAGCATCCCCACCAGCAACACGGCAACCATGCTTCCTGGCAGGCGCGAGCGTTGCCGGATCAGCGCAACCAGCAGCAGCAGGATCAGGCCCAGCAAGCCCCATTCCGACAGTGTGGGAATGCCCACCGAGTCCCCGGTGGGCCAGAGGTTGAAGAGCAGAGGATTGCCCGCCGCTCCCAGCAGATCGTCGCTGGTTCGCCCTTGCGCGGCGAAGTACAGCCGCAACGGCGGACCGCCCGGCGGGGCGATGTCGTTGGCCAGCACGGCTTGCTCGACCACGTCGGCGCCGCCGACGCCGTTGTTCAAACCCACCGGATAGGGAGTACCCGGCAACACCAGCGGGGCGCCGAACGCGCCTCCCACGCACTGTTCCAGACTGAGTTGAGTCACCTGCGGCGAGGCCGTTTCGGAGACAGTCGCCGTCACCCGCTGCTCGATCCCCGCCACGGTACCCGCCGTCGGGAGGGTGACCGTGCAACCCGTCGCCGTGTTGTTGTCGGCGTCGATCAGCGTGAAGTACCTGATTTGCGCCCAGCTTGAGGCAGATACAAGCACCAACGCGATAGCCACTAACCAGCGGGCAACCAGGTTCATGACGATACCCCTAGATGGAAAATTTCACTTCACGCCGCGCCAATCTAGCCCATGAACCGGACCGTCGACTCTTCTCCAATCCAAAGTAGACTAGATTTGTCAACTATACAAGACTTGCTATTTACAAATTCTTACAAATCCTTACAAAACCCAATAAGCGATTGACAGAGATAGGGAAATGACTGACGCAGCCAGGCGGAAAAATCGAGGGCAAGGCACACCAAAACGACCGAGGCGCCTTGGGCGCCTCGGTTATTCACTGTTTGGCCAACTTGTCGGGCAATCGCTTGCGAAAATCCAATCCCTCCTGGCCAGCATCCACCGTCACCGTATCGCCGGGGCCGAACTCACCGGCCAGAATCCGCCGCGCCAGCGGATTTTCCAGTTCCTGCTGGATCGCCCGCTTGAGCGGTCGCGCGCCGTAGACCGGATCGAAACCGGCTTCACCCAGTCGATCCAGCGCCGCCGAGGTAACCTCCAAAGTCATCTGCCGGTTAGCCAATCGCTTACGCAGATAACCGATCTGAATATCCGCAATCGCCCGAATCTGCTCCCGGTCCAACGGATGGAACACCACCACCTCGTCGATGCGGTTGATGAACTCGGGCCGGAACTGATCCGCCACCTGCGCCATCACCATGCTCTTCATCAGCGGATAATTATTCTGCGCCGCCAGTTCCTGAATCATCTGGGAGCCAAGATTGGAAGTCATCACCACCACGGTGTTGCGGAAATCCACGGTCCGCCCCTGCCCGTCGGTCAACCGCCCATCGTCCAGCACTTGCAGCAGCACGTTGAACACGTCCTGGTGCGCCTTTTCGATTTCGTCCAGCAGGATCACGCTGTAGGGCCGCCGCCGCACCGCTTCAGTCAGATAGCCGCCTTCCTCGTAGCCGACGTAGCCGGGCGGAGCGCCGATCATCCGGGCCACGGAGTGCTTCTCCATGAACTCGGACATATCAATCCGCACCATCGCTTCATCGGTATCGAACAGGAACCCAGCCAGCGCCTTGCACAGTTCGGTCTTGCCCACGCCGGTCGGACCGAGGAACAGGAACGAGCCGTTGGGCCGGTTGGGATCGGACAGCCCGGCGCGCGACCGGCGAATGGCGTCGCTCACCGCCTTAACCGCCTCGTCCTGGCCCACTACCCGCCGCTGGATGGCTTCCTCCATCCGCAGCAGCTTGTCGCGTTCGCCTTCCAGCATCTTCGCCACCGGAATGCCGGTCCACTTGGAAACCACCTCGGCGATTTCCTCATCGGTCACCTTGTTGCGCAGCAGCTTGAACTCGGTGTGCTCGGCGGCGCTGGCCTGCGCCAGCTTCCGTTCCAGTTCCGGGATGCGGCCGTAGCTCAACTCGGACATCCGCGCCAGATCCCCGGCACGACGAGCGGTATCCAGTTCCAACCGCGCCCGCTCCAATTCCTCCTTGACCTGGGCCGAACCGTGCAGGGCCAGTTTCTCGGCCTTCCAAACCTCTTCCAAGTCGGCAAACTCACGCTCCAGCTTGGTGATTTCCTGCTCCAGCAACTCCAGCCGTTTCTTCGACGCCTCGTCACCTTCCTTCTTCAACGCCTCGCGCTCGATCTTGAGCTGAATCAAGCGCCGTTCAAGCCGGTCCATCGCCTCCGGCTTGGAGTCGATTTCCATGCGGATACGCGACGCCGCCTCGTCCACCAGGTCGATGGCCTTGTCGGGCAGATTGCGGTCGGTGATGTAGCGGTGTGAGAGCGTGGCGGCGGCGACGATGGCCGGGTCGGTGATTTCCACCCCGTGATGCACCTCGTAGCGCTCGTTCAGGCCGCGCAGAATCGCGATGGTGTCCTCGACGCTGGGTTCGTTCACCAGCACCTTCTGAAAGCGCCGCTCCAGCGCCGCGTCCTTCTCGACGTATTTCCGATATTCGTCCAGGGTGGTCGCGCCGATGCAGTGCAGTTCGCCGCGCGCCAGCGCCGGCTTAAGCATGTTGCCGGCGTCCATCGAACCCTCGGCCTTGCCGGCGCCGACCATGGTGTGCAACTCGTCCATGAACAGGATGATCTGGCCTTCCTGCTTGGCCAGGTCCTTGAGCACCGCCTTCAGCCGTTCCTCGAATTCGCCGCGAAACTTGGTTCCGGCGATCAGCGCGCCCATGTCCAACGCCAGGACCCGCTTGTGCTTGAGTCCTTCCGGCACCTCGCCGTTGATGATGCGCTGGGCCAGCCCTTCGACGATGGCGGTCTTGCCGACGCCGGCCTCGCCGATCAACACCGGGTTGTTCTTGGTGCGTCGCTGCAAGACTTGAATGGTGCGGCGGATTTCGTCGTCGCGACCGATCACCGGATCAAGTTTGCCCTGCTCGGCGCGCTCAGTCAGGTCGATGGTGTAGCGTTCCAACGCCTTTCTCTGATCCTCCGCGCTGGGGTCCTCGACCTTCTGGCCGCCGCGCATGGCCTCAATGCCGCGCTCGATCAGGCTCTTGGTCGCGCCGGCCTTGCGCAGCAAAGCGCCCAGTTCGCTCTTGTCTTCCAGCGCGGCCAGCACAAATAGTTCGGAACTGATGTAAGCATCCTTGCGCTGCTGGGCCAGTTTGTCGGTCAGGTTCAGCAGCCGCGACAGGGCGTTGGAAATCTGCACGTCGCCGCCGACGCCTTCGACGCACGGCAGACGATCCAACGCTTCCCCAAGCTGGGAGCGCAGCAGGTTGACGTTGACGTCGGCTTGAGCAAGCAAGGGCCGGACCGTGCCGCCGTCCTGGTCGAGCAGGGCCGCCATCACATGCGCCGGTTCGATGAATTGATGATCGCGGCCCAACGCCAGACTCTGGGCGTCGCTCAGGGCCAGTTGAAATTTGCTGGTCAGTTTGTCCATGCGCATTGCAGGTTTACTCCGATGGAATCATTTCCCTGCAAAATGGCGGTGGTCTGGGGGAATTCAAGGGGTGGGCCGTCTTCACGGGCTGGCGAATACCGCTTCCTCAATGAATCGATAAACCCACGTGCTTTTGAGTTGGGGTATCCTCCACCAAGCCCGAACCCTGGAACAACCCAATCCCCTAGTGAGGAACGATCCATGCTCCCCAAGCGAACGCTCGGTCTGAACGGTCCGCCAGTGGGCGCCCTCGGCTATGGCGCCATGGTGCTGGAAGGCTATTACGGCAGCGCCGATGAATCGGACGGTATCCGCGCGATCCAGCAGGCGCTCGACCTCGGCATGACCCTGCTCGACACCGCCGACGCCTACGGCAACGGCCACAACGAAAGCTTGATCGCCAAGGTCCTCCGTGGCCGGCGCGACGATGCCTTCGTCGCCACCAAGTTCGGCATCGTGTTCGAGCCCGGTGAGTCGGCCACCGAGTTCGCCACCGGCTGGAACTTTCCCCTTCCGATCAACGGCACCCCCGCCTACACCCGCCGCGCCCTGGAGCGTAGCCTGCGACGGCTGGCCACCGACGTCATCGACCTGTGGTACCTGCACTTTCCCGATCCCTCGACGCCGATCGAGGAGACGGTGGAAGCCATGGCGGAGGCGGTGCGCGCGGGCAAGGTACGCTACCTTGGGCTGAGCAACGTCACGGCGGAGCAGGTCCGGCGGGCGCACGCGGTGCATCCCATCGCCGCCGTCCAATACGAGTACTCGCTCTGGCGGCGGGAAGTGGAAGCCGCGCTGCTACCGACCCTGCGCGAACTGGGTGTCGCGCTGGTGCCTTGGGCGCCGCTGGGCAGCGGCTTCTTAACCGGGACCGTGACCGAACTCGCCAGCGATGATTTTCGCCGAAACAATCCCAAGCTGGCCGGTGAAAACTTCCGGGACAACCTGGATCGCTTCGCGCCGTTCAGGGAACTTGCCGCCGACCTGGACCTCACCCCTGCCCAACTGGCGCTGGCCTGGCTGCTCCATCAGGGGCCGGATATCGTGCCGATTCCCGGAACCCGGAAGGTCGCCCGTCTGGAGGAGAACGCCCAGGCCGCGCTCGCGACCCTGGACCCATCCACGCTTCAGCGAATCAATGCGCTGGCGCCGGTCGGCGCCGCGAAGGGAGGGAATCTGGTGGCGTGAACCATTTCCCTTCCCGCGCGGCGTCCGATATCGCGCGGGAAGGGAATTCGATTTTCGCCTACCCTCGAATCAGCGTCCCAATGCCGGCGTCGGTGAACAGTTCCACCAACACCGCGTGCTCGATCCGCCCGTCGATGATGTGCGCCGCCTTGACGCCGCCGAACACCGCGTCCAGCGCGCACGCGATTTTCGGCAACATGCCACCGTGGATGGTCCCGTCGTTGATCAACGCCTCCACCTGACGGGCGTCCAGGCCGGTCAACAGCTTGCCTTCCTTGTCCAGCACGCCGGTGGTATCGGTCAACAGCATCAGCTTCTCGGCGCACAGCACTTCGGCGACCTTGCCCGCCACCAGATCAGCGTTGATGTTGTAGGACTGCCCATCCGGGCCGACCCCGATCGGGGCAATCACCGGAATGTAATTGCCGGCGGTCAAGGTTTCGACGATGGATTTGTCGATGCTGGCGACTTCGCCAACATGGCCGATGTCGATGATTTCCGGCACTTCCAGGTCGGGACTTTTGCGGGTGATGGTCAGCTTGCGGGCATGGATCAAATCGCCATCCTTGCCGGTCAGACCCACCGCGCAACCGCCGTGGCGGTTGATGTTGTTGACGATCTCCTTGTTGACCAGCCCCCCCAGCACCATTTCCACCACGTCCATCGTCTCGCTGTCGGTGACCCGCATCCCGTCCACGAAGCGGCTTTCCTTGCCGATCCGCTTGAGCAGATTGCTGATTTGCGGTCCGCCGCCATGCACCACCACCGGATTGAAGCCGACCAGCTTCATCAGCACGATGTCGCGGGCGAAGCTGTTTTTGAGATGCTCGCTTTCCATGGCGTTGCCGCCGTACTTGACCACGATGGTCTTGCCGGCGAAGCGGCGGATGTAGGGCAGCGATTCGGTGAGAACGTGCGCCACCTGGGTGGCGGCCTGGGCGTCGAGAGCCATGGGGTCGGTCAACCTCAAAATGGATAAAGTGAGGAAATGGAAGAGGGTCAGAAGGGTAGGCGCAAATCGGGCTGCACCGCCAGCAGTTGCCGACGGAAGCGGTCCTGAATCTCGGTCATGGCGGCCGGATCGTCGGCCTCGAACCGCAGCACCAGGCTGGGCGTGGTATTGGAGGCGCGCACCAGGCCCCAGCCGTGCGGAAATTCCACCCGCAACCCGTCCAGGGTAATCGGCCGCGCGTCTGGGCCGAAATCCGCCCGCGCCACCAACCGGGCCATGAAAGCGAACGGCTCGCCCTCGGTCATGTCCAGCCGCAATTCTGGGGTGCTCAGGCCGGTCGGCCAGGCGGCGAAAAACTCCGCGCTGGAAACTCCGCGCCGAGCCAGCAACCGCAACAGCCGGGCGGCGGCGTAAAAGGCGTCGTCAAAACCGAACCAGTCGTCGGCGTGGACGAAATGGCCGGTCATTTCACCACCGAGTAAGGCGCCGATTTCGCGCATCTTGGCCTTGATCAGCGAATGGCCGGTTTTCCACAGGATCGGCTGGCCGCCGAGCCGCTCGATCAGCCGAGTCAGATTCCAGGAACACTTGACGTCATAGACGACCGCCGCGCCGGGATGCTGGAGCAACACCTCCTCGGCCAGCGGCATCAGCACCCGATCCGGCCAGACGATTTCACCAGCGTCGGTCACTACGCCCAGCCGATCCGCATCGCCGTCGAACGCCAGCCCGATATCGGCCCGTTGTTGGCGCACCGCCGTTTGCAAGTCGGCCAGATTTTCCGGGATGCTGGGATCGGGGTGATGGTTCGGAAACCGCCCATCCACCTCGCAGTACAGTTCCACCACTTCGCAACCCAGCGCACGCAGCAAGGTCGGGGCCGACTTGGCGGCGATGGCGTTGCCGCAGTCCACTACCACCTTGAGCGGTTTGGGCAGCCGCAACGCGCCGGTAATGCGCTGGATGTAATCAGCACGGATGTCGGTGAACCGCTCACCGCCGTGACCGTGGCGCAAATCGCCGGTTTCGATCCGGCGGCGCAAGTCGCGGATCACCTCGCCGTGCAGCGCGATCCGGTCGATGACGATCTTCAGGCCATTGTATTGCGGCGGGTTGTGGCTACCAGTGACCATGACCCCGGCGCGGGTCGCGTCGAGCGTATGGGTGGCGTAGTACAGCAGCGGGGTGGAAACCGCGCCGAGATCGATCACGTCCAACCCGGCGGCGCGAATACCCGCCTTGAGCGCGGCGCACAACACGGGGCTGGACAGTCGTCCGTCGCGGCCCACCGCGATGCAGGTTTCGTCCCGCTCGGCGGCGAGGCTACCCACCGCCTGGCCGATGTCCCGTACCACCTCCGGCGTCAGGTCGCGGTCCACCACGCCACGGATGTCGTATTCCCGAAAGATGGATTTCTTCATGTCCGCTTCAATGCCGCCCGGAATGGCCGAAGCCGCCGGCCCCACGTTGGCTGGGCGTAAATTCGGGGACGATTTCGAACCGGGCGTGGATCACTGGCACAATCACCAATTGGGCGATGCGTTCGCCGACGGCGATGGTGAACGGGGCGTGGCCCCGGTTCCAGCACGACACCAATAGCTCGCCTTGATAATCGCTGTCGATCAACCCGACCAGATTGCCCAGCACGATGCCGTGTTTATGGCCGAGGCCGGAACGCGGCAGCACCAAGGCCGCAAGGCCAGGATCGCCGATGTGAATGGCCAGGCCGGTGGGGATCAGATGCGTTTCGCCCGGATGCACCGTCAACGGTTCCGGCAGGCAGGCGCGCAAGTCCAGGCCAGCCGAGCCGGCGGTGGCATAATTTGGCAGGGGTAGGTCTTGACCCAGCCGGGGGTTGAGGATTTTCAATTCGATGGTTTGGGCAGTCACGGAATATCATCCGCCATGGAAGTAACCATGAATATTACCGCGCACTCTCCCATTCTCGATACCGTTCCGCGATCAGCCCGACCAGTTGTTGCCCCAGCAGCGTTTTATCCGCCAGCGGCAAGACCCGCTCTCCGCCTTCCCAAAGTACGTGCAGTTCGTTCTGTTCGCTCTCGAATCCGCTGCCGGCCACGCCGACCCGGTTGGCGGCGATCATGTCCAGATTCTTGCGGCGGCGCTTGTCTTCGGCGTAGCGCAACACATCGTGCGTTTCGGCGGCGAAGCCCACCGTGAACGGCCGGTGCGAGCGTAGCGCCGCGACCTCGGCCAGAATATCGGGGTTGCGGATCAGTTCCAGCGTCAGGGTATCGCGGGTTTTCTTGATCTTCTGGTCCGCCGGATCGGCGGCGCGATAATCGGCCACAGCGGCGGTGGCGATGAAGATGTCCGCCTGACGAGCGTGCCCCATCACCGCCTCATGCATTTCGACAGCGCTTTCCACGTCGATCCGCTCGACGCCAGGGGGAGTTTTCAGCGTCACCGGGCCGCTGACCAGCACCACCCGCGCGCCCGCCGCCGCCGCCGCCGCCGCGACGGCGAAACCCATTTTCCCGGTGCTGCGGTTGCTGATGAAGCGCACCGGGTCGAGCGCTTCCCGCGTCGGACCGGCGGTGAGCAGCACGGTCAGGCCCTGCAAGTCGTGGGGTGCGGGCAGCGGCGGTGGCGGAGCCAGCGTTTCTGGCCGTTCCTCCCGCGCGCCGAGCATTTCAACGACAAGATTGCACAGTTCCAGCGGCTCCAGCATCCGCCCTGGACCTATTTCGCCGCAGGCCTGCTCGCCGACACCCGGTCCCCAGATTTTGACCGCGCGCCGCGCCAGCAGCCGGCAATTGTCCTGAGTCGCGGGGTTTTGCCACATCAGCCGGTTCATCGCTGGGGCAATAGCGATGGGCCGGTCGGTGGCCAGGCAGAGTGTGCTGAGCAGATCGTTGGCCAGACCGTGCGCCAGTCGGGCGATGCAATCAGCGCTGGCGGGCGCGATCAGGATCAAATCGGCCCAGCGCGCCAGTTCGATGTGCCCCATGCCGGCCTCGGCGTCGACATCCAGCAGTTCGGTGCGCACCGACCGGCCGGATACCGCTTGAAAGGTCAGCGGACCGACGAACGCGGTCGCCGCCGGGGTCATCACCACTTGCACCTCGGCGCCGACTTCGCGCAGGCGGCGGATCAGATCGGCGCTCTTGTAAGCGGCGATGCCGCCGGTGACGCCGAGCAGAATACGTTTTTGGGCGAGAGGTTGCGGCATGGTGGAACTCCGCGCGGGACCATGGGATTCGCGGCTAGCTTACGGCGAAACCCGGCGGATGTCTTGAAGGCGCGAAGATAAAAAGGGCGTCCAACCGCGCATCGAGATGACACGATTGGACGCCATGGTCCGCGACGGCGGCCCCCGTTAGCCGCCCGAATTCGCATCGCTTCCAAACCCGATGGCCGGGTGGACGCGAATTCTTGGGGGTAAAGAAAGCAATTCTATTGCCAATTTATTCATGTCAATGTTTTAGATTAATTTTATTGGATTGAAGCCGCGCGGCGCCCGAGGGGTGCGTGAAGATTTGCCTCAATCAGGTGCTTGATCCGGGTGGGTTGCCCCATCATCGAGCACGACCAGCGATAACCGCGAACCGTGGGGAACCGCCGTCGAATTCGTTATGATGCCGGGCGCCACATCACCCAAGGAGGAAGGCCCGATGTCTATCCGCGACTGGCCCGACGACGAGCGCCCCCGAGAGAAGTTGTTGCAACGCGGGGTTTCCGCCCTGTCCGACGCCGAACTGCTGGCGATTTTCCTGCGGGTCGGGACACGGGGCCGCAGCGCGGTGGACCTCGCCCGCGACATGCTCAAGCAACACGGCGGTCTGCGCCGCCTGCTGGAACTCGATCAAAAGGAATTCTGCGCGACGCCGGGATTGGGGCTGGCCAAATACGCGCAGTTACAGGCGGTGTTGGAACTGGCCCGGCGCCATTTGGAAGATACCTTGCAGCGTGGCGACGCCATTCAGAGCGTGGCTGATACCCGCCGCTACTTCATGGCCCGGATGCGCCATCACTCCCACGAGGTGTTCGCCTGCCTGTTCCTGGACAACAAGCATCGGGTGATTCAGTACGAGGAGCTGTTTTACGGCACCATCGACAGTTCCTCGGTGCATCCGCGCCAGGTGGTGAAGCGGGCGCTGTATCACAACGCCGCCGCCGCTATCGTGGCGCACAATCATCCCTCCGGCATCGCCGAACCCAGCCGCGCCGACGAGACGATCACCTTGCGGCTGAAGGAAGCCCTGGCGCTGGTGGATGTCCGCCTGCTCGATCACATCGTGGTCGGCGACAACCAGATCGTGTCGCTGGCCGAGCGAGGCGTGTTGTAGAACCTGCATAAGGGCCATGCGTGGGGGATGGCGAACCAGGCGTATTCGATGCAGGGGTCAAGGGCCGTCTCCGACCGGCGTCACGGCACCAGCAAACCACCACCCTCCATGTCCAGCACCTCCACTCGCCAGCCAACCAGCAACACGCTACCGGTTCGGCGAACCTGGCCGGTGTCGGTAAACTCGAACAGGTACAGCCGCTCCAACCGCAACCGGCCATCGCGGTCACGTCGCCACCACAGTCGATCCAGCGCCACGGTATCGTCCAAGAGTTGCACACCGCTTTGCTGGCAGGCGCGGGAACTGGCGGCGCGGGCCTGTTCGCGGGCGCCGAGGCTGTCCCGCCAGAACCACAGGCCCACGCCCGATACCGCGAAAAACCCGATCAGGAACGCAAAACTCATAGCAATGGCTTCAACCGGGACAAAATATCGTCGCGGGCCTGCGCCAGCAGCGACTCCCGGTCCAGGCTGTCGAGAATGTTCTGCACCACCCGCTTCGGTCCGCCTTCGCCCCAGGATTTGCCTTGGGCGAAATACTGCTCGGCGGCCTTGCCGACCACGTAAGTCCCATACCAGGCCACCGCGCCCTGCGCGCCGGCGGTCACCACCGTCGACAATCCCAGGCTGATGCCCTTGAGCGCGGCCGCCACCAGATTCATCACCCATACCGTCCCCATCAGAAACGCCAGTTGGACGGAGATGGTCTTGAGCAGCGAACCGGCCTCGCCACGGGTGATCGGCAAACCGTACACTCGGCTGAGATGAATCACCATCGCCGCGTCGGTGGCGACCGCCGCCAGGATGTCGGCGACCGGGATTGGGTTCAGCGCCACCGCCACCCCCTTGGCCAGGCAGTAATTGCGCACCACCTTCTCGGCCAGATCGCGGCGGATGGCGATGATCTCGCGGGTCAGCCGGTCGGAGAAACGACCCGCGAACAGGCCAGCGTTGAGCGCCGCCATGGTCTTGCCCTCGGCCTTGAGGATGTCCCAGATCCGCTCGCGCAGCGTGGTCACGTCGGGCGTCGGCTGGCGGCGGGTTTCGGTCTCGTTGCCCTCGGCGTCCACCAGAATCACGATGCGCTCGGCCGGTTGGGCGGCGGCGGTCAGGATATCCTGGGGCTGGATCAATCCCGCGACCCGCTCGCGCAAGGTTTGCAGCAACAACTCGCGGTCGGTTCGGGTATAGCGGTCCATCTTGTTCAGCACCAGCACCAGCCGCTGCGCCGCGCCCTTCACCTGCCGCAGCGCCTTGAGTTCGCTGTCGGTGAGATCGCCATCCACCACGAACAGCACCAGATCGCTGCGGGTGGCGACATCGTGGGCCAGCCGCTCCCGCTCCTCGCCCGCCACTTCGTTAATGCCCGGCGTGTCGATCAGGAACACCCCACCGGCGTCGTATTCCCGCCAGCGAGCGTGCGCGGCGCGGATGGTTTCGCCGTGCAACGGACTGGTCGAAAACCGCGTCTCGCCCAGCAGGGCGTTCAGCAGCGCCGACTTGCCAACGCTGACCCGGCCGAACACGGCAATGTGGATATGGCCGTGCTCGATCTTTTCCAGCAACAGTTGCAATTGCTGGTAGTCGTCGGCCAGCGCCGCCCGTACGGGCGGCGGCACCCGCCGGTCGTCCAGCAATTCGCGCAGGCTTTCGCGCGCCAACGCCAAGTGCGCATCGCCGCTAACCGGTCGCGGATTCGGCACGTTCGCCGTCCCGCTGCCGCGCCCAAACCAGTTGGGCCAGGCGTTTTGCACGTGCTTCCAGATCTTCACTCAGGTTATCCTCGAACATCCGCAGGGCGGGGCCACTCACCAGATCGCCGCGACTTTCCAGGGAACGGGCCACCGCCTTCCCCAAACTTTCGAATATCAGACCGTAGACCACGGCGTGCATCATGCCCCCCACCACCGTGCCCATGCCGGGAAACGCCTTGAACACGTTGCCGACCAGGGCCAGCAGCAGCTTGAAGCTGCCACGCTTGATCTGGTTGCCGGCCAGGTCCAGGAAGCGCTGCATGTCCACCTCGCGCGCCGGCACTTCGTACAACGCGCACAGTTCCTTGATCAGATTGAAACCCAGATAACCCTGAATCAGTATGTCGGTGCCCGGACTCACCGCCGCCAGCGCGCCGAACACCGCTTTGCGCGCATACCCCTCGACGATGGCCTCGGCCTTTTCCCGGCGATGCCGGGCGACCGCTGCATCGAGTTTTTGCTGGGCCAGCACGAACACCGCCGCGTCGCGCAACGAATCCAGCACCTGTGGGTCGGTATCGAGATAGCGCTGTAAGGCGCGGCGTAATTCCTCGACCCGCGGCGCACGCTCGCGCAGAGTGGTTTCCTCGCGCCCGTCGTGATAGATGCGGGTCACTTCCTCCAGGCTCCCGCACTGGACCGGCGCCACCTCGATCTGTTCGCCAACCCGCTCGGCCAGCCTCCGGCGCACCAGATCCAGTTCCCGCTCGGTGAAGCGGTCGATCTTGTTCAACGCCACGATCAGCGGACTGCCCAGATCGACCAGGTTCCGCAACGTCTGATACTGGTCGCGGGTCAAATCACCCTCGCAAACGTAAATCACCACATGGGCGCGCAAGGCTTCGTCGCGGGCGATCTGATCCAGCGTTCCGTCGGCCTCGTTCAGGCCAGGCAGGTCGGCCAGAACCAGGCGGTCGCCAGCGGTGCTAGTCCAGGTGTAATAGGTCACTTTCCGGGTAGTGCCGCCACGCGCGCTCACCGCGATGTCGGTTCCCGGCAACAACGCGCCGATCAGCGAGGACTTGCCAGCGCTGATCTCGCCGAACACCGCCACGATGATTTCACCCGCCGCCCGTCGCCGTTGCAATTCTTCCAACTCGCGGCGGATGGGGTCCACCGGCACGCCGGCGGCCGCGCTGCGTTCCAGGCGGTCGCGCAGGGTCGCCTCGTCTGGCGGTTTGGCCAGGGCGGCGGCGCGCGTCTTGCTGGCGGGTCGTCCCCAGCGCAGCACTCGCCAGACCGCGTAAACACCGCCCGCGCTCAGCGCGCCGAGGATCAGCAGGTAAATGATCCAAAACGTGGTCGGCGCCCGTTGCAGACGCTCCCACACCGACAGGCCAAGATCGGTGATGTACAGCACCAGGACCAGCAGCACGGCCACGCCGACGCTGGCGCCAACCGCCAGCAGCAACCGGATGGGCAACCAGCCTCGGGTGGTGGACGACAAAGATGGTTTAGACAAGGGCATCAGTGGCAAACAGATCGCGGAAAGCGGACGGTACCTGCTGGATCGCGCGCCGCGCGTAGTCGAAGAACACGATACCCGTCTTGGCCCGCGCCACCTCGCGGCCGCTGAGTTTCTCGGTCACCCGATAGACGAAATCGCAGCCGTATTTGTTGAAATCGGTCACGGTCACCGCGATTTCCAGCCTCTCGCCCGGAAATGCCTCGGACTTGTAGACGATGACGCTGTCGGCCATGATCAGGCCGAGGCCGCAAATGTTCAGTTCGCTGAACCCGCACTGTTCCAGGAACCGAACCCGCGCCTCGTGCAACAGACCCAACAGAGAGTCGTTACCCATGTGCCCGCCATAGTTGACATCGGTAATCCGTATCCGCAGTTCGGTGGCGAAGGGGAAATGATCCGGCAGGTCCAGTTTGATTCGCGCCATGCGCCGCCTCGATAATAATCCGGAAATCTGCTTTTCGAATGAAAGCGTTAATCTGACCGCCGCGAACGGGAAGCGGGGTCTGGGCGGAAATTGTAAACGATTATTGGGATAAAAGCGGGATGTCCGTTCCCGGAGAAGCCACCATGCTGATCGACTACGACATGCCGCTCTGGCGGCCGCCTTCCGAAGCCAACAGCTTCATTTTGCAGGCAACCCTGGGTTGCAGCTTCAACCGGTGCAGCTTCTGTTCGATGTACCGGGTCAAGGAGTTCGCCGTTCGGCCGCTGGAACAAGTTCGGGTCGAAATTCAAACGATGGCGCGAGCGTATCCCGGCGTGCGGCGGGTGTTTCTGGCCGATGGCGACGCGCTGGCCGCGCCGACCGAGCACATCTCGGCAATCCTGAAAGCCTTATCCGCCGCATTTCCCCAGTTGGAGCGCGTTTCCAGCTACGCCCTGCCCGCCAATCTGCTGAAGAAATCGGTGGAGGAATTGACACAATTGCGGGATAACGGCTTGACGCTACTGTATTACGGCATCGAAACCGGTTCGGCCGATTTGCTCAAACGCATCACCAAGGGCGCCACGCCGGAAGCGATGGCGACCGGACTCGGCAAAGCCAAGGAGGCGGGATTCACAATTTCCGCGACGGTGATCCTCGGACTCGGCGGCCAAGCGTATTGGCGGGAGCATATCGACGCTACCGCCGAACTGGTTAACCAGGTCGAACTGGATTACCTGTCCACCCTGCAACTGATGATCGATCCCTCGATCCACGAGGAATTTCATCGCAAGTTTCGCGAACCGTTCCGGGAACAGGACGACCGGGCGCTGCTGGCCGAGCAGGTTCGGCTGATCGAACGGCTCGACCCGCCCGCGCCGCTGGTGTTCCGCTCCAATCACGCCTCCAACGCCCTGGCGCTGGCCGGCATTCTGCCGCAAGACCGCGAAGCGCTGTTGGCCCAGTTGCAACGGGCGCTGGCCGGCGCGGTACGGCTGCGACCCGAGTGGTTGCGCGGATATTGAGAGGGATTTTCTCCGAAGTCCCTGCCAAGCCAATGCGCTGAAAAGAAAGCCTCACCCTCGCCCTTCTCTCTCGCGTGCGGACGAGGGGTCTGGGGTCTCATCCGGTTTTCGAATCAGGCGGCCAGCCGGACGTTGCTCTGGCGGACGGCGACGACGATCTGGTCCTCCAGATCAATCCGCGTCGCCAACTGCTCGCCAAGCCGCGATAAATCCTCGTTTAGCGCCGCCAGTTCCGCTTGGGACCCAGGGCTATCGTAACGGTCGTGGAATGCCAGCGCCGCCTGGGTGGTGCGGGCGATGCGCGCGTAGAGTTGCCGCGCCAGATCGCGGGCGCGGCCATAGGGTGAATCCGCCGACTGCTCCTCCAAGGCATGAAACACCCCGAACGGCCCCAGCGCGAGATAATCCATCAACGCCTGCTGGAATCGGTGCAGGAGGTGCTGCCGTACCGGGTCAAGCCGGGTCAGCGACTTGAGAGCGGCAAGCTTATGATACAGCACCAGACTTTCCTGACGGGCGGTTAACAACTTGGTCACCAGGTCCGGCAGCGCCTTGCTGTGAACCGGGTCAACAATGGTGGTGGCGTTCATCGGACATCCTCCAGTGGCTCGCTTCATGTCGTTGTTTTATGGTCGTGATGGTTCATGCATAAAGCAGTTTATCCTAAGCCACTTGGACCCCGGTTTCCAACCCTCAACTTGGATGTGACTTTAATGATGCGTTTTTATGGTCTATACGGTCTCTAAGCCGGCCTGGCCACCACCTCATTGCGCAGATAGACCGGCAACGCCTGTTCCGCCGCCACCCACGCCCCGCGCCGGGAAGGAGCCACCGCCAATCGGGCGACATCGCCGGCGCGCGGGTAACCATCGCCCCGCCAGCCATTGACCGTCAACCGCCGCGCCAGCGTTTCGGCGTGCGCCGCCCAGCCACTGCCCGCGCCGAACCATTCACCCGGTGGCGCGGTTACGGTTCCCGGCGCGCAGCACCGCTCCTCGCCCAGCGGTATGGCGTCCTCGCTGGCGACCCCGTAAACACCCCAGTAAACCTCGCCCATGCGAGCGTCCAGCGCCGCCGCGATGCGTGCCCGACCGCTGTCGCGCGCCGCGCCCAGCGCCAGGGTGGCCAGAGTAGACACGGGAACCACCGGTCGATCGGCGGCGAAAGCGATGCCTTGGACGATGCCGACCGCGATTCGCACGCCGGTGAAGGCGCCGGGTCCCCGGCCAAACGCGATGGCGTCCAGTTGCGCCACATTCAGTTCCGCCTCGGCCAACACCGCCTCGATCATCGGTAAAATCAGAGCGGCGTGGCGGCGGGGCGCCCATTCGTAACGTTCCAGCACGGCGCCATCCACCCACACGGCGGCGGAGCAGGCTTCAGTGGCGGTATCCAACGCCAACAACCTCATGGATGCGTCTCCACTCCAAACTCGGCACTCATCGGTTCGTTCAATTATTTCCCACTCATCGGTATGACTTGTTGTACCTGCAACTCGTCTGGCGTATCGCGTTTTTGCTCGCGCGGAGCCGGCTTCGGCTGCGCCGCTGGGACCGACTGGACGGGTTGCACCATCGGCGCCGGCCGGATCGGCTGCATCGTTGGCGCCGGTTTCGGCTGCATCGTCGGGGCCGGCTTGGATTGGATCGTCGGGGCCGGCTGGATGGGCTCTATCATCGGCGTTGGCTTGGGTTGGATCGTCGGGGCCGGCTGGATGGGCCGCATGGGGTAGTCACGTCCGGGCTGTTTACTTTCCCAGCGCCCTTTGGGTGCTTCCGAGTCACGGTCCGACCGCCTTGGCCAATCACGATCCTCATCCCGCCAACGACGATCTTCCTGTCGTGGACCGTGGTACTCGTCCCAACGGTTGCCATCTCGCCACCGTGAGCGGTCTTCGGCCTGTGGACGTTCATCGTATCGCTGCTGGTAATCATCTCGATAACGACCACGGTTTCGATAAGGATTACCGGGCGGATAATAGGGATCGGTCCACTCATCGGGTTCATACCCATCGTAGGCCCTGCCGCGATTCCAACCGCCATCATCGTAGTAAGCGCCTTCAGGCGGTACAACGCACCCCCCAAGCGTCAGCAAACCACTCAAACCCAAACAAACCAGAAGGCATGGCTTCCGTTTCATCGTTTGCTCTCCCATGGGGGTTCGGTCAATGGTGATAAATTACCCTTACTGTTTCCAATCCGGAATCCGCTCTGATACCAAAATCCTACTAGAAAAAGTCGAACATCGCGTCTAATCAGCTATTTTCAGAAAAACCATAGCCGGGGAGCGACGGCGAATCTCGGCGCTCCCCGGCTACTGTCAGTGTTTCAGACACCGGTTACGAAGATCGCCACCGTGCGCCTTGCCGCCAGATGAGACCGCCGAGGAACAGACTGAACAGCATCAGCGCCCATTCGCTGAGGGTCGGGATGCTGGTGGACGATAGTTGTCCGGTCTGCGCCTCGTTCGTGAAGAGACAGCGGATGAACGGTCGCGATGGACTTAGCGTGACAGTCACGTCCACGTCGCCTTGTGGAGTGCTATCCAAGAACGGCGGCGCAGTCGATGGGACTGGCTGGTCGAAGCACTGGACCCGCTGTAGAGTCCAGTTACCTGGGTTACTGTTGGTCTCGACGATCTGATAGTCACCCCACGGTAATTGCTGCTTGGGCGAGTTATACGTTGGGACGCCGGGTGTGGTGGCTTCAACAAGCTCGCTGTAATCGAACGTCGGATTGCCGCGGCGCGATACGTCGAACAGGAAATCTCCGGAGCGATTCGTCGCGAGCTTGCCGATCTGGAGTTGGCCGGTGTAGCTCAGCCGGTTGTTGAATGCGCAGACCGTGGTTATCGGGGGGTTGGGCATTGTGAGTGAGAACGAGGCGCCGTTGCCGGAAACCATCGGCGTCGGGGGCGGCGAGATCAGGGCACACGCGCCATTCAGGCAGGTCACGCAAGCCACCGGCGTGGTCGGATCGAGTCCCCAGGTGCCAAGTGGATCGTTCGCGGGCCAAGTCTCGCTGATAGTGTACGTCCCGGCCGTCAAGTTCGGCGCCAGCACCCCAAAAGCTGGCTCCCCTTCGACGATAGTGGTCGCGGTGCCGGTCACGGGTGGGGAGGTTGGGGTCACCGACATGGGAAATGCGCCAACAGCCTCTATGCCATTCTGCGGGTCGCCGTCGCCACTGTACTTGAGGACGACGAGGCCCGCTGTCGGCGGATCGATGTCATCGACGAACGTGCAGGTTACGACATCGTTTGCAGCGAGCGCGATGCTGAATCCGCCAATTGGGTTCGTCGTGACCGTGCTGCCGCCGATGCCGGTGGAAATGCAGCTTTCGCTAGTCAGCCTCCAGCCGTCGGGTAGGTCCTCGCGCACGTCCCAGGTAGATCCGCCGGCCCGGTAGAAAGTTTGACTCGCCGTCCCGCCATTGGGGTTCGGCGAGAGCGTGAAGAAGTTGTTCGAGTCGCCGGGATTATCGGGATCGGGCGAATAGGAAATGTTGCCACGGAAGACGAAGTCGGTCTTGATTTCGCCGTTGTTCTGCTTGACGACAATGATCGTGCCGCTGGTCGGCGGCGGCTTGACGTAGTAGGCGTAACAAAAGATGTGCTTGCTGCCGGACGGATAGCCGTTCCACTCGACATTGTCGCCGTTCAGGTTGTCGATCGCGCAGCGCAGCGCACCGAACCCGTAGTCATTTTGCAGCCCGTTCAGTACCCCCGACCCCGGCGGCGGCGGCGTTCCCCCCTGCACCCAGAGCCTGCTGCTGGTCTGCGCCAGTTCAGCGGCGGTCAGTTCGATCGTGACCGCCGACGGGACCGTGCCTCCGGTTGGATTGCCGGCTGGATTGAGTTCCGGGACGCCCGCGACCGTCGTCGTCACCGAGCGGAAAACCCCGCCGACATACGAGAGGCGGCCCCACGACCCGCTCGTAGCTCCGGCAATGCTACGGCCGAGCGTGAAGGTCCACGGCACTGCCATTGGGATGCAGTTGTTGTTCGCGTTCTCGATAGTTGGTGAGATCGGCTCGCCGTTGGTGTAAACCGAATCCTTGCCGAGATCCTCCAGCGATTCCTGGATGTTGTTGCGCGCCCGGTTCGCCATGATGTCGGTGTACTGCGTACACTCGCGGGCGACCAGCGTCATCGTGTAGCCGGTCCCGGTCGTCTGGGCCAACGCCAGTCCGGTCGCCAGGGCGAACGTGGCAATGACCAGCAAAACGGCCAAACGGCCAAGGTGCTTTATGGGGTGGACGTAAACCTTCATGCGAGCGCCTGCCATTTAATCATTAAGTTATTGGGAACAAGTTTATACGCGATGTTCGACTTTTTTGATGACGGATGAGCGGCGGGTGCGACAAGGCGGTGTGAGCTCGTACTTCACCCGCTCTAAGGTGACTTCAAGTAGGGCATGGGGTTTCCTGTGAGGGTGACCCCCAACCTGGAGAGCCTGACCATGCCATTGCCCAAATACATTGTCCGTCTGACCGATGAAGAGCGGACCCAACTTCAAGACTGGACGGGTTGCACCATCGGCGCCGGCCGGATCGGCTGCATCGTTGGCGCCGGTTTCGGCTGCATCGCTGGGGCCGGCTGGATGGGCTGGATCGTCGGCGCCGGTTTCGGCTGTACCGTCGGAGTCGGCTGAACCGGCTGGATCATCGGCGTCGGCTTGGGTTGGAACGTTGGAGTCGGCTGGATAGGTCGCGGTGATGGGGTCGGTTGAATCGGTGGAATGTCACTGCGGCGCGAACCGTCCTCGTGTCGCCGATCCTCTTCGTGTCGCAGACCTTCATCCCACCCACGACGATCCTCCCTACCGGGATACTGGTCGTATCGGTCACGTTGGTCGTATCGGTCACGTTGGTCGTATCGGTCGTACCGGTCCCGACCACCCTCGCGTTGGTGCGTGGCGCGCCAGATATCGCGGACGCTGACATACCAGACGCCCCGGCGGAACTGACCGACGCTTCCCAAATCCACCCATCCCCAGTCGGGGCCGACCTTGATCTTGTAGCTTGGCCGGACCCTGATCCGGTACTCGTCCACGGTCAGAAAAGCCGACTCTCCCGGTTCGAGCACCCAGAAATCACCGATCCGCTCGCGCCGGTGCGTCCACATCGTGACCCTGACCGCGTCGCGCCAGTCGTTGGTAACCCGAATTTCGCCACGCGGCTCAGCGCCCGGATATCGCGGGAAATCGTCTTGCGCCAACACTCCGGCCGGAACCAGGAAGGAGATCGCCATCAGAACAACGAAACCATGGATGATCTTCGTCATGGATGAATTCCTTCGATGCAAGCGCGAAGTAGTTGGACATTTCAGGCGCGCGCCCCTGAATTCAACCTGAATCGAGAGCCCGCTCGGCGCGATTCGGCGATCACTCAGCCCCTAGGACTGCGAACCGCTCTCCGCCCGCTCCCGCTCCCGGGTCCGCGCCCAGGCGGGACGGGACAGCAATCGTTCGGCGTAAGCCGCCAGATGCTCATGCTCCAGTGGCAGCTTGAAAGCCCGCGCCCACGCCAGCGTATGGGCGATCAGGATATCAGCGGCGGTGAAGTGGTCGCCAACGATGAACTCCCTCCGGCCCAGACCCACGGCGAGCACCTTGACCGCCACCGAGAATTCCCAGCGCGCGGTGTCGAACATCGCGGGAACCCGCAGACGCTCGGGCAGGACGAACGTGTGCTTGGCCAGGGTCCACAGGGGCTGTTCCAGCTCGCTCATGGCAAAGTAGCACCACTGATCGTAATGAGCGCGTTCCAGCGAGCCAACCAGCGGCGTCAACCGAGATGCGGGGAAACGGTCGCCGACGTAGGTGCAGATGGCCGCCGACTCGGTCAGCACCATTTCGCCATCCACCAGGGTCGGCACCTTGCCGCCGGGGTTGAGCGCCAGATACTCCGGTTTCCAGCCGGCGCCCGCTCGCAGATCGATCGCGACGTACTCATACTCGGCGCCGGCTTCCTCCAGCGCCCATAGCACCCGGCTGGACCGGGTATTGGTGCAACCGTAAACCGTCAACATGGCCAAAACGATTCCTCTTGGGATGGTAGGTTATGGCTTGATTTCTCGCCGGGGCCGGCTGGCGGTTCCTGCTTCCCGCTGGCCGGAACGGCTCCTGGCGCTCCTGGGCGCTTTCTCGCCCGCGCTCGCCCTGTCCGCCACCGAACGTTTCCTGGCGCGTTCCGGCTCGGACGGCCCAAGACGGCTGATGTTCAATGGGTACTGCCGCACCCGTACCTTCTTAAGGTGCTGGAAGATCTCTTCCGGCATGCCGGTGGGCAAATCCACAGTGCTGTGGTCGTCATGAATTTCGATGCGGCCGATGTAGCGGCTTTCGATGCCGGCTTCGTTGGCGATGGCGCCGACGATATTCTGTGGCGTCGCGCCGTGCTGGTGGCCCACTTCCAGCCGGTAACGCATCATTTCGAATTCGGCCGACTCTCTGGGTTGGTTCCGCTGTCGGGTTGAGCGGTCAGCCGGCTCCGCGCGGTCGCGCGCTTCGTCCGCCGCTGGCGGGCGGGTCGGTTTCGCCGCGAACTCGGCGGATTCCCCGGACCGCTCCCGCCGTCGGGTCGGGCGGCCGGGCGGTCCCACGCGGTCGCGCGCCTCGTCCCCCGCCTGTGGGCCGGTCGATTTCGCCTCCGCGCTCTCCGGCAACTGCAACGGTCGGTCGCGCTGCATCAGGTACGCCAGCGCGGCGGCGATGTCCCGGGCGCCGATGTCCTGTTCCCGTTCGATCTGGCCGACCACTTCCTGAAAAAAGCCCAATTCCTCGGCGGCCAGCGTGTCAAGGATTTTCTGCTTGAACCGGTTCAGACGATGACCCGCGATGGCGGCCTGGGAAGGCGGTTGCATCGGGGTGATCGGCTGGCGGGTCGCCTTCTCGATGACGCGCAACATGCGCATCTCACGCGGCGCCACGAACAGAATCGCCTCGCCGGCGCGACCCGCCCGGCCGGTGCGGCCGATGCGGTGGATATAAGCTTCGGTATCGGAGGGAATATCGTAGTTGACGACGTGGCTGATGCGCAGCACGTCCAGTCCCCGCGCTGCCACGTCGGTCGCCACCATGATGTCCAGGCCGCCGCCGCGCAACTGTTCGATGGTCTTCTCGCGCAGCGCCTGGGTCATGTCGCCGTGCAGGGCGGCGCTGGGATAACCCCGCGCCTCCAACCGTTCAGCCAACTCGGTCGCGGCGATCTTGGTGCGCACGAAAATGAGCACGGCATCAGTTTCCTCCACCTCCAGCACCCGAGTCAGGGCTTCGAGCTTGTGCTGAACCCCGACCTGACAGTAACGCTGCCGGACCGTGGCGACGGTGGCGGTGCGGGTCTGAATCTTGACTTCCCGCGGTTCGCGCAGATGGCGGTGGGCCACCCGGCGGATCGGTTCGGGCATGGTGGCGGAAAACAGGGCCACCTGCTTCTCCGCTGGGGTCTTTTCGAGAATCCAGTCCACGTCCTCGATGAAACCCATCCGCAGCATCTCGTCGGCCTCATCCAGCACCACGCTGCGCAAGCCGTCCAGCGCCAGGGTTTCCCGGCGCAGATGATCCATGATCCGCCCCGGCGTGCCGACCACCACATGGACGCCGCGCCGCAGATGGCGAAGCTGGAGGCTCATGCTCTGGCCACCGTAAATGGGCAGGACGTGAAAATCGGGCAGATGACGGGCGTAGCTCTGGAATGCCTCGGCGACCTGGATCGCCAGTTCGCGCGTCGGGGTCAGCACCAGGACCTGCGGCTGGCGGTCGGTCAAGTCCAGCCGCTCCAGCAGCGGCAGAGCGAACGCGGCGGTCTTGCCGGTGCCGGTCTGGGCCTGGCCGATCAGATCGTGGCCAGCGAGGAGCGGGGGAATGCAGGCGGCCTGAATGGGCGACGGGGCTTCGTAGCCCACTTCCTTCAGGGTCTGGAGCAGCGGCGGCGACAGGGCCAATTCTTCAAATTGCGTGATGGGGGGTGACATGCCAAACAGTACCTTCAGGGAGGGTGCCTGCCAAGGAGGGCAAGCACCGGGGGAGAAATACAGGAAAAACGGGCGCCGCCTTGGCGGGTGGCTTCAAGCCAAGCTGGCCACGACTCGCCGGCGGCGGAACCGGGCAACGATATGCCAGCGCCAGAGCAGATGCCCGATACAGAAGGTCAGGATGCCGGCCACCACGGCGGTCGCCATCGAGCCGACTAGCAAAGGCAAACCCACCGTATCGGCTTGTTGCAGCAACCAGTCCAGCGAAAGCTCGAACGTCCAGGGCTCCGGCGACCGCCCCAATAGCCAAACGCCGAAGTGGTAGTTGGCGAAGGCGATGGGTGGAACGGTCAGCGGATTGGTGATCCACACCATGGCCACCGCCACCGGCAAGTTGAACCGCAACCAGGTGGCGGTCACGGCGGCGAGCAACATCTGCCAGGGGAACGGCACAAAGGCGAAAAACATGCCCACCGCCAATCCGAGTACGGTGGGACGACGGCCGAAATGCCAAAGGCGCGGATCGTGCAACAGATCGCCCAGAAAGCGCAGACTTTTGTGGGCGCGCAGCGCCTGGGGATCGGGCAGATAGCGTTGCAGGAAGCGTTTCATGGTGAAATTGGGCTGGGACCGGTCATTCAGCGGGAGTTTTGACCCGCGAACGCCGGGAAAAATTCGGGTGGCCTGGTGATTTGAAGACTATACCCTCCTTGCCGGGGTACTGGCTATTCCCATGGACCGTCTTCAACGCGCCGAAAACTCGAAGGAATCGTAAAAGAGTTGCTCCGCTGGCAAACCCTGAGCGGCGAACACCGGCTTGGCGGCTTCGATCATCGGCGGCGGACCGCTCAGGTAGACCTCGTAACCGCTCAGATCGGGATAATCGGTTGCAACCGCTTCATGCACCCAGCCAGTGCGACCTGCCCAGCCATCGTCCGGTCGCGGTTCCGACAGCACGGGGGTGTAGCGGAAGTTCGGATGTTCCGCCTCCCACTGGCGCGGCAGATCGTCCAAATATAAATCCACCCTGGCTCGCACGCCCCAATACAGGTGCAAGGGCCGGTCCAGCCCCACGTGAAAGGCGTGCTCCAGAATACCCTTCAACGGCGCGAAGCCGGTACCGCCACCGATGAGAATGATCGGGCGCGACGAATCCTCGCGCAGGAAGAAGGTTCCCAGCGGTCCCTGAAAGCGCAACAATGCCCTGTCCTTCATCTTGTCGAACACGTAACCGGTAAAAAAGCCGCCCGGCACATGCCGGACGTGCAGTTCCAGCAACTCGTCGGCGTGAGGTGGATTGGCCAGGGAAAAGCTGCGCCGCCGGCCGTCGGCCAGCAAAATATCCACGTATTGGCCGGCCAGAAATTGCAGGCGCTCGGTATTCGGCAGCTTGAGATAGAGCCGGATCACGTCCGGGGCCAGCAATTCCCGCCGCTCCACCCGGCAGGGCAAAAGCTTGACCGGGATGTCGCCGCCGGCCTTGACCTCGCGCGCCTCGATCACTAGATCCGACTGTGGCCGGGCCTGGCATAGCAGCGCCTTGCCATCGGCCTGTTCGCGCTCGCTCAGACCGGGCGGGCGTCCGTCGGGATAGACGATCTCGCCGGACAAAATCGTGCCCATGCAGGAACCGCACTTACCGTTGCGGCAACTGTAGGGCAGCACGCCGCCTTTCTCGCGCAGGGCGGCGTCCAGCACCGACTCGTTTTCCGCGACCTGGAATTGATGACCGCTGGGCTGGATGGTGATGTGATAAGGCATGGTCGTGCGATCTCCACAACAATGGTCAATACGGGACGATAATTTTACCCGTCGAGACACGCTGGCCATAGCGGACGGAGGGAAATCATGGTAAGTAGCACGACGCCATTCCTTCATGGAAGTAGTCGGAACATCATTTCAACCAATCGATCTAGCGAAACAGAAAAGGTCGGACATCCGCAGTCAGTCGTGAAAGCTCGGCTTCGTTGTGTGCAAGAAGCTCATGTCTCCATAATTGATATCTCCCATCGACACATTCCGTCGCCAACATGTTGCCGATGGTTTCAAAGCTCATTTTGCAGGATCTGCGCAATTTCTCTGGTTCCGATCTCACGCCCAAACAATAAACCCGGTTTTTGATCTGCTCGGATATACTGTCCCGTACAAGCCGGCCTCGCTCCCCAATATCATCGTCAAAATCGATTAGCAGCAACAATCGTCGTTCACCAAATTTTTCAAGCTGACTTGCCGTGATCTTCTCAAGTGTCTTCCCCCAGCCCCAGCTACCGGAAGCACCTGGATGCGACGCTGAATCAGCCGATCTTCTTTCATTAAAAAGCCGTTGACGATTTCCCGATTGGCATCATCCTCGGGCAATATCTGAAGATGCGCAATGTACCTGTTGCTCATAAAGCGATATCACCGGCAATCAATGCCTGAATTAAATCCTCGCTTTTCGGCAGTTCCTCAAGCAACCGGATGAGTGTGGGTTCCAAATGGTTTCTTCTATCCAGTACCCAGGTATTTTCACTGGAAAACCGGAGGATGGCTTCCGGATTATGCGAGGTCATCACAACCTGGCCGCCTTGTTCAAACGTTCTGCGCAGTTCCATCACGAAATGACCTACTTCGGAGAGCGACAGAAAATTGTCCGGCTCGTCCCAGAAACAGAATAAAGGCCCGTAAGCCTTGTTGGCCGCCAGCACGACGGCACTTAGGAAGAAACATTTCTCACCCGCCGAAAGCGCGCCAAAAGGTAACAGGAACTTTGCTTTGTCCGATGCGAATTGCACCAGCAGCCGCTTGGCTTCCTTGCCAAGTATTTCGTTTCTGAAGTCGAAAGAGATCCGGCATCACGCCGCGCAAATAGTCGCTGACGGTGCTGTAAGCCGCCGGGTATTGCGACAACAGGCCCGAAAGCCAATCCCCTAGATTGGAGCCATCCTCCAAAGGTTGCAGGCTTTCCTCGGTCGATTCGCCGGAAATGAATTGAGGATGGGGGACAGAATCACCATTTGCGCAAGCCAGTTTTTGAAGATGCGCAGAGGATCGGTTTCCGATCGGTCCTGGATCAGGGGTAATGCGACCAAATGCCAATCCACGGAGAATTGCGCTTCATTATTGCGGTCAGGCGAGTTTCTGGATAAGGAAACCTGTGCCTGCTGGCGCGTATACACCGGACGTCCATCGACTTCCAGGCGCTCTTCCAGAACGCGCAATTCTTTGAATTTTGCCGGAAGTTCCAGCGCAAGGCTATATAGATACAGTCCGTCGCCCAGCACAACCTCGATCTCGAAGCGGATCGGCGCTTCCGATCTTCCACAGGAAAAATCTCTGGACGTGACCAGTTGCCCAACCCGATTGATGCCGCGTCCCAGCTTTTGGAAAAGACCAAGGTATCTCCCACCGTCGATTTACCCGACCCGTTTTTACCGATCAGCAGGCTGGAGGAGATGCCTTTCAAATTGAACTCAAAATTCTCGAAGCACTTGAAATTGTGGACATACAATCTTTGCAGCATGGCCTGATTTCCCATGGTTTATTCGGTTTTATACCAAAGTGACTTCCCGGCCTACAACCCCAACTCTCCCCACAGCGCATCCACCCGTTTTTTCACCTCTGGGCTCATCGCGATCGGCCGGCCCCATTCGCGCGTGGTCTCGCCCGGCCATTTGTTGGTGGCATCAAACCCGATTTTCGACCCCAATCCGGACACCGGCGAGGCGAAGTCGAGATAATCGATGGGCGTATTCTCGATCATCACCGTATCCCGCGCCGGGTCCATGCGCGTCGTCATGGCCCAAATGACATCCTTCCAGTCGCGGGTGTTCACGTCCTCGTCCACCACGATCACGAACTTGGTGTACATGAACTGGCGCAGGAACGACCAGACGCCCAGCATCACCCGCTTGGCGTGCCCCGGATACTGCTTGCGCATGGACACCACCGCCAGCCGGTAGGAGCAACCTTCAGGCGGCAGGTAAAAATCCACGATTTCGGGAAACTGTTTTTGCAGGATCGGCACGAACACTTCGTTCAGCGCCACGCCGAGAATGGCCGGTTCGTCCGGTGGTCGACCGGTGTAGGTGCTGTGATAAATGGGATTCTCGCGGTGGGTGATCCGCTCGATGGTGAAAACCGGAAAGCGGTCCACCTCGTTGTAATAACCGGTATGGTCGCCGAACGGCCCCTCCAACGCAGTTTCGCCGGGGGCGATATGGCCCTCCAGCACGAACTCGGCCGAGGCCGGCACTTGCAATTCGTTGCCCAGACATTGCGCCAACTCCGTTCGCGACCCGCGCAACAATCCGGCGAAGGCGTACTCCGACAAGGTGTCCGGCACCGGCGTCACGGCGGCCAGAATCGTCGCCGGATCGGCACCCAGCGCCACGGCGATGGGAAACGGCTCACCGGGTTGGGCCTGTTGCCATTCGCGGAAATCCAGCGCCCCGCCGCGCTGCGCCAGCCAGCGCATGATGACCTGGTTGCGACCGATCACCTGCTGGCGGTAGATGCCGAGATTCTGGCGCGGCTTGTTCGGCCCGCGCGTGACCACCAGGCCCCAGGTAATCAGCGGTCCGGCGTCTTCCGGCCAGCAGTGTTGCACCGGCAGCCGGGATAGATCGACGTCCGGCCCCTCGATCACCCGCTCCTGGCAGGGTGGCCGGCCCACCTTTTTGGGCGCCATGTCCAGCACCTTCTTGAAGACCGGCAACTTCTCCCACGCATCGCGCAAGCCCTTGGGCGGTTCGGGTTCCTTGAGAAACGCCAGCAGCTTACCCACCTCGCGCAAGGCGTCCACGTCGTCCGCCCCCATGCCCAGCGCCACCCGGCGCGGCGTGCCGAACAAGTTGCCCAGCACCGGAATCGCATGACCCTTGGGGTTCTCGAACAGGATCGCCGGTCCGCCAGCCCGCAATACCCGGTCGCAAATCTCGGTCATTTCCAGTCTGGGATCGACGGCGACGCGAACGCGCTTGAGTTGGCCGAGGCGTTCCAGTTGAGCGATAAAATCACGCAGATCCTTATATTGCATGGAAAATATCTCGCAGGAGTATTGCCGCCAAACCGGCTGTGAATCCGCATTTTAGCAGCAAACCATGATCAGCCTCGGCGGCGGTCCGGTGGCAGGTCCGGTTTCGATAACTACACTTAATAAAATTTGTACCTCCCGCAATGCCCGAATTTTCAGGAGGCGACATGAAATTCCTGCTCCGCGTCTCAGCAGCCATCGATGCCCTTAACACGGCGATTGGCCGCTGGACGATCTGGCTGATCCTGTTCTGCGTCCTGATCAGCGCCCTGACCGCCACCCTGCGTTACGTATTCAGTTGGGGCTGGAACGCCTTATTGGAATCGCAATGGTTCATGTTCGGGCTGGTGTTCCTGTTCTGCTCGGCGTGGACCCTGCGGGAAGGCGGCCACGTTCGCATCGACATCCTGTCCTCCAAGCTGCCGCCGATTGCGCGGATCTGGATCGACATCATGGGTGGATTGCTGTTCCTGCTGCCGGTCTGCCTGTTGATCGCCGTGGACTCCTGGAACTTCTTCCTGATCGCCTACAAAACCAACGAAGCCTCGTCGAACCCCGGTGGACTGCTCTGGTGGCCGATCAAGCTGGCGATTCCGGTCGCCTTCATCCTGCTCAGCCTGCAAGGGCTGTCCGAGGTCATCAAGAACGTCGCGGTGCTGACCGGTCACCGGCCCCTGCCCGAGTTCAAGGGAGGGCACTGACATGGCCGAATTCCTGATCGCCAACATGGCGCCGATCATGTTTTCGGCGCTGATCGTGTTCCTGCTGATCGGCTATCCGGTCGCGTTCTCGCTGGCGGCGGTGGGCATGGCGTTCGGCCTGGTCGGCATCGAACTCGGCCTGCTGACCCCCAACCTGTTGCAAGCCTTTCCGGACCGGGTGTTCGGGATCATGAAGAACGAAATCCTGCTGGCGATTCCGTTCTTCACCTTCATGGGGCTGGTGCTGGAACGCAGCGGCATGGCCGAGGCCCTGCTCGATACCATCGGCCAGTTGTTCGGCGCCATCCGGGGAGGACTGGCCTACGCGGTGATCTTCGTCGGCGCCCTCCTGGCCGCCACCACCGGCGTGGTCGCCGCCTCGGTGATCGCCATGGGCCTGATCTCGCTACCGATCATGCTGCGCTACGGCTACGACAAGGCGCTCGCCTCCGGGGTGATCGCCGCCTCCGGCACCCTGGCGCAGATCATTCCACCCTCGCTGGTGCTGATCGTCATGGCCGATGTGCTGGGCCGCTCGGTGGGCGACATGTACAAAGGGGCGTTCATCCCCGGTTTCGTGCTGACCGGGTTATATATCGGCTGGGTATTGCTGAACACCGTTTTTCGCCCGCACACCGCCCCAGCCTTGCCGCTGGAAGCCCGCACCCTGCGCGGCTGGGCGCTGGCCTGGCGGGTGGTGGTGGCGATGGTTCCGCCCCTGTTGTTGATCTTCCTGGTGCTCGGCAGCATCTTCATCGGCTGGGCCACCCCCACCGAGGGCGGCGCGCTGGGCGCGGTCGGCGCGCTGGCGCTGGCGCTGGGCAAACGCAAACTGAGCCGCAAACTGCTGATCGAGGCCATGAGCGCCACCGCCAAGATCACCAGTTTCGTGATCTTCATCCTGATCGGGTCCAGCGTGTTCAGCCTGGTGTTCCGCGGCGTCAACGGCGACCTGTGGGTGGAGCACCTGCTGCTCAACCTGCCGGGCGGTCAGTTGGGCTTCCTGATTGTGGTCAATGCCCTGGTGTTCCTGCTGGCGTTCTTCCTCGACTTTTTCGAGATCAGCTTCATCATCCTGCCGCTGCTGGCGCCGGTGGCCGACAAGCTGGGCATCGACCTGGTTTGGTTCGGCGTGCTGCTGGGCGTGAACATGCAAACCTCGTTCATGCATCCACCATTCGGCTTCGCTCTGTTCTATCTGCGCAGCGTCGCCCCGCCGGCGGTGCGCACCGTCGATATCTACTGGGGCGCGGTGCCGTTCGTCGTCATCCAGGTCATCATGGTCGCGCTGATCATCGCCTTCCCGGTGCTGGTGAACATCGGTCTCGACCGGCCGGTCGATTCGGGCAAGCCGGCCCAGGTGCGGATGCTGGGTTCGCCCGAGGATACCGGCGGTTCAAATCCGCCCTCCGGCCAGGAAGACGCCGCCGATTTGTTCAAGCGGTTACCCAAGCCAGCCCAATAGACGGCCACGAAAAAACCCGGCGTCATCGACGCCGGGCTTTCGCGATGCCAAGGTGGATCAAAGGCTATTTCTTGGCGCGCAACTGCGCTTGCATGAAATTCGTCAGCCCACCCTCCGCCAAGCTCATCCAGATATCGGAGAGTTGCTGGAAGGCGCGCATTGAATCGTACAGCTTCTTGAAATCCGGATTCTTGCCGGATTCCTCGGCGTACAATTTCTGGGCCGCGTCATAAGCCGCTTTCAGCACATCGTCCGGATAGCGCCGAAGTTCGGTGCCGTTCTGCACCAACCGCTGAATGGCCAGCGGATTCTTGGCGTCGTAAGCGGCCATCATCCGGAGATTGGCCTCGATGGCGGCGGTCTCGAACGCGGCTTGATAGGGCTTGGGCAACTTCTCCCACTGTTCCTTATTGATGAAAAAGCTGATCTGCGGACCCGGCTCCCACCAACCGGGGTAGTAGTAAAACTTGGCGACCTTGTAGAAACCGAGTTTCTCGTCGTCGTAGGGACCGACCCACTCGGCGGCATCGATGGCGCCGCGCTCCAACGCCGGATAGATCTCGCCGCCCGGCAGGGCCTGCGGCACCGCGCCCAGCGCCGAAAACACCTCAGCCCCAAAGCCGGGAATGCGCATTTTTAGACCCTTAAGGTCTTCCAGCGATTTCACTTCCTTGCGGAACCAACCGCCCATCTGGGTGCCGGTATTGCCGCCGGGGAAGTTGACGACGCTGTACTTGGCGAAGAACTCGCGGGTCAGCGTCAGACCCTCGCCGTAGTAGTACCAGCCGTTCATCTGCCGGGCGTTCAGCCCGAACGGGATGGCGGTGTCGATGGAAAACGCCTTGTTCTTGCCGTGGAAGTAGTAGCCGCAGGTATGGCAGCACTCCACCGTGTTCTGCTGCACGGCGTCCAGCACGCCAAACGGCGGCACGATCTCGCCGCCGGCGAAGACTCGAATCTCGAACCTGCCCTCGGTCAGTTCAGCAATCCGCTTGGCCAGCACCTCGGCGCCGCCGTAGATCGTATCCAGACTCTTGGGGAAGCTGGAGGCCAGTCGCCACTTGAGGGTCGGCAACCCCTGCCCCTGAGGCGGAACCGCAGGCTGGGCGGCGGGCTGAGCCGTCGGCGGGGTTGGCGACTGAGCGATGGCGGGAGCGGCGGCCGCGCCAGTGGCGGCGACCAGACCCAGACCTGTTTTCTTGATGAATTCACGGCGCTGCATGTGCTTCTTCTCCTCATCGTTGGTGATTGTCGACACGATCGGCATTTCACGGGAACGCCAGGATTCCCATCGCGAGAATTGCGTATCCTTTAAAATTTATCAGACCCTTGGCGAATTGCATCCCGGGATTCGCGGCTTTTGACAAGCACGGGGAAGCTGCCTATAGTGCGAACCTTCCTTCAGGATTCTTGTCGATAACCGACGGCGGATCACGCCGCTCCAGCGCACGGGAGGTTCCCACATGCTCATATCAGAACACGCCGTCATGTGACGCCTTCCGGGCGGTCTCCGGAAGGCACTGGTTGTCTTCCGAGTCTGCTTTCCGATCTGGGAAAACCCTGGGTGACAACCGTCATCCAGGGTTTTTTACATGGAGGAGCCGGACTCTCCATCACGCGAGCAGCGATCATGCCCATCAGGAAAACCATCACCAAGGGCCGGGTTCCCGTCAAAATCTATACCGACGACGTGGATCCGCAGGCCATCAACCAGTTGCTCAACGTCGCGCAACTGCCGTTCGTCCACAGTCACGTGGCGGCGATGCCGGACGTTCACGTCGGCATCGGCGCGACCGTCGGCGCGGTCATTCCCACCAAGGGCGCCATCATTCCAGCGGCGGTCGGGGTCGATATCGGGTGCTTCGTTGGAGACACGAAAATTCCACTGCTGGATGGCACGGAGCGCACCTTGCGCGAACTTGCCGAACGGGGTGGAGAGCATTGGGTCTATACCATCGACCGGCATCACCAGATCACCGGCGCCAAGGCCACCGCTCGACTGACTCGATGCCATGCGCCTTTGTTACGCATCGTGTTGGATAACGACGCCGAGATTCTTTGTACACCCGACCACCGGTTCATGCTGCGAGACGGATCCTGGCGCGAGGCACGGGAATTACAGCCCAAAACTTCGCTAATGCCCTTCTATAGCCGAATCGACAAGGACGGCTATACCCTGGTTCGCCAACCCGCGACTGGGACCGAACAGCGGTTTCATTGGACCTTGGCGCGCAGCGGCGCGCTTGGGACTATCCCTGCCTTTCCAGGACAACGCACGGTCCTCCATCATCTGGACTTCAACCGGGCCAATAATCATCCCGATAACCTGAAGTTCATGGGAGATGCCGATCATTCGGCCTATCACCGTCTGCTCGTTGAGCGTAATCCGCATTGGCAGTCGCCCGCCTTTGAGGAAAAACGCAAATCCAGCTTATCGGCCAAGGCCAAGACTCCGGAAGGCCACGCCTACTTCGCTAAAAGAGGTACTCCCAACCTCATCCGCTATATGACGGAGCGCCCCGATCACTTCAAATCCGCCGTTGCCGGCAACGGTCAACGTGGCAGGAAGTTCCTTCTGGCCTACAACCAAAGCCAAAAGGGCCGCGCCAAGAGTGCGGAAATTTCCCAGCGACTGCTGGATATTCAGCGAGTATGTCCAGATTGCGGCCAACCATTCAAAGGCCATCTACGCCTCAACATTCACAAGCGTTGGGAGCACGGCTACAACCATAAAGTCAAACAGGTGGAGATGTTGGAACAACGGGCCGACGTGTATTGCCTGACCGTACCCGGCCACGAAAACTTCGCGCTTTCGGCTGGCGTATTCGTCCACAACTGTGGGATGAACGCCGTCCGCCTCAGCCTCAAAGCCAGCCAGTTGCCGGACAACCTGCGGCCGGTGCGCGCGGCCATCGAGGCGGCGGTGCCGGTCGGCTTCGCCATGCACGCCGACAAACCGGGCGTTCCGGCCTCGGCGATTCGCGCCCTGGACGGCGGCCTGGACCGCATCGTCGGCAAGCACCCCGGCATCCTCAAGATGCAAAAGCATGTCGAACGGATCTGGGCGCAGCAATTGGGAACGCTGGGCGGCGGCAATCACTTCATCGAACTGTGCCTGGACGAGAATCAGGACGTGTGGGTGATGCTGCACTCCGGCAGCCGAGGCATCGGCAACATCATCGGCCGCTACTTCATCGACCTGGCGCGCAAGGACATGGGCAAGCATCTGATCAACCTGCCCGACCGCGATCTGGCCTATTTGCAGGAAGGCGCGGAACACTTCGACGATTACGTGGAGGCGGTGCGCTGGGCGCAGGATTACGCCATGACCAATCGCCGCGAGATGATGCGGCTGATCCTGGCCGCCCTGGCTCGGCAACTACCGCCGTTCACCCTGACCCAGGAGGCGATTAATTGCCATCATAATTACGTGGCGGTGGAGCATCACTTTGGCGAGAACTTGTTCATCACCCGCAAGGGCGCCATTCGCGCCGGCGTGGGCGACCTGGGCATCATCCCCGGCAGTATGGGAGCCCGCTCCTACATCGTGCGCGGCAAGGGCGAACCGGAGTCGTTCTGCTCCTGCGCCCACGGGGCGGGGCGGCGGATGAGTCGGGGTCAGGCCAAGAAAAAATTCGACCCCCAGGATTTGATCGCCCAGACCGCTGGGGTGGAATGTCGCAAGGACGCCGGCGTGATCGACGAGATTCCCGGCGCCTACAAACCCATCGACGAGGTGATGGCCCATCAGACCGACCTGGTTGAGGTCGTGCATACCCTCAAGCAGGTGGTGTGCGTCAAGGGCTGAGCCCGCTTACGCCATGGAGAACCGCGTCATGGAAAAAAGCATCCAGCGGCCACGCCGCAACCCGGTCGCCGCCGCGCCGATCCTGCGCAAGGGCGGCGCGCACCAGAAGTCCAAGACGGCGGAGCGGGCCGAGGTCCGGGCCCAGTTGCGGCGGGAAAGCACCGCATGGCGGCCGCCGCGCTGAACGTGCGCCGCTCACCAGCGCAGCAACACCCAGGCCGGAATCAGCAACCCGCTCTGCAAGTCGTTGTAGCGGGTTTCCAGATTGCCGTCGCCGTCGGTATCGACCAGATAATAGGACGCGCCCTTGGCCGGATTGACCTTGACCATGTACAGCACGCCCCCAGCCCGATATTCCTCGATGGAGCCCTGATCACCCTGCTGGCGAATCGTCACTTCCGGGGCCGGGACATTCTGTTCCCGCGACGCTTCCGGGGGACCATCGGCGATGGGCTCCAGACTGGGGGATTTCGCGGCGTCCTGGGCCCAAGCCAGGCCCGACGCCAGGAACAATGCAATCAATGGCCGCGAACGCATGACGGATCCTTGAAGGTGGTTGGCGCGATGGAATGCGCCAGGCCACCCCCGCGGGCAAACCCGACGCCCCCGCATCATTTCCCAGCCTCGGCGATTTGTCCAGTCAGCGAAGGTTCACCGTCGGCGCGCGCTTGCAGGCTTTCGATGAACCGTCGAATATGCGGCATGTGACTGCCTTCCCAATACAGTTGGCCACACTGCTTGCACTCCCAGAACGCCTCGACGTAAAGGCGGGTTTTCGGCGGCAGTCGCTCCCAAACCCGGCGCCGGGACACCGTCGCCAACAGGCCGTTGCAACGAGCGCACCGCTGGAGTGGCTGGATCGCGCGGTAAAGGTCCAGTCGGTCGAGAACCTCCTCAATCTGCCGGCGCGGATCGGTGGCGCGCACGAAAAAGCCGTGCGTCACCATCGCCCGTTTCAGCAGGTCGCGGTCGCGGGTCAGCAAAATCCGCTGCTCGGCGCTGGCCAGGCGCGCCAGTTCGGTGTCGTCGTAATCATTGCGGTAGAGCGTGTCGAAGCCCAGCAGCCGCAAATAGCGCGCCAGTTTGCCCAGATGCACGTCCAGCACGAAGCGGGTGGTCCGCAGCGGACGCAGACGGACCCGAACCAGTGGCTGAATGTCGAAGGACTCGAACAGGGGATAGACGCTGATGCGGTCCCCATTCTGGACGATATAGGAGAAATCGACCGAATCGCCGTTGACCAGGATCAGTTCGATTTCGGTGTGCGGAACCCCCAGCGCCTCGATCATGTCCTTGATCGAAGCGCGCCGCTGGAAGGCATGGTCGAAACAAACCTTGCGCCGCTCTGGCGGCAGGAAATCGTTCAGTTCCTCGTAGAACCGGATCGAACACTGGCTCACGGCGTGGAACTCGTTTCAGCGGATTCGGCCAGCCCGAGCCGCCGGGCCAAATACCGGGACCCGCTTTCGATCACGCCAAGACGGAGTTCACGCGCGAGGATGACTTGGCCTGGCATGGCGGCGCCTCCAATTTTCAGCCCATGCCAAAAACCATAGGTGAAGCCTGAATGCGCGTCAAACCGGGATCCCGGCTGAAATGCACGCGGATTTTATGAGCATTGTTGGTTCATCACGAAACACTTGGCAAGCGGGGCGGATTGCACTAGGATTACCAACCCTTGTGGCGGCCAACCCGCTGCTTTCGGGGCGTAGCGCAGCCTGGTAGCGCACCTGCATGGGGTGCAGGTGGTCGGAGGTTCAAATCCTCTCGCCCCGACCAATCAAATCAACGGCTTGACGTATAACACGTTAAGCCGTTTTTGTTTATTTGTAGGAAGTAACTATTTTACCCAAACATTACCCAAACATTTAAGGCGCTAGGAAGGCATTTTGCGAAACGGCTTCACCACTCTTCCGGCCTAACCCTAAACCGCCGCATCATCCCGGCCAGCGATACCGCCGTCCATTTTTCAGCTTCGGTGGAAAGTCGCTCATAGGTGCGCTGGTGCATCCCCTTGGACTTGCGCCAGCCGGGGCCATTGAAAATGCCCGGTTCCCAGCCCAGTCGCGCCCGAATTTTGTCGGCCCGCCGCGCCGCTCGATCATGGGGTGTGTCTCGCTGGCTGGGATAGGCCAACCGGTAGCAGTGCCGACAGGCAAAGATCGCGCCGCCGTACAGGATCGCCACCCGTCGCCCGCAGCCCCGCGCCGGGCAGCGGAACCAGGCCCGCACGCCGCCGTAGGTGCAGGACGTTCGGTCGAGATAGACCGGATAGTCCTCGCTCTTCCACTCCCCGCCGCCGCGTTGCTGGTGCCGGTAGCTGAGGATCACGCGGTCTGACTCGGCCCGGACCTGGATGGATGCCACCGTTTCGCCGTTGCGTGTCCACTGCCAGCCAAACCAGCGGCCCGGTTCCAGCAACCCATCCCGTTGCCAGCGCCGCGCATCCAATTTTCGGTAATCATCCGTCGTGTCCTTGGCGCCGAAATGCCAGTGTCGTCCGCTGCCGCTGCCGCCCATACTATAATGGTCCCCGAATTTTAGACAGTTAAATAGTTCTACTTTATCAGATTCATCTGTTTGATTTATAATCAAAAAGAGATAATCTAATTTTGATCAAAACACAAGATTCATAAGGTAGCGTATGAAAGAGACCTCCTTGGACGCCTCAAAAAAACTCGACCGCCTCTGCGGAAGTGGGATTGTTGGCCGGGATGGGTCAGCGGTTCCTGGACTTTTGTGATCGCTTCTGAGGGCATTTCCGCCGGCAGATGCGGACGGTCGAGACGGCGGCTCAGCAGTATGTTCAGGGATTGATCCAGGCGGAAACCAAGAACATGGAACGCATAGAAGAGATCGTTCCAGAGACTGACTATCAAACGTTGCAGCATAGGGTGAGCGAATCCGCTGGGTCCGAACGCGCGGTCCTCGATCAGGTGGCCTAAGAGGTCAACCGGTCGTTGGGGGGGCATCAGGACAGCGCCCTGCTCATTGATGACAGTGGCGTACTCAAGAAGGGCGCCCACTCCGTCGAGGTGGGCCGACAGTGGTGCGGTCAGTTGGGAAAAGTCGAGAACTGCCAAGTAGGGGTGTTTGCCGCGTTGAGCCGGGGCTCCGACGCGACGCCGATCGACGCACGATTGTTTTTGCCCGAAGACTGGACTCGTGATGCGGCGCGCTGTCAGGCAGCGGGCATTCCCAAGACGCAGCGCAGCTTCCGGCGCAAAACCGACTTGGCTTTGGCCATGATCATCCACGCCCGCCAGCAGGGGATCGGTTTTGCTTGGGTGGGTTTTGATGGCTTCCATGGCAGTGATCCGGCTTTCCTGCGCGCCCTTGAGGCGCAAGGCGAGGTTTTCGTCGGGGATATGCACAAGGATCAGCGGATGTACCTGGCGGATCCGCAACCGATCGTCCCACCGCCTGCGCATCCGCGCGGTCGCCCGCCGCAGGTGCTTCAGGCGCAGACCCCCGCCCTGCGGGTCGACCACTGGGTTGCACAACAACCCCCGAACGCTTGGCAACCCGTGACCTTGCGGGATGGCACGAAAGGCGCGTTGCAGGTGGGGATGCTCCATCAACGGGTCTGGTTGTGGGATGGTGAAGCAGCCCAGGCGCGACCGTGACACTTGATCGTGCGCCGGGAGGTCGAGACGCCGCCCGAGATCCAGTACAGCCTGAGCAATGCCCCCACCGCCCCCTCGTCGCCCGACTGGCGTTCATGCAAGGGCAGCGGTATTGGGTGGAACGCGCCCTGCAAACCAGCAAACAAGACGTCGGGCTGGGTGACTATCAAGTCCGGGGTTGGCGCGGCTGGCACCATCACATGGCGCTGGTCATGATGGCGATGCTGTTCCTGATGGAAGAACGTCAGCTTCACCAGCAGACTCGACCGTTGTTGAGTGGCCGGGATATCCGTGCGTTGTTGAACCCGTTCTTGCCCCGGCGGGATACGACGCTGGAGGAGGTCCTCCGCCAGATGGAAGTCCGCCACCGCAAACGTCAGGCTGCTATCGATTCTACCTATCGTAAACAACAACTTAACCAATAGTGACATGTGTTCTGACAAAGTAGAACTAACGAGCGGCTTGGGTGAAGGTTGGCTTTTGCTATTGAGTCTGCTGGCCGCGCCGGCGCTGGCGGCGAACAAATGCGTCGAAGCCAACGGACGGATTTTCTACCAGGACGCCCCATGTCCGGCGAACACGCGCGGCGGCGACATGAGCTTGAACGTCAACCGGCCGTTCACCGGTCGAGCCAAGCCTCCCGCTACGGGAGGCGCGTCCGCCGCCACGACCGGCAACGCGGTTGCTCCCCTTCAAATCCCCAATGCTCGGGACCGCGCCGAGCAGCCCAACCCCGATGCCGCGCCCTAGCCGGCGTCACGGCGAGACGGAGCCACGCCACTTCAGGGTTCCCGCGCCAGCCGGAAGCCTAGATCATCGCTGAGCGGGTCGGCGCCCGCCCGCCAGTTGCCGCCGCGAATCGCCACGGCTTCCGGCGGGCGCGACGCGCAGCGCCGCTCCTGGCCTTCGTATTCCACACGATATTCGGAACAAGTCCATTCCCGGTTCTGGCCGCTGGGGTCGTGGACGCCGAGTCCAGCGCGGGCGGCGTATTCCCATTCCGCCTCGGTCGGCAACCGGTAGCCATGGCCGCTCTGGCGGGCGAGCCAGGCGGCGTAATCCATCGCCTCGCGCCAAGTCACCCGCACTGGACTATCAGGTCCCTCGCCCGGTTCCGGTTCCGGCGCGACCCGACCCGAGGCCGCAGCGAAGCGACGGTAGGCTTCCAGGCTAATCTCGCGGCGGCTGATCGAGAAACCAGCGTCCCGCGCCGCTACTAGATCCGGTTCCAGCGGCGCGGTCGACTTCCCGCCGGCGGCCGGAGGCGGTTCCCCGGTGGGCGACGACGCGGGTAGCGCGGCGGGGGCCGGCGACGGGGCCGGGGCGCTGGCCGAGGACTGGGGGAGAAAGTAAAACTCGCCGCGCAACGAGGACGCCACCCAGGGAATCTGACTGCCGCTGGTTTCCCGTTCCACCCCCACCAGCACCTGTTTGAACACCTGTTCCAGACTGAGGCCGGGGATGCTCAGGGCCGCCAGCAGATTTTGGGTGTAGGGGCTGTTGCGGCCGGTCCCGTCCTTGGAGATCGCGCCCGGCGCGGTGGCGTAGGCGATGAAGGTCCCAGCGGGGCCGTCCATCCGCGCCAGCCCCCGGCTGCCGAGGCTGCGGGCGAAGGGATTGTTGCGGCAGGCATCGAGAATCACGATGTTAAGGCCGTTGCCGGCCGATTCCATCGCCCGCAGCACAGCGTCGGCGTCCACGCCCTCGTCGGGGATTTCGAACTCCTGGCGAATATCCACGCCGACGGGAATCAAGTAGTTTTGACCTTTGAGCTGGACGCCATGGCCCGCGTAGTAGAACAAGCCGACGCCGCGTTGCTGGCGCAGTTGCTGCTCGAATTCGCGCAGCGCCTGGCGCATGGCCTGACGGTCGGCGTCGAACCGCTCGATGACCTGAAAACCCAGTTCGCGCAGTTTCGCCGCCATGTCGCGGGCGTCGTTGACGGGATTGCGCAACGGCGCGTCGCCGTAGGCGCCGTTGCCGATCACCAGGGCGGTTCGAGGTTCGGCGGGAACCGCGCCGGCGCCCAGCCAGGGAATCAACCCAAGCAGGACGATGCCCAGCCAAAGCCAGGAGCGCCCGCTCAAAAAACGAATTGCACGCGCAAGGAAATTCATGGTCGCCAAGGTTCGAGAAAACGGGATGAGATGGGGAGGAATGGAACAATGGATTTGCCCGCCACCGGCTGAATGGTGGCTTAACCGGCGGCCACTGCTATCATTGTACCGGCAAACCGCCGCGAACGGACTGGGTCCGGCCGTCTTGACCTTGCGGCCGGAACCACGGTCGAGGCCGATAATTCCGCTGGCGCGTCGACCTTGCCGATCCCTTCCAGAACCGCAAGGGCGCCCATCACACCTCACGCAGGAGTTTTCCATGGCCATTCATCACTCCGGTAAACCGCTTCTCATCGCCGCCCTGATCGGTGCGTCGCTATCCGGCTGCGCGGGCATGAACGATCAACAAACGACCGTCGCCCAGGGCGCGGGGGTCGGCGCGCTGCTCGGGGCCGTGGCGGGCCAGGCCATCGGCGGCAATACCCGCAGCACCCTGATCGGCGCGGCGGCCGGCGGGTTGATCGGCGCCGCCGTCGGCAGTTCCGTCGCCGAACGCAAGGCCCAGTACGCCCGCGAGGAAGACTTCCTGATCGCCGAGATCCAGCGCAACGAGGAATTCATCCGCGAGGCCGACGCCGAGAATCGCCAGCTCTACGCGGAAATCGACCGGCTGGACCGCGAGTCGCGGCGGCTGGCCCGGGAATACCGGGCGGGCAAAGCTTCCCGCGACGCGCTGGTCCAGCAAAGGAGCAGTCTGGAAAAGCAACTGGCCAGGGCCAAACGGGTCAATTCGCTGGCTGAAAAGCAACTGGCCGACGCCAACGCGGTCTATAACGAAAGCCGGCAAAAACGCGGTCCACAGGATCAATACACGCGGAAACTTGAAGCCAACGTGACTCAACTGAAGGAAACCCGCCAGCAATCCAGCCAGAACGTGGCCAGCTTGCAGAAGGTATACGACAGCATGTCGATCTAGCCCTTCCAGCGGCGTCCTTCCTGCGCCGGGGCGCGGATATTCGGAACCGAGAGGTTTGCAAGATGTGGAATTTTCGACTGGGCGCCGTGTTGAGCGGCGCGCTTATCCTGGGTGGCTGCGCCACCGACCCGACCAACGACCCCCGGTCCGGCGGCTTCTTCGGCGGGGTACGCGGTCTGACGGCCGGCGACTACGACGCGCGCCAGCAGATCCTGCAAGGCCAGCGGGACGATAGCCTGAACCAGCTTCGCGCCCTGCGCGAGGAAGGCGACGCGTTGGAAGCCGAACGGCAAATGAAAGCCAGCGAGGTCGCCGCGCAGCGCCGTCAACTCTCCGCGCTCAAGGCCCGTAACCGGGAACTGGCTGGGCGCATCAACCAACTGCAACGCTCCAAGGCCGCCACCGAGCAGCGCACCGCCGAGTTGCGCCGCCAGCAACAGCAACTGACCCAGGACATCGAGGTGTTCGAAGCCCAGCTTGACCGGGGCCAGCTCAGCGCGGCTCAGGCCGACTCCAAGCGGCTTAGCCTGGAGCGGCAGTACGACGCCATCAAGAATCTGTAAGGCCCTGATCGCGGTATGAAGAGCAGTTTTGGGGGCGCGACGTGGCTGCTGGCGGCATGGTGCGCCACGGCGCCCGCGCTCGCCCAGGACAGCGAGCGCAGCCGCTATTACATCCAGCAGATGATCGAACTGGCGGCCACCAACGACGAGGTCGGAGTGAACGCGATGCAACGGATGCTGGAGCAGGAGCCGAAACCGACGCCGCGCGATCCAGCGGCGGCGCGCGCCGCGCTGCAACGCGGACAGACGGCCCTGCGGACGGAGGATTTGAACGCGGCGCGGACCGCGTTCGAGCAGGCCAGTCGCGACGATCCCAGCAGCGTCGACGCCATCAACCATCTGGGGCTGGTCGAACGCAAGCTCGGCCGGCTTCCGGACGCCGAGCGCGATCTTCAGCGGGCGCTGGCCCTTGAGCCCACCCGGGCGAGCGCCTGGTTCCAGCTCGCTCAAGTCTACGGGCTCAGCGAGGATGGCCGGCGGGCGCGCGGCGCGCTGGCCAATACCTACCGGTTCGCCCAGAACCCGATGCGCGCCGAGGAAATCCTGCGCAACATCGCCGAGAGCGAGGCGTCCGACACTCTCCGCACCGCCGCCCTGGAGACCCTGCGCTTGTATCAGTTGCCGGTGGAAGCAGGCATCGTGCCGCCCCTGCCGGCCAATCCGGGCATCGTGCCGTTGACGACCGCGCCGGCTTCCGGCCGAAAGCCATGACCCACCGCCTTGCTCCACTGGCGCTGCTGGCGCTGCTGGCCGGTCCGCCGTCCGCTGGCGCTGGCCAGTACGAGACCCTCGATTACCACATCCAGCAGATGATCGCCCAGTCGGCCGCCAACGACGAAGCCGGCGTGCAGACCTTTCGCGAGCAACTGGACAACCTGCGCCGACCGGAAGCCGGCGACGCGGCCCAGGCCCAGCCCTTGTTCCAACAGGGACTGGACTCCCTGAACCGCAACCAGCTCAAGGAAGCGCTGTCCGCGTTCCGACAGGCGTTCATCGCCGATCCCACCGACGCGGAAATTGCCAGTCAGCTTGGCTTCGCCTATCTGCGGTTGAGTCGCTTGAAGGAAGCGGAACGCCTGCTGGTCTATGCGCTGGCCCTAGCGCCGGCCCGGTCCGCCTCCTGGCTGCATCTGGGGCAGGTGTACGGTCAGGGCGGCGACGCCACCCGGGCCGCCGGGGCGTTCGCCAACGCTTACCGATTCGCCCAGGATCGGCCGCGACTGGCGGGGCAGTTGCGGCAACTGGCCGAGACCGACCCGGTGGACGCCGTCCGCACCGGCGCCGCGCAGGCGTTGCGACCGGGACAGTCCGCGCCCGCCACCCAATCGTCGCCCACCGCCAAATCCACGCCCGCGGCTGGTCTTCCACCGCCCGCCGCGTCCGCGCCAATTCCGGCTTCACCCTCCGCCGCGCCACCGATGGCGCGAACGACGAACCCTGCCCCCAGTACCCCTCCCGCCAGCGGCGCCCTGCTGGATTCGCTGCGGCAGGGCCTATCCAGTCTGGCGAAGCCCGCGAACACCACCGCGTCCAACGTTGGGTTGCGCCCGATGTCGGCGGCGGTCGGCGACAATCCAGGCCAACAAATTTACCAGAGCAGCATTCCGCGGACCTGCCTGATCATCACCTTCCGCAACGGCAAGACCGACAGCCTGGGCAGCGGCCTGCTGGTGTCGGCCGACGGTCTGGTCGTCACCAACCACCACGTCATCGAGAACGCCGACAACCTGGCGGTCAAATGCGGGGAGCGCGAGTCGGTCGCCCGCGTCGGCAAGCGCAGCAAGGAACCCGACCTGGCGTTGTTGACGACCACGCTGAGCCGGGTGGACGGTTTCGTGCTCAACGAGGCTTACAGCCAGGAATTGATCGGGCTGGAAGTGTTCGTGATCGGGAACCCCTACGGGTTGGAGGGGACGTTTTCGACGGGCGTGATCAGCGGACTGCGCGAGATCGATGGGGTTCGCTATTTCCAGATTTCCGCGCCGATCAGTCCCGGCAACAGCGGGGGGCCGGTGATCCTGCGGGACGGCAGCGTGATCGGCATCGCCACCATGGGTTTGAAGAAAGGCCAGAATCTCAACTTCGCCATCGCCGCCGCCGAATTGATCCGTTCTGGGCTGTTCGACCCAAGCCGGATGAAAACGAGCGCGGCGCGGGGCAAGGGGCGATGACAACCGCTCAATCCGACGCGGCCAGAATCATATCGGACGCTTTCTCACCGATGACGATGGTTGGCGCGTTGGTGTTACCGCCCACCAGGGTCGGCATGATCGAGGCGTCGGCGACTCGCAACCCCGTCACGCCATGCACTCGCAGTTGATCGTCCACCACCGCCATGGGATCGTGGCCCATCTTGCAGGTGCCAACCGGGTGATAAATGGTTTCGGCCCGACGGCGAATGAACTCCCGTAGCTCGTCGTCGCTTTGCACCGCCGCGCCGGGGAATAGTTCCTCGCCGCGATAGCCGTCGAACGCCGGCGCCGCCAGAATGCGCCGACAGGTTTTGACCCCCGCCAGCAGGGTTTCCAGATCGTCCGGATGGTCGAGGTAATTGGGCTGGAGCAACGGCGAAACCGATGGATCGGCGCTTTTCAGGCTCAGATGGCCGCGACTCTTGGGCCGCAGGTCGCAAACATGCAGCGAATAGCCGTAACCATGCCAGAGACGCCGGCCGTGATCGTCGAGAATGGTGGCGGTCAGATGGTATTGCAGGTTGGGTCGAGGCAGGGCGGGGTCGGATTTGACGAAGCCGCCGGCCTCGGCCAGGTTGCTGGTCAGAAAGCCGCGTCGGTGGCGGTGGTAGTCGATAATCCCCTTGAACAGGCGGGGCAGGAACGACAGCGCGAAGCCATAGGAGGCCCGCCGACGCTCGCGGTGGGCGACGATCACGTCCAGATGATCCTGCAAGTTCTGGCCGACGCCCGGCAAGTCGTGCACCAGGGGAATACCGTGTTTCGCCAATTCAGCGCGCGGTCCAACCCCGGACAGCAACAGCAGCTGTGGCGAGTTGATCGCTCCGCCGGCCAGAATGACTTCCCGCCGTGCCTTCAGTTCCACCGTCCGGCCGTCCCGGTCGCGATAGGCCACGCCGACCGCCCGCCGACCCTCGAACAGCACCCGGCTGGCCAGGGCGCGGGTGATCACGGTCAGATTCGGGCGGACGCGCGCCGGATGCAGATAGGCCCGGGCGCTGCTGCACCGCTGGCCATCCTTCTGGGTCAACTGATAGAACCCGACTCCTTCCTGCTCGGCGCCATTGAAATCGTCGCTGAGCGGATAACCGACTTCGCCGGCGGCGCGGACAAACACTGCGCTGATCTCGCCGCGCTGGCGCGGGTCGGCGACGTTGAGCGGCCCGCCGACGCCGTGATATTCCGACGGCCCGCGTTCCTGATTCTGGGCGCGCTTGAACAACGGCAGCAGATCCGCGTAGCTCCAGCCCCGGTTGCCCAGCTCCGCCCAGTGGTCGTAATCCCAGCGATGGCCGCGGGTGTAGACCATGGCGTTGCTGGAGCTGCTGCCGCCCAGGGTCTTGCCGCGCGGCCAGAACAGCCGGCGGTGGTGCAAATGTGGCTGCGGCTCGGTTTGATAGCGCCAGTTCAACGTTTTGCTGCGCATCATGAAGAAGATGCCGACCGGGATCTGAATCCACGGGCTGGTATCCTCGGGACCCGCCTCCAACAGACAAACCTGGCGGTTCGGGTCGGCGGACAACCGGTTGGCCAGCACGCAGCCGGCCGAACCCGCGCCCACGATGATGGTGTCGTACATGGCTCCCAATCCTCTGGTCCGGCGCTGGGCCGGACGGTTATTCGCAAGGGCGACGGAAGTCGCGGATGGCCAAGCCTAATCACTTCGCCCGAACCCGGCTTGTCGAAAATGGCGACGACTTGGCGAAACTGGCTAGCGCCGCGTGCGCGCATTACACTTTCATGACTGTTTCCGGCTGAAATCCAGTCAGGAGGCGGTTTCAATCCGGCTTGCGCCGTCCGCGATCCGGCCCCGTTCCACCCTCAGGAAGGCAAGACCTTGAACAGACTGTACGTTTGGCAAAATCTCGGTCTTTTCACCGGCCACCTGCCGGATATCTCCGAACACCGGCTCGGGTCGGCGGCGCTCTGCCTGGGCATCGACAAACCGTTCCGATTGCTGGAGAGCGAAAGCAATGTCTGGCAGGAATGTCGGAGCGCGCTGGTCCCACCTGGCTGTCTGAACGAACTGCAAATTGGCGGCGCGATCATGGCGATTCTGTTTCTTGAGCCGGAAAGCCCCGACTATCTGGCGATCCAGAACGCCATGCTCGATGGCGAGTGGCAATGCCTGTACCGCCTCGCGCACGAAGCCGAGGCGCTGGCGGCGCTAGGCGAGATTTGGGAGCGCCAGCCCAACGCCACCGCAACGCACGAGTTGCTCAATCGCCTGATCCCACCGCCCGTTTCCGGGGAGCGCCAGCAACCGCTGGATCATCGGATTCAGCGGGTCATTCGGTTGATGAAGGAAGATTTGACGCACAGCTACTCGATGATCGATCTGGCCGAGTACGTGAATCTGTCGCCGACCCGACTGGTGCATCTGTTCAAGGAAGAGGTGGGGGTGCCGATCCGGCGCTTTCGGCAGTGGCATCGGATGCGGGTGGTGGCGGCGCTGGTCGCCAAGGGCGACACCCTCACCGACGCGGCGCTGGGCGCCGGTTTCGCCGATTCCTCCCACTTCAGCCGGGCGTTTCGCAACATGTTCGGCATCACGCCCTCCTCGGTGTTTGGCCGCGCGGCCAACGTCCAGATCGTGATCGCCTGACGTTCGCTCCCATGCTCGCCCTAATCGACAGTCACACTCATTTCGACGACGCCAGCTTCGACGCCGACCGCGACGCCGTCTATCAGCGGGCGCGGGCCGCCGGCGTGGAGGCGCAGATGCTGGCGGCGGTCAGCGCCCGGCTCTGGCCAAAACTCAAGGCGGTCGCGGCCGACTATCCGGGGCTGTATCCCTGCTATGGCCTGCATCCGGCCTATCTGGCCGAGCATCGGCCGGAACATCTCGACCAACTGGCCGACTGGCTGGCGCGGGAACGGCCGACCGCCGTTGGCGAGTGCGGGCTGGATGGCTATCTGCCGGACCTCGATCCCGATCTCCAGGCGGAGTACTTCGCCGGCCAGTTGCGCCTGGCTCGCCGCCACGACCTGCCGGTCGTCATTCACGCCCGCTACGCGGTGGATCAAGTGATCAAGCTGGTGCGGCGATTCGCTGGCGTGCGGGGCATGGTGCACAGCTTTTCGGGCAGCGAGGATCAGGCCCGGCGACTGCTGGACCTGGGGATTTTGCTCAGCTTCGGCGGGCCGCTGACCTATCCCCGGGCGAACCGGCTGCGCGGTCTGATGAAGGTTCTGCCGCTGGACGGGTTCCTGTTGGAGACCGACGCGCCCGACCAGCCCCCGAGCGGCCATTCCGGCGCGCGCAACGAACCGGCGTATCTGGCGGAAGTGCTGGCCTGCGTCGCCGAACTGCGCGGTACTGATCCCGTGGAAATCGCCGCCGCCACGACCGAGAACGCCCGCCGCTTGTTCAAGCTACCCGATGCCGCATCCCCAGGCCCGCACTGAAATTTTGATCGGAGCCGAGGGCTTGGCCCGGTTACGGGCGGCGCATGTGCTCGTCGCCGGTCTGGGTGGCGTGGGCGGTTACGCGGCCGAGGCGCTGGGCCGGGCCGGCATTGGGCGGCTGACCCTGCTGGATCACGACGTGGTGTCGCCCTCCAACCTCAACCGGCAACTGCTGGCGTTGCATTCGACGCTGGGCCGGCCCAAGGTCGAAGTCATGGCCGAGCGTCTGCGCGACATCGATCCCGCCATCGAGTTGACCTTGATCGGCGATTTTCTCCGGCCGGAAGCGGCGGAGGCGCTGGTTGCCGCCGCTCCCCGCGACCATGTGGCCGACTGTATCGACAGTATCGCCTGCAAGGCGGCACTGGTGGCGGCCTGTCATCGCCGTGGCGTGCCGGTGATCTCGGCGCTGGGCGCGGGCAACTGCCTGGACGTGAGCCGGGTGCGGGTGGCGCGCTTGAATCAGACCCAGGTCTGTCCGCTGGCCCGCGAGTTGCGGCGAAAACTGCGAGAACTGGGCGCGCCGCTCAACTATCCCGTGGTCTACAGCGACGAGCCGCGCCGTCCGCCCCTGCCGCATCAGCCGGTCGGCGGCGAGACGCCTGGACGACCCCGAGCGGTGAACGGCACGGTTTCTTATCTGCCGGCGCTGTTTGGGATGATGGTGGCGGGGGTGATTATCCGCCGTTTGTTGGACGAAAACGGCGGCGACTGAAAACACGGATTTCCATGCGCCGGTATCTTGCGATTGCTGGAACCATGGAGATGATTTGCACCAATAACCAGGCCAGCTACCATAAGTGGGCGCAACAGCGCCAAAATCTCGTCGAGGTAGCGCGGCTGGAGGTAGCGCCAACATGAAGCCTGCACACACTGAAACCAACCTGGACTTTGGGCGCTTGGAACAGATTCCTGGCCTCCCGGACCCAGGAAAGAAATCGCTGTTCAACGCCGAAAACCTGACGATCACCCGCGAGGGGCGGCTTTTTGTGACTGGGAGCTTGGCGGTTCACGAAACAGTTTGGGATGGGGATAACGGATACCGACAGCGGGAAGTTCCCATCGTGGCCCCCGGTGTGCCCAGGGATTGCTTTATGAATGGCATAGCGGCGCAGGGCGGCTCGCTCTATCTGGTATGCTCCCATATCCATAAGGGCGGGAACACGCTTATTCCTAGCTTATTTGGGGATTTGCGCCAACTGGAACAAAATTGGCTGGGCTTTTTGTGGCTGATGTTTTCCCAGTCGGTTTATCAGGTCGATTCCTATATCCTTCGCGCCAGCCTGGAAAGCCAGAACCTTGAATTTACCGATGGAATCAAACTGCCTGGAAAGTGCTTTGCCAACGGCCTGGATAGCGATGAAAAGGGAAATCTCTATGTGGCGAATTCCCTTCCCGCTTCTCTCGGAAGTACAAATTTTTTCAAGGCAACGCTTTCAAGCAGTGGGGAGATCACCCAGGTAGGGCCGTTGGTTTTTTCATCCCCAAACCATGATATACCCAATGGCTTGAAGGTCCGGAGTCAATATATCTACTACACATGCTTGCATTGGTTCCCGGTCATGACCACCAGTCTGAGGAAAATCAAGATCGATGAAAAAGACGGTAAGGCTGGCAAAGCCGAAGTCATTTATCAGAGCGTTCTTTCCGTTTTTGATGATTTTGATATCACGGATAATGGCTTTGTGATCGCCAACATTATGAATGTCACCGATTATGGCTATGGTGCTGGCGGTGTCCGATTCATAACCCATGAAGGCAGACTGAAAGGCACACTCAAAAGCAAGGGACTTCACAGTCCAAGCGCGGTCAGAATCGCAAGGAACAATTCTCCCCATCTTGATTTTCTCAAGGAGGGAGATTTGGTCATAACCGAAAAGGGACATCATTGCGCGTCCCGGTTTAGACCGAATGGGGAGTGGCGTCGGTGGTTGGTTGGATCGGCGGCATAAAAACGCCTGTCGCAATGTAACCGTTCACTCCCCTCGCCCGCTTGCGGGAGAGGGGTTGGGGGTGAGGGCAGCGATTTCAAAGGCCTACCCCCTCACCCTAGCCCTCTCCCCGATTCATGGGGGAGAGGGGACTGAATGATTACGTCGCAATCACATCTGCTAAATATTGAACCGGAAGTGCATGACATCGCCCTCCTGGACGATGTAGTCCCGGCCTTCCAGCCGCCACTTGCCAGCCTCGCGGGCGCCGGCCTCGCCGCCATGGGCGATATAGTCGGCATAGGCGATCACCTCGGCGCGGATGAAGCCCCGCTCGAAGTCGGTATGAATTACCCCCGCCGCCTGAGGCGCGGTGGAACCGGTCCGCACCGTCCAGGCCCTGACTTCCTTGGGGCCGGCGGTAAAATAGGTCTGCAACCCCAGCAGCTTGTAGGCGGCATGGATCACCCGGTCCAAACCCGGCTCGGTCAGCCCGTAATCGGCCAGGAACTCCGCCCGGTCAGCTTCGTCCAGCTCCACCAATTCCGCCTCGATGGCCGCGCACACCGGCGCGACCTCGGCACCTTCCTGGGAAGCGATTTCCCGCACCTGATCCAGCAGCGAATTGTTGTTGAAACCGTCCTCGGCGACGTTGGCGATGTACAGTACCGGCTTGGCGGTCAACAGAAACAGATCGCTTAAGGATTCATGCTCGGTGGCCGCCAGTTCCAGCGTCCGTAGCGGAGCGCCGGTGTCGAGATGCGCTCGCGCCCGTTCCAACACCGCCTTGCGTTCCAACGCCTCCCGGCCACCGGCCTTGGCTGCCTTCTCGGCGCGTTGCAGGGCTTTTTCCACCGTCGCCAGATCGGCCAGCGCCAGTTCGGTGCCGATGGTTTCGATATCCTCTCGCGGCCGCACCCGCCCGGCGACATGGATCACGTCGTCGTTCTCGAAACAGCGCACCACATGAGCGATGGCGTCGGTCTCGCGAATATGCGCCAGAAACTGGTTGCCCAGCCCCTCGCCCTTCGACGCGCCAGCTACTAGCCCGGCGATGTCCACAAACTCGACCGTGGCGGGGACGATCTGCTTCGGCTTGACGATGGCGGCGAGCGCGTCCAGGCGCGGGTCGGGCACCGCCACCACGCCGACATTGGGGTCGATGGTGCAGAAGGGATAATTTTCGGCTTGGATGCCGGCCTTGGTGAGGGCGTTGAACAGGGTGGACTTACCGACGTTCGGCAAACCGACGATACCGCATTTGAGAGCCATGGTTGCCCGGTTCAGGAAGGGTTGGAAGGGGATTCGACGCGCCGGCTGTGCAAGGCATGAACCGCCCGGTCCCATTGCCCGGCGATCAGGCGCGGCAGTTCGCGCAGCGCGTCGACCATGGCCTGTTCGACCAGCGCCCGCTCCGAGGCAAGGGGGCGGCGCAGGACGTGATCCAGCACTTCGTGGCTGTTGCCGGGATGGCCGATACCGAGCCGCAACCGGAGGAAATCGTTGCCGCCCAGATGGGCGATGAGGTCGCGCAGGCCGTTGTGACCACCCGGACCACCGCCTTTCTTAAGCCGAACCACCCCCAGCGGCAGGTCCAACTCGTCGTGCGCCACCAGAATCGCCGGCAACGGAATCCGGTGGAACCGCGTCAGCGCGGCCACCGCCAGGCCACTGCGGTTCATGAAGGTCATCGGCTTGAGCAGCCACAGATCCTGGCCGGCCAGCGCGATTCGGCAGGTTTCGCCGTGGTATTTGGACTCCGGGCGAAACTGGCCGCCGTGCTGACGGGCCAGTTCGTCCACCAGCCAGAATCCGGCGTTGTGCCGGGTATCGGCGTACTGGGGACCGGGATTGCCCAGCCCCACCACCAGCCGTAACGTCGGTGATTGCCCGCCCCCCTCGCCAGGCGGGGGAGGGGCGCTGGGGGGCAGGGGAGCCACGGGCAATGAGGGACCCCCATCCGGCTTTAGGCCGCCGGCGTCGTGGGCGCGGCGACGCTTGGACCTTCCTCGCCGCCGTGGGCGTGGTGGATGCTAACGACGATGGCGTCCAGTTCGGAACCTGGGGCGATGTGGGTGGCAAGCTCGACCCCGGCTGGCAGCTTGAGATCGGACAGGTGCAGCGCCTCGCCCATCCCAAGATCAGCGAGATCGACTTCGATAAATTCCGGCAAATCCTTGGGCAGGCAAGCGATTTCGATGTCGATCAGCGCGTGGCTGACTATTCCGCCCTGCTGTTTGACGCCTCGGGAACCAGCTTCGTTGACGAAGTGCAACGGAATGTGAACTCGCAGCTTGCGGTCGGCGCTGACCCGCAGGAAGTCGACATGCAAGATGGTCGGCTTGAAGGGATGGCGCTGCAAGTCGCGCAGCACGGCGCTTTCGACCTCGTCGCCCAGCTTCAGGGTCAGGATATGGGAATAAATGGCTTCGTTCTGCAACTGGTTGGTAAATTCCAGATGCTCCAGCGTCAGCGCCCGCGGTTCCCGACCTCCGCCGTACAGGATGGCCGGCACCTTGCCGGCGCGGCGCAGGCGGCGGCTCGCACCTTTCCCCAGATCCCCGCGCGGCTCGGCATTCAGTTCAAACATCGCACTCATGGCTTCAACTCCAAACGGTGAAAACAAAAACACGACGCGCCCGCGACCAGGCGCGTCGCTCTCGGTGAAAATTCAGTCAATCCAGTGTTGGGAGTCCGGAAACAGCGGACTCACGTCCGCCGCTCGCCAGCGACCCCAAGTCGAGATCGGCCGGCGCGGCGGCATGGGGCACACTCTCAGGCGAACAGCGAACTGACCGATTCCTCGATGTGGATGCGTCGCATGGTCTCGGCCAGCAACCCAGCCACGCCGATCTGGCGGATGGTCGGGCAGGCCTCGGCCTCGGGGCGCAACGGAATGGTGTCGGTCACCACCAGTTCGTCCAGCACCGATTCGCGGATGTTCCGTACCGCCGGCCCGGACAGCACGGCGTGGGTGCAGTAGGCGCGCACCGAGGCGGCGCCCTGCTCCTTCAACGCCTGGGCGGCCAGACAGAGGGTGCCGGCCGTGTCCACCATGTCGTCCACCACGATGCAGTGCTGGCCTTCCACGTCGCCGATCACATGCATGACCTTGGTTTGGTTGGGCGCGGGCCGACGCTTGTCGATGATGGCCAAGTCGGCGTCGTCAAGCCGCTTGGCCAGGGCGCGGGCCCGCACCACGCCGCCCACGTCCGGCGACACCACCATCATCTCGCCGCAGTCTTGGGCGCGGATGTCGTTCAGCATGATCGCGGTGGCGTAGATGTTGTCCACCGGAATATCGAAGAAACCCTGAATCTGGTCGGCGTGCAAGTCCACCGTCAACACTCGATCCACCCCGACGCTGGTGATCATGTTGGCCACCACCTTGGCCGAGATCGGCACCCGCGCCGAGCGGGGGCGGCGATCCTGGCGCGAATAACCGAAGTAGGGAACGACCGCCGTGACCCGCACCGCCGAGGAGCGCCGCAGCGCGTCGGCGATCACCAGCAACTCCATGATGTTGTCGTTGGTGGGATGGCAGGTCGGCTGAACGATGAACACGTCGCGGCCGCGGACGTTCTCCATCAATTCGACCATGACCTCGCCATCGCTAAACCGATCGACGACCGCTTGACCGAGGGGCAGTTGCAGGTGGCTGGCGATTTCGTTGGCGAGACGCGGATGGGCATTGCCCGCGAACACCATCATGCGACCTTCGTACACGACCCGTCCCCCCGCTGTCGGTCTGTTCTGCTGGGTAAGATGGCTGGGCCGCCAGGATTCGAACCTGGGAATGCCGGAACCAAAATCCGGTGCCTTACCACTTGGCCACGGCCCAAGAAACTTGGAAGTGTGTTAGACGGACGCAGCGTGCCGCCCGGTCAGATATTCATGCAACGACGAGCGGTTACGACCGCGCGCCACGAACCCCGCCCAGCCGGTGGGTAGCCGGGTCAGCACCCGCCCGGCGCCAGTGGCATCGGGGAAGGCGGCGAACACGCACGCGCCGGTCCCCGTCAATCGCGCCTGGCCGAATTGTGCCAGCCACCTCGCGGCGGTGGTCACTTCGGGATAACGGCGGTAAACCACCGCCTCGCAATCGTTGCCGCCCACGCCCGCCAGGAAGTCGGCAATTGTGATGGGCGGGGAATTTCTTGTCAAATCCGGGTCGGCGAACACCACGCCAGTGGGAACGTGGCGGGCGGGGACCAGCACCACGAACCAGGGCTCGGCCAGATCGACCGGGGTCAGCCGTTCGCCCACGCCCTCGGCCCAGGCCGCCCGGCCGTGGACGAACACCGGCACGTCGGCGCCCAGGATCAGGCCCAGTTCGGCCAGTTCCGCCAGGGTCAATCCAGTTCGCCACAGGTGGTTGAGCGCCACGAGCGTCGTGGCGGCGTTGGAACTGCCGCCGCCCAGTCCGCCACCCATCGGCAACCGCTTGGCGACGCGAATCGTCGCGCCCTGGCGAACGCCAGCGGCTTCTTGCAGCAGACGAGCGGCGCGCACGGTTAAGTCGGCATCCATCGGCACGCCGGAAATGTCGCCGTCGCGGACGATGACGCCATCGGCGCGCGGCGTAAACCACAACCAGTCGCCGTGATCCAGGAACTGAAACACGGTCTGTAGCAGGTGATAGCCATCCGGCCGCCGACCGACGATGCGCAGCATGAGGTTGAGCTTGGCGGGCGCGGGCCAGGCGGTGGGATCGGGGTTTACAGCGTCCATTGCTCGATCACCAGCTTGACGCTCAGGTCTCGCCGCCGGGCGATGATGCGCTCGGGCAGGTCCAGGTTGAGCCTGGAAGTTGGAGTGTAAGCGGGATACTCGATGACCCAGCCTTGTTGTTCCAACCGGGTCAGGCGACCGCTGGTGTCCGTTTGCAGCACGGGTGGCGATCCGGGTTCAGGTAGGCCCCGCGCCCAGTAGCGCAAGCCATTGACCGGCAGGCGTAACCCCAGCGTCCGTTCCAACAGTTCGTCGGCATCCGGGGCCGTCCAGTTCTGGCCATCCTGCGTCTGAATACGCGCCTGCGCCCCATCACTCTCGACCAGCACCCGGCCCTGACCGAGCGGGCCGCTCAGCTCAATGCGATAGCTGGAGCCTTGCTGCGCCCATTGGAAACTGGCGTGCCAGCCGTCCTGGCCATTGACGACGCCAATTCGCCCATCGGCCTGCCAGGTGGTCAGGTGCGCCAGAGTGGTTTGCCGAGCAGTCCAAGCGCTTTGAGCGGTGGACGGGATCGGGGAGGGTGTCGCGCAACCGAACAGTAGCGCGGTCAGCGCGGCGGCGAGCAGCGTGGAGCGGAGCGGAGGGCGTGGATTCACGGCGGACGCACGATGGCTACTCGCCCAATTTTTCCTTGAGCTTGAGCAGGTGAGGATCGTCCGGATTTTTCCGTAACGCCTCTCGCCAAATCTTTTTGGCCTCCTCGCGCTGGCCCGCCGCCCACAGCACCTCGATCAGATGCGCGGCGATTTCGGTGTCGGGGTTGGCCTGATAGGCCCGGCGCAGATACTCCAGCGCCTTGGCGTGATCGCCCAGCCGGTATTGCACCCAGCCCATGCTGTCGAGCACGGCGGCATCGTCGGGCAACAGCGCCAGCGCCTGCTCGATATAGCCCAGCGCCTCCGGGTAGCGCGTGGTGCGGTCGGCCAGGGTGTAGCCGAGCGCGTTGAGGGCCTGTCCATTCTTGGGGTCAGCGGTGAGGATGGCGCGCAGATCCCGCTCCAGCACGTCCAACCGGTCCAGCTTTTCGGCCGCCAGCGCCCGCGCGTAAAGCAACTCCTTGTCGTTGGGATGCAACACCAACCCCCGCTCTAGGGTATCGAAAGCCTCCTGATAGCGGCTGGCCTCGCGCAACGCCTCCGCCTCGGCCATGTAGAGGGTGATGCTGTTTTGAGGTTGGTCGCGGCGCAATGTCTCAAAATGCTGGGCGAGCGCGACGGTTTCGCCCGCCTTGGCCAGCATGATGCCCTTGCGCAACTGGGCGGTCAGGTAGCGCTCCTCGCCGGACACTCGGCTATACCACTCGTTGGCCTTGGCGTAGTTGCCGCGCTGCTCCTCGATCCGGCCCAGTTCGAAATAGGTGTCCGCCAGCCGGACATTGCGCTTGATCAGTTCCAGGAAATAGCTCTCGGCCAGGTCGAACTGGCGGGTTTCGGTCGCCAGCACCCCCAGCGCGTAGAGGGAATCGGTGTCCTTGGGATTCTGGTTGAGCAAGGTGGCAAATTCGCGGCGGGCCTTGTCCAGTTGCCCCGCGTCCACCAGCAGGCGGGCGTAATTCATGCGCAGGTTGCGGTCGCGCGGCAGGACAGCGACCGCCTTGGCCAGTCCCGCCAACGCCGCCGCGCGGTTACCCTGGTCCATCAGCAGGCGGGTGCGCAGCAGATGGGCCAGAACCAGTTTGGGATCCGCCGCCAGCGCCCGATCCAGGCTAGCCAGCGCCAGCGTCCGGTCGCCCGCGGCGGCGGCTAGCATCGCCTGGTAATACTGGGCGAACGCCGAACGTGGATAACGGTCACCGAACCGCCGCATCACCCGCAGGGCCGCTTGCTTGTCATCCACCTGACTGAGCAGCGAGGCCACGGTGGCGAAGCCCTGCTGCTGGTCCTTCTTGATAGCGGCCTGTCGCACCGCTTCCAGGTAAGGGGTGGCCTCGTCCATCTGGCCGTTGCGCAGCAGTGCCAGCGCCAGCGCCTGACGGGCCGAGTCGCTGGCCGGGGCCAGGGTGTGCCAGCGGCGCGCCAATTCCAGGACGGCGGCGTTGTCCTTCATCAACAGCGCCAGCATCGTCGCCCGTTCGGTCACCTGGGGATCATCGCTGGCGATAGCCAGCTTGCGGTAATGATCCAGCGCCACGTTCAACTGGTCGCGCTTGCCGGCCAGCTCCGCCGCCAACACCTCGTACATCAACTCGGCGCGAGGGCTGGGCCGCATGGCGGGCCGAATCGAAAATTCCAATTCGACCGGGGCCTGCGCGTCCACCACGGTGGCGCAACCACTCAACAGCAGGCCACTAAAACCCAATGCCTTCAAAAGTCTGTTCATTGCCAGCGCGCGTCGTGGTTTGGCGGCCGGAAAGGCCGCGCGAAACGGAGTGGAGCCAGGGCGGGGTGTCGATTTTCATCCGGCGGGGCGCCCGTTTGCGCCCACGGAACCACCATCGGTTCACAGTATAATCCAATGGCGGTATGACCTTGCCATTCACCGGTTTTATCCCGCAGAATGATTTTTTAATTCTCCAACCTTGTCCGACCGCGTTTCATGCTGCTTCTGGCTCTTGGCCTCAATCACCGGACCGCCCCCGTCGGCGTGCGCGAACGGGTGGCGTTCGCGCCCGACCGAGTGGGCGCGGCCCTGCGGGATTTGCTCGATCGTGGCGGGGCCCATGAGGCGGCCATCCTGTCGACCTGCAATCGCACCGAATTGTATTGTGGCCTGAAGGATCGGGACGGTGGCCAGGTGGTGGAGTGGCTGGGTGATTATCACCTGTTGCGGACGGCGGATTTACAGCCGTATCTGTACCGCTATGCCGACCAGCAGGCGGTACGTCATATTCTGCGGGTGGCCTCCGGGCTGGATTCGCTGGTGCTGGGCGAACCGCAGATTCTCGGCCAAGTCAAGGCCGCCTATCAGGCCGCCAACGGCGCGGGGACCCTGGGCGCCCGGCTGGAGCGGTTGTTCCAGCATACTTTCGCGGTGGCCAAGCAGGTGCGCACCGACACCCGGATCGGCGCCAGCCCGGTGTCGGTGGCATTTGCGGCAGTGGGACTGGCCAAGCAGATTTTCGCCGATTTGCCCAAGCGCGCCGCGTTGCTGATCGGCGCGGGCGACACCATCGAACTGGTCGCCCGCCACCTGCATGAAAACGGCGTGGGCCGGTTGATCGTCGCCAATCGCACCTTGGAGCGGGCGCACGCCCTGGTCGCGCCGTTCGGCGGCTACGCCATCGCCCTGGAAGAAATCCCCACTCATCTGGGCGAGGCCGATATCGTGATCGCCGCCACCGCCAGTCCTGGCCTGATGCTGGACGCAGCGCGGGTCCAGTCCTGCCTGAAACAGCGCCGCCGCCGGCCGATGTTCATGGTGGACCTGGCGGTGCCGCGCGATATTGATCCGGCGGTCGCCAGCCTGGATGACGTGTATCTATACACGGTGGATGATCTCAAGGATATCATCCAGGAGAACCTGCGTTCCCGGAAGGCCGCCGCCGAGCAGGCCGAGGAGATCATCGATCATCAGGCCGAGCACTTCATGGGCTGGTTGCGCGCCCAGGACGGCGTTGCCAGCATCCTTGCCCTGCGCCAACGGGCCGAGGCCATCCGCGACGAGGCGCTGGCCCGCGCGCGACGCCAACTGGCTCAGGGTAAAAATCCAGGCGAGGTACTAGAGCTTCTCGCCAATCTCCTGACCAACAAGCTCCTTCATTCGCCCTGCGCCGGCCTACGTGAGGCCGCCGCCCAAGGCGACGCCGAAATGTTGAATCTGATCAAGAATCTGTACCGCCTGAACGGCGAAAATTCCCATCGATGAATCCATCCATGCTGGCCAAGCTGGAACAACTGGCCTCCCGGCACGAGGAGGTTGGCGCGCTCCTGGCCGAACCCGAAATCATCGGCGACAGCGACCGTTTCCGCGCTCTGTCGGTGGAATACGCGCAACTGGAGTCGGTGGCGCGCGGATTTTGGGCCTATCGCCGGGTGCTGGACGATTTGGACGCAGCCCGCGAGATGAGTCGGGACAGTGACCCGGACCTGCGCGCCCTGGCCCAGGACGAAGTGCTGCAAGCCGAAGCCCGCCGCGCCGAACAGGAACGGGCACTGCAATTGCTGCTGCTGCCACGCGATCCGCACGACGCCGGCAACGTGTTCCTGGAAATCCGCGCCGGCACCGGCGGCGACGAGGCGGCGCTGTTCGCCGGCGACCTGTCGCGCATGTATGGCCGTTACGCCGAGTTGCGCGGCTGGCGGTGGGAAATCCTCAGCGAAAGTCCCGGCGAGCACGGCGGCTACAAGGAAGTGATCACCCGGATCATCGGCCAGGGCGCGTATTCGCGGCTGAAATTCGAATCCGGGGCGCACCGGGTGCAGCGGGTGCCGGTCACCGAGGCGCAGGGCCGCATCCATACCTCGGCCGCCACTGTGGCGATCCTGCCGGAACTGGCGGAAGTGGAACAGATCGAGATCAATCCCAGCGACTTGCGCATCGACACCTACCGCGCTTCCGGAGCCGGCGGTCAACACGTCAACAAGACCGACTCGGCGATTCGCATTACCCACCTGCCCAGCGGCATCGTGGTGGAATGTCAGGACGAGCGTTCCCAGCACAAGAACCGTTCGCGAGCCATGTCCCTGCTGCAAGCGAAGCTGCTGGCGGGCGAGCGGGAGAAGCAGCAGACCACCCAGGCCCAGACCCGGAAGTTGCTGGTTGGTAGCGGCGACCGCTCGGAGCGCATCCGCACCTACAACTTCCCGCAGGGGCGGGTGACCGATCACCGCATCAACCTCACGCTCTACAAGCTGGGCGACATTCTGGCCGGCAATCTCGATCCCATCATCGAGCCGCTGATCCAGGAATATCAGGCCGACCAGTTGGCGGCACTGGCCGAGTGAGCGCCGCCACTCTCCGCGAATTGCTTGCCCACGCCGCTCGGCGCTTGACCGAAATCAGCGAAAGCCCACGTCTGGATGCCGAAATCCTGCTCGCGGCGGCGTTGGAGCGACCGCGAAGTTATCTGCACGCCTGGCCGGAGCGACTGCCGGAGCCCGAACAATCCGCGCGTTTCATGGCTTGGGTGGAGCGTCGCCGCGCGGGCGAACCCGTGGCCTATATCCTAGGCCGACGGGAGTTCTGGTCGCTGGACCTGGAAGTGACCCCGGATACGCTGATTCCCCGCCCGGAAACCGAACTGTTGGTGGAACTGACGCTGGCGCGGTTGCCGAAGGACCGGCCGGTGACCGTCGCCGACCTTGGGACGGGCAGCGGCGCGATTGCGCTGGCGCTGGCGGTGGAGCGGCCCCTGGCGCGGATCGTCGCCACCGATCGAAGTCCGGCGGCGTTGGTGGTCGCCCGGCGCAACGCACGGCGGCTGGGGATTGGCAACGTGGAATTCCGCGAAGGCGACTGGTGCGCGCCGCTGGATAACGAACGGTTCGACCTGATCGCCGCCAATCCGCCGTATGTCGCCGCCGCCGATCCTCGTTGGAGGCAAGGCGAATTGCGATTCGAACCGCCGGCGGCGCTGGTGGCGGGCGACGACGGGTTGGCGGCCCTGCGCGCCATCGTCGCCCAAGTTCCGAATCATCTGAAGCCGGGCGGCTGGCTGCTGCTTGAACACGGTTACGATCAGGGCGAGGCGGTTCCGGCGCTGCTGCGGGAACGCGGCTTCATTGCGGTGAGCGATCATCGGGACGTGGCGGGCATCAGTCGAGCCAGCGGTGGACGCTGGCCATCCTTACCCCATCAGGCCATTTAATGGGGTGCTTTCCCGTGATGACTCCCGGTTGGTTCCTTGAGTACGTGGACAGTTTGGGGCGCGGGATTCCGATAATTTGCGGGAAATGAACAAACGAGCACGGTTCGAAGAAATCGGTGAATCGTTCGTGCTGACTCTGGCTTATTGAGAGACTGTTGTTGGTTTGGCGACTTAACACGACCCGGTTTTATTCGACGATCCGGTATTGCCAATTATTGGCCGACACGCGGATGTAGATGTCATAGAAGCATTTGTTGGCGACCGCTTGCGGGCGGCGGGCTTTGCCAAGGTGGCGGAACCACTGCGCCTGCCCTTGCGGGGAGGAGCGCCGCTGTATTCGCTGTTTTTCTGTGTGTCCAACCCCAAGGCCATCGCACTGTCCATGCGCGTGGCCGACCACCTGCTCAAAGCAGCGCGCCGGTAGGTTCGGGATACGCATCCCAAGTGCGGCCCGCCAGCAGTCGGCCGTTGGCGTGCTTGGCGCGGCGGACGCCATCCGCGCCCCAACCGCCCCACTGCTTGAAGAAGAACGCCACGCCGGCCGCCTCGCACTGGTCGCGCACGGCCAGCGCCCATTCCGGGTACATCGGCCGGGCGTTCGGGCCGGATTCGCCGCCGACGATGACCCAATGAATCCCGTTCAGATTCATCGGCCCCAAATATTCCAGCAGGGGTTCCACCGACAGGAAACGGATGCGGGCAGCGACCTGCCGCAGGTGATCGATGCGCGGCAAGCCATGCTGGCGATTTTCCACCGAGACCCCCAGCCAGACGTTGGCCGGTACGGCGCGTTGGCCAAAGAAGCGCGATAGCCTATCGGCGCGTTTGGTGAGGATCTGATAAGTGTGTTGGGGCGTCCGCCGAGCCACCGCCATGACCTGTTCGATGAAGGTATCGGGTACGTCCTCGTGGAACAGGTCGCTCATCGAATTCACAAAATAGACAGTCGGCTTTTTGCGTCGAAGCGGTTGTTGTAACCGTTCCTCGTGCAAAGTCAGAGCAAAGCCGTTTGCGTAACCCACCGCGTTCATGGCCTGGAGCCGTTGCGCCATGACTTCGGCGTAGCAAAACTTGCAGCCCGGCGAAATCTTGGTGCAACCGGTGACCGGGTTCCAAGTCTGTTCCGTCCATTCGATTTTGCTTTCGCTCATCGTATCGTCTCTCGCCGCTTACCAATTGAAGTTTAGAACAGAAAAACTGATAGATGAATCGGTTAGCAACAGCGAAACGCAGCTTTCCTTCATCAAGGACGAAAATGAACAACTCCGCGATCCCCAAGTCTGGGCGCCGTTCGCCTTGATCGAAGGGTGAGGGCTTTAATTTCGCGTTCGCCGCTACTTCGCCAGCGGCCTGACGTTGGAACAGCCGCCGTCCATTGCCTACCCCAGGACCGTTGGCCACCGTTCCCGGTCGCATCTGATCGGCGCCATGGTTCGGCCATACCTCTCCCGGCGCCTCGCCACCCCCTCTCCGCCAACCTCCGTCATCCATGCCGTCTCCGCCACGGTTTCCGTCTCGGCCATTCGATCTCGCTATGGGATGAATAATTATTGTATAAGTATTTGCATTTTGTAGAGACTGTGTCTAATATTATTGTACGAACTACCCGCAACCGGAGAGCGGACCCATGCTGGAATCCCTGGATCGCTTCAAGACCGCGTTCAACCAGTTGAACAAGGACACGCTGCATCTGCTGGAAGACATCTACACGCCGGACGTGCGATTCCGCGATCCGGTGCATGAACTGAATGGTCTGCCCGCGCTGCGGGACTATTACAGCCGGTTGTACGAGGGAGTGTTGTCCTGCCGCTTCGAGTTTGAGGACGAGGTCATCGTTGGGCAACGGGGAATGCTGGTCTGGATCATGTGCTTCCAGCATGCGCGCTTCCGGCGCGGCGAGACGTTGGAGCTACGCGGTGTCAGCCATCTGAAATTTCGCGACGACGGCAAGGTGTTCCAGCATCACGACTATTTCGATATGGGCGCGTTCATCTACGAGCGAGTTCCCGTGCTGGGCGGCGTCATCCGCGCCATCAAGAGTCGCCTGTAACAGGGGAGAAGGACATGAAAATCGCCATCATCGGGACCGGGATCAGCGGCCTCACCGCCGCCTGGCGACTTTGCCGGACGCACGATCTGACGCTGTTCGAGGCTAACGACTACATCGGCGGCCACACCCACACGGTGGAGGTTGAGATTCGGGGGCGGCGCCATGCGGTGGATACCGGCTTCATCGTCTTCAACGACTGGACCTATCCCAACTTCATCGCCCTGCTGGAGCAACTCGGTGTCGCCTCGCAACCGACGACGATGAGTTTCAGCGTCCGTTGCGAGCGGACCGGACTGGAGTACAACGGCGAGAATCTCAACACCCTGTTCGCCCAGCGCCGCAACCTGTTCCGGCCCTCGTTCCACCGGATGATCCGCGACATTCTGCGCTTCAACCGCGAAGCACCGGCGCTGCTGGACGGCCCCCGTGATCTCAGCCTGGACGCCTGGCTGCGGGAAGGCCATTACAGCCAGGAATTCACCGACCATTACATCCTGCCGATGGCGGCGGCGATCTGGTCGGCGGAGCCGGGGCTTGTGGGGGAGATGCCAGCGCGGTTCTTCGTGCGCTTCTTCAAGAACCACGGCCTGCTCAACATCAGCGACCGGCCCCAGTGGCGGGTGATCCGAGGCGGCTCGCGCACTTACGTCGAGGCGCTGACCGCGCCGTTTCGCGACCGCATCCGGTTGAATTGCCCGGTGGCATGGGTGCGCCGCCATCCGACCCACGTCCAGGTGAAGCCTTGGGGCGGTCCGGTGGAACGGTTCGACGAGGTGATCATCGCCACGCACAGCGACCAGGCGCTGCGACTCCTGGCTGATCCGACACCTTGCGAGCGCGAGATTCTGGGCGCGATTCCCTACCAGGAAAACGAGGTGGTGTTGCATACCGACATCCATCTGTTGCCACGCTGGAAGCGCGCGTGGGCGGCCTGGAATTACCATCTGCCGGCGCAACCCCGGGAGCGCGTGGCGGTCACTTACAACATGAATATTCTACAAGGATTGGACACGCCAGCAACATTGTGCGTCACGCTCAACTGCGGCGAGGCCATCGACCCAGCGCGCGTCCTGTATCGGACCACCTATCACCACCCGGTATTCACCGAGGCCGGCGTCCGGGCACAAGCTCGCCGCGACGAGATCAGCGGCTTCAACCGGACCTGGTATTGCGGCGCCTACTGGCGCTACGGCTTCCACGAAGACGGCGTGAACAGCGGGCTGGCGGTGGCGCGCGGCCTGCTCGAACCAGGGCGGCTGGCGGCATGAACAGTTGCCTCTATGTCGGCCATGTCCGCCATCGGCGCTTTTTCCCGCGCCGCCACGAGTTTCGCTACGGTCTGTTCATGGTTTATCTCGATCTGGCGGAACTCGATACGGTTTTCAACCACCGCTGGCTGTGGTCCACCCGCCGGCCGGCGCTGGCCTGGTTTCGCCGCGCGGATCACTTCGGCGATCCCCGCGTCCCGCTGGATGTCTGCGTGCGCGATCTGGCCGAGCAGCAAACCGGCCGCCGCCCCCAAGGCCCGATCCGGTTGCTGACTCATCTGCGCTACTTCGGTTATTGCATCAATCCGATCAGCGTCTATTACTGCTTCGCCCCCGACGGCGAACAAGTGGATACGCTGGTCGCCGAAGTCACCAACACGCCCTGGGGCGAAAAGATCGGCTACGTCCTCAACATGGCCGGCCAAGCTGGTGGCAACCAGCGCGCCGAGTTCTTCAAGGCCATGCACGTCTCGCCGTTCATGCCTATGGACCTGCGCTACGGCTGGCATTCCACGCCACCGGGTCCACATCTGGCCGTGCATCTCGATGTCCTCAAGGGTCCGGCGCGGATGCTCGACGCCACCCTCAGCCTGCGCCGCTGGCCGCTCGACGGTCGCGCCATGGCCGGGGCGCTGGCCCGTTTTCCGTTCATGACCTTGAAGGTCGTCGCCGCCATTTACTGGGAAGCGCTGCGCCTGCTCTGGAAACGCATTCCGATCTTCCCGCATCCCTCGACATCCGGCAAACCCATGGAGAGTTAAGTCATGCACCCAGAATCGGTGATGTCGTCCCCCCTGGACTTGTCCGCGAACGCCACGCGGCTACCGTGGCGCGAACGCGGGTTGCGTAGCGCCGTGTTCAAGCGGCTGGCCCGGCTGGAGCACGGTTGCGTCACGGTGGTGGACGTCGACGGCTTTCATGAATTTGGCCGCGCCAGCGCCGACTGCCCGCTGCGCGCCACCGTCACTATCCACGACCCCAACGCCTACCACCTGCTGGCCCTGCGCGGCAGTATCGGCGTCGGCGAGGGTTACATGGCGGGGGACTGGTCCTGCGACGACCTGCCGACGCTAGTGCGCATCTTCGTCTTGAACCAGGACGCGCTGCTGGGACTGGAACGCGGTCTGACCCGGCTGATGATGCCGCTGTTCCGGCTGCTGAACCTGGGGCGCGACAACACCCGCCAGGGCAGCCGCGCCAACATCGCCGCCCATTACGACCTCGGCAACGAGTTTTACCGGCTGTTCCTGGATGAAACTCTGATGTACTCAGCGGCCATTTTCCCGACGCCAAATACCGATCTGCGGGAAGCTTCGGTCGCGAAAATCGACCGCATCTGCCGCAAGTTGGAACTGAACCCGAACGATCATGTGCTGGAAATCGGTTCCGGCTGGGGTGGTTTCGCCCTGCACGCCGCGCAACGCTACGGCTGCCGCGTCACCACCACCACCATTTCCCAGGAGCAATACCAGTTGGCTCGCGAACGGGTGCGGGAGGCGGGGCTGGAGGACCGGGTGACGGTGCTATGTCGGGATTATCGCGACTTGCGCGGCGCCTTCGACAAGCTGGTTTCCATCGAGATGATCGAGGCGGTGGGCGAGCGTCATTTGAAGACCTACTTCCGCGCCTGCGCCCAACTGCTCAAGCCGCACGGCATGATGTTGTTGCAGGCCATCACCGTCGCCGATCAGAAATACGAGCAATATCGGAACGAAGTGGATTTTATCCGCCACTACATTTTCCCTGGCGGCTTCCTACCCTCGCTGACCGCCATCGCCGATAGCGTGGGTCGGGTCACGGATCTGCGCATCTTTCATCTGGAAGACATCGGCGCCCATTACGCGACCACCCTGCGCCATTGGCGGGAACGATTCCTGGCCAACGTGGATCGAGTGCGGGCGCTCGGGTTTCCCGACACCTTCATCCGCATGTGGGAATACTACCTGTGCTACTGCGAGGGCGGTTTCCGCGAACGGGCGATTGGAACCGTGCAACTGTTGTTGACCAAGCCGCTGTGCCGGCGCGAGCCGTTGACGCCGGCGCTGGTTTAGCAATATCACCCTCACCCCAGCCCCTTTCCCAGAGGGAGAGGGGTTCAGGAGTTGCCATGCTGCTCAACCTCATCGCTTTTCAAATCGGTTGGTTCGCCTGCGTGCTGGGCGGGGCGCGGGGTTGGCCGTGGCTGGGCGTACTGGTTACCGCCACCGCCATCATTCTCCATCTTTACCAGGCGGCGCGGCCACGGACGGAAGCGATGCTGATCGGGCTGAGCGGCCTGCTGGGATTCGTCGCCGATTCGCTGCTGACCGGGATGGGCCTGCTGCGCTTCCCGTCCGGCCAGTTCCACCCCGACCTGGCTCCGTACTGGATGGTGGCGATGTGGATGCTGTTCGCCACGACGTTCAACGTCGCGCTGGGCTGGTTGAAACCGCGCCTGGGGCTGGCGGCGCTGCTGGGAATGATTGCCGGACCGCTGGCCTACTACGGCGGGGCGCAACTGGGCGGGGTGTCATTCGAGAACCCAGCGGCGAGCCTGCTGGCGGTGGCCGGCGTGTGGACGCTGGCCATGCCGTTGCTGCTGGTTATCGCCAATCGCTGGAACGGGATGGCAGAAACAATTCCGACCAGTGCCGAACCTGGCACGTCCGGCAAAGCAGGTAAGCCAGGGTGACCACATTGCCGAGCAGGAACAGGGCGATGATCCAGGCCACCGCTCGCCACGGACTGGGCTCCACCAGGGCCAGCCAAACGGCGACGAACAGCAGTCCCACACCGAGGTCGAGCAGCGTGACCATGCCCCACGGATCGGCGACGACATGGCGCAACCCGGCCAGCACGGAGCTTTGGCCGCTGGCGATCAGGATGGCGGCCACGAGCAAGCCGAGCAGGATTCCGCAAACGATGACAACGATACGCAGCATGAAGATTCCCAAGACGATGAATGGAGCTTTCCAACAAGACCACGCCGAGGGCGGGAAGTGCGTTCGCTTCCCTTCCATGCCATGACCGGCTTCGATTTTTTCCTGGCCGGCTGGGCGGTGGCGGCGTTGCTGATGGGGATCGTCTGGATGGTGCAATGGCGCGCTGAAGATGCTGGCGTGGTGGATTTCACTTGGGCGGCGGGATTGGGAGTGCTGGCGCTGGGTTACGCCCTGCTGGCCGATGGCCACCCGACGCGGCGGCTGGTCGTGGCGCTCATGGCCGGCGGCTGGTCGTTCCGGCTGGCCGCCTACATTTTGTTCAATCGGGTGATCGGCAAGCCGGAGGATGGTCGCTACCAGCGGTTGCGCGCGCACTGGCGGGAACACACTCAACTCAAGTTTTTCGGCTTCTTCCAGGCCCAGGCGTTGCTGACCGCCGTGTTCGCTGTACCGTTCCTGGTGGTCGCGCTGACCCCGGAACGACCACCGCTGCCAGCGCTCAGCGCCGCCCTGCTGGTCTGGTTGCTAGCGGTGGGGGGCGAGGCGATGGCCGACCGGCAACTGGCGGCCTGGCGAGTTGATCCAGCGAATCGGGGCCGCACCTGTCGGGCGGGACTGTGGCGCTATTCCCGTCATCCCAACTATTTCTTTGAGTGGCTGCACTGGTGGAGCTACCCGCTACTGGCCTGGGGGTCGCCGGCATGGTGGCTGACCCTGCTGGGTCCGGCGCTGATGTTGTACACCCTGCTGAGGGTCACCGGCATTCCCCATACCGAGCAACAGGCGCTAGCCAGCCGTGGCGACGATTACCGCGCCTATCAGCGCACGACGAGCGCGTTCGTACCCTGGTTTCCCAAAAAGGAGGTTTTCTGATGCTCAACACCGCCATTGATCTCATGGAACGGGGCTATGTCCCGGACTGGCTGACCCGGATCGGCATCCGCCGCCTACTGGCCGAACGCTTGCGCGCCGAGGCGACCGGCGACGACCGGGCGCACGAAGCGGCGTTGGCGCGGCTGGAGGCGGAGTTGCGCGCCAGCCCGATCGCCTTGCACACCGGCACTGCCAACGAGCAGCATTACGAAGTGCCGGCGGGGTTTTTCCAAAAGGTGCTGGGGCCACGGCTGAAATACAGCGCGTGCTGGTGGCCGGACCAAGTCCGCGACCTGAAAATCGCCGAGGCGGCCATGCTGGCTTTGAGCTGCGAGCGCGCCGAACTCGGTTTCGGCCAGGATATTCTGGAACTGGGCTGCGGCTGGGGTTCGCTGACGCTGTGGATGGCGGAGCTTTACCCGGATTCGCGGATCGTGGCGGTGTCCAACTCCCGCTCCCAGCGCGCGTTCATCGAGGCGCGCTGCCGGGAGCGCGGCTTCGCCAACGTCCGGGTCATCACCGCCGACATGAACGATTTTTCCATCGACCGCCGTTTCGACCGGGTCGTGTCGGTGGAAATGTTCGAGCACATGCGCAATTACCAGGAGTTGCTGGAACGGATTCATCGCTGGCTCAAGCCGGGCGGCAAGCTGTTCGTTCACATCTTTACCCACCGGCAACTGGCCTATCCGTTCGAAACCGAGGGCGACGACGACTGGATGGGGCGCTATTTTTTCACCGGTGGTTTGATGCCCTCGCGCGATCTGTTACCGCGCTTTAGGGGCGATCTGACGCTGGAGGGGCAATGGCATTTCAACGGTCGCCATTACCAGCGCACACTGGAAGCTTGGCGGGTCAACCAGGACCGGCATCGGAACGAGATCATGGCGCTGTTCCGAGAGACCTACGGTCCTGGCCAGGCGGAACGCTGGTTTCAGCGTTGGCGGGTGTTTTTCATGGCCTGCGCCGAACTGTTTGGCTATCGGGGCGGCGAGGAATGGGGTGTGTCGCATTACCGCTTCGGCAAGCGGGCCGAGTCAGCGGCGTAGTCACAGCTTGAGATTTGCCCGAACTGAGTTGGCGGTAAGCGTTCAGCCCCCCCTCGTTCCGCACGGCGATGGGTTTCGCTACGCTCAACCCATCCTACAACCCCTTGTTTTTCTTAGGATGGGTTGAGCGTAGCGAAACCCATCGATACAGGGCGAAACCACCAGGGGATCTGAACGGTTATGGTCAGCACCCCACGCCGCCCTCCTTTCAAGAATCCCCGGCGGCACCATCCGGCGCGATGTCCTTGCGAACCGACTCCACCAAGCCCTTCAAATCGCCGCCCTTCATGCCGATTTCGCCCAGCACCGCATCCAGGATCGGCTGCTGGGCGCGGTAGGCCAGCGCCGCCGCCACCGCCTGCTCGGCCAGGTTGCCGCCCGCGCCGCCCGGTCCACCGGAACCGCCCGCCGCGCCGCGATTGAGGCCGTCCACCTGCACGATCTTGATGCCGTCGATCTTTTCCATTGGCTTGACCGATGCTTCGATGATGGCCGGCAACACGTCCAGCAGTTTCATCTTGACCTGCATGGCGATCTGTTCCGTTGCCAGAGTGTTCAGGGCAGCGTTGCGCATCTCGATGCCCTTGGCGTCCACCTGATATTGCACCTGCTGGGCCTCGGCCTTGATCTTGATCGCTTGCGCGTGGTTTTCGGCGGCGTCCTTTTCCGCCTCGGCGGCGACCCGTATCCCGATGGCCCCCTGCTGGGCCTCCTGGTCGGCGGCCACCAAGGCGATCTGCTTTTCGCGCTCGGCGATGGCCACCTCGCGGGCCGTCTTCACCTGCTCCTCGGCGCGCGCCGCCAAGGCGCGGGCTTCGTTGGCCTGCTTTTCGGCCTCGGACAGAGCCTTGGATTTTTCAGCGACGGAAATCTGCCGCTCCTGATCGGCCAGAGTCGTCAGCTTCTCCTGTGCGATCTTGGCAACCTGCAAATCCCGGGTGGCTTCGATCTGGCGCTGCTGGATGGCACGATTCTTCTCGACTTCCGCCTCCTTGACCTGGCGCTCGGCGTCGATCTTGGCTTGCTGGGCCTCGCGTTCCCGCTGCGCGGTGATGCTGGCCACCTCCGCCGTCTGCTGGGCCTGCCGGGTGGCGACTTCCTGCTGCTGCTGCAGGGTCGCGAACGTCTGATCCTTTTCGATGGTCAGCTTGAGTTGGGTCGCCTCGAAATTCTTCTTGGCGATGGCCACCGCCGTGTCCTGCTCGATCTCGTTGCGCTCCTTGGCCCGCTGCTGGGTTTGCTGGGTCAGCTTGGTCAGACCCTCGGCGTCGAAGGCGTTCTGGGCGTCGAAATACTTGATCGGCGTCTGATCGAGCCGCGTCAGGCTGACCGATTCCAGCTCCAGGCCGTTCTTGAGCAAGTCCTCCGACACGGCGTTCTGCACCGCTTGGATGAAGTCGGCCCGCTTGTCGAGCAACTGGTGCATGCTCATCGACACGGCGGCGGCGCGCAGGGCGTCGACGAACTTGTCCTCGACCAGTTCCTTCAGCGAATCAGGGTGCATGGTGCGTTGGCCCAGGGTTTGGGCCGCGTTGGCGACGCCCTCGACACTGGGGATGACGCGCACGAAGAACGCCGCGACCGCATCCACCCGCAACCGATCCAGCGTGATCAGGCTGTCGGCCCCGGCTCGGGACACCTCCAGCTTGAGGGTGTTCATGTTGATGTTCACGCATTCGTGAAACACCGGCAACACGATGGCCCCGCCGTCCATCACCACTTTTTGCCCGCCGAGACCGGTGCGGACGAAGGCGAGTTCTTTCGACGAGCGCCGATACAACCGCGCGAAGATGATGCCGACCGTCAACAGGCCAACCAGGAAGAGCCCGGCCAAGATGCTCATTTCCAACAAATTGCCTATTTTCAATAAATGATTATCCATTTTTCTTCGATCCCGATGGTTAGAGGAGATCCGGACGAGGATTGGGGATAGCCAGAAACCGCGAGCCTGAAATCTGCCTGACCAGCAAGACCGACTCGCCGGCGCCAAATTGCAGGTCCGCGCCGTCTGGCTCGACCCGAACGTACAGCGTCTGTCCGTGTTCGTTCTTTACGCGCGCTTCGGCTGGATAATTCGCCCGCGCGGTGCCGGTCACCACCACCGCGACCCGTCCCACCAAGCTGTCGAAACCCACGGCGGTCGTCTCGTCGCGCGGGATGATGCGGGCGATGGCCGCGCCCGACATCCGCACCACCGGCAGGGCGCCCAGGAACGCCGCCACGGCCGAAATCGGCGCCGGCGGATAGAAGCCGAATGTTCCATGCACCAAGGCGTTGAGAACATAGCCGATAAGGGCGAAAGCCGTGAGCAAAATCACCAGCAACACCAGAATAGGCACTTTGCCGACATGGAGCCAGCCCAGCCAGGAATCGGAAACACCCTCGACGCCGTGGGCCGCGTCGGGAACGAAATGGTCGAGCCAGCCGGACAGGCTCATGCCGACGAGCAGCGCCAAGCCTTCGACGACGGCGATGGCCATCAGCAGCAGGGCCGCGACGGTAAACGGCCAGGATTCGGGCGCCAGAAACAGATCCATGGTCCCGATCTCCCGGTTTATCGCACACCCCGCGTCGCCTTGAGGGCGGCCAGCCGCTCGGCGATGCGGTTGCCGCGTTGCATGTCGGCCAGTTCCTTGAGCTTGACGGCCTGCTCGTTCAAGCCGGGGGTGATGCCGCTGGTCCCGGTCTGCCGCGCCATCACCCGGCCGAACGATGATTCGGCGTCATCGACTCGCGTCTGTCGATCCGATCCGCCTCCCGCAAACGGCGTGGCGGCCTGACTGGCGAGACTCGCCCGATAATCAGTCAGCGCCTGGTCGAGCTCGCGCTTCTTGGCGAGCAGGGCCACGATGTAGCTTTCCAGCTCCTTGCCGCGCTCCCCGTGCTCGTCGAGGGCTTTTTGCAACACCGGCAGCAAATCCTCAATGTCGGCCTGCCGACCGATGGCGGCCTTGGCCAGATCGTCGCGTTCCAGGGTCAGGGCGGTATCGATCCGCTCGCTGAGTTTCTCGTGTTCCGCGTTGAGCTTGGCTATCCGCGACAGCACCAGGTGCTTGGCCGCTTCCGCCTTGCCGAGATCGACCCGGACCTCGGCGATCACCTGTTCGATCTCGCGAATCGCTTGCGCCATGGTGGCTTCCGGGGCGAGATCCTCGGCCTTGTCGAGCAAGGCATGGGCGCCGCCGACGATGATTCTGGCAACGCGGTTGGCGAACGTGTCAGCCATTGTTCAACTCCTTCCCTTTTCGGGTTGCGATGATGTCGGCGATTTCGATGATATCCGGCAGGTAGCGATCCATCACCCCGGTGTCGTAGGTTGCCGGCTGGGTGGTGACGGCGGCGCGCAGCAGCGACGTGAACAGCCGAAAACACTGTTGGGCGAGGACCGCTTCGACATCGAGCGCTTCTTCCTGGCTAGCGTCTTCGCTCAGGCGGGTGGAAATCAGCGTAGCCATGATCCGGGGAGCCGATTCCGACACCAGGCTAACCAGATCCGAATGGATCTTGTGCTTGCGCTCGTGGACCGAAATGGTATCCAGGAACGGCCGCGCCAGCGTCCGCATCCATGCCGCGCACATTTCGGGACTGGTCATGCCAGCTTCCTGCTTGCGGATTCGCGCCAGTAACGCCCGCAGTTTCTCGCTGGGGGTTTTTGCATCCGCCTCCTGCAACGACGACAACCACTGGAAGTCTTCATCGGGAATGCGGATCGAGAGGGTCTGCATTTGGGCCATGAGCGCCCCTGTTCGCGGTTGACTGGTTACGATCATCTAAAATCGCGTACATTTGTGTACAATCTATCGGCTAGGCGGGAGTTTTGTCAAGCGCGATCGGTGGAGCAGGGAACGGCTGATTTATTTCGATTAGACTTGGAGCAGTTGTCGCAGACGGGAAGGGGAAAGCCGATGAAAGAAAATTCCGAGCAACTCAAGCAACGCATCGCCGCGCTTGAACAGGAAGTCTCGGCGCTGAAAAACCGAGGTTTCCCATATCGGGGCATCCGCAAGCGTTCCAGTCGTTATGTTTGGGGACTGCCGCTGTACGACATCGCTCTGGGACCGGACCTGGAGAAAGGCGAAATGCGTGGACACGCCAAGGGCATCATCGCCATCGGCGATCTCGCGACGGGAGGGTTGGCCATGGGTGGCGTCGCCCGGGGTCTGGTGGCCCTTGGCGGCGTGGCGCTGGGTTTGGTGCTGGGCTTCGGCGGCCTGAGCACCGGTTTGCTGGCGGTGGGTGGCCTGGCAGTGGGGGGGATCGCCATCGGTGGCGGCGCCATCGGCGGTATCGCCATCGGCGGCGGGGCGTTCGGCTATTACGCCGTGGGCGGCGGCGCGTTCGGGGAGCACGTCATCAGCGGCATGGCCCAAGACCCGGAGGCCGTCCGCTTTTTCAACGACTGGCTGCCGGGATTACGGAACCTGCTACCCCCGCATCGCTAGCCCCCTTTCCCGTTCGGCGTCGGCGTGCGCTCGGCCAAGCGGGAGAGGGCAGTGAACGATGGGTCATTCGTGGCCGTGGGCGATGGGTTTTTCGGTAAAGAGATAATCCCTCAGCTCTTTGTCGAAAGCGGGGTCTCGCCGGCGGATCCATTCCAGCACCATGGCCGCGTGTTCCTTTTCCTCGTCCCGGTTGTGGGCGAGGATAGCTTTCAATTCCGGATTCTTGCAGGCGTTCACCCGCTGGTTGTACCAGTCGACCGCTTCCAGTTCCTCCATCAGGGAGGTGATGGCTCGGTGCATGTCGCGGGTTTCATCCGACAATTCGTTGATCGGCTCGTGATAACCTTCATTCGCCATTGGCGGGTCTCCTTAATTCCAGGCTCCAAAGAGAAAGGCTAACCGTTTCCGGTCAGCCTTTATGATATTGGTGGAGGCGGCGGGAATCGAACCCGCGTCCGCAAATCCTCCGCCCTCGGCCCTACATGCATAGCCTGGTCTTTGTTTTAACCCTTCGCAACCCGACCGGCAGGGCGGCGAACGGCGGTTCCGGTAAGTTTTAGAGCCTCACCCCCGGACAGGATCGGCGCGAGCTGATGTTAGTCGACCCCTGATTCGCCCCGAAAGGCTCCGAACCTCACCAGCAAGTTTCGGTCAGGGGCTGGCGGTCTTAGGCCGCCAGAGCGTAGCTGTCGTCGTTGGCAACTATGATTTGCAGCCAGATTAACGAGGCGAGCTGCATCCTCGGCATGCGCCTCGGGTTTTGCAATCCACGTCGAAACCGGATCGCCCCCATGGGTAAATCTATGATAGCGCGGCGGGGAGGAAGTTCAAAAACCTATCGCTCCCGCATCAGCCGCTGCTTGTCGCGCTCCCAGTCGCGGTCCTTTTCGGTCGCCCGCTTGTCGTGCTCCTTCTTGCCGCGCGCCAGGCCAATATCCAGCTTGGCCCGGTTGCGCTTCCAGTACATCGCCAGCGGAATGAGGGTATAGCCCTTGCGCTCGACCGAGCCGATCAAGCGGCTGATCTCTTCCTTATGCAACAACAGCTTGCGGGTGCGGGTCGGGTCGGCCTGGACGTGGGTGGAGGCCGAGGTCAGCGGCGAGATGTGGCAGCCGAACAGAAACGCCTCGCCGTCGCGCAGCAGCACGTAGCTTTCCTTGAGATGGGCGCGGCTGGCGCGCAGGCTCTTGACTTCCCAGCCCTGCAAGGCCAGGCCCGCCTCGTAGTGTTCCTCGATGAAGTAGTCGTGATACGCCTTCTTGTTGCTGGCGATCTGATGGTTGCCTGGAGTGGTTTTTTTGCTCATGACCGTTCGGTGGGGTGGCCGGCGCCGGTGGCCAGGCGCGCGAGGCTTGAGGATGAACGCGGATTCAACCAAACTTGCCCGGCGAAAGTCCAATAACCCAGTTAAGCTGTCAAATTATCACGCCGCAACGGAGACAAGTCGTGGCGACCGTCAAGAAAAGCGCCCTGGTCCTGTATTCGGCGGCCGACATGTACGCCCTGGTCAACGACATCGAGGACTACCCGCGATTTTTGCCCTGGTGCCGGTCCAGCAGCGTCATCCATCATACCGAGGACGAAGCGCGGGCCACCATCGAGATCGCTAAGGGTCGGGTGCATAAGTCCTTTACCACCATCAACCGGATGCAAAAACACAAGATGATCGATATCCGTCTGCTGGAGGGCCCCTTCCAGCGCCTGGAAGGTTATTGGCGCTTCGAGCCGTTGCGAGTCAACGCTTGCAAGGTGTCGCTGGACATGGAGTTCGAATTTTCCAGTCACCTGTTGCGGATGGCCGTCGAACCGGTGTTCAAGCAAATCGCCAACTCGTTGGTCGATGCGTTCTGCAAGCGCGCGGTGGACGTCTATGGCCAACGATGATCCCGCGACTTTCCGGGTCGAGGTGGCCTACGCCCGGCCCGACGAGCAACTCATCATCCCGGTCGAGGCGCCGGCGGGGGCGACCGTGGAACAGGTCATCGTCCTGTCGCGCATCCAGGAACGCTTCCCGGAAATCGACCCCAAGACCGCCAAGGTCGGCGTGTTCGGCAAGTTGAGCAAACTGTCGGCGGCAGTGCGCGCTGGGGACCGGGTGGAAATCTACCGACCCCTGCTCGCCGATCCCAAGGCGGTTCGCAAGCAGCGCGCCGCCGAAGGCAAGCGGATGCGCAAAGGCGGTGGCGCTTTGGAGCCGGGCAAGGGCTAGTCCACCACGCCCTCGATGTGGTCGAGGGTATCGCCCGTGAAAAACAGGGCGACATGACGCTGTTCGATCAGGTTGCCGTCCTTGCGGTAGCTGTAATAGTAGTCCCAGCGACTTTGATGGAACGGATCGGTCAGCAACGGCGTGCCCATGATCCGCTGGACCTGCGGCCGGGTCATGCCGGGGTGCAATTGGCCGACCATGGCTTTATCGATGTAATTGCCTTGGCGGACGGGAACGGAGTAGAAGCTGGGCAGAAACGATTCGCAGCCGGCGGTAAGAACAAGAAGCAGCAGGACGCCGGCGGCGCGTAGGGAGCGGTGCGACATGGAAGACCAAGTCCGGGTTGTCTGAACGTCGTATCATCATAACGTACAACGGCAATCCATGGGTAAGCGCAATCACGGGAGAGTTCGGCGTGGGCTCAAAAGAACTCAAGCAGGCCGGCCTGAAGGTTACCCTGCCACGCATGAAGATTCTCGACATGCTGCAACATCAGGACGGCATGCACCTGACCGCCGAGGAGATTTTTCGGGCGCTGGAGGAATCGGGCGAGGAGGTTGGCCTGGCGACCGTGTACCGGGTGCTGACCCAGTTCGAGTCGGCCGGGTTGGTCAAGCGCCATCACTTCGAGGGCGGTCACTCGGTGTTCGAACTGAACCAGGGCGAGCATCACGACCATATCCTGTGTCTGGAATGCGGCCGGATCGAGGAGTTTTTCGATGAGGACATCGAGCAGCGGCAGCGCGTCATCGCCCAGCGCCTTGGCTTTACCCTGACCGAGCATTGCCTGATTCTTTACGGCCATTGTAGCCGTCCCGATTGCCCCCACCGTCCGCCCGAGGAAGGCGAGGAAGGCGATGAGGGGGGAGTAGTGCGGGGGGAGAATTAAGGGTAGCGTTCGGGCGCGATCAGCGCGTCCGGCTCCGATCCAGCGCGCGATAGCTGATAGCCTCGGTAAGATGCGGCGTTTTGATACCGTCGCTGCCCGCCAGGTCGGCAATGGTCCGGGCCACCTTCAAAATCCGGTGATAGGCGCGCGGCGACAGCCCCAGCCGCTCCAGCGCCTGTTCCAGCAAGCGGTGATCGCTTTCGTTCAAGGCGCAATAGCGCTCGATCTCACGGGTTCCCAGGGCACTGTTGGCCTTGCCGGCGCGATGCAGTTGCCGGTCGCGCGCCGCGCACACCCGGGCGCGCACCGTGGCGCTGCTTTCCTCCGCGACATCACCCCGCAACACCCGATGGGCCAGGCGCGGCACTTCGATATGCAGATCGATGCGGTCGATCAGCGGCCCCGAGACCCGCGCCCGATAGCGGCGCACCTGTTCCTGCCCACAGGCGCAGCGCCGCTCGGCGTCGCCCAGATAACCGCAGGGACAGGGGTTCATCGCGGCCACCAGTTGGAATCGCGCCGGAAAATCGGCCTGGCGAGCGGCGCGGGAAATGGTGATCCGCCCCGATTCCAGCGGTTCGCGCAGGACTTCCAGCACCCGCCGGTCGTACTCCGGCAACTCGTCCAGAAACAGCACGCCGTGATGGGCCAGTGAAATCTCGCCGGGCCGGGGCTGACCGCCGCCCCCGACCAGGGCGACTCCCGACGCGGTGTGATGCGGCGCCCGGAACGGCCGGACGCCCCATTGCTTCAAGTCCAACCCTTGCGCGCTGATCGACGCGATGGCGGCGGTTTCCAGCGCCTCCGCCTCGGTCAGCGGCGGCATGATGCCCGGCAACCGGCTGGCCAGCATGGTCTTGCCGGTGCCGGGTGGGCCGATCAGCAGCAGGTTGTGACCCCCAGCGGCGGCGATTTCCAGGGCGCGCTTGGCGTGGTGCTGGCCGCGCACGTCGCCCAAGTCCCGTTCCAGCAAGCTCCCCAGCGGCGCGCGGGGTTGTGGGGCTGGTGGTTGCAGGGCGGTGCCCGTGGCCAGTTGCCGGCAAACCTCCAGCAGGTGAACCGCGCCCAGGACCTTGACGCCCCCGACCAACTGCGCCTCGGCGACGTTGTCGCCGGGGACCAGCAGGGTGCGCTTGGCCGCGTGGCAGGCGAGAGCGGCCGGCAACACACCGCGAATGCCACGCACTTCGCCACCCAGGGCCAGTTCGCCGAGAAATTCGTATTGTCCCAGCCGCTCGCGGTTGACCTGGCCCGAGGCCGCGAGGATGCCCAGCGCGATGGGCAGATCGAAACGGCCTCCCTCCTTGGGCAGGTCGGCCGGCGCCAGGTTGATGGTGATGCGGCGGCTGGGGAATTCGAACTGGCTGTTCAGGATCGCGCCCCGCACCCGGTCCTTGCTTTCCTTGACCGCCGCTTCCGGCAGGCCAACGATGAAGAGCCCCGGCAAGCCACCGGACAAATGGACTTCCACGCTGACCAGGGGGGCGTCGACGCCGACCTGAGCGCGGGTGTAAACGATGGCGAGCGACATGACGGGGCTTGGTGGGTGGAGAGCGAAGCGCCTTATGGAAACCGGCGGAGGTAGCGGTCGACCGGCAGGCGGTGGTTTTGCACTGTTTTAGTGCGCTGACACGTCCCTAGGCTTCGCCACCCTCCGGTTCGGCGGGCTTTTCCGCGCTCTTGCGGCGCTTGCCCGCGCCGGCCTTGGCTTCCAGTTCCGCCACCTGCTTTTCCAGTTCCTCCAGCTTGGCGCGAGTGCGGGCCAGAACCGCTTGTTGCACGTCGAATTCCTCGCGCGTCACCAGCTCCAGCTTGGCGAAGGTCGCCTGCAAGGCGGCGTGAAAGTTCTTTTCCATTTCCACTTGAAACTGGCGAAAACTGGGCGGCACCGCGTCCGCCAAGCGCTTGGCCAAGTCATCGAACACCTTGGGATCGATCATCGCGAATTCTCCGGAGTGGACAGCGTGTTTCGTTAAGTTTAACGGGATTTTGCCGTTTTGCGCACACCCGCCAATCTGCACCAAAAAAGTGCAAAGGTTTAGGCGAGGCGTTGGATTGAAACTCCGACCAATGTTCATTGAAGAGTAAACATTTGGTTAATTGATTGTTTTTAAATACATTATTATTGGTGGCACGCGATGTGCAAACTGCTGACCAAGCGAAGGGCGGCGCTGGCGCCACGAGACCGCCAGCGTGCCCAAACCGTTAGGTCGCGCCCCCCGGGGGCACCAAGCCACAGGAGATCTGGACCCCATGAAACTGATTACCGCGGTTATCAAGCCGTTCAAACTGGACGATGTTCGGGAAGCCCTTTCGGAGGTGGGCGCCCAAGGCATCACCGTCACCGAGGTCAAGGGCTTTGGCCGCCAAAAGGGACATACCGAGCTGTATCGAGGCGCGGAATACGTCGTCGATTTCCTGCCCAAGATCAAGGTTGAGATCGGCGTGGGCGACGAACTGGTGGAACGGGTCATCGAGGCGATCACACGCGCCGCCAATACCGGCAAGGTCGGCGACGGCAAGATCTTCGTGTACGACCTGGAAAACGCCATTCGCATTCGCACCGGCGAGTCCGGGCCGGATGCGCTATGACCGGGACCTGCGCGATACCTTATCAATCCTGTACCCGAAACCTTTGGAGAATTTCACCGATGAGTAGAACGATGCAAGCGGCAAGACTGGGTGGATTGCTGGCGGGGCTGGGAATGCTGGCGCCGGTGCTGGCGATGGCGGATGAAGCGGTAAAGCCAGTGCTGAACTCCGGCGACACCGCCTGGATGTTGACCTCCATGGCCTTGGTGTTGTTCATGACCATTCCCGGCCTGGCGTTGTTCTACGCCGGCATGGTGCGCGCCAAGAACGTGCTGTCGGTGATGATGCAGTGCTTCGCCATCACTTCCCTGGTAACTGTGCTTTGGACCCTTTATGGCTATAGTGTGGCGTTTGACACAACCGGTATGGTGAAGGGCGAGATCAATCTGAACTCCTTCATTGGCAGTCTCGCCAAGGCTTTTCTCAGCGGCGTCACGGTGGACAGCTTGTGGCAACCGGTCACGACGATGACGAACGCCATCCCGGAGACGGTGTTCATGGCTTTCCAGATGACCTTCGCCATCATCACCCCGGCGTTGATCGTCGGTGCCTTTGCCGAGCGGATGAAGTTTTCCGCCCTGCTGCTGTTCATGGGATTGTGGTCGACTCTAGTTTACTTGCCGGTCGCGCACATGGTCTGGGGTGGTGACGGTTCACTGATCGGTAGCAGTTGGGGCGTATTGGATTTCGCTGGCGGCACCGTGGTGCATATCAATGCCGGTATCGCGGGTTTCGTGGCCTGTTTGGTGATGGGTAAGCGCAAGGGCTATCCACATACCGCCATGCCGCCACACAACCTCAACTTTACCGTTATGGGCGCCTCGATGCTGTGGGTCGGCTGGTTTGGCTTCAATGCCGGCAGCGCGGTGGCGGCCAACGGCAGCGCCGGCATGGCGATGGCGGTGACCCAGATCGCGACCGCGACGGCGGCGTTGGCGTGGATGTTCGCGGAATGGCTGTCGCACGGCAAACCCAGCGTGCTGGGCATCGCTTCCGGCGCGGTGGCCGGGTTGGTGGCGATCACACCGGCGTCGGGGACAGCGGGTCCGATGGGCGCGCTGCTGATCGGCGTGGCCGCTGGCGTGATCTGCTTCCTGGCGTCCACCAAGCTGAAGCGGGCGATGGGTTATGACGACTCGCTCGACGTGTTCGGCGTCCATGCGGTCGGTGGGATCATCGGCGCGATCCTGACCGGATTGTGCGCCGACAAGATGATGGGTGGCGTAGGTCTGGTGGAAGGGATGTCTCTGGGTAGCCAACTCTTCGCCCAGTTCAAGGGCGCGCTGTTCACCGTCGTCTATTCTGGTGTTCTCAGTTTCGTCATCCTGAAAATCGTGGATGTGTTGGTGGGCTTGCGAGTGACCGAGGAGCAGGAGACCGAGGGTCTGGATATCGCCCTGCACGACGAGCGCGGTTACAACCTGTAACGATCGCTGGCGGACAGCGGAGCGCGTGGGAAACCGAGGTCCGCCCAGCATCGCGCAAGGTCACGGATTTCGGTTATATTCCCGCCTGGTCTTGGATCAGGCGAACGCGGGAGGGCATCCATGAAACTGATCACTGCAATCATCAAACCGTTCAAGCTGGACGACGTGAGGGAATCACTGTCAGGAATCGGCGTACAGGGCATCACCGTGACCGAGGTCAAGGGCTTCGGCCGCCAGAAGGGACATACCGAGTTGTATCGCGGCGCCGAGTACGTGGTGGACTTCTTGCCGAAGGTCAAGCTGGAAATCGCCGTGGACGACGGTCTGGTGGACAAGGTGGTGGAAGCGATCTGCTCCACCGCCAACACTGGTAAGATCGGCGATGGCAAGATCTTCATTTACGACCTGGAGCGCGCGATCCGGATTCGCACCGGGGAAATTGGTCCCGGCGCGCTGTAGCCTGATCGTGCGGCGCATGGATAAAGGGTGGAGCCCGCCGTGGCTCCGCCCTTTGTCGTTTCCTGGGCGCCTGCCCAACCCTCACGGCTTGATGCCGTATCTTCGATAGATTTGCCGCAGTTCGTCCTTGGCGGCGCGGATTTCCTGGGCGCGACTGCTGGCGCTGCCGATGGTCGAGGACGAGAGCCGCCGGATTTCGCTGTTGAGATTGTCGATTCGGGCGCGATCTTCGTAGCCGATATAGACCGGTTCGCGGGATTCGCCGTGTTTTTTCCGGGGCGCTGGACGGTCGAGTTCCTGGACGGGAATACCCCGGCTGGTGGCTCGAAGCTCGCGCAGTTGCTGAGTGGCGCGTCGCATGCTCTGGGTATTGTCCGCACCGCCGGCCGGCGTGGGTTGTGACTGGATGTCGAGCGTTTGCACCGCCTGGCCTTCGGCTGGCGGTTTGCTGTCGTAGTGAACCTGGCCGTTGGCATCAGTCCATTTGTAGACTTGGGCCTGCGCCGTCGAGCCAAGCGCCAGGGTCAGAGTCACGGTCAGGGAGAATGTAGGGCGCATGATCGGTATCCCTCGTGGTTGTCTCTTAAGGATACACTATCACAGATTTTTTAATAACTTGTCATACTCGCTGTGTGAATCGATCCAGAACCACACGATAGTGTCCGAGTCTTTCATAACTCCTACCGCTCGCCAACCAATACCGGCTCGCACTGCATAAATTGGGATGGAAGTGTTCAGCTTTTTGAACTCCACACTGGGATGGCGTGGGTTCTGCTTCCACAACCGGTAGTTTTTTCTAGCGGTTTGCTTGATCCGCTCTGGCAGATTTCGGAATCGTTCCAAAAACTCCGGGGTCAGTTCAGATTTCATCGAAACCCTTTACCAGCGTTTCTCCCCGTCCCGATTGACGCAAGGCTTCCCGTGCCAGTTCCGCCAACTTGTCTTGCGGTTGTTGGAGGGTTTTTTGCCAGTTTAATTCGTTCTCGATATCTTCCAACCATAGCTCGGCTATTTCGTCCTGAATTTCGGCAGGTAGGGTCGAGGCTTGTTGAATGACTTTTTCAAGCCGGGTTGACATGTGAATGTACCTTTCGTTAGGTGATTCTAACTTGGAAGTTAGGGTTAGTTCTCGCTCACCCCAATCCGCGCGGGCTGACGTAAGTTCGCGATTGATGCGCTTCGCGATGCTAAGGGCATCCCACGGCCCTGGATGTCGAGCGTTTGCACTGCCTGGCCTTCGGACGGCGGTTTGCTGTCGTAGTGAACCTGGCCGTTGGCGTCGGTCCATTTGTAGACCTGGGCCTGCGCCATCGAGCCGAGCGCCAGGGTCAGGATCAGAGTCAGGGAGAATGTAGGGCGCATGATCGGTGTCCCTCGTGGTTGTCTCTTTAAGGATAAAGTATCTTCTGGAGGTTACAATGTTTCGCTGTCAGGGCGTGCCGACGAAGGTAAAACTCCCTCAATCCTTCGCGGTGGCTGCTTCGATTAGCGTCTAACGGTCGGCGTCCGGGTGGGTGGTCAACGAGACGATGTTTTCGTCCTTGACCGGATCAGACAGAGTCCAAATGTGCTCCTACGTTTGAAATGTTCATGGTCTAATATGGAAATTGCGACAAGCACTGGAGGATGCGCGGATGAACGAACATGGCAACGACATTTATAACGGGGCGTCGGATAAGCTGCGGGGGCGGGATAGCCGTAGGATTTTCCGCCCAGAGTCGGCTTGATCCCGCTGGTTGTGCAGTGCGAAACGCCAAACAAGCAGAGGATGCTTAACCGCCGCCCCGTTGTCGCGGGCGCGAAGTGTCTGCGACAATGTTGGCCGCAGCCCAGAGTGGCGCGAGCGAAGCGAGCGGAACTTTGGACAGTCGGCTGGAGGCACCCGTTAGGGTTTTTTTGTCAACTCCATCACTCTTACGATCAAGAGCGAAGCCGATACCAATAACGATAATATAGAAACTAGAAGAACTCGGAGATTTTGCTTTCGACCATAAACTATATCTAAATATTTTGCTGTTTCATCTATTCCTGTAATCTTCCGAACGTGAGTTGTGCATAAAAACGCCCTACCTGTGTTCTTGTGAAGGATACATTTGGACTCTTGGTAAAAATAGCATGTTCTACATTTCAATTTTTAGTCTCTCCTTACTAACCAGTGTGCTTACGGGGAAATTGGCCATTCCAAGAGATCGAAGCCTCTCTTTCAGCCGATAAGTAGTTATTTTGTATGTTTCGGTGTTCTTTCTAGGATTTTTATACACTGGGAACACTTGCTTTAAAACGCCAATAAATTCGTCGTAAGTGATATCCGGATGAACGTCTTTATACATGGAGCGAAATAATTCGTACATATCATTGCCATCTTGAAAGGTCCGTAGCTTTCCACGTGGGACGAGTCGGAGGCCCATAGATGTAATATCAAAAATCACGCTTTGCGGGATTAATTGCATATCGATGCTCATAGCAGTCTCCGAATACTATCACCAGGATGGCCAAATTTATCACGGTAGCACTTCCATTCGCTGTCAAACTCAACCATTTCTAAATACTTATCGCCTTTATTTGTTATCTTATATTCAGTCTGTAAAATCACGTGCCGGGTTCCCTTCACGTTCTGGTCCGTCCGCACTGGAACAATAAATCGGTTATTCCTATCTTCAAGTATGCTCAGACTCATGAGTACCTCCTGACGCTTGTGGCCATACCGTTCTAGTATGGTGAAAGCTCTTTCATCAAGAATCCCGACATACTTTACTATCTCCAAAACATTATAATGGAGAGAGTGTAGCATTCCACTTGCGTCTTCATGAAATGTTTCATTTAAATTAAATAGTTCGTAATTTGCCTCGTATTTGTCTTTATTATCCCAAAATAGATCAATTATCGCTTCGCGAGAAATAACGTATTTCTTTTCACCGTCCTCCATTCGAGTTTCGAGATCGGATGAGTGAATGAATATGTACCGAAGTACCGCTTCTGCGATATCGAAAATTTTTCGGTTGTTGCCATTTGTTATTTCAGCCATAAAAGCTATTAATTTTTGTGTAAAAGGAAATTCAAATCTCGCGAGTTGCTCAATGTTCTTAATACCATATTGCTTGCGAAGAATTCTGCATAGTGCGGAATCGCGACGAAACAGTCGCTTTATGTAATTATGAAACGCCAGTTCTTCATTTTCCTTAATGATCGGGGCCAATCTCTTATAAAGGGTTTTTCTAACAGATAAAATTGATAATTCAATCCTTTTTGTATTTCTTATAATGTCTCTGTAGAGCACATCGTTTTCTGTTCGTATCTTGTACTCCAATAATGGCCGCAAAGATAGAACGAAAGATATCTTTGGTGAAGCTACGAGATTGTGGATAGCAAGTAGAAATTCGAGCCAAAAATCATCTGCGTAATCCAAATCATCAACTAACAACATAAGATACTTGTGGTATTCACCCGGTTGATATGCACCCGATTACCCACAAATCCCCCTCCCCCCTTGCGGGGGAGGGCCGGGGTGGGGGGTAAAAACCCGCGGCAGGTTCAAAGTCGAGCTAAAACGCTCAAAATTCCGTTCATCGTCGCCGCTGTAACCCCCCACCCTAACCCTCCCCCGCAAGGGGGGAGGGAACGTTTGCTTATTATTTTGTTACTAATCAGTAAGATGAAGATGTGGGTAATCGGGTGGGTTGATATGCCGTGAGATGCTCCGAAATTTTTATGAGATTATAGTCTATAGTACCTGATTCCTTTGGTTTTTCAAGCGTATTAATTGGAAAGCCGACGTCGCTAAAATAGCGATCAATTTTGTCTATAAAGTTTATTAGCGCGGAATCACGGCTAAGTGCGCCTTTGCGAAAGTCAATATGTATTGGGTAAACATAGTCGTGTAATTCACGATTTTCGTTTAAAAATATCTTATAAAGAAATGAGCTTTTGCCAATGCCAGCTTCCCCGACAAGCAAGTAATTTCTCCCCGTCTTGCAGATAACCTCCAAAGATTCACAAAACTGCGCAGTCTCGTTTTCACGACCGGAAAAAAGCTCGCTAAACGCCTTCTTGTCAAGTTCTCGCAGTGCAATTAGGTCACTAAAGATTGCGCTCTTGATACAAGCTTTCCATGCGTCAAGCTCCTCAGGTGTACATAAGTTGAGATCTTTTGCGTTACTTCCGTTATTCACGAATATTTCCTCTGTGTTGATGAAACCCTAACTCCATACACCAGCCCTTGGGTTCTAGCAATCCCACCATGTTCGCCGTCCGCCTAAAGCAGGCCCGGCACCACGAGGCACCTTTTAATCCATTAAGCATCTTCCATGCCATAGCCTCGCTCGGTGCGAATGGTGTTATCCGTGAAGGGGTTATCGGCGCTGGTTCATTTTTTGACTGCCAAAACGGTTTCAATTTGAAACAGGGAGATTTCACGCCGCTTCAATTTGAAACGAGCGTCTGGCGATCTAAGGAGGGCCATCTGCCACGCCCGCGCTCAACGCTTCCGCCAGTCGCCGGGCGCCCGGATAGTCCGGTTTGCCGGAGCCGAGCAGCGGAATTTCGCGCACGCTCAAGACGCGCCGGGGAATGTAAAGCTCCCCCAATCCTTCGCGGTGGGCCGCTTCGATCAGCGCCTGACGGTCGGCGTCCGGGTGAGTGGTCAACAGCACGATGTTTTCACCCTTGACCGGGTCAGGCAGATTGATGGCGGCGTGCTGGTCTTCCGGCCAGCACTCGGCGGCCAGTTGCTCGATTTTGGCTAGCGAAATCATTTCGCCAGCCAGCTTGGCGAAGCGCTTGGCCCGGCCGAGGATGATGACGAACCCCTCCGCGTCAACGCGGACGATGTCGCCGGTATCGTGCCAGCCCGGCCCGCGCCCGGTGCGCGGCGGGACCAGCCGGTCCGGTTGGCTGGGCAGCAAATAGCCGGCCATGACGTTCGCGCCGCGCACGCACAGCAGCCCGCCCTCGGCGATACCTTCCACCGGCTCCAGATAGTGCTCGATGCCCGGCAGCAGCTTGCCAACCGTAGCACTGCGATGATGACGGCGAGTGTTGGTGGCCAGCACCGGACTGGCCTCGGTCAGGCCGTAGCCCTCGCTGATGCGAATGCCGAATTTCTCCGCCCACAGCCGGCGCGTCTCCTCGCGCAACGGTTCGGCGCCCATGACGATCAACCGCACGCTGAAAAAATCGTAGGGATCGGCGTGGCGACCGTAGCCCATCAAAAACGTGTTGGTGCCGAACAGCACCGTGGCGCGGCGCTCGTAGCTCAGTTCCGGAATGACGTGGTAATGCAGCGGCGAGGGATACAGAACCAGCCGGGCGCCGAGCAGCAGCGGGGTCAGGGTGGCGGTGGTCAGGCCAAAGGCATGGAACATCGGCAAGGCGTTGAGGATCACATCGCGGGGCGTGATGTCCAGGGCGGCGCGGGCCTGGGCGAAGTTGGCCAGCAGGTTGCGATGGGTCAGCACCACGCCTTTCGGCTCCCGTTCGGAGCCCGAAGTGAACAAAATGACGGCTGGGTCGTCGGCGCGCACCGGCCCGGCCCACCGGTGGAAGCTCCACCTCGGAACCAGGGCCCGCGCCAGTCCGCGCAAGCGCGCCGACAAGGTGGCTCGTGGGCGCAGATCCTCCAAAAACAGCACCTGAACGTGTTCGTCCAGCGCGGCGATGGGTGCATCCAGATTGGCGGCCGCCACGAAGGCGCGCGAGGTGCAAACCTTTCGCACCTGGGCGGTGCGGCAGGCGCTGATGAGCTCGTGAGCGCCGACGGTGAAGTTGAGCACCACCGGCGTCCAGCCGCGCAGGTGCAGGGCGAGGAAGGCAATGACGGCGGCGGCGCTGTTGGGTAGCAGTAGGCCGACCCTCGTCCCCGACCCATTGGCTCTCACCCCCGACCCATCGGCCCTCACCCCCGGCCCATCGCCCCTCACCCCCGGCCCATCGACCCCCACCCCCAACCCCTCTCCCAGTGGGAGAGGGGAGTGATCGAGTAGGTCAGCCAGGATGAAGGCGCGGGTGAACAGCCCCCGCCAGCCGAGCCGTTGTTGTTGGGCGTCTTCAAGAATCACTCGCCTCCCGCCGTGCCGCTCCCACGCCTCCAACAACGCCGTGACCAGCGGCTGGTCGATGTTCATCCCGGCGTAGGCCAGTTCGACCATAAGCTCGTCCAGTTGCCGGCCGAGTTGCTGGCGGCGGGCGCGGCCGCCGCTGGCGGTTGCGGACAGGCGGCGCGGCGGTAGCAGGGTCAGGCGGATGCGCGGAAACGGCCGCCGGCGAACGATGCCGCCCAGCCGGGACAACAGGCTGTATTGAGCACCCTCGATATAAACCGGCAGCAGCGCGGCGTCGGCCTTATCGGCGGCCAGCGCCGGCCCTTCGTAAATCTTCATCAGCGCGCCGGTGACACTGATCCGGCCCTCCGGGAACACCGCCACCCGCTCGCCGGCCTTGAGGTGCTGGATCAGGGTCTTCAAATAATGCGAATTGGTCGGGTCGATGCTGATATGGCGAGTGACGGCGATGAATGGTTTGACCCACCAGTGCCGAGCCATGTGGGTGTTGATCACGAAGATCGGCACGTCGGGCAAAAACGCCGCCAGCAGCGCCCCATCCAGGTAAGAGGTGTGGTTGGCGACGATCAGCAACCGCCGTTCGTCGTGCGGGTAATGTTCCCAGCCGCGCAGTTCAACCCGGAACAGCCGCCGGAACAATCCGCGGGCCAGGCGTTGCAGCACGTGGCGCATGGTTCAGCGCAAGCCGTGTTCGCGGGTGGCGGCGAAGCGCACCTCGGGCCAGCGTTCCTGGGTCAATTGCAGGTTGACCCGGGTGGGCGCGACGTAGACCAGTTCACCGTGATGGTCCAGCGCCAGATGGTCGTGCAGTTTGGTTTTGAAATCGTCGAGCCGTTTGGGATCGGCGCAGCGCACCCAGCGGGCGGTGGTGACGTTGACGTTCTCGAAGCCGCACTCGACCCCGTATTCACTGCGCAGCCGAAAGGCGGCCACGTCGAATTGCAGCGTTCCGACCGCGCCCAGAATCAAGTCGTTGCTGTTGAGCGGGCGGAACAGTTGGGTCGCGCCCTCCTCGCAAAGCTGCTCCAGGCCCTTTTGCAGCGCCTTCATTTTCAACGGATCGCGCAGCCGGGCGCGGCGAAACAGTTCCGGGGCGAAGTCGGGGATGCCGGTGAAATTCAGGTCCTCGCCCTGGGTGAAGGTATCACCGATGCGGATAGTGCCGTGGTTGTGCAGGCCGATGATGTCGCCGGGATAGGCCGCTTCGGCGTGCTCGCGCTCGGCGGCCATGAAGGTGAGCGCGTCGGCGATCTTGATCTCGCGGCCGAGGCGGACATGACGCGCCTTCATGCCGGGCTGGTAGGCGCCGGAGCAGACGCGCAGGAAGGCGATGCGGTCTCGGTGCTGCGGGTCCATGTTCGCCTGAATCTTGAACACGAAACCGGTGAAGGCTTCCTCTTCCGGGTGGACCGCGCGGGTGGCGGTGGGACACGGCCGGGGCGGCGGAGCGTGCTCAACGAAATCGTCCAGCATTTCCTGCACGCCGAAGTTGGTCAGCGCCGAGCCGAAAAACACCGGGGTCAGGCGACCGGCGCGGTATTCGGCGAAATCGAAGGCATGGCTGGCGCCGCGTACCAGTTCGATTTCATCCCGCAAGGCTTGCGCCCGATCCGCGCCCAGCGCCGCGTCCACGTCCGGGTGGTCGAGGCCGTGGATGGTGCGGCCGGTGTTGATGCGCCCGTCGCGGGAGGGATCGTAGAGGTGGATGAAATCCTGGTCGAGATGGTAGACGCCCTTCAGTTCGCGGCCCATGCCAATCGGCCAGGTGACCGGGGCGCAACGAATTTTCAGGATGTCCTCGACTTCGTCCAGCAGCTCGATGGGCTCGCGGCCGTCGCGGTCTAGCTTGTTGATGAAGGTGAAGATCGGAGTATCGCGCAGCCGGCAGACTTCCATCAGCTTGATGGTGCGTTCCTCGACGCCCCGCGCGCAGTCGATGACCATCAGCGCCGAATCCACGGCGGTCAGGGTGCGGTAAGTGTCCTCGGAAAAATCCTCGTGGCCGGGCGTGTCGAGCAGGTTGATGATGCGGTCGCGGTAGGGGAACTGCATCACCGAGGAGGTGACCGAGATGCCGCGCTGCTGCTCCAGCGCCATCCAGTCGCTGGTGGCGTGGCGGGCGGCCTTGCGGCCCTTGACCGTGCCGGCCATTTGAATCGCGCCGCCGAACAGCAACAGCTTTTCGGTCAACGTGGTCTTGCCGGCGTCGGGGTGGGAGATGATGGCGAAGGTGCGCCGGCGGTTCAGTTCGTCGAGGAAGGTGGTCATTACGGACTAGGTAAGGTATTGAAGTTGAAATGTGGCGCGATTTTAACCGATTGACGGCGGGAACAGGTCAGTCGGCAAGGCGCTCCAACCGGGTGAGCCAGGCATCGAAGCGCGGGCAGGCGGCGCGAATGGCGGGCAGGCCGATTTCCATGGCCAGCAACGGGCCGTAAAAGGGTTTGTCGTAGTGTTGTGCGAGATGCTTGTGAAACGCTGCCTCGATGCGCTCTGAGGGGTAGTTGTTGGATCATCGTTTACCGCTTCTTCAACGCTATCCATTACACATATCTCCAACCAATTGATTATGTTAATATTAAAAACCAGGGAATCCCCTCCCCCCTTGTGGGGGAGGGCGAGGGAGGGGGGTAGGGTTGACTCACAAATCCTTGAATTATGGCGGGCTGATCGGTCACCCCCCCACCCCAACCCTCCCCCGCAAGGGGGGAGGGGGTAACCCGAGTTCTGGCTCGTCGAGCAGAATCATGGTCGGGAGCTTCGGTTGCAGCAGCAGGTTGGTCAAGCAGATGAAACGCAGGGGGCCATCGGAGAAATCGCTGGCGTCGAAGGTGTCTTCCGATCCCCGGTGTTTCCAACGCAGGCGGATGAGCTTGGGGTTATCCCGCTCCGGCTCCAGCACGAAGTCGAGAAAGAACGGCGCTACCCGCCGAATGGTCCGCACGATCAATGGGTAGGCGTCGGTATCGCGAATCGCGCGTAGAAAGGCAGCGAGATTATCGACTTGGGGCAGCAACATATCGGTTTCGTCGCCGCGGCCCGGTTGCTTGATCCTGGCCGACTCGCTGGTGTCGTGGAAGTGGTAAACCTTCCAGTCGCGCAGATAACCGACGACATGACCGGCCGGTGTGGCGGTGTTGGGTCTGTCTGGCAACCCGGATTCCTTATCGCCGGCGGCGAGCCGATGCGTTTTGGTGCCGCCTTGATAACCAATCCTGTCGCCGAAAAACTGACAATATTCTTCCACGAACACCAAGCCGCCAGCGGCGAGAGCACCTGGTAGGCGGGCGGGCGCCGACCCGCTCAGCGATGATCTAGGCTTCCGGCTGGCGCGGGAACCCTGAAGTGGCGTGGCTCCGTCTCGCCGTGACGCCGGCTAGGGCGCGGCATCGGGGTTGGGCCGCTCGGCGCGGTCCCGGGCATTGGGAATTTGAAGGGGAGCAACCGCGTTGCCGGTCGTGGCGGCGGACGCGCCTCCCGTAGCGGGAGCTCCCGTAGCGGGAGGCTTGGCTCGTCCGGTGAACGGCCGGTTGACGTTCAAGCTCATGTCGCCACCGCGCGCGTTCGCCGGACACGGCGCGTCCTGGTAGAAAATCCGTCCGTTGGCTTCGACGCATTTGTTCGCCGCCAGCGCCGGCACGGCCAGAAGGCTCAATAGCAAAAGCCAACCTTCACCCAAGCCGTTCGTCAAAGTTCTCGATTTAGCCAGGGACCGGGTCAACATGGGCATTTTCCTTCGGTAGGGTACGCATCTTCCGCGAACGGATCGTGCTGCCGCAATTCAGGCGTCAGCATAACCGATTCGATCCATCGTGTTCACCAAACCCCGATTGCCTTATCCAATCCGATTCAGATATTTTTGTATCTCAATCGAAATACCGATCAGGCGGTTTTCATGGCGACCACGACCATGGTTCACGTCCGTGTGGACGAAACCCTCAAAGCCCAAGCGGCGGATACCCTCGCTGCAATGGGACTATCGCTGTCCGAGGCGGTGCGGGTATTCCTGACGCGGGTGGTCGCCGAACAGCGCCTCCCATTCGAACTGAAAGCGCCCAACGCCGAGACTCGCGCCGCGATGGCCGAAGCCGAGCGCATCGTCAGTGCCCGCCGCGCGCGTTTCGATAGCGCCGAGGCGCTGTTCGATGCCATCGACCAAGAAATCGGCGAGCGTTAGGCGGGCTTCGCCGCCCCGGCGGGTCGATTACACCAAGGCGTTTCTCAAGGACTGGGAGCGGTTGAGCCGTTCCGGTCGGCCTGACGCTGTGGGCGTTTCGGCAATGGCTCGGTCCGCAGCGAATCGAAGCGCACTACGACACGGTCGACTTGCAGGAAGAGACTCAAACCTTATACCATTTCTTGTTAGGTTTTGTTTTTTCAGGGGTCAAAAACTGTTCCATTCGTCATACCCGCGAAAGCGGGTATCCAGTGGTTCGGTGGCTGACTGGATTCCCACCTTCGCGGGAATGACGAAAATCTATTCAGAATTAGTATTACACGAACGGAGTCGTCTGGCATGACAGTCGTCATGCGCGTTGGCTGTTCGCGCCAAGAAAAGCCGCGTAGCCCGCCTCATCGAGCGTGCCAGCCGCCAGCGCCAAGACGGCTTGCGCGGCATCCGCCTCACTGGCGGTGAAGCGGTAACCGTTGAGTTCGAGAAACAGGATGCCGACGACGAAGCCGGTGGGCTTGTTGCCGTCGATGAAAGGGTGATTGCGCACGAGGCCCGCCGTATAGGCCGCCGCCAAATCGAGCAGGTGGGGCGCATCCGCATAGGCATGAGTCTGTTGCGGCCTGGCAAGGGCGGATTGGAGCAAACCGCCGTCGCGCAGGCCCGCCGCGCCGCCGTGCAACGCGAGCAAACGGTCGTGCAGCACGAGTACGTCGCGTTCTTCGATCCAGAGCGGCTCGGTCACTGGGCGAGCACGCGCAGCGTGTTGCGATAGCGGGCGATGATCGCTTCGGCCTTCGCCATTTTCTGCTCAAAGGCGGGATCGTAGGGCGTCAGCTGGTAGCCGCCATCCGGCGCTTCGACCAGAAACAGGGTCTGGCCATCTTGGGTGCGCAAGCGGTTGATGACCTCCTTGGGTAGCACAACGCCGAGCGAGTTACCGAATTTGCGGACCTTGAGTTCGACCATGGGAAAACACTCTCGCTGTTATTACAAAAATAATAACATTCTGGCTGATTGTCGGAGTCACTGTTTGGCCCTCGGTGCCCATGTCGCCTTCGTCTCGGTGCCGTACCTGGGCGGCGCGACCCTGTTCGGCTACAAACCCGACGGGATCAGTTGGGCGCTGACCACCAGCGCCGGCCCGCTGCCGGACATCGACCTGCCCCCCGCACGGATCGCCGTCGCACTCGAAAAAATGCCAAGGCCCGCCGCTGTGATCCTAGTGACCGACAACGACCTGGCAGGGCGAGAACTGGGGTCGCGGCTCGATCTCATCGCGGCGCGGGGCGAGGTCATGGTGCCGTTCTGGCTGAGGCCGGGGGAGCAAGCGGTGGCGTTTGAGGTGGGGAACGAGCCGCCGGAGGAGCAGATTCCGGAGGAGTTAAGGGCATTTTTGTAGGCGGGCGGGAAGGAAATACTTATGCTGAGAACGTCTTGGGTTTTCTAGCAATAGTCAAATACCGCTCCACTTGCTCAGGGGTTGGTAGCTGTTCAGCAAGGTCGGCTGCGACATCCAAAGGTTCAGCATGATAGAAAATGTTGCGTTCTTCCAACTCGCTCTTGTCGACCCTGTTCCGTAGCTTCCAGAATTCTTCTAATAATTCTTTTAATCTGTCAGGCTGTGTATTAAATACATCCTTTAAGGTGTCCTGCACAAGATCCCAATAGGCGTTCGGATCTGGATATTCACCGTTCAGAGTAGGCATAAGTTTATCCTCATTAAAGGCGTGGATTATTAGGCGTTCCTTGAGCACATATCTGCGCTTGCGGAAGCACGTGAAGCGACCTCGGTGTGTGAAAACTAACCTGATCACAGTCTTTGATTACAAGGGGCTGCGGCCAGAGGGAAACCGGTCCGGCAACAACATCATAATTGGTCCTACCCCTGAGCTTATGTTGCCCCGGCGCTGGCGCAATAGTTCGGCAGTGACCCACGAAATCCCAGTAATCAGTATTGGCGCTTTCGATAATAAAAAACAGAATTTCTTGCTGTGCGAGAACATACCGATCAATATCGAATTTGAGGACCGTCGAAATAGCAATTCTATTACGAAGCGAAACCCTGTTGCAGCGCTGGTTAGCCCAACTCTTCGCCTGCACCAAACTCGTAGTCGTGTAGAAGCCCTGCCCAAAATCTGTAAGCGGCTTACACTTAGTAAGATTTATCCCTAACTGCATGATATAATTCGCCGAAATTTCATCACAGCCGTGATAAACAGTCAAAGACCCGTTGTTCCAAGGCATACTTACTGTTCCTCTAAAAAGGATTTAACATTAGAAATTAGACGCTTTAGTGGTTTGTCGTCTCCATCCTCATATTCTTCTAGAAGTTGTGTCACCCCTGGATCAGACTTCGGAAGTAATTTACGTTCAGCTAACTTGATAATCGCAAGAAGTACACGAAACCTAACATGAAACCTTTTTGCTCCACGTGCGGCTTGCAATAATCTTTTATCATCACCGGTGTGTGAATAGAGAATGATCGACCCGGCGAGGGCGATGAGAAGTCCTTCATTATCTTTATTGCTTGCTTGAGCAAGTTTATCTTTGCTAATCCCTTTTGATATGACATAAAACGCCATTTTATCAGCAACAGCGTTTTTAGCCATTACCCGCTCCGAGTAGTCCGGGTAGTCTGTGGTGTTGATGACCAAGTATTCATTAGCCATTTCTTCAAGAGGTTTATCAATTTCTTTCGTCCCAATTGGGGCCGACGTGATTCCTTCAGGAAACTGCAAAGCGATAGACTTAATCTGATCTTGCTCGGCTAGCACAGACGTTAAACGTGCTTCTTGAGCATTAACTCTAATTTCCAGCCCCTCCTTAGTAAGCGAGAAGTTGCTATCTTTATCTCCAATTCTCTTTGCAAGAGATGCAAAGATGTTTTGCAGCTCCTTACGGGCAATAAGGGCAATTGCAATTGCAGTGGCCGGCCATGCAATGTGGCCGACCATTGTTACGATACCTTCGAGGTAGCTCATGTGTTGTCCTTAAGGCTTGTTTAGGTTGATCCGCTGATTGTAAGGCGCTTCGCGCCGAACAAGAAGCTACTACAGTCGACTGACCACCCTCTCCATCCCCTCCTGCCCGACGTTGGTGTCAATCTGGGTGGTGGCGATGCTCTCGTGCCCCAGCAGCGCCTTGATGCCCACCCGTTCCGCCCCGGCGTTGAGCAAGTTCGTCACGTAGGTGTACCGCAACTTGCGCGGGCTGATTTTCTTATCAATCCCCGCTCTTCGCAACATCTTCCGCCGGTAGGCCAAGGCAATCGCGCTACCGCCGAGGGTGGCGCCGCGCTGCGCGGCGCGCTGCGAGCCATGCGGCGGATCAGGGCCAGATTTTGGTTCGAGTGGTCGCGACGGGTACGACCGGCATCCTCGCCCAATGGCACGTCCAGCACCGAATGGTATTGACCCTGGCTAGCGGTGAAGGCGTCCTCAATGTACGCTTAAATCGTATCCCAGTCGCGAATCCACCCACGCAAAACCTTTTCTGAGGAGTACCCAGATGAGCGCCAAACGAATCTTGATGCTGGTCGGCGATTACGTGGAAGACTACGAGGTCATGGTGCCGTTTCAGGCCCTGCAAATGGTCGGACACACGGTCGAGGCCGTCTGCCCGGACAAGCAGGCCGGCGAGCAGGTGCGCACCGCGGTTCACGATTTCGACGGCGCGCAGACCTACAGCGAGAAACCGGGCCACAACTTCACCCTCAACGCCACTTTCGCCGAGGTTCGGGCCGAGGATTACGACGCACTGGTAATCCCCGGCGGGCGGGCGCCGGAATACATCCGCTTGAATCCCAAGGTGATCGAAATCGTTCGCCACTTCGCCGCAACCCAAAAACCCATCGCCGCCATCTGTCACGGCGCGCAGGTGCTGGCGGCGGCCGGCGTGCTCGAAGGCCGGACCTGCTCCGCCTATCCGGCGGTCGGTCCCGACGTGGAACGCGCCGGCGGCTGCTATACCGCCATCGGCCTGGATCAGGCGCAGGTGGACGGTAACCTGGTCACCGCGCCGGCCTGGCCGGCCCATCCCGCCTGGCTGCGCGCGTTCCTGAAGGTGCTCGGCAGCCGGATCGAACCCTGAGCCCGCGTTGGGCTTTATCTACACCTGCGCCGCCCCATGCGCTTTCTGCACGCCGCCGACCTGCACCTCGACAGCCCGCTCCGGGGTCTTGACCGTTACGACGGCGCCCCGGTCGATGAAGCGCGGGGCGCGACCCGTCGCGCCTTCGACCATCTGATCGCCGCCGCGCTCGACCATCAAGTCGATTTCGTCGTCATCGCCGGCGATCTCTACGATGGCGACTGGCCCGATCACAACACCGGGCTATTTTTCATCAAGGGCGTGACCCGGTTGGCCGAAGAAGGCATCGCCGTTGTCCTGGTGCGCGGCAATCACGACGCCGCCAGCCGAATCACCAAGACGTTGCGGCTACCAAAAAATGTGCATGTGCTAACCGATTCCCGGCCCGAAACCCGGGTCTTGGCCGACCTCGGCGTCGCCTTGCACGGCCAAAGCTTCGCCACCGCTGCTGTGACCGCCGATCTGGCCGCCAGCTACCCGGACCCGATTACCGGCTGCTTCAACCTGGGTCTGCTACACACTTCCCTCGATGGTCGCCCCGGCCATGATCCCTACGCGCCGACCACGCTCGACGTGCTGCGTGGCAAGGGTTACGACTACTGGGCGCTCGGCCACGTCCACGCCGCCGAGGTGGTGTGCCGCGAGCCGTGGGTGGTCTATCCAGGCAATACTCAGGGTCGGCACATCCGCGAAGCCGGCCCCAAGGGCTGCGCGCTGGTGACGGTCGAGGACGGGGAGATCACGCACCAGACCATCGCGCTGGATGTCATGCGCTGGGAGACCTTGACGCTCGACATCGGCGATCTGCCCGACCAGGAGGCACTGCTGGAAGCGGCCACGCTGGGTCTGCGGCAACGGCTGGCCGAAGCGGGAGACCGCGTGCTGGCGGCGCGGGTCCAGTTACAGGGCAGTGGCCCCCTGCATCGCCTGCTGGCCGCCCAGCCCGACATGGTGGAGCAGGAACTGCGCAATGTTGCCCTCCAGGCCTCGAATGGTCGGGCCTGGCTCGAAAAGATCGAGTTTCGCACCCGCCCGCCACTCGATCTCGACCGTATCGCCGAACGCGATGACCCCGTCGGGTTGCTGGTGCGCGAATTGCGCGAGATCGCCGCCGATCCGGCGTTGTTGCGCGCGGTGGCGGAGGAGGCGCTGAGCGACCTGTTGCGGAAACTGCCGGTGGATCTGCGCGCCGCCGCGCGCCTGGACGAGGTTGCCGACCTGACCGACCTGCTGGGCGAGGTCGAGTCGGATCTGCTGGCGCGGTTGGCCGGGGAGGAAGGCGGCGAATGAAAATCGAACGCCTTTATCTGAAAGCCTACGGCGCGTTTTCGGAACGATGTCTCGATTTCGCCGGCGGGCCGGATTTTCACGTCATTTACGGTCCGAACGAAGCCGGCAAGTCCACCACGCTGCGCGCCCTCGTCGGTCTGCTGTTCGGGATCGGGGAACGCACCATCGACAATTTCGTGCATCCCCATCCCCAGTTGCGGGTCGGCGCGGTGCTGGCGACTGCGAGCAACGGCCGGCTGGCGGTGATGCGGCGCAAGGCGCGCAAGCAAACCCTGTTCGCGCTGGACGAAGCCAGCGGCGAGGAGCAAACCGACCGGCCGCTGGCCGAGGACACCCTGCTCCGCGTGCTCGGCGGCCTGGACGAAGGGCTGTACCGCGCCCTGTTCGGACTCGATCTCGACGGGCTGACGCGCGGCAGCGAAACCTTGCTCGAAGGCAAGGGCGAAATCGGCCAAAGCCTGTTCGCGGCGGCGGCGGGACTGGCCGACCTGCGCCAGTTGTCCGGTGTGCTCAACGCCGAGGCGGACAAGCTGTTTCTTCCGCGCGCCACCACGAAAACCATCAATATCGCCCTCCGGCAACTGGACGAGCAACGCAAGCGGGCGCGCGACGCCACGGTGCGGTCTTCCGCCTGGGAACAAGCCGAGCGGCTCCAGCGCCAAACCGGCAAGAAACATGCGGACCTGCGGGCGGAATTGATCAATCTGCGGGAGGAACAACGCCGGCTGTCCCGGGTCGTCGCGCATCTGCCGCTGGTCGCGGAACGCACGGCGAAACGGCAGGAACTGGCCACGCTCGCCGCGGTGCCGTTGCTGCCGCTGGAAGCCAGACAACAGCGCATCGAGACCGAAGAACGCCTGCGCGCCGCCGAGGACAGTCAACGGGAAGCGCGGGCGGCGCTGGAAAATTTACAGCAGCAGCGCGCCACGCTTCAGGTGCGTAAAGCATTGTTGGCCCACGCTAGCCCCATCGAGCGGCTGCGCCATGGGGCGAAGGACTATCGGGGCGCGCTGGAGCGCCTGCCCCGGATCGAAGCGGAACTGGCCGCCGTGCGCCAAACGCTGGCCGCCCGGCTAGCCGAAATAGACCCGGCGCTGGTGGCGGAACTGGCGCCCGTCGAATGGCCGGAGCGGATTCGCGCGCTGCTGCCTTCACCCACGACGCGGGCGCGGGTGGAGGCGCTGATGAAGGATCACGACGCCTGGCTGATCAAGGATGAGCAACTGGAGGAGCGAGAACGCACGTTGGTGGGGACGCTCCAGCGCCTGCGAGACGAACGGGAAGCCCAGCCGCCGCCCGTGCCGTTCGACATTCTTGAAGCAGCGCGCGAGCAGGCCGCCGCGCCCGGCGATCTGGCGGGCCAGCACGCCCAGTTGGCGCGCGAAATCACCGAGTTGGCGGCCATGCTGGCCCGCGAGGCGGCGGCGCTGTGGGATGGAGCGCTCGACGAATTGATCGCGCTGCGCGTCCCGCTGCTGGCCACGGTGAACGAAATCGGCGACCGCTATCGGCAATGCGCCGAGGAAGAGCGTTCGCTCGCGGATCAGGACCGTATCCTGCAACGGGACCTTGGCGAGCGGGAGCGGGAATTGCGCGCCCTGGCCGCCGCCGGCGAGATCGTCACCCACGACCATGTTTCCCAGGCCCGGCAACGGCGCGACGACGGTTGGCGGCGGATTCGCCAAGCGTATATCGAGCGCACCGCCGATCCCGACCGGCTGGCGGCGGACTACGCGGTGGAGCAACCGCTGCCGGCCGCCTTTGAAGCCGCCCTGCGCGAAGCCGACCGCCTGGCCGATCTGTTGCACGCCGACGCCAAGCGGGCCGCCAACGTCGAAAGCTTGCGCCAGCGCATCGCCGCCATGCGGGAGGAACGCACCGCCCTCGCGCAACGGTTCGCGGCGCTGGCGCTGGAACGCGGCCAACTCGACACCCGCTGGGCCGAAATCGCCCACGCGATCCATCGGCCCGATCTGACGCCCGGCGCGGCGGCGGAATGGCTGCAAAAGCAGGCGCTGCTGGTCGAACGCTCCGCCCGGCTGGAAACGCTGCGGCGGGAACAGCGGGAAGTCGCGGTGGGGTTGGCCGCGACGCGCCAGGCGTTCGACCAGGCGTTACGGGCCTGTGGTCTGCCCGGCCTGGCCAAGGACGAAGCCCTGTCGACCGCGCTCGGTCGCGCCAAAATGGCCATCGAGCAGGGCCGCCGGCTGGCGGCGGCGCGCGGCGCCTTGGAGCAGCGCAGCGCCGAAGCCGAAACCGAGTTGCGCGGCGTGGCCGAAAAACGCGCCGGCCTGGCTGAAAAACGCGCGGCTTGGCGGGAACAGTGGCAAGCCGCGACCGCCGCGTTGCGCCTGCCGTCCGACGCATTGCCGGCCGAGGCGCGGGTTTGCCTGGACCAGTGGGATCAACTCGCCAAGACACTCAACACCCTGGAAACACTCGCCAATGAGGCTCGCAAGGAGCAGAGCGCGCGATCCGCTTTTGCCGAGGCGCTGGCCAACCTGGCGCAGGCGGTGGCCGAACCTATTGAAGAGGCGGAGGCCGACCAGGTCGCTTTCACCCTGTACAACGCGCTAGGCGAGGCGCGGGACGCCGATCAGCGGCGCCAGCAACTCGACGACGCCAGCAAGGGGGAACAGCGCCGATTGAATCAGGCGGAAACCGCCGCCGCGAACCAGCGCGACCGACTGGCGGAACTGGCCCGACAAGCGAGCGTGGAAGCGCCGGATCAATTGGCGGCGGTGGAAGAGGATTCGGCCCGCAAGCGACGCTTGACCGACCGGGTGGTGGAAATCGAGGAGCAACTGGTGCGCGGCGCCGCCTGTCCGCTGGATCAGGTGCTGGCCGAGGTCGAGGGCGTGGACCTGATCGCCGCCAACGCCCGCCTGGACGAACTGGAGGCGCTGATCCGCGAGCGGGAAACCGGAGTCGAAGCCGCCCTTGCGGCCGACCTGGACGCGCGCCGCGCCTTCGACGCCATCGACGGGGGGGATGCCGCCGCCGCCGCGCAACAGGAGGCCGAGGAAACCACCGAGCGCATCGCCCGGCAGGCCCGCGCCTATGCCCGTGCCCGATTGGCTGGCGCCATCGTGGCGCGCGTCGCGCAGGCGTACCGGGAACGCCATCAGGGGCCGGTGCTGCGCCGCGCCAGCGAAATTTTCGCCCGGATCACGGGGGGCAGTTTCGGCGGCCTGGTGCTGGATTACGAGGACGACCGGCAGATGCTCCTCGGTCAGCGTCCGGACGGCGCGCGGTTGGAGGTGGTGGGCATGAGCCAGGGCACCCGCGACCAGCTTTTTCTGGCGTTGCGCCTGGCGGCCATCGAGGAACACCTGCGGGAACGCGAGGCGGTTCCGATCGTGATCGACGATTTGCTGGTGCAGTTCGACGACGACCGAGCCGCCGCGACGCTGGAGGTGCTCGCCGAACTGGCCCGACGGACCCAGGTGTTGTTCTTTACCCACCATGGCCATCTGTGCGAACTAGCCACGGCTACCCTGGCGGCGGACGCCTGGCGGCGACATGAATTGAGCGTCAATCGAACCCTGGCGGAATCGGGATCATGACCGTCACGCGCGACAGTTCGTTCATTGGCAAATTTCTTGACCCGCGCCCGCGATCTGTCCCCCATCAGTTCCATAAACTTGTCGAGGTGAGTGAGGTGCTCGCGCTTTGCTGCCAGACAAAGCTGTAGACTTTCTTCACTGCTTCCACTTTGTCGGCATCTGATACCATTTCCGAATTGATATTAAGCTTTTGGTCGGTTGGGTTGAACATAGTGAAGCCCAACATACTGACCCATTGTTGGGCAACGCTCTGCTTTTGCCAACCTACGCCCAATGCCAAACGGTAAAAACCTATACGGAATTGGTATAACTCGTTCGATGCTGTAGGTGAAGAGGGATGGGTCCATACCATTACCCTACGGTTTGCCTATTGATCGGGTGGCGAATGCGGCAAACTTTCTATCATTCCTCACTACATCCGCCAGGTCCAGGCAGTCCAGGGGCGGCAACGGCAGGGGTTTTGCGTGAAACCCATCGAAAATGGCATCAGATTCGCGCCAGCGCCTCGCCGGCGTGCGTCAACAGCCGCGCCAGCCACGGCTTTTTACCGGTGTAGGTCACTTCGTACAGATCGGCGCCGGCGCTAGCATCCAGCAAATAATCGTCACTGGTCCGCAGTTCGTCCGCCAACTGGCGCTCCAGCGCCCGGGTTCCGTACCAGTATTCGCCGGTCGCCACCTGGTCCAGGTCCAGGCGCGGGCGATGGGTTTTCACGAAATCCTTGAACAGGGCGTGGGTCGCTTCGATTTCTTCCTGGAACTTGTGGCGGCCCTTGTCGGTGTTTTCGCCAAACAGCGTGACCGTGCGCTTGTACTCGCCAGCCATGAACTGCTCGTAGTCGATGTCGTGCTTCTTGAGCAGGCGGTTGAAATTGGGCAACTGGGCGATCACGCCGATCGAGCCGAGAATGGCGAACGGCGCGGCGATGATGCGGTCGGCGACGCAGGCCATCAAATAGCCGCCGCTGGCCGCGACCTTGTCCACCGCCACCGTCAATTTCACCCGGCGGTCGCGAATCCGCAGCAATTGCGCCGCCGCCAGGCCATAGCCATGCACTAGCCCGCCGGCGCTTTCCAGCCGCACCATCACCTCGTCCTCCGGCTGGGCGACAGTGAGCACGGCCGTCACTTCCTCGCGCAGGGACGCCACCGCCGCGGCGCGCAGGTCGCCGTGGAAGTTGAGCACGAACACCCGGCGGCGCGCGGTTTTGTCGTGCTGCTTGTCCCGGGCCTTTTGTTCCTTGCGCGCTTGCTTGAGCGCCTTTTTCGGCAGGGTCGCGGCCTTGAGCGCCAAAGCCATGCCGTCGTAGTCCTGGTTCAAATGGCGGATATCCAACCGCCCCCGCTGATCCGACTCCCCGCCACCGCGCGTCGCCAGAGCCACGATGCCGCCCACCATCACCAGCACCGCCGCCACGAGGGTCGCGGTCTTGGCCAGAAACATCCCGTATTCATTGAGAAATTCCATCACGCTCCCATCTCCGAAAGGCTGTTGAATGTTCCTCCGCCGCAGGCACGATCTCGATCACCCGCGCCACGCCGTCCCGGATTTCCCACCGCACATCCAGGTCATGCAGCTTCATGCCGTGAAGCTGTGGCGAGGGGCTGGCGCGTTCGTAGGCCGGCCGGGGGTCTTGACGCAGAATTTGGTCGATCAGTTCCCGCAAGTCGCCATCCCCCGGCCAGGCCGCGCAAAACGCACTGGCCGCCGGGCTGAATTCCACCGTCAGCCCGGCCTCCGGCGCTTCGGCGGCGAATCCGCCGACGGCTTCCACGATCCGGTCGGCGTAGGGCAGGTACGGTTTGATGTCCAGCACTGGCGTACCATCCAGCAGATCCACCCCCGCCAGATGCAAGGTTACCTGTCCCCGGCAAACCGCGATGCGGTCCAGTTTCACCGCCGTCAGGCCGATGGGGTTGGGTCGGAAGGTGGAGCGGGTGGCGAACACACCCAGCCGCCGGTTGCCGCCCAGGCGCGGCGGTCGCACCGTCGCCCGCCAGCGCCCCGCCGGGACGCCGTGAAAGACGAACAGCAGCCACAGGTGCGAAAAGCCTTCCAGTCCACGCACCGCCGCCGGCTGGTTGTACGGCGGCAGCAACTCCAGCGTGGCCCGCGCGGCGGGGACCAGTCCTGGCTGGCGCGGAATGCCGAACTTCTCGCGAAAACAGGAATGGACAAGGCCAATCGGCGCGAACCGGAACATCTAGAGCCAGCCGGATTTCTTCAGTTTGCGATACAACAGCAGGCAGATCGCCGTTACGCTCCCCATCACGGCCGGATAGCCATAGGTCCATTCGAGTTCGGGGAACCAGCCCTTGAAGTTCATGCCGTAGATGCTGAACACCATGGTGGGAATCGCCAGCAGGGCGCCCCAGCCGGCCAGGCGCTTGGTCGCCTCGTTCTGGCGGGCCGCGCCCAGCGACAGGCTGATTTGCAGGGCGAGCGCCAGCGTTTCCCGGATCACGTCCACCGCTTCGTTGACGCGCAGCGCGTGATCGTAAACGTCGCGAAAATAGGGCCGGATGTCGTCGGAAACGTGGTCGGTGAACACATCGGTCAGCAGATAATTGCAGACCTCGGTCAGCGGGGCGGTGACGCGGCGCAGTTCCGCCAGGTCGCGCTTGAACTGGTACAACCGGCCCAGGTCGCCCTGATCGAAATCGCCCTTGAAGAACCGTTCCTCCAGTTCCTCCACCGCGTCTTCCAGGCTGTGGAGAATCGGAAAATAGTTGTCCACCACGAAATCGAGGATGGCGTACAGCACGAACCCCGGCCCCTTGCGCAGCAGGCGCGGGTTGCTCTCGCAGCGGGCGCGCACCGAGGCATAGGGCAGCGAGGCGCCATGCCGCACCGTCACCAGATAGCGCGGCCCGACGAACAGATGGGTTTCGCCGAAAATGACCTTGCCCTCGCGCAACTGAGCCGTGCGCAGCGCCACGAACAAACAGTCGCCATACAGTTCCACCTTGGGCCGCTGATGGGCGTGGTGGGCATCCTCGGCCGCCAGTTCGTGCAAGTCGAACAATTCCCGCACCCGCGCCATCAGATCCTCGTCCGGCTCGCGCAGGCCCAGCCAGACGAAGGCGTTCGGCCGGTCGCGCAGCGCCGGCACGTCCTCCAGCGTCAGGGGGGGCAGCTTGCAGCCATCGGCGTAACCCGTGCAGTTGACGATCATGCCTGACTCGCGACCGGTGCTGTCCTGGAAAACGGGCGGGGTCATTCGCGGCAACTCGGGGTGATTCAATGCCGATGACGATGCGAGCGCGACTCGGGCCGGTACGGTTCCTCCCGGTCGTGCAGGTGCATCCGATAGTCAACGAAGCCGGGGCAGTCGTCGAAATGCAGGAACGGGTTGCCAGCGAGTTGCTCGATCATGGTCGAGGTGGGGGTGATGCCGTAGTTATGGCCAGGCCGGATGAGGGTATCACCCGGCAACATCTCACCCAGTCGGCGCAGGCTGTGGTACATCTGTTCCGGGTCGCCGCCGCGCAGGTCGCAGCGCCCGCAGCCAAACACGAACAGCGTGTCGCCGGTGAGCACCTGATCGCTCACCCGGTAGCAGGCCGAGCCCGGCGTGTGGCCCGGCGTGTGCAACACCTCGATTTCGGTCTCGCCCAAGCGGATGCGGTCGCCGCCGTCATGCAGGGTCGGCAGGTCAGGGTAGCGATCCCAGAACGCGGCCTCGGCCCGCAGCAGGTGCAACCGCGCGTCGCTGGCGTTCAGCAACGCCTCGACTCCGTTGATGTGGTCGAAATGGCTGTGGGTGAGCAGGATATCCGTGATGCGCAATCCCTGCCGTTCGGCCAGGGCCAGGATGCCGGGCACGTCCCAGGCCGGATCCACCACCGCCGCGCGGTCGGTGGCATGGTCGTGGACCACGTAAACGAAATTAGCCATGCGCCCGAGTTCCAGGGCATGAATCGTGTGAGGGGCGGCTTCGATCATCGCGCGTTCTCCCAGTCGTGACAGCGTGGCGGGGGCAACAAGACAACCGCGACCCGCGCTCGTTCGGAACATCGCGGGTGTTGTTGACTCTGAAGGGGAGCATCATACTGGATGAATCCGTTCCACGCGCCGCCGTTCATTTCGAGGGATTGCCATGCGCTTTAGCCTTGACAACGATCTGAACCGTTACTCCATCACCGGCTATGGCCCGGACTGGGTTCGGGTCAACCAGCAGGAATTTCGTCGCAGCGTGATCGTCACTCCCGAACGGTTGGTGAGCGACTGGCCGCCGCGGACCTTCGGCGATCTGGCGGAAGCGCATTTCGAGGCGATGAAGGCTTTGGAGCCGGAAATTGTGCTGCTGGGCACCGGCCGCCGCCAGCGGTTTCCACATCCATCCCTGATTCGGTGCTTGCTGGAGCGAGGCGTGGGGGTGGAAATCATGGATACGGCCGCCGCCTGCCGCACCTACAATATCGTCATGCTGGAAGGCCGCCGAGTCGCGGCGGCGTTGTTGCTGCTGGCGGACTAACGCCCCCGCCTCCAGCTCCTCCCCCAGCGGGAGAGGGAGGACCTGGGGCGAACCGCTACAGGAAATCCCGGGAAAAGCCTTCGTTTTCCAGAATCTTGCGCAGCCGGCGCAGGGCGTCGATCTGAATCTGGCGCACCCGCTCGCGAGTCACGCCGATCTCGTTGCCCACCTGTTCCAGGGTGGCCTTGTCCTGGCCACCCAAGCCAAACCGCCGCTCCACCACGATGCGCTGCTTGTCGTGCAACTGGCTGAGCCACACCTCGAGTTTTTCGTTGAGGTCGGCATCCTGCAACCATTGCGACGGATCGGGGTTGTCGTCGGGAATGGCGTCGAGGAGCGACCGGTCCTCGTCCTTGCCAATCGGCGTATCCACCGAGGCCACCCGCTCGTTGAGTTGCAGCATCCGCTTCACCTCGGCCACTGACTTGCCCATCGCCTGGGCGATGTCCTCGGCGGTGGGCTCGTGGTCCAGCGTCTGCGCCAGTTGCCGGGCGGTTCGCAGGTAGCCGTTGATTTCCTTGATGATATGGATCGGCAACCGGATGATGCGGGTCTGGTTCATCAACGCCCGCTCGATGGTCTGGCGAATCCACCAGGTCGCGTAGGTCGAAAACCGGAAGCCGCGCTCCGGGTCGAACTTCTCGACCGCGTGAATCAGCCCCAGATTGCCTTCCTCGATCAGATCAAGCAGATTCAGGCCCCGATTCATGTAGCGGCGGGCAATCTTCACCACCAGGCGAAGATTGCTCTCGACCATGCGGTTGCGCGCGTCGGCGTCGCCTTGCAGGGTCCGGCGCGCGTAGTAGACTTCTTCCCGGGCGCTCAGCAACGGAGAAAAACCAATCTCGCTCAGGTACATGCGGGTGGCGTCCAATTCCTCCAGGGTGAATTCCCGGCTGGCCGCCATCGGCGCCGACCACGGGGGTTCTCCCGGCTCCAGTATTTCCTCCGCGACCGCCTCGTCCTCGGCATCCTCTTGCTTGTCATCCAGCAGAGGGTCGTCCATGCGCAATTCGTCTTCACACACCACCATTTCCAGACAGACGGCAATCCGTCGGGACATTGATGACCTCCTCATGGGCTTCGCTTGGTAGGTTCTTTCAATCGACGCTTGGGCCAATGTCAGCCGCGTCTTTTATTTTTTGGGTCGGAAATCGGTGTTCGTTTTGGGGGACTGTGGACGTCCCCCCACGCTGGCGCCGACGCTGGAACCGCGGAATCGCCTGCTCCTTGGTGCGTATTCCAAGCATTTGATGATGATAAACTTTTTTGATGCCTTTCGTCTACTGACAAAATGCCTATTCAGTAGAACAGAAAACCATCCTAATAGGACTGCCAAGGACGCCCGGCGCTCAGCCATTCCGTCAGGGAACCGAGTACGCCATGGCGGGTTAAATCCACTTGCAGCGGCGTGATCGACACCTGACCGGCATGCACGGCATGAAAGTCGGTGCCAGGGCCGGCGTCCTGCTCGGGGCCGGGTGGTCCCACCCAGTAAATCGGCCGGCCGCGGGGATCGATGCTCTTGATGACGGGTTCGGATTTATGGCGATGGCCGAGGCGAGTGGCCCGGAACCCGGCCAGTCGTTCCCAGGGCAGGTCGGGGACATTGACGTTGAGGATGGTATCCGGCGGCAGCGGTCGTTCGCGCAGCCGCCGCACCAGCCAGACGGCGACGCGGGCGGCGGTGTCGAAATGCGCCGGACGGAACGCGGCCTGGGAAATCGCGATGGCGGGCAAACCCAGGAAGCGACCTTCCATCGCCGCCGCCACCGTCCCGGAATACAGCACGTCATCACCCAGATTGGCGCCGTTGTTGATGCCCGACACCACCATGTCCGGCTCTTGCTCCAGCAAACCGGTGATGGCGACATGGACGCAATCGGTCGGAGTGCCCTCGACGCTGTGGAAGCCGTTATCGTGCTGGGTGACGTACAGCGGATTCTTGAGGCTCAGCGAGTTGCTGGCACCACTGCGGTCGCGGTCGGGGGCGACCACCGTGATCTCCGCCAATTCGCTCAGGGCAGCGGCCAGCCGCAGCAGACCAGGCGCCTGATAACCGTCATCGTTGCTAATCAAGATGCGCATTTTGTTGGGATCTCCTTCCACGCGGCCAATGGGCCGGTATCCTTAGGGTATCCGGCGGCGTTGACGTTAAAATGACCGTTGTTCGCTGTCCTGGCCGGATTTGCCCATGTTCCCGCCGAGGCGCCCATGACCAAGTCGCTCATCCTTGACCCGCAAGACCGGGCGCTGTTCCGGCGAGCCGTCGGCCCGGTCGAACCGCTGCGTTGCGACCGGATCGAACCGGTTCGCTGTCATCCCGCGCCGATTCCCCGCTTCACCGAGGCCGACGAGCGGCAGGTGCTGGCTGATGCGATGTCGAATTGGTTCGAGCCGGCGGATATGGATACCGGCGAGGAATTGTACTACCGCCAGGAGGGGGTACGGCAGACGGTGCTGCGCAAGCTGCGGCGCGGTCAGTTTCAAGTCGGAGCGGCGCTGGATCTCCATGGAATGACGGTGACGACGGCCCGGGAAGCGCTGGGGGAATTCCTGCGCCGCGCCCGTCGCGATAGCCTGGGTTGCGTGCGAATCATCCACGGCAAGGGTAACGGCTCCCGCCATCGAGGGCCGGTATTGAAACAAAAGATCAACCATTGGCTGCGCCAGCGCGACGAGGTGCTGGCGTTCTGTTCGGCTCGACCGGTGGACGGCGGAACCGGGGCGATTTACGTTTTATTGCGGCGACGGGCATAACGCGCCTGGGTCGACATGGACAATACTGACTCCGATTCCCAAACCATGCTTCTGGTTATTTCCGTTGGGTCGCCTTTGCCAGGCGGCGGCGGTTCACTCCAGGCCCATGCCGGGGCCGTCGTCGTGCCGCCGATGCGGAACTGGCTGGATCGTCTCTTTGTTGTTGAGGGTGTTTCTCGTATTATCCCCACCATTGTCGCCATATCACCAGTTATCGCGCCATCGATGATGGATGATCGCCACGAGAATGCCGTTACGTTCGCGGTTTTCGTGACGGACCCTGACCAGGGTCTTCGTGCTTCCTAAAGCGGAAATATTGCTAATCTACATGGAAAGCCAGGGGGGTTTATGCCAATCCGACATGTTCTTGTGGTGGATGATTCCAAATCCGCGCGGTTGATGCTGCGCAAGATTTTGCAAAATCTCGGCATGACTGTGGACACAGCGGATTCCGCCGAGGAGGCGCTGGCCTATTTGCGCGACCAGAAACCGGATGTGATCTTCATGGATCACACCATGCCCGGCATGGACGGCCTGACGGCGTTGCGCCGAATTCGCAGCGAACCGGCCACCGCCAGCATTCCAGCGGCGATGTACACTTCCAAGGATGAACCGTCGTATCGGAGCCAGGCTCACGCGGCGGGCGCGGTGGATGTCTTGAGCAAACCGGCGACGCCGGAAGCGCTCAGCGCGCTTCTCGAACGCATGAATACCTTGCTCGACGCCGCCACGCGCCCGGCTGCGGCATCGACGCCGGTCGGCGAGGGGATGACGGCCGAATCCATCGAAAAGCTGATTCTCGAAAAAGCCGAGCAGTTTTTCTACAACGCGGTCGAGTCGCAGGTGCTGCCCCTGGTTAACGACGTGGTCGCCAAGCTGCGGCTGGAACTGGAGTTCAGTCATGAAGAGGCGAGCAACCGCGTCGCCACCCAAGTCGTCGAGAAGCAACTGGCGAACTGGCGGCCACCCGCGGTGGATACCGAGGGGGCAATTGGGGCCGCGCTTCAAAGCCGGTTGCCACCGTTGGTGGAAGAACAAGTCAAGTCCTTGCAGCGCGATGGACGGTCGGAGATCGAACAACTCATTCAACAGATCGCCGCGCAAGTTTGCCAGACTCAGTTGCATGCATTCACCGATCAACTGGTGCCACAATTGAGCGCGCGGTTTGTCGAGGCCACCCGGAAGGGCAACGCCGCCGCCCACGAAGCCGCGGTCGACACCGCCCGCGAAACCGCTCTCGCCACAGCCCGGGAGGTCGCCTTGCAGGCGGCGGCCGAGGCGGTCGCCGAGGCTCGTACCGCTACTCGCGCCGAGGAAAGCCCAACGGCGGTGGCGGCGCGGGTGACGCGGAATTTGATGGCGGAAGCCCGACGTGATTTACAGCGCCATATCTATATGGCGTATCTGGCGGCGGGCTGCGCGGCGGCGGCGGGTATCGGCGCGGCGCTGCTGGTCTACGGGTTGCGATGAGAGACGGACGGCCCACGGTGAACCGGGTTGAAACCAGGGTTAATCAGGTACCAGCGGATATAACAACATGATCGATATAGTAATCGGGTTGGTCGTCGGCGCGGTGGCGGTCTTTTTTTTGGGCCTTCTGCCTTATCAGACGTTGCGGCGCGAGCACAGGGCGACGCAGGCGGAACTGGCGGAAATACAGTCCAAGAACAGCGGACTGCAAGCGGATTTGCTCGATGCGCAGTCCGGGGCTTACCAAAGCCGTCAGGCCGCGTTGCAACAACAAAAACAGCTTGAGGATCAATTGGCCGAAGCGGGCGAACGCCATGCTGAACTGGGAAAGCGGATCGCCGATTTGGAGACGCAACGCGAGCAGGAACAGCAGACCTACCTGCGCGAGACGACCCGGTTGCGGGGCGCGATCTTGCGGCTGGAGCAGGAACAGGTGGCGTTGCAAGATCGCTATGCCCAGGACAGCGCGCGGTGGGATCGGGAGCGCCAATCCCTGAATTTGCAGATCGCGCACTTGGAACAGCAGTACCAGGCGCTGCAGCAGGACAAGTTGGGGCTGAACCAGCGGTTGGAACAACAGCAGGAAGCCTGGGAGCGCGAGCGCCTGGCGCTGCAGATCCAGATGAATACCCTAGAGGACAACCTGGCATTGCAAAAAGCGCGCTCTAGTAGCGGTCCATCCGTGGGGGTGGACAGCGCGTTGGCGGTGGAACAGGCGCGGGCGGAGGCGGCGGTGGAGTTGAAGCGACAGCAAGCGGCCTGGGGTGAGGAACGGCAAAAATTGCAGGAACAAGTGGAACGGTTGCATGCCGAGCGGCGCGCGCTGCGCGAGCAGACGGCGGCGAGTCCGGGTACCCCATCGGCTTCGCGCGAGTTGGAACTGCGCCAGCAACTGGAGCAGGCGCAACGCGACCGCCAGGCACTGGAGGAAAAACTGGCCGCCCACGCCACCCGGGCGGAACAGGAACGCGGCGCGCTGGAAACCGAGATCGAGCAACTGATGGAGCGCCTGCTGCACTTGCAGGGCGGGAGTGGCGGCTAGCGGATTGGTGAAGGATCGGCGGTGTTGGGTTTTCGAATGGCCGCTTGGGGGTATTGCCGGCGGCGGCGATGGCTTGAAAGACGACGGCGTGGCGCCGGGTTAATGTCGTGAATTGACGGGCGCCGTTTTAACAGGGTTGGCGTGGCGACATGCCTGAATCCAAGAGGAAAGATTCCATGCATGTGCTGGTCGTTGGTGGAGCGGGCTACATCGGCTCCCACATGGTCAAGCTGTTGAGCCAGCGCGGATTCAAGGTCACGGTGCTGGACAATCTGTCCGCCGGTCACCGGGACGCGGTGGTAAGCGGCCGCTTCGTGCTGGGTGACCTGGGCGAACGGGATTTGCTGGACGAGTTGCTCGAAACGCCACGCGTCGATGGCGTGATGCATTTCGCGTCCCACATCCAGGTGGGCGAATCGGTGCGCGAGCCGGCCAAGTATTATCTGAATAACGTGTTTAAAACCCAGTATTTGCTGGACGCCATGGTGGCCCATCGGGTCCGCTCCTTCGTTTTCTCGTCCACTGCGGCGATTTTTGGCGAGCCGGTTCGCATTCCGATTGACGAGGACCATCCGAAAAATCCCATCAATCCTTACGGGCGCGGCAAGTGGATGGTCGAGCAGATGCTGCGAGATTACGAGACGGCGTATGGGATCAAATCGGTTTGCCTGCGCTATTTCAACGCCGCCGGCGCCGACCCGGACGGTGAGTTGGGCGAGCGCCACGAACCAGAAACACACCTGATTCCACTGGTGCTGCGAGCCGCCGCTGGCCACCAGCCGCATGTCACGGTTTTTGGAACCGACTACGACACCCCGGACGGTACTTGCATCCGCGACTATATCCATGTGGCCGATCTGTGCGAGGTCCATCTTCTGGCCCTGCAACGCCTGTGGGGGGGTGGCGACAGCGCCGCGTACAATCTCGGCAATGGCAACGGTTTCTCGGTGCGAGAAGTGATCGAGACCGCCCGCGCCGTGACCGGCCACGACATCCCGGTGCGATACGGCGCGCGACGGTCCGGCGATCCGGCCCGGCTGGTGGCGGATTCGAGCCGAGCGCGGGCGGAACTGGGCTGGAAGCCGTGCCATGCCGATCTGGGGACGATCATCGCTCATGCCTGGCGCTGGGAAACACGGCCATCCCCTCAACCTTCAGCCAAGAACGGCTAGCTCGCCTTCCAGCCTCGCTGTCTCCTCGGCCTTGCCGGGGGATGCTGACTTGAATTTCCGCGATCGAACCCCAACTCTGTTCCAAGAGGGGCGGCGTTCGTCCGCCCACCCGAAATTTTATCGGTGACGGAGAACGATCATGACCCAAGCAGACCCCACGCTGGAGTCTCGTGTCCAGCCGGAGACCGCCGAATCGACCCATCCCTTCACGGAAACCGTGGCCGCGCCGGCCGCCGAAGCCGAGGATGTCTTGCCGGTCAGCCGCGAGGAATTCGATGCGCTACAACAGGATCTGGATCAGGCGCTGGCCAAGGCCGACGAACACTGGAAACTGTATCTGGGCGCCCACGCCGAGATGGAAAACCTGCGCAAGCGCACCGAACGCGAGGTGCAGAACGCCCACAAGTTCGCGCTGGAGCGGTTCTTCGGCGAGCTGTTGCCGGTGCGCGACAGCCTGGAGATGGGACTGGCGGCGGCCAACGGCGAGGTCGACGTGGCCAAGTTGCGGGAGGGGATCGAGCTGACCTTGAAACAACTGGCGGCGGCGATGGAGAAATTCGGCGCCCGCGAGATCAATCCGCTGGGCGTCAGGTTCGACCCCAGCCAGCATGAAGCGATGGCGATGGCGCCGACCGACCAGGCCGAGCCGAACACCGTGGTGCAGGTGGTGCAGAAGGGTTATCTGCTCAACGACCGATTGATCCGCCCGGCCAAGGTGCTGGTGGCCCAAGCCATCCCCAGGCCGGCCGGCTAAATCCCGCGAAACCCATTGAAAACCGGTCGCTCCGCCCCCACATCCAGCGGCAGGATAAAGATTTCAACCGAATTCAGCGTATAGAGAGCGTGGCCAATGAGCAGCAGCAAGATTATCGGCATCGACCTCGGCACCACCAACTCCTGCGTGGCGATCATGGAGGGTGGCAAGCCCCGGGTCATTGAAAACAGCGAAGGCGACCGGACCACGCCCTCGGTCGTCGCCTTCATGGAAGACGGGGAGATCACCGTCGGCCAGCCGGCCAAGCGGCAGGCGGTCACCAACCCAAAGAACACCCTGTTCGCGGTCAAGCGGCTGATCGGCCGTCGCTTCCAGGAGCCGGAGGTGCAGAAGGACATCGACCTGGTGCCCTACAAGATCGTCAAGAACGACAACGGCGATGCCTGGGTCGAGGCGCGCGGCAAGAAAATGGCGCCGCCGGAAATCTCGGCGCGGGTGCTGATGAAGATGAAGAAGACCGCCGAGGACTACCTCGGCCACCCGGTCACCGACGCGGTGATCACGGTGCCGGCCTACTTCAACGACAGCCAGCGCCAGGCCACCAAGGACGCCGGCCGCATCGCCGGCCTGGAAGTCAAGCGCATCATCAACGAACCGACGGCGGCGGCGCTGGCTTTCGGCATGGACAAGTCCAGTTCCAAGGATCGCAAGATCGCGGTCTACGACCTGGGCGGCGGCACCTTCGACATCTCGATCATCGAGATCGCCGAGGTGGATGGCGAGAAGCAGTTCGAGGTGCTCTCGACCAACGGCGACACGTTCCTGGGCGGGGAGGATTTCGACAAGCGGATCATTGACTACCTGATCGAGCAATTCCAGAAGGAAACCGGCATCAACCTGGCCAGCGATCCACTGGCGCTGCAACGGCTGAAGGAAGCGGCGGAGAAGGCCAAGATCGAGCTGTCCTCCAGCCAGCAGAGCGAGATCAACCTGCCCTACATCACCGCCGACGCCAGCGGACCGAAGCATTTGAACCTGAAGCTGACCCGCGCCAAGCTGGAGTCGCTGGTGGAGGACCTGGTGGATAAGACCATCGGCCCGTGCCGGATCGCGCTGAAGGACGCTGGACTGGGCATCGGCCAGATCGACGACGTGCTGCTGGTCGGCGGCCAGACGCGGATGCCCAAGGTGCAGGACAAGGTGCGCGAATTCTTCGGCCGCGAACCGCGCAAGGACGTCAACCCCGACGAGGCGGTCGCGGTCGGCGCCGCGATTCAAGGCGGCGTGCTGGGCGGTCAGGTCAAGGACGTGCTGTTGCTCGACGTGACCCCGCTGTCCCTGGGCATCGAGACGCTGGGCGGCGTGATGACCAAGCTGATCGAGAAGAACACCACCATCCCGACCAAGGCGACGCAAACCTTTTCGACCGCCGACGACAACCAGACGGCGGTGACCGTGCACGTCCTGCAGGGCGAACGCGAGATGGCCTCGGCCAACAAGTCGCTGGGCAAGTTCGATCTGACCGACATTCCGCCGGCGCCCCGCGGCGTGCCGCAGATCGAGGTGACCTTCGACATCGACGCCAACGGCATCCTGCACGTCTCCGCCAAGGACAAGGCCACCGGCAAGGAGAACCGGATCGTGATCAAGGCGTCCTCCGGCCTGTCCGAGGACGAAATCAAGCGGATGGTCGGGGACGCCGAGGCGCACGCCGAGGAAGACAAGAAGTTCCACGAACTGGTCAACGCCCGCAACCAGGCCGAGAACCTGATCCACGCCACCGAAAAGACCCTGCGGGACTTGGGCGACAAGGTGGAGGGCGGCGAGCGGTCGGCCATCGAGGCCGCGATCAGCGACCTGCGCACCACGGCCAAGACCGACAACAAGAGCGCCATCGAGGCCAAGACCCGGACCTTGGCCGAGGCGTCCGGGAAGCTGGCCGAGCGAATCTACGGCCAGTCCGGCGGCGGGCCGGAAGGCGGCCCGCACGGCGGCACAGGGGGCGGGGGACATAAGCCGACCGACGACGGCGTGGTGGACGCCGAGTTTGAGGAGGTGAAGAAGTAGGCGCCCTGGTTGCGCTGAACGGCGAATCCGGGGGGGTGAACCCCTCCCGGATTTTTGGTTTTGAATGGATCCACCCGTGCTTTTTTCGACGCAAGACCGAAACATGGCCAAACGCGACTATTACGAAATCCTCAACGTGGCTCGCAACGCCAGCGAAGCCGAGATCAAGCAGGCGTATCGGCGGCTGGCGATGAAGCATCACCCCGACCGTAACCCTGGCGATCAGGTGGCCGAGGAAAAGTTCAAGGAAGCCAAGGAAGCCTACGAGGCGTTGAGCGACGCACGCAAGCGGGCTGCCTATGACCAGTTCGGCCATGCGGGTGTGGACGGTTCGGCGGGCGGCGGTTTCGGTGGGGCGGCCGATCTGGGCGACATATTCGGTGGGGTGTTCCGCGACATTTTCGGCGGCGGCATGCGCGGCGGCGCGCAAAGCTACCGGGGCGCCGATCTGCGCTACACCCTGGACCTTACGCTAGAGGAAGCGGTGTTCGGCACCACCGCCAAAATTCGAGCGCCGACCCTGGTGACCTGCGCGTCCTGCGCCGGCAGCGGGGCCAAGCCGGGGACCAAGCCCACCACCTGCCCCACCTGTCGCGGTGTCGGTCAGGTGCGGATGCAACAGGGGTTTTTCTCGATTCAGCAGACTTGTCCACGTTGCCAGGGGCGCGGCACGATCATCCCCGAGCCCTGCGAGACCTGCCGGGGCATCGGTCGAGTGGAGGAACAGAAAACGCTGTCGGTGAAGGTGCCGGCGGGAGTGGACAACGGCGACCGCATCCGATTGGCTGGCGAGGGCGAGGCCGGCGAGCAGGGCGGGCCGCCGGGCGATCTGTACGTGCAGATTCAGGTCAAGCCGCATCCGATTTTCAGCCGTGAGGACAGCGATCTGTACTGTGAGGTCCCCATCGGGTTCACCACGGCGGCGCTGGGCGGCGATCTGGAAGTACCGACCCTGGATGGGCGGCTGAGCCTGAAGATTCCCCCCGAGACACAGACTGGCAAAGTGTTCCGGATTCGCGGAAAGGGGGTCAAGCCGGTGCGCGGCGGTCCAACCGGCGATCTGCTGTGCCGGGTGGCGGTGGAAACCCCAGTCAACCTGACCCGAGAACAGAAAGAACTACTACAGCAGTTCGCCGACACCATGGAAGCCGGCGGCAAACGCCATACTCCGCAACAGGGGAGCTGGCTGGATGGAGTCAAGAAGTTTTTCGAGGACATGAAGTTCTGAAAACTCCGCTTTGCGCCAGGTTGCGCTATGTTGTTTTGGCTGGCTTAATCAAGAAGTTAGCCGTAAACTAACCTTGTGTCGTAGCGCTATGGATTGCTGGAAATTGTGCTATGACATGGCACCGGCATAGCACAGAGCCCCATCCTGTGCTATGTAAAGTTCTTTTGACAAGGTTGGGAGTTCGGCGTATGAAACCGAATCGGCAAAAAATCAGCTTTTCCAAGACCGCCCTGGATAACCTTCCGGCCCAGGAGCAGCGTTACTTCGTCTATGACTCCAAGGTGCCGGGGCTGGCCCGAACCCGCGCGATACAACGTGCTGATGAAGCAGCCCAAAGTTGGCAAACTGGGCGCGGCGCTGGTCAGGCGATGAACGCCATCGAGAACGAGTTCGAGCCGCTGCGGAAGGTCAGTTGCCGAAGGATTACGACCGGTTCGAGAGCGATCTGCTGGAAGACTTGTTGCGCGCTTTCGACCGGGAAGCGCTGCGCAATGCCAGCGGCGACGTGTTTGGCCGCATCTACGGTACTCTGATGAAGTTCGCGATGCAGGCGCTTCCCGGACAGCGATGAAGTTCTTCACGCACCCGCCCTCGCTGGTGCAGGCCTCGTCAACGTCATCGAGCCGGATCACGGCATCGTGTTCGATCCCGCTTGCGGTTCCGGCGGCATGTTCGTGCAATCAAGCCACTTTATCGAGCGCGGACAGGACACCAGCCACCGAATACGTTTACGGGCAGGAAAAGACCGCCACCACGTTCGACTGGCCGGGATGGTCTGGCCGTGCACCGGCCTGAGCGGTATTCATGGCTCAACACCTTCTATCAGGACGACTTCGCTTCTCTTCGTACTTTTCTGCGATTTCGCTGATGTTGTCCGCGATCAGCGTGGATATGGTGGACGCTGAGGAGGTGAAGGCGACCGCAGGCTGCCGTTCCGGGTTGCCGGGCACCACCAAGGCGGGCAGAACAGGAAAGGGACTCCGGGAAAAACCGGAGGCCGTTTCCAGCGGCAACTACCTGTGGATTTCCTACGCTACGGCCGCCGTTGGGCCGGGCCGGTGCCGTGATGTCCTCGCAGGCATCAGCGCCGGACATGGCGAGGCGGAGGTGCGCCGCAAGATCATGGAGACCAGCGACGTGGACGTGATGATCGCCATCGCTCCAATTTCTTCTACACCCGCACCGTGCCCTGCTGGTGTGGTTCTTCGACAAGGGCAAAAAGTGGCTTCCATCCCCCCTGGCGGGGAGGGCCAGGAGTGGGGGCGAGAAAACGCCGACACCGTCTTGATGCTCGACGCCCGCAACTACCGCAAAGTCACCCGCAAGATTTACGACTTCCAGCCCGGAACAGCTCGCCAATCTGACCGCCATTGTCCCCGAGCATATCGGGGCCAGCAGGCGCGCGGCTTCCTGGCGCTGGTGCGGGATTATGTCGCCGCCGTTGTCGGGAAGCCGCCGCCGTTCCCGGCGGGTGGAGCGCTTCGAGGCGACCTGCAAGGGCCTGCAAATCAGTTTGCGGAGTTCGATGAGCGGGTGAAGAGGCTGGCCGCACTCACGCCGGAGCAGAAACAGCCGCTGGTCGATGGATTGGCCGAACTCGCCGAAGTCCGGCAAGCGTATGAGGCGGACCGCGCCGCTAGCGGGAACTGGCGGATTTCCGCGACCGCTACGCCGCCGCTCTGCGACGCTAACGGGCCAGCACGCCGCCCGCCATGCCTTCGATCCGCTGGCCGACAAGATCAAGGGCCTGGTCAAGCAGGTGGATTTGCTTTACAAGCTCGCCGCCCGCTGCGGGCAACTGGCGCAGGAACTGGCGTCTGTCGAGGAAGCCGCCGAATTTCATGATCGCCGCCTTGCCGGCAAACGCGCAAAGCAACTGGACGAGGAGCGCAAACAGGCGGTGGAACAACTCAAGGCCGCCGCCTATTTCCACCAGCAAATCGGTGTTGCAAGAGCGCTACAACGCTGAAATGCAGGCGGTGCCGGGTCTGTGCAAGGTGGTGACGCGCGCCGAGATTGCGGCGGCCGACTGGAGTTTGACGCCGGGCCGCTATGTCGGCGTCGCGCCGCCGGAAGTGGATGAGGATTTCGATTTCGAGCAGACCTTGCGCGACATTCATGTGGAACTTGCGGACTTGAATCGGGAAGCGGTGGAACTGGCCGCGAAGATTCAGGAGAATTTTGAGGAGTTGGGGGTATGAGTTACTCGGCTAAATCACATGGTTGGCATTTGGTAAAGCTGAGAGCGATCTAGTCTTCTTCCAACGCGGATTTGATATTACCCAAGAAGCCCAACAGAAACCAGGGCCTTATCCCGTTATCTCCTCATCTGGCGTGACTAGCTTCCACGATGAATTTAAGGCAAATGGCCCTGGTATGGGTATAGGCCCGCAAGGGAACGGTCGGATCAATCCATTTCACCACGAATTGATTACTGGCCGCACGACACAACGCTTTGGAGCAAAGACCTCAAAGAAAACAATCCTCGGTTTGTCTACTACTTTTTACATACCCTCGATTTTAAACGCTTCGATGTTGGCAACTCTAATCCAACACTGAATCGAAATCACATCCACGATATTCCTATCAAAATCCCTCCGCGCCCGATTCAAGATAGCATTGCGTCCATCCTCTCCACCTACGACGACCTGATCGAAAACAACCGCCGCCGAATGGCGTTGTTAGAAGAATCGGCCTTGACTTTGCTCTACCGGGAATGGTTCGTGCGGCTGCGCGCCCGGCCATGAACATACGCGGATTGTTGATGGCCTGCCGGAGGGGTGGGAGCGTGTACGTGCGAAATCATCGACATCAATCCTTTGGCCGCGGCTGTCAGATGAAGAAGAGCATTGGTATGTTGAAATGGCCGACCTGCTCACGGACTCGATGGTCGTTCAAAACGCAGTGAAGCGCGATGGACGAAGTGGCAGCAAATTTCAGAATGGCGACACGCTGCTAGCGCGAATCACACCCTGCCTTGAGAACGGCAAGACTGGTTTCGTGAATTTCATGGCGCTCGGCGAGAAGTTGGCCGAGGCTCAACCGAGTTTATCGTTTCTGATCCAAACGTGTAACGCCGGAATTTGTTTACTGTCCTGGCGCGGACTTACCACTTCCGCGAGAATGCGATCAAAGCATGATAGGTTCGTCGGGACGGCAACGGGTTCAGGAAAGTTGTTTTAATAAGCTTATGGTGTGGATGCCGCCGCGTTCGATGTTGCGTCTTTTTGCGACTTGCTGAACCTGTATTTGAGCAAATCAAGACACTGCACGCTCAGAACCAAAAACTCCGCGCCGCCCGCGATTTGCTGCTGCCGCGCTATGATGAGCGGTGAGATTGCGGTATGAATCTGGAAAACCAACAGACGGACCAGAAAGTCGTTGCGGATCATCACCGGCAAAACGGCTGACTGGAACGAGATCGCCAAGGATTGCGTATGTTTTGCGAACGGCCAAGGTGGACGGTTGCTAATCGGTATCGAAGACGGCGAAGCCCTGCCTCCGCCCAGTCAAACCATCAAACCCGAACTGGACACCCTCCGCAAGCGCATCGGCGAACTGACCGTCAATGTCCAAGCCCTGCCCCAAATCATCACAGCCGACAACGGCGGGCAATTTATCGAACTCACCCTTCCGCGCTCCCTGAGCGTCGCTTCAACCTGCGATGGTCGCTACTTCCTGCGAGTCAGCGACACCTTGCAAGCCAGTGGTCGGCGACGACGTGTTGCGGCTCGCCAACGAACGACCGGGGTTCGCGTGGGAAACCATGACCCAACTCGGCATACCGCGCTGGCGGTGGATGCCGCCAAACTGGATGCCTTCGTGACTGGAATCCGGGCATCCAGCCGGGTAAAGCCGTCGGTCAAAGAAAAAACGCCGGATGAACTGCTCACTCACACTACGGACTGGCGGACGGCGCGACGCTCACGAATCTGGGCGTCCTGCTGCTCGGCTTGTGCGCTCGACCATTCGCGTTTGGGTACGGCCCCCATCGTCCAATTCCTCAAGTACGACGAACGCGGCCAGAAGGTCAACAAACTGCCGTGGGATGACTACACGCTATCCCCGGTGGAACTGGTCAGCGCCATCTGGCAGGAAGTGCCGGACTTTCGCGAGAGCTATGAAATCGCCGAAGGTCTGTATCGGCGCAACGTGCCGGCGTTCGATGAAAAGGTGGTTCGCGAGTTGCTGGTCAATGCTCTGGTCCGCCGGCCCTACACCCAGCGCGGCGATATTTTCCTCAACCTGCACCCGGACCGGCTGGAAGTGGTCAATCCGGGACAGCTGCCGCTCGGAGTCACGCCGCAAACCATCCTCCGCCAGCCGCCGCCGCAATGACGCCCTCGCCCGCGTCTTTCACGATCTGGGGCTGATGGAACGCGAAGGAAGCGGGTTTGACATGATGTACGAGCGCCAGCTTGCCTACGGCCGACGCCAACGCTGACCGAGGGTCAGGATTCCGTTCATGTCACCGTGCGGCCACGGCATATCCTCAAGCTGCCAGTGATCCGCCTGATCGAAACGGTTGATGAACGGACAGCTCACGCAACGCGAAGCCGGATTACGCTGGGATTGCTGGCCCTATGTCTGAAGGAATGACCGCTCGCGAGCTGGCGAAGAGCCTTGAGCTACCCGAAACCGGAAACCTTGATGCTTGGTTGGGGCGCTTGCCCAGATTGGGGAATTGTTCAGACCAGTGGCCGCGCCAAAGGAACGCGCTACTTCGTAACACCCGCTTTGTTGCACGATGCCGATCTGACGCAGCTCACCACGTTGACGCGGATTGAGCCGCACCGCCTGTCGGAGCTAGTCAGGGAAGATTTGCGCCGCTACCCTGATTCAAAATAGGGGATGTTCATAAGCGCATCGGCAAGGAGATCAATCGTTCTCAGCTTAAACGAACGATGGCGGAACTTGTTCATACCGGCGCAGTGGTCATGCGGGGCAGGCAGCAGTGCGCGCTATCGACTCGCATAGCCACTGGAGAGATTCGAATTTTGGCTCAAAAGTGACCGAATCTTTTCATATCGAGCCAATCTGATTTTTAGTTGGTTGTTATTAAATAAATTTTTTGGCTCAGCCGTATTTGAGCGGGCTATATCCGAGCCAATAAGGCCAACAAGGAAAACGAGCGCATGGCCTACCAACATCAACAGCGAAGATCGGCTGGTCCAGGCTACCTTCGCCGAACATCTGGAAAAAGTGCTGGGTTGGGACAGCGTCTACGCCTGGAACCAGGAAACCTTCGGCCCGGACGGCACGCTGGGTCGCGCCGACACCCGCGAGGAAGCCGTGCTCAAGCGCGACCTGCGCGCCGCCCTGGTCAAACTCAATCCCGGATTGCCGGCCAAGGCCATCGACGACGCGGTCGGCGCCCTCACCCGTTACGACTTCTCCCGCTCCTGATCCAACACAATCAGGAATTCCATCGGCTGATCCGCGACGGCGTGCCGGTCAGCTACCCGCGACACCAAGGGCGATCTGCGCCACGCCCAGGCCCAGGTCATCGACTTCCGCAAGCCGACCCACAACCGCTTCCTGGCGGTGCGAGGAGCTCAAGTTCACCGGCCTGCGCGCGCCGGCTACAACCGTCGCGCCGATCTGGTCTGCTTCGTCAACGGCCTGCCGCTGGTCTTCATCGAACTCAAGGCGGTCTACCAAAACATCCGCGCCGGCTTCGAGGGCAACCTCAAGGACTACCTGAACGAACACGTCATCGCCCACGCCTTCCACCACAACGCCTTCCTGATCGTCAGCAACGGCCATCGCGCCGCTACGGCTCCATCACCAGCGCGTGGGAACACTTCGCCGAATGGAAGCGGTTGGACGAGCGCGACCAGGGCAGCGTAGACGCCGAAATCCTGCTCGACGGCCTGCTGGACAAGACGCGACTGCTGGATATCGTCGAGAACTTCATCCTGTTCGATACCAGCAAACCGGGGGGCGACCCGCAAGGTGGTGGCGCGCAACCATCAGGTGCTCGGCGTGGGCAACGCGGTTGCGGCGGTGATCCGCCAGGAAGCGCTGAAACAGGACTATCCGCCGGAAAAACGGCTGAGTTACCGCGTGATCGAATTGCCTCGGGAACAGGCGATGGATCACCCCCTCACCCCCAACCCTCTCCCCCGAAGGGGCGAGGGGGTCTCTTTGGAAGAACCCCGCACCGTGCGCCTGCCGGAGCCGGCGCACCCGGAACTGGGCAAGCTGGGCGTGTTCTGGCACACCCGGGGCAGCGGCAAGTCCTACTCCATGGCGTTCTTCGCCGAAAAGGTGCGACGGCAGATTCCGGGCAACTTCACCTTCCTGTTGATGACCGACCGCGACGACCTGGACAGCCAGATTTACCGCACCTTCGTCGGCTGCGGGGTGGCGGACGACAATACCCGAGCCGGTTCGGGCGAGGCGTTGAAACAACTGCTCCAGCAAAACCACCGCTATCTCTTCAGCCTGATCCGCAAGTTCAACCAGGACGTGAACCCGGATCAACCTACAGCCCCCGCGACGACATCATCGTCATTTCCGACGAAGCGCCTGCACAGGCCGGCAAGCTGGCCCGCAACATACGCCTGGCGCTGCCGAACCGCCTTCATCGGCTTCACCGGCACCCCGCTGTTCCAAGACGACGAACTGACCAAGCGCATCTTCGGCGGCTACATCTCCCGCTACGACTTCAAGCGTTCGGAGGAAGACGGCGCGACGGTGAAGCTGGTCTACGAAAACCGGGGTGAAAAACTGGGACTGTCCCGGCTCGACCTCAACGACCCGCATCGCCGACGCCATCGAAAAAGCTGACTTGAACCCGGATCAGGAAGCCCTGTTGGAAAAACTGCTGGGCAAGGATTACGAAAGTCATCACCGCCGACGACGGCTGGAGAAAATCGCCGCCGATTTCGTGGAACACGCCACCACCCGCTGGGAATCCGGCAAGGCGATGCTGGTCTGCATCGACAAAATCACTTGCGCCCGGATGTTGCAGCGAATCGAACTCCAGTGGCGGAGGAAACAAAAAAGCTGTACGTAGCGAGATCGCCCTCAAGGAAGCGGCCATTGCCGGGGAACGGGACGTTGACGCCCGGCAACTGCTCCCACGCCCAGCGCGACCGCTTGCTGGCCAAGGCGAAATGGCTGGACGAGGCGATCATCGAAATCATCATCAGCGAGGCGCAGAACGAAGTCGCCGATTTCAAAAAAGTGGGATTTCGACATCATCCCCCACCGGCTGATGATGAAGCGGGGCTTCGAGACGGCGGATGGTCAGCGGGTGGATGTGGAATCCGCCTTCAAAGATCCGGCGCACCCGTTTCGTATCGCCATCGTCTGCGCCATGTGGCTGACCGGCTTCGACGTGGAATGCCTCTCGACGCTCTATCTCGACAAGCCGATGAAGGCGCACACCCTGATGCGAAGGCCATCGCCCGCGCCAACCGGCGCTATCGGAGCAAGGATTTTGGCCTGATCGTGGATTACAACGGGATGCTCAAAAGCCTGCGCGAAGCGTTAGCCCAATACGCGCTAGGCGACAAGGGCGACCCGTCCGACGACGTCGTCGCGCCGGTGGAGGAAGAGCGCGCCAAAGCGCTGCTGGACGCCATCGAGGCGACCGAAGCCCACTTGCCCGGGATTTGGGGTTCAACCCGGCCCAACTGACCGGTGCGAAAGGCTTTACGGATTGCCGCCCTGGCTGACGCGGTGGAAGCGGTTTACGCCGCCGACGAAGCCAAAAGCCGCTTCGAGATTCTGGCCCGGCAGGTGTTCGTCCGCTTCAAGGCCCTGCTGATGGAGCCGTCCGCGTTCGTCTACGCCGAGCGGCACGACAACCTCGAAGCCATCTACAAGAAACTGAGCGAACGGCGCGACACGGCCGACGTGACGGAACTGCTCAAGGCATTGCACCGCATCGTCAACGAAGCGATCCGCGCGCAGACCCCGATCGAAGCTTTCGAGGAATCCAAGCTCTACGACCTGAGCCGGATCGACCTGGAAAAGCTGCGGAACGAATTCGCCAAGAAAGTGAAGCGGAAGGCCCTGCGCCAGGACATCCGCGACCTCGTCGAACAAAAGCTCGCCGCGATGCTGGCGCGCAACCCGCAATGCATGGACTATGACAAGCGCTATCGAAATCATCGCCGACCACAACCAGGAAAAGGACCGCGTCACCATCGAGGAAACCTTCGCCAAACTGGTCGATCTAGCCAGCAGCCTGGACGCCGAGCAACGCCGGGCGGTGGAGGAGGGCTTGAGCGAGGAGGAACTGACTGTTCGACCTGTTACGGAAGGGCATCTCGGCAAGACCGAACGCGAGCGGCTCAAGCAAGCAAGCCGCGAACTGCTTCAAGAACTGCGAGGACTGATTGCGCCGCTTGACCAATGGACGCAGAAAGAGCAAACCCAGGCCGAGGTCGAGGTGTTTATCTTGGATCATCTCTACCCCTTGCTCCCCAGCCCCGCATTCTCAGATACCGACAAAGTGGAAGCAGCGAAGAAAGTCTACAGCTTTGTCTGGCAGCAAAGCGCAGGCGCCTCACTCACCTCGACAAGGTTATGGAACTGATGGGCGACAGATCGCAAGCGCGGGTCAAGAAACTGGAAAGCTGTCGATTCTGACCGCCGAACAGGTGTTAAGAGCGATGAGCGACGAATCGTTGGAAGATTTTCTTGCTGCCAGTCCACGCAAGCTGACGCCCGCTGCGGAATGGGCGGAAGTATCAAGCAGCGTCTTCGAAACCCGTGCGTTGCATGAGGAGCTGCAGGGTACCGTGAGCTTGAACCCCGGATCGCCAAGCTCAAAGCTCACTGGACAACGACCGAGATAACAGTATTTACACCCTGCCTTGAACATACGAAAACCTGCCGGGAATTGGTATGACTCTTCAACCTGGACGAAGACGGATTCCACCCACCGGCGGTCCGGCGGCTGGAATCGGGGTCAGGCAACTTTTCCGAATCCTCGTCCAGATCGGCGACGCGAAGATTCACGTCGTCGAGTTTCCGCCAGCACAAGTCGTCATGGGTGGCCAAGCCACACTGGTGCAGGAACCGTTTCGAACTGAAGCCGCGAGATCGGCTCGATCCGCCCCCACCAGTTCATGGCGGTATGCTCGCAGGTATCAACCCAGTTCCCGGCGATCACCGCGCGCTGAGTCAGATTGTCCAGCAAGGCGGCTTCCAGCCGCTGACCTTGCTCGAACAGCGTCCGGAACAGCCACCGGACTTCCCGCTGGGTGGCGACGCAAGCGCCCAGGCCAACCAGTCCCGCCTGGCGCGCGAGATCAGCCGACCGTGACAGGGTTGACGTAAATTGGGAATTCGCAACATGAGTTGTCATGACGGCATTACCTGTCGAGGGGTGCGCCGGCTGCCGGCGCCATGGCCACAACGCGATCCCGACATGAGGAAATCGCGTTGACTCTGGAATCCGCTTATAACGCGAATCGCTAGAATAAACAGCCTAACCGCCGATCACAGTCAAGAATCATGGCTTACGACGCCAACCTTGCTCCAAGATCAAAACGGAATGTCGTCATCGAAACCGCTGCTGTCTGGACCAGGCTGGGGTTGCGCGGTGGTCTGCGGCCGCGCCGGCGTGGATCCCTGCGGCGGTCGGGCCGGCGGGGGGGCGGAATCCATCTCCGGCTCTTCTCCCGGAAACGGCGCGCTGCCGCCAGCGCTGCCGCGCCCACCCAACATCTTCATTTCATTGGCGATGATCTCGGTGGTATAGCGATCCTGACCGTTCTTGTCCTGCCACTTGCGGGTTTGCAGACGGCCTTCCACGAACACCGAGGAGCCCTTGCGCAAGTATTGGCCGACGATTTCCGCCAGCGGGCTGTAGAACACCACGTTATGCCATTCGGTCCGTTCCTGCTTCTCGCCGGTGTTGCGGTCCTTCCAGCTTTCGTTGGTGGCGATGGTGACGTTGGCGACCGCCCTGCCGCTAGGCATGTAACGCACGTCCGGGTCCTTGCCCAGGTTGCCGATCAGAATGACTTTGTTGACACTGGCCATGGGTTTTACTCGTCAAATTAAGGTTGAAGGCCCTGCGAGGGAACGTAATCGACGCAAGCATACGCACCAATCCGATCCATCGCCACTGATCGAAGGGCCGCGCGGCGGCGAACCGTTCCTCCACCCACCGTGGCGCGATTCTGCTTACAATACCACCGAAACGCCCCGATCCTCCTCTTGCGCCGTGCGCGACCTTGTCATGCCGCCCACTCTTCCCAGCATCTTCCTGATCGGCCCCATGGGCGCCGGCAAGACCACCATCGGCCGCCGGCTGGCGCTGGCGCTGCACCGGGAATTTCTTGATAGCGACCATGAGATCGAGCAGCGCGCCGGGGCCGGCATTCCCTGGATCTTCGAAATGGAGGGCGAGGCCGGATTCCGCGTCCGTGAAAAGGCCGTGATCGCCGAACTGACCCGGCGGCCGGACCTTGTCCTCGCCACCGGCGGTGGCGTTGTGCTTGATCCCGATAATCGCCGCTGCCTGGCCGGGCGCGGTTTCGTGGTGTACCTGTGCGCCTCGGTGGACGAGCAATTGCGCCGCACGCGGGGCGATAGCCATCGCCCCCTGCTGCAAACCGCCGACCCCCGGGCCAGGCTGGCGCAATTGTTCGCGCAACGCGATCCGCTCTACCGCGCCGTGACCGACTGCGTGATTTCGACCGAGGGCCGTTCCCCCGCTCAGGTGACGCGCGATATCCTGAACCGGCCGGAACTTCATCCGCTTCGAGCCTGAGCCATCCCTGGAATCTCCATGAAAACCCTCCATGTCGAACTCGGCGACCGCCGTTACCCGATTTACATTGGTCCTGGCTTGCTGGGGCAGGCAGAGTTGCTGCAACCCCACCTTTCCAGCCGGCAGGTGCTGGTGGTCAGCAATACCACGGTCGCGCCGCTGTACCTGGAGCGCGCCCGCGCCGCTCTGACCGGCCTGCGCTGCGAGGCGGTGATCCTGCCCGACGGCGAGCGCTACAAGACCCTGGAGACGCTGAACGCCGTTTTCACCGCGTTGCTTGAGCACCGGTTCGACCGGCATTGCACGATCGTCGCCCTCGGCGGTGGGGTGATCGGCGATATGGCCGGCTTCGCGGCGGCCTGTTACCAGCGCGGCGTGTCCTTCGTGCAAATTCCCACTACCTTGCTGGCTCAGGTCGATTCCTCGGTGGGCGGCAAGACCGCCGTCAACCATCCGCTCGGCAAGAACATGATCGGCGCGTTTTATCAGCCGCGCTGCGTGCTGGCCGACACCGACACCCTCGCCACCCTGCCGGACCGCGAACTGAGCGCCGGCCTGGCCGAGGTGATCAAGTACGGTCTGATCCGCGACCGCCCGTTCCTGGACTGGCTGGAGGCGAATCTGGAGGCGTTGCTGGCGCGCGACGCCGTCGCCCTGAGCGAAGCCATCGAGCATTCCTGTCGCAACAAGGCCGAGATCGTCGCCGCCGACGAACGGGAGACCGGCGAGCGCGCCCTGCTCAATCTCGGCCACACCTTCGGCCACGCCATCGAAACCGGGATCGGTTATGGCGAGTGGCTGCACGGCGAGGCTGTGGCGGTGGGGATGGCGATGGCCGCCGATCTGTCGGCCCGACTGGGCTGGCTGAGCGGGGAACAGGTCGAACGGGTACGGGCGCTGCTGACCCGCGCTCGCCTGCCGCTCGCCCCGCCGCCCGAACTGACGCCCGCTGATTTTCTGCGGCTGATGGCGGTGGACAAGAAGGTCCAGAACGGCCGGCTACGACTGATCCTGCTGCGCGAGCTTGGGCAAGGCGTCATCGCCGAGAACGTGGATGCCGACCGCCTGCGGGAGACGCTTGAGCACGCCCTTTCCCAGCGCTAAGCAGCGGTGGAAAAACCGTCCTGGAACCGACAAGCCCAGCGGACCTTTCACGGAGCGCCGCCGGTCCGGCCGATGGCCCAGATTGCAATGTCGGTCGCCCCGCCGGTCCGCAGCACCCGAGCACATTCACCCATCGTGCTGGCGGTGGTGACCACGTCGTCCATCAATGCGATCCGCGCTCCGGGCAGCGGCACACCCAGCGCGAACGCGCCCAGTGGGTTGGTCTGGCGCTGGCGGGCGTCCAACCGGACTTGCGGGAGGGTGTGACGCACGCGCCGCAGGCCATCGATTTGCAGCGGAATCCCCAGGCGGCGGGCGACGGGACGCGCCAGTTCCAAAGCTTGATTGAACCCGCGCTCCCGCAATCGGCGCGGATGCAGCGGCACCGGCACGATGCAGTCCAGCGCGGGATCGCCGCGTTCGGCCAGCGCGGCGGCGAACAATTCGCCCAGCAAGCGGGCATGCGCCAGACGACCGTTGAATTTCAGGCGCGTGATCAGAAAATCCATCGGCGGCTGGTAGCGAAAGGGCACAACCGCGCGGTCGAAGGCTGGGGGTTGCGCCCGGCAACTGGCGCAGGGATCGGTCCCGCCAACGGCCAGGGGCACGGCGCAGCGCGGGCAGGCCGCGAGATTGCGTGGCAGATCGCTGAGGCAGCCAGCGCACAAATCCTGTCCCGCCGTGCCCACCGCCCCGCACAGCAAACAGGTGGGTGGTAAAGCCAGGCGCTCAAGCGCATCCAGCCAGGCCGCGATCACGGTTCATCCTCGTGGTTGACAAGGGGGGGAGGGTTTCCGAACATGGCGTTTACCAACCTCTCATCCGTTCCCCATCCTCAAGGTTCTCGATCATGCACATGCAGATGCCCATGCTGGAACAAAGCGAAGAAACGGTCATCGGCAAGGTGGCGCGGGGTTCCTCCGCCAAGCGGGCCGCAGCCCTGATGAATTATGGCAACCTGATCGCGATTCTGGTCCCGTTTCCCCTGCTGATCTTCTGGTTCGGCGCCTCGATGCTGGTATACGCCATGAACCGCCATCATCCCGACCCCAAGGTGGGCCACTACACCCAGCAGGCAGCCTACCGGTTCTACGGCATCACCGGCTTTTTTGTCGCGATTGCCACCTTCATCCCCGGCAATGGCTGGATCTGGCACCTGATCGCCTGGATCGTGGCGGCGTTGATCCTGATTCCCTGGTCCATTATCGATCTGCGGCGCATCGCCAAGGAGGAATGGGTGGATATTCCGCTGGACGATCAGGGTCATCCGTTGTCCGGCGTGGCGTAAGGGTCGACGCTCAACGAAACCCGTCCAGCGCCGCGTCGTTCGGCCCGAACCCGTGTAGCCCGGCCGGCTCCAGATTCAGACGCACTGCTTCACCCTTGTGGAATGGGCGGATGCCCGGTAGTCGCGCCACCAGCGCCGCGCCGGGCGAATCCAGGCCATCGACCCGGACATGCAACAGCGTCTCGTGGCCCAGGTACTCAACATCACTGACCGTCGCCTGTATGCCACTATCCCCATCGTTGGCGAGGCGCAGATGCTCCGGGCGGATGCCGGTGGTCAGCGGCTTGTCCAGCCAGGCCCGCCAGTGTTCCTCGGTGGCGGGGGGCAGAACCAACGGCAAGCTTTGTTGGCCCAGCCGCAACTGGAGCCCGCCATCCCAGGCGGCGTTCAATCGCGCGGGGAACAGATTCATCGGCGGATTACCGATGAAGCCGGCCACAAAGGTATTGGCCGGCTGCTCGTATAATTCCCGCGGCGGCGCGACCTGTTGCAGCCGACCGCGATCCAGCACCGCCACCCGGTCGCCCAGGGTCATCGCCTCGGCCTGGTCGTGAGTGACGTAGAGCGTGGTGGCGCCCAGTCGGTCCAGCAACTCGCTCAACTCGGCGCGGATTTGCACCCGTAGCCGGGCGTCCAGGTTGGACAAGGGTTCGTCCATCAGGAACGCGGCCGGCTGGCGGACCAGCGCCCGGCCCATCGCCACCCGCTGGCGCTGGCCGCCGGACAGTTGCCGGGGCAGGCGGTCGAGCAGGTCGCCGAGACCGAGCAGTTCCGCCGCCCAAGCGACTTGGCGCGCGATGTCGGCGCGCGGTAGGTCGCGCATTTTCAGCGGAAATTCCAGATTGCCGCGTACCGTCATGTGCGGATAGAGCGCGTAGTCCTGGAACACCATCGCCACGTTGCGCCGCTGCGGCGGCAGGTCGTTGACGATCTCGCCGCTAATGCGTAAGTCGCCGCGCGTGGCGTCGTCCAACCCCGCCAGCAGGCGCAGCAGGGTGGATTTGCCGCAGCCGGACGGACCGACCAGCGCCAGCACCTCGCCATCGGCGACGGCGAGATTGAAATCGAAAATCGCCTGGGTGCCGCCGGGATAGATTTTGTCGATGTGTTCGAAGGCAAGGCTGGCCATGGGAAGGTTTCAGTCGATCAGGTTGGCGCTATCCTGGACTCGCTTTCAACCGCGCCAGTTCCACCTTGAGCCGTTCCAGTTCCAGTTCCGCCACTCGCGCCCGTTGTTCGGCGGCTTGGCGGGCTTCCGCTTCGGTTTTCAAGATCGCCTCGGTTTTTTCCAGCTCCGCCTCCTTTCTGGCCAACTCCAACCGTTGCTCTTGATAGGAGGGCAGGATGCGCCGGGCCAAAGGATCATAGAACCGCAGTTCGCCGGTGGCGGGATTCAGCCGCAGCTCCAGTTGCAGCACGGCGCTATACGCCCGCCATTCCCCGCCAAACGACGCCGCGCTGGGCAGGGGCGCGTAGTGATCCCCGGCCAGTTGTTGGCCTTGCAGGGGGGGCTTCAGATAGTCGCCGGTCGGGTCAACCTGGAAGTATTCGCGGACGCCCATGTAGGCGTAGATGCCCCGCTTCGGCCCCTGATCCTGGGTCCGGGTCGCCAGCGAGGTAATCTCCAGCACGAAATCCGGCGCCTTGTCGTCCTCCCAGACCTTGTAGGAAGAACGGTCATGGTTGGGGACGCCGAACACGACGAATACATCCGGGGCGACGACCGCCTTGGGATTATCCTCCTCGTAGTAGACGAACAGGTTGCCAGCCACGTAGACGTCGGGCCGGTCGGCGAAGAAGGCTCGAAGCGCATTGATCGCGTAGATCAGCGGGTGGAGTTGGAAATCGCTTTCCGCCATGGGTTCTCCATCGGAGTCCGGGTAAAAAACCGGCGTGTCCGGCAGTCGGTAGCTATAGGGATTGACGGTTGCCATGGGCTAGGTCTCCTGGCCGGGCGTAAGGTGAATACTGCCAGTGCGTGATATTATACCAATTCTGAATAGGTTTTCGTCATTCCCGCGAATGCGGGAATCCAGGCAGCCGCTGAAAAACTGGATACCCGCTTTCGCGGGTATGACGAACAGTATGGTTTTTGATCTGAAAAAGATAAAACCTATCGGTAAAAGGTATTAGCCATAATTTCATGGCGGATTTAGCGAGGTGGCGTGATGAACACCGTAACTCTTGAGGTTTGTTCGATGGACGAGGTGAAGGATCGCTTCGTGCGGGCGTTTTCCGGCGAGGAGCAAGGCGCGTTCATCATCAGATTTCGCTGCCTGACGCCGGCTCTATACACCGCAACGTCAATCGAAAAACCGTTCCGCTTCCAGCAACGGCAACACCCGCTGGATGATCGGATCGGCGGCGAAGTATTTTTGAATCACGCCATCTCGTAGATGATTCGCCAGCGCGATCAGGATCATGCTCTGATCCAGCGCCAGATAGTTGTAGGCCACCTGGCCGGTCTTTGGGTCCACCGCGTCGTAGAGGCCGAAGTCACCGTACAGCGGATAGCGTTCCGCCAACTGGCGCAGATTGGCGGTGGCCGTCGCCGGCTCGGTCAACAACGCCAGCGCCGCCGCGTGCGGCGTGACCGCGCCGGCGGAATAGCCCCGCGCCCCGAGAACCCGCGCGCCGTATTCGCTGTAACCGTCGCCGCTTGGCGTCGAACTCGGTGACAGGCCCCAGACCGGATAGCCCAAATGCTCCAGCGCGAACCGGCGACTCAGTTCGGTATGGGCCAGCGCGTTTTGCCCCAGACTGGCCGGCGCGTACCGCGGTTCGTCCAGCACCAGCAACGGCATCAGCGCCTCGAACAGGCTGCCGCCCCAGGACGGCAGATATTTCAATCCCTTCCAGGAATAGTAGCCGCCGGCGAACGTGAAACCGTTGACGGTCTTGTCGGCACGGCTCTTGGGCGATTGCGACTGCCAGTCGAAGCCAACCGGGAAGGTGCGCGCCAGGCGATACCAGTGCTCCACCGGGGCCTCGCCCTTACCGATGGCGATCAGGCTCCCCAGCCGCGCCTCGCTGTACAGGAGACCATAGCTGTATTCCGACCGGTGCGGCAGGTGGACGTAGTAGCCGTGCATCATCAACTGCTCGACCGGGTCGTAGAAAAAGCGGTAATCCTCTCGCTCGATCAAGCGGGTGCAACGCGCCGCCAGTTCGGGAACGCTGTTCCTCACCACCATCAGCCCGGCGGTCAACCAGGCCGAATCCACGAACGAGAGAAAGTTGCTGGTGCGTTCCAGGGTGGTGGTGTCGTAGTAGTTGAAGAAAAAGCCGTGATGGGTTTCCAGTCGTTCCAGGGTGGTCAACGTCCGGTCGAGCCGCGCCCGCGCCTCCGCCGGTCCGATCAGGTCCAGTTCCCAGGCCGCGACGACGTCGATCAGGTACAAGCCGATGTTGGTGACGTTGGTGTAATCGCCCAGCCACGCGCGCTCGGGCTCAATCGAGCCATGGAGGCGCACGGTGTCGAACGGCAGGCCATGGTCGCGGTCGCTGAATGCCGCCAACCCACGCCAGGTATCGCGCGCCAGCCGCCACAGGAAGGCCCGGTCATCGGCCGGCTGTTCCGCCGGGTCCGCCAGCAACCGCGCCGGCCAGCCCGCCAGTCGGGCGCGGATGTAAGGCTGCGCCGCCGCCTTGCCGCCAAGTTGGGTTTCCCAGGCAGTCTTTTGGGGCGGAATCACCGGATCGCGGACGCTGGGGCCAGGGTTGCCGGTCTTGATCAGGGCGATATTGTCCAGCCAGTAGGCGCCGGCGCGGACCGGCGAGCGGCGCGGTTGCAACACAATCCCGAATTGGCGCAAGTGTTTCCAGTCGGCGATGCCGTTCATGCGGTTCAGCGGAGTTTGAATGCGTTGCCAGTCGTCGGTAATCCCCGCAACCACGGTGCTGCCCTGGCGCAGCAAACCGGGCGGCGCGTTCGGCAACGGTTGCTTGAACTCAATCTTCATCGCGGCGGCGTAACCGGCCGCCGAATCGCCGCGAATCCAGAATTCCAGATGATCGTAGACCGAGGCGTCGAGATCGGGCAGGGTGATCTGCCAGCCGAGGTCGCCGGTGGCGTCGGGGGCGAAGCGGTAATTCAGATGCAGCGCCCGGCTACGATCCGGCCCCGACGCGGGTTCCAGCCGATACCCGACTTGGCCGGTCCGGCGGCCTGGCTCGGCGGCCCAGCCGCTCATCGTTCCCCCCAGGTTGGGAGCGCCATCAAGCCGCTCGAAATCGTGCAACACCAGGGGGGCAGTGGCGGGTTCGGCAGCTTGGACGGGCCATGGGGCGCACAGGAGCAAACCGCCAAGCAGGGCGAGCGGCAAGCGGAATAGGATGGACATGGGTTATGCGACAGGTTTTGCAGGCGGATGGGGCGGTATTTTAGATCAGTCAGCGATGGTTCCAGTCTCCAGCGAATGGCCGAGGTGGGCTACTGTTCTCAACAAATATTGCCATCAACCCAACCGGTTGACACCCTTTCCTTGATATAAACTCAGCCCTGCAAACCAAAGAACAAAGGGGTTGTAATCAACGCTAGGATACCAAGGGCGAATAGAACCCCGAGCCAACCACCAACCAGGAAAGAGAGTCATGCGAGAAACCTTGCAAGCCGGATTGAGCCATGAATTTTCCTTTATCGTACCCCCGACCAAAACCGTTCCGAATCTGTACCCGGAAGCGTCCGAGTTTCAAGCAATGCCCCTGGTGTTTGCGACCGGCTTCATGGTCGGCCTGATCGAGTGGACCTGCATCCAGTTGCTTGAGCCGCATCTGGACTGGCCACGGGAACAGTCAGTCGGAACGCACGTCGATTTCAGTCATACCGCCGCCACGCCACCCGGATTCACGGTAACGGTACGGGTGCGGTTGGAGCGGGTGGAAGGTCGCAAATTGATCTTTTCGGTGGAGGCCAAAGACGGAGTAGACCCGATCTGTCAAGGCAGCCACGAGCGGTTCGTGATCGATGCCGTCAAATTCAATGCCAGGGTAGCGGAGAAGGCGGCCCGGAAGCTCTGAAGCCGCTCATTTAACCTCTGCACGGTCGGAGCGGACCCAATCCAGCGGGTCGGTCCCACCCGATTTACCGTGTTACCGAGAGGCGCAGCGCTGCAACAACGCCAAGGTTTCGACATGGTGGGTCTGAGGAAAGAAATCGTAGGGAATGAGCCGTTCCACCGTATAACTGGCCTCGGCTAATCCCCGGAGATCACGACTCAGCGTCCCGGCGCTGCACGACAGATAGGCCAGCCGGTCGGGCCGATACTCGTCGGTCGTCCACGCCAGCACCGCCGGCTCCAGGCCAGTGCGCGGCGGATTGAGGTACAGCAACCGGGTTCCCGTGATCGGAGTCCATTCCCGCAGTTGCGGAATCCGATCCGCGCACTTGCCCCGCAGCACGGTTGCGGCCGGGGCGTTCAGCCCGGCGCACGCCACCGCCTCGCCACCCAGTTCCACGCCAAGCGTTCGCGCCCCGCGCCGGGTCCAGCGCGCCAGGCTGGCGCCGATGCCGCAATACAGATCGGCCAGGCTGTCGCCCGGCTCCGGCGCGAGAAAAGCCTCCGCCGCGTCCAGCGCCTCGCGGTACAGCGCGGGAATCAATTGCTGAAAGGCGGTTGGTCCGTACTCCAGTCCAAAGGCATCCCGCGAGCGTGGCTGTCCCCACAGCAGGGTCCAGCCGTTGCGGGCGAACAGCCGTCGCCCGGCGGCCGGATGCAAGTGCAGCCACAATCCCTCCAGCCCGATACCCGCCAGTTCCGCCCGCCGTTCCTCGTCCAGCCAGTCCAGGTTGGGAACATGAGGAGTTTTCAGAATCAGGGTCGCTTGCGCCCCCGATTGAACGTAAAAGGCCAGCGGAAATAGCACCCCCGGCGGCAGTGCCCCCCGCAACCAGCGAACCATGGCCCGCACCAAGCCGGTATGAACGGGACAGTCGGGAATCGGAATCAACTCGTCGCGCCGCCACAAGCCGAAATTCCAGCCCTCTGCCGCGTTCCAGACCGCCGACAGGCAGACCTTGCCTCGATAGCCCCAGCGATCCGCGCCCGCGACCGCCCGCACCGGCGACAACCGATCCACCCAGGGCGCGAGCGTCCGCCGCAGCCAATCCATTTTTTGCGCCTCGCTAGCGGCGGCGTTTAACATGCGATGGGTGCAGCCGGGACAGCGGGGTTCGCAACCGGCGGGCAAGTTCAGCGAGGAGGCGGTCATGGTCAGCAGCTATCTGGTTTGCGATTTATGCGGACGGTTCGGCCCGCCCGCCAGCATTTTCAGCCAAGACGGTCTGCGGCTGTGCTATCAGTGCTGGCACGAAGCGCGACAGGGCAACGAGCTGGCAGCGTCCGACGAACCCGCGCCGGCGTCCGGCGAGGAGGCCCAGCCGGCGGCAGGAACCGATACTGCGGGCGGGAACCGCGTTCCTTAGGGCTGCTTGTCGGCGATCAGCGTCGGATCGGGAATCGCCGCCGGCTCGGTGGGAGACGGCGCCGCCTTGCCCAAACCGAGCTGTGACAGTAGCATCCCGGCGAACATCAGCGCGCAGCCGAGCAAACCACGACCGGACAGGATTTCGTTCAGTAACAGCCAGCCACCCAGCGCCGCGAACACGGTTTCCAGGCTGAGAATGATCGCGGCATGGGCCGGCGGCGCGTCGCGCTGGGCCACCACTTGCAGGGTGTAGGCCACCCCTACCGACAGCAGGCCGCCGTAGAGAATCGGCAGCGCCCCGCCCCGCAGCCCCGCCAGGGTGATCGGTTCGGTCACCACCGCCACCGCCAGGCTCAGCACGGCGCAGACGACGAATTGCAGGCAGGCCAGCAATACCGGCTCGATATGCCGCCCCGACAGCCAGCCGATCACCAGCACATGACCCGCCCAGAACAAGGCGCCGAGCAGCACCAGTCCATCGCCTTCAGCCAGGGTGAAGTCGTCGGTTAGGGCCAGCAGATAGAGACCGGCCACCGCCAGCGCCGCGCCGGCCCAGGTACTCCAGGGCGTGCGATGCCCCCAGAGCAAGCCGAGCACCGGCACGATCACCACGTACAAGCCGGTGATGAAACCGGCCTTGCCGGCGGTGGTGTGGACAACGCCGACCTGTTGCAGCGAGGCGCCAGCGAATAGGATCAGGCCGGCCAGCAGACCCCCGCCCAGGATCGGCCGCCAGCCGCCGGGCGCGATGGGCGCGGCGGAACGCCGACCCAGCCACAGCAAAGGCAGCAACGACAGCGCGCCCAGGATGAAGCGAACGCCGTTGTAGGTGAACGGGCCGACGTGGTCCATCCCGACCCGCTGGGCGACGAAGGCGAAGCCCCAGATTACCGCCGCCAGCAACAACAGTGCTTCCGCCTTCAGGGTCTTGGACATCAACATGTTGAGTATTCAGCCAGGTTCAGATCGCCAGCGCGAGCAAGGTCGGCATGATACCCGATGGGTCCGATTCCGGGATGGCCAGCGGCGGTGCGCGCATTAAAATCGCGGTCCGGCTTGCCCGGCGGCGCAAAATCCTTATACTTGCGTTCCTCTCCCCTCACTCCCTGGCCGGGATGGCGGAATGGTAGACGCAGTGGACTCAAAATCCACCGGTAGCGATACCGTGAGAGTTCGAGTCTCTCTCCCGGCACCAAACCCTTTTCATCGCTGACTGACACCCTCACAGCGCCCCGGCCATCCGTCGGCCTTCCGCCTCGTCCACCCGCGCCAGCAACAGCGCCCCGCCGACGAACAGCACCAGCAACGACAGAATCGAAAAGCGCGGATTGCCGGTCAGCAGGCTGACCGCCCCCATCAACACCGGTCCTAGCACCGCCGCGAACTTGCCCAGCATGTTGAAGAAACCGAAGAATTCCCCGGACTTCTCCACCGGGATCAGCCGGGCGTACAGCGAACGGCTCAGCGACTGCACCCCGCCCTGCACCAGACCGATGGCGATGGCCAGGACGTAGAATTCCCAGGGATGGCGGATGAAATAGCCCCAGACGGTGATCAGAATATAAACCCCGATGGCGATGGAAATCCCGGCGCGCGGTCCCCAGCGCTCGCCCAGCCGACCAAAGGCAATCGCGGCGGGAAAGCCCACGAACTGAGTGATCAGCAAGGCGACGATCAGGCTCTCGGCGGGGAATCCCAACGCCAGGCCATAGTCCACCGCCATGTGAATGACGGTATCCACCCCGTCGATGTACAGCCAATAGGCCAGTAGAAAGGCGCCGACCACCCGTAGCCGGCGAACCTCGCGAAAGGTGCCGCGCAACTGGGTCAGGCCGGCTCGAATCACCGCCAGGCCACCCACTCGGTCCGGCGCCGGCGGTTCGGGCACGAACAGCCACAGGGGAATCGAGAACAGCGCCCACCACAGCGCCACCGTCACGAACGAGACCCGCACGCCCTCCGCCGCGTCCGCCAGGCCGAACCATCTGGGATACAGGGTCATCAACACGTTCAGGGCGAACAGCAGGCCGCCGCCCAGATAGCCCAGGCTGTAGCCCAGCGCCGACACGATGTCCAGCTTGTGTTCGCTGGCCACCCCGACCAGCAGCGCGTCGTAGAAGATGTTGCCGGCGGAAAAACCGATCAACGCCAGAACGTAGAGGGTCACCGCCCCGCTCCAGTTGCCCCGCCCGACCCCGTACAGCGCGCCGGTCATGACGATGCCCAGCGCCGCGAATGCTAGCAGGAACCGCTTCCGGGCGCCGCCCCGGTCGGCGATAGCGCCGAGCAACGGGGCGAGTAGCACGATCAGCAGACTGGCCAGCGAGTTGGCCGCGCCCAACCCGAAGGTGCTTTCCGTGACCGATGCCTCCGCGCTCCAGTACTGCTTGAAAAAGATCGGGAAGAACCCGGCGATCACTGTGGTGGCGAAGGCCGAGTTGGCCCAGTCGTAAAAGGCCCAGGAAACCGCTTGGCGACGATCCAGGCGTTCGGGTTGCGGAGGGGACAATTCGGAGACCATCAACCGGGTGTCCTATGGCATTGGTGAATCATCAGATTACCAGCTTGACGGAAATACAGGAATACAGCTAAGCTATTTTCATGAAAGCAACTTTTGAGATTCCTGACGAACTGTACCGTAAAGTGAAGGCCAAGAGTGCCCTGGAAGGTCGACCCATGCGCGTGGTGGCCGTGGAACTGTTTCGCAACTGGCTCGGCGAATCGCCCACGCCGGACACGGCCCAGACTCCATCGTTGCCCGAACGGATGCAGCGCTACCGCGGCATCGTGGATTCAGGGGTGACCGACCTGGCGACGAATCCAGACTATCTTGCCGATTTCGGCCATGACTCGCCGGGCGATCATTGACACGGGGCCGCTGGTCGCATTCCTCGACCGGCGCGAAGCCCACCACGACTGGATCGCCACACAAGCCCTTACGCTGGCTTTGCCGTGGTTGCTGTGCGAAGCGGTCCTGGCCGAATCCTGGCACCTGCTACGTCGGTTGCCGGTCGCTCAGGATGCCTTGCTGGAGATGGTCGAGCATGGACTGCTGAAAGTGGATTTCGCGTTGTCCGACGACATCGAAGCCGTGCGCCTCTTGCGCCAGAAATACCGTGACATACCCATGTCGCTGGCCGATGCGTGTCTGGTGCGGATGGCGGAGAAATTCGATGAGCACGCCATCTGCACCCTGGATTCCGACTTTACCGTATACCGGAAGCACGGACGACACCCGATTCCCCTCATCACTCCCACGTCATTCTAACCTTCCCTATCGAGACCATGTAGCGACGGACCCGAATTCGCTTATTCAGTCCGCTCATCTATAATCATGGCGAAGCCACCTTTCCCACCATGGGATTGTGGGGGCGGACCGAAACCCAGGCCATTTCATCCACCGAGTTAGGTGGGCGCGGACAGAACTTCACATGTCGGCACGCATCGCGACGGTCAAGCGCGACACTTTGGAAACCCGGATTCAGGCGCGCGTCAATCTGGATGGCGCGGGCAACGCCAGGCTCGCCACCGGCTTGCCCTTTCTCGACCACATGCTCGATCAGGTCGCCCGCCACGGCTTGATCGATCTGGATATCGAAGCCGAGGGCGATCTGCACATCGACGCCCACCACACCGTCGAGGACATCGGCATCACCCTCGGCCAGGCGGCCGGGCAAGCCCTGGGCGACAAGCGGGGCATCCGCCGTTACGGCCACGCCTACGTGCCGCTGGACGAAAGCCTGTCGCGGGTGGTGCTCGACTGCTCCGGCCGGCCAGGGCTGGAATATTTCGTCGAATTTCCCCGCGCCCGAATCGGCGAGTTCGATGTGGACCTGTTTCGCGAATTTTTCCAGGGCTTCGTCAATCATGCCCTGATCACCCTGCACGTGGACAACCTGCGCGGCCGCAACGCCCACCACATCGCTGAAACCGTGTTCAAGGCGTTCGGACGCGCACTGCGCATGGCGGTCGAACCCGACCCGCGCGCGACCGGCATCCCTTCCACCAAGGGCAGCTTGTAAAGCTCATCCTCTCCCGCGCTCCCGTCTCCCCGAGTTTTCCGCATGACCAGCATCGCGATCATTGACTACGGCATGGGCAATCTGCGTTCCGTCGCCAAGGCGCTCGAACATGTCGCGCCACAGGCGCGCGTGATCGTCACGCAGAACCGCCAAGACATTCTCCAGGCTGACCGGGTGGTCTTTCCCGGCCAGGGTTCGATCCGCGACTGCATGCGCGAACTGGCTCACTGGAACCTGGTGGAAGTGGTCCGGGACGCGGCGCTGGGCAAGCCCTTTCTGGGGCTGTGCCTGGGACCGCAGGCGCTGCTGGACTTCAGCGAGGAGAACGACGGCGTCGCCGGTCTGGGCGTGCTGCCCGGCCGGGTGGTCCGGTTCGCTGATCCCCGCGACCCGGTCAGCGGCGAACCGCTCAAGGTGCCACACATGGGTTGGAATCAGGTCCGCCAGACCGGCGATCACCCGCTCTGGCGCGGCATTCCCCAGGACAGCCGCTTCTATTTCGTTCATAGTTATTATCCGCGCCCGGCCGACGAAACGCTGGTGGTGGGCTGGACCCGTTACGGCTTCGAATTCGCCTCGGCCATCGCCCGGGACAACATCTTCGCCGTGCAATTCCACCCGGAAAAGAGCGCCCAGGCCGGCCTGCGGCTGCTCGCCAATTTCGCGGCCTGGAATCCCTAGCGGATCAGTGGTCAGTCAACTCATGTAGAAACCTGCTAGAAACCTGCCATGTTGCTCATACCCGCGATTGACTTGAAAGATGGTAAGTGCGTGCGGTTGCGCCAAGGGCGGATGGAAGACTCGACGGTCTTTTCGGACGACCCGGTGGCGATGGCCGCACGTTGGGTGGAGGCCGGCGCCCGCCGCCTGCATCTGGTGGACCTGAACGGCGCGTTCGCCGGCCGACCGGTCAACGCCCAAGTGATTCGCCGCATCGCTCAAACCTTCCCCGATTTGCCCATCCAGGTCGGCGGCGGCATTCGCGACGAGCAGACCGTGGAAGCCTATCTGGACGCTGGCGTGCAATTCGTCATCATCGGCACCAAGGCGGTGCAGGAACCGGGCTTCATCAACGATCTGTGCGCGGAATATTCTGGCCATATCATCGTTGGGTTGGACGCCAAGGATGGGCGGGTCGCGGTCGATGGCTGGTCGAAGCTGTCCAAGCATGATGTCATCGATCTGGCGCGGATCTTCGAACGCTACGGCGTCGAAGCCATCGTCTACACCGACATCAGCCGCGACGGCATGATGCAGGGGGTCAACGTCGAGGCCACGGTGCGGCTGGCGCAGGCCATCAGCATCCCGGTGATCGCCTCCGGCGGTGTCAGCACCCTGGACGACGTGCGGGCGCTGCGCGCGGTCGAGAGTGAGGGCATCATGGGCGCGATCATCGGCCGGGCGCTGTACGACGGCGCCATTGATCTGGCCGAGGCGCAACGGCTCGCCAATACTTTGGGGAAATAGGTGATGGGACTAGCCAAACGCATCATTCCCTGCCTGGACGTGGATCGGGGCCGGGTGGTCAAGGGTGTCAAGTTCGTGGAAATCCGCGACGCCGGCGATCCGGTCGAAATCGCCCGCCGCTATGACGAACAGGGCGCGGATGAAATCACTTTTCTGGACATCACCGCCAGTTCCGACGACCGCGAGACCATGGTCCACGTCGTCGAGCAAGTCGCCAGCGAGGTGTTCATCCCGCTGACCGTGGGCGGTGGCATCCGCGCCCTGGACGACGTGCGGCGGATGTTGAACGCCGGGGCCGACAAGGTGTCCATCAACACCGCCGCCATCGCCCGGCCCGAATTCGTGCGCGAGGCCGCCGAGCGGTTCGGCAATCAGTGCATCGTGGTTGCCATCGACGCCAAGGCGGTGCACCAACCCGGCGAATCGCCGCGCTGGGAGATCTTCACCCACGGCGGCCGCCGGCCCACCGGCATCGACGCGGTGGAATGGGCGCGGCGGATGAACGCCTATGGGGCTGGCGAAATCCTGCTGACCAGCATGGACCGCGACGGTACCAAGCGCGGCTTCGATCTGGAACTGACCCGCGCCATCAGCGAGGCCACCACCATCCCAATCATCGCCTCGGGGGGGGTGGGCACGCTGGATCATCTCGCGGATGGCATTCTGCTCGGCAAGGCCGACGCGGTGCTGGCGGCCAGCATTTTTCACTTTGCCGAATACACCATCGAACAGGCCAAGCGCCATATGCGGACGCGCGGCATCGAAGTGAGATTGTGAAAATCTGCGCTGAGGAAAGCGGTGATGGGGATAGAGGAAATTCAGGTTGCGATTAAATCGCTCCCTCGTGATCAGTATGTTCAGTTAAGGCAATGGTTTTCAGAGCAGGACTGGGAGCAATGGGATCGGCAAATTGCAGCCGATGTCGAGGCGGGAAAACTGGATTTTTTGATCAAGGAAGCGCTGACTGAAAAAGTCCATGGAAATCTGCGGGAACTGTGAATGCACCGCACCACGCCACGCTTTTGGAAGCATTTCGAAAATTTACCCGCCCCCGTTCGAGAGGTAGCTGAAAAGAATTTTGAACTCCTTCGGACGGATCCAACCCATCCTTCCTTGCATTTCAAGCGAGTGGGTAAACTCTGGTCGGTTCGAGCGGGAAGCAATCATCGAGCCTTGGCTATTGAAGATGGCGATGATTATATTTGGGTTTGGATCGGTGTTCATGATGAATACGAACGCATTATTAAAAACCAAACCTGAGTTTTTAAACCCCTTTCTTATTGCTGGGAAAGGGTTGGAGTGAGGGAATTCATGACTGAAGACTGGTTGGAACGGATTAAATGGACGGCGGACGGGCTGGTTCCCGCCATCGCTCAAGACGCGGACAGCGGCCGGGTGCTGATGATGGCCTGGATGAACCGGGAATCGCTGCGGCGCACCGTGGAACGCGGCGAGGCGGTGTATTGGTCCCGCTCCCGCCAGGAGCTTTGGCACAAGGGCGAAACCTCCGGCCATACCCAAAAGGTGAAAAGCATCCGGCTGGATTGCGACCACGACGTGTTGCTGCTGGAGATCGAACAAATCGGCGGCATCGCCTGTCATACCGGTCGGCAACGCTGTTTCTTCGAGGAATTCCGCGACGGCCAATGGGTTGTCACCGATCCTGTACTGAAGGACCCACGCGAGATGTACGGCGCATGAGCGACGACACCCTGCGCGAACTGGCGGCGACGCTGGAAGCGCGCAAGCAGGCCGATCCCGACAGTTCCTATGTCGCTCGCCTGTACGCCAAGGGCCTGGACGCCATTCTCAAGAAGGTCGGCGAGGAAGCCGCCGAAACCCTGCTGGCCGCCAAGAACGGTGATCCCGAGCATCTCGTGCGCGAAACCGCCGATTTGTGGTTTCACACCCTGGTCCTGCTGGCGCATCAGGGACTTGGCCCCGATGCCGTGCTCGACGAATTGCGTCGCCGTTTCGGCGTCTCCGGTCTGACCGAAAAAGCCGCCCGCGTCGCTGGCTAGACCCGCGCCGCCCTTCCCCGTCGTTACAGAGGCCACATCGTCATGCATCTCAGTATTTGGGAATTACTGGTTGTTCTGGTCATCGTCCTGGTGCTGTTCGGCGGCAGCCGGCTACGCAATCTTGGCTCCGATCTCGGCTCCGCCATTCGTGGCTTCCGCGACGCCATGAAGGAGGGCGCCAAACCGGAAACCGTCGAGGAGAACCCCAAGAAGCTTGAACGGCAGGCAACGCCCGAGCGCGTCGGCGAAACCGCCACCCACGACCCCCTGGCCAAGGATCACCAAAAGGTTTAGGTTTCGGATCGCACCGCCATGTTCGAGATCGGCTTCTGGGAGTTGGTCATGGTCGGCGTCGTCGCTTTGCTCGTGGTCGGCCCCGAACAATTGCCGGGGCTGGCCCGCAAGGCGGGCTTCTGGCTGGGCAAGGCCCGCCGCATGATCGCCGAGGTCAAGGCGGAAGTGGACCGGGAACTGCACCTGGAAGACATCAAGCAGTCGTTGCGCCAGCAGGCCAACCAGGGTGAAGTGAAGGAACTGACCGACCAGATGCAATCGTTCCGCCGGGAGATCGAGGAGGAATTCGACGATCCCGGTCCACCGCCGGGCTGGCAGCCGGGAATGCCGACCAGCGCGCCGCCACCGCCAGGCTGGACCCCACCGGTCCCCAGCCAGGAATCGCCGGCGACCGCTGATGCACCCACCCCGGTTCGGTTGCAGAAGCCGGATGCGCCCGCGCCGGTCCAGACGCCGTTGCCCCCGACCGAAAGCGCCGCCGCGCCGCCGCCCTCTTCTCCAGCCGCGAACTGACCCACCGTGTCCGATGCCGACCGCGAACAACCCTTCATCAGCCATCTGATCGAACTACGCACCCGGTTGCTGCGCATCGTATGGGGGGTGCTGCTGGTCTTCGTCGCGCTGTCGCCGTTTTCGAATCCGATCTACAGCGCGCTGGCCATTCCCCTGACCCGCCAGAGCAAACTGATCGCCATCGACGTACTGTCGCCGTTTCTGACCCCGCTTAAGTTCACCCTGATCCTGGCGGTGTTCATCACCGTCCCGTGGACGCTCTACCAAATTTGGGCGTTCGTCGCGCCGGGCCTGTACCATCGCGAGAAACGGATGGTCCTGCCCATTCTGATTTCCAGCACCTTGCTGTTCTATTGCGGCATGGCCTTCGCGTACTTCGTGATCATGCCGGTCTTCTTCGCTTTCCTCAGCGGCACCGCTCCGCAGGACGTGGCGGTGATGACCGACATCAATCGCTATCTCGATTTCGTGATGATGCTCTTCTTCGCCTTCGGAGTGGCGTTCGAGGTGCCGGTCGCCACGGTCATCCTGTCGTTGGCCGGCATCCTCTCGCCCGACGCCATGGCGGCCAAGCGGTCTTATGTCATCGTCGGTGCGTTCGTCATCGGCATGTTGCTCATGCCGGACGTGATTTCGCAGACCATGCTGGCGATTCCGATGTGGCTGCTGTTCGAGGCCGGCGTGTTCGTCTCGCGGTTGCTGCTGCGCCGGCGCGACGCGGCGCGGGCTACAGCGTCTACCGAGGAATCTTGAGTTGTCGAACGCTTGCCAAAAGCCCGCCACGACCTTTATAGCAGCAGCGTAAGCCCCTCACGCATCCCGATAACGCCAAGCCATCCGCCGGGCGGTATCAGCCATTTTAAACTATCAAATGGGAATTCAAGGGGTCAATTTTTTATTTTAAAACAATCACTTAAATTATTTTTGCTGCACCTCAGTACGCCGCATTTAAAAATACTGACGATTCAAAGATTGCTGTTGATCGCCAGCGTTGCGCCGGTCATGCAGCCGGATTCGGTTGGATCACACAGGAAGGCGATGACCTTAGCCACGTCGGTGGGGCCGGTGCGGGTGCGCAAATGCGACGCGGCCTGGCGTAGCATGGCGGTGTCCACCGCGCCCGGCGCGACCGCGTTGACCCGGATGTGGTGCTCCCTGCCCTCGGCGGCCAATGCCTCGGTCAGGCCGGTCAGGGCAAACTTGCTGACGGTGTAGGCCGCGTAACCAGGGAATTTCTCGGTTCCCGGCACCCCGCCCAGCGACGACACGTTGACGATGGCGCCGCCCCGTTCCCGCATCAACCGGAATGCCTGCCGCGCGCACAGCACCGCTCCCCGCAGATTGACCGCCAGCACCCGATCCCAGTCCGCCATCGCCATTTCGGCGAATGGACCGCTGAGCAGAATGGCGGCGTTGTTGACCAAGATATCCAGCCGGCCCTGTTCGGCGGCGATGCGCGCGAAGGCTGCGTCCACCGCCGCTTCGTCGGCGACATCCAGGGCGATCAAGGCTGCGTCCAGCCCGTCGGCCCGAAGCTGGGCGACGGTGGCCGTCTGTTCTGTTTCGGTGCGGCTGGCGACGATCACCCGCGCGCCCTTGCGCGCCAGCACCTCGGCGGTCGCCGCGCCGATACCCCGGCCACCACCAGTGATCAGGGCCACTTGACCTTGCAGGGGCAGGGATTGCGAGGATATGTTCATCGTCGGTCCTTCACCGTTCCCGCCGCGCCCGCGCGAAAGCTTCGGCCAACGCGCCCGGACGGTTCTCCGGTTTCTCTGGCGGTGGCGATGGTCGTTGTCCCCGTTCCCGCCGTTCCGGTCGCTGCGTGTTCTCTGTTTTTCGGGTCGGAGCGCCGGGCGTGGCTTCGTTCAGCCGCATCGTCAAGGCAACCCGCTGCCGCTTCAGGTCGACTTCCAGCACCTTGACCTTCACCACCTGTCCGGCCTTCACCACCTCGCGGGGGTCTTTGACGAACCGGTCGGCCAGCGCCGAAATATGCACCAAGCCGTCCTGATGGACGCCGATATCCACGAACGCGCCGAAGTTGGCGACGTTGGTGACCACGCCTTCCAGCACCATCCCCGGCTGTAAATCGGTCAATTTCTCCACGCCATCCTTGAACGCGGCGGTCTTGAACTCCGGCCGGGGATCGCGGCCCGGTTTTTCCAGTTCCGCGAAAATATCGCGCACGGTCGGCGGACCAAACCGCTCATCGGCGAAACGGGCGGGCTCCAGCGTTTTGAGAAACGCTGTATTACCCAACACCTCGTGCAAGCCGCGGCCGCTGGAGGCCAGGATGCGTTCGACCACTGGATAGGCTTCCGGGTGAACGGCGGAACGGTCCAGCGGATTGTCGCCATCGAGAATCCGCAGAAAGCCGGCGGCCTGCTCGAAGGTCTTGTCGCCCAGCCGCGCCACCTTCAACAACTGCTCGCGCCGTCGGAACGGACCGTTGGCGTCGCGGTATTCGACGATGTTGCGGGCCAGGGTCGCATTCAGCCCGGCCACCCGCGCCAGCAGCGGCGCGGAAGCGGTATTGACCTCCACCCCGACCGCGTTCACGCAATCCTCGACCACCGCATCCAGCATCCGCGCCAGCCGGGTCTGGCTGACATCGTGCTGGTACTGGCCGACACCGATGGCTTTGGGCTCGATCTTGACCAATTCCGCCAGCGGGTCTTGCAGGCGGCGGGCGATGGACACCGCGCCGCGCAGCGAGACATCGACTTCGGGAAATTCCCACGCCGCCAGTTCCGAGGCGGAATAGACCGAGGCCCCTGCTTCCGACACCACCAGCTTGCGCAGCCGCAGTTCGGGATGACGCTGGATCAACTCGGTCGCCAGTCGGTCGGTTTCGCGCGAGGCCGTGCCGTTGCCGATACTGATCAGCTCGACGCGATGCCGGCGGCACAGTTCGGCTAGCACATGCAGGCTTTCATCCCACTGGTTGCGCGGGACGTGTGGATAAATCGTCGCGGTGTCCACCAGCTTGCCGGTCGCGTCGACCACCGCCACCTTGACGCCGGTGCGCAAGCCGGGGTCCAGCCCCAGCGTCGGGCGGGCGCCGGCGGGCGCGGCCAGCAACAAATCGCGCAGGTTGCGGGCGAACACCTGGATCGCTTCCTCCTCGGCCGCTTCACGCAGGCGCTGTTTGAGTTCGGTCTCCAAATGCGGCAGCAGCTTCACCTTCCAGGCCCAGCGGGCGGTTTCTCGCAGCCAGGGATCGGCGGGCCGCCCCTCGTCGCGGATGCCAAACCAGGCGGCGACCAGCCGTTCGCCAGGATCGGGACCGGGCGCGGCGGGATCGCCGATTTCCAGCGTGAGTTGCAGGATATCTTCGTTGCGGCCCCGGAACAGCGCCAGGGCGCGATGCGAGGGAATCTGGCGGATGGCCTCCCGGTAATCGAAATAGTCGCGGAACTTGGCTCCTTCCTCGGTCTTGCCTTCCATCACTTGCGAATGGAGCACGGCGTTTTCCCAAAGGTACTCGCGCAACCGGGCCAGCAGTTCCGCGTTTTCGGCGAATTCCTCCATCAGGATTTGCCGCGCCCCGTCCAGCGCCGCCCTCGCGTCGGGCACGCCGCGTTCGGCATCGACGAAGCCGGCGGCCAATATTTCCGGCGCCTGGGTCGGATCGTCCAGCAGACCGTGGGCGAGCGGGGCCAGGCCCGCCTCGCGGGCGATTTGGGCCTTGGTGCGGCGCTTGGGCTTGTAGGGCAGATACAGGTCTTCGAGCCGCGTCTTGGTATCGGCGGCGAGCAGGGCGGCTTCCAGTTCGGCGGTCAGCTTGTTCTGCTCGCGGATGCTGGCGAGAATGACGCCGCGTCGTTCCTCCAGTTCGCGCAGGTAACCGAGCCGCTCTTCCAGCAGGCGCAGTTGCGTATCGTCCAAACCGCCGGTGGCTTCCTTGCGGTAGCGGGCGATGAACGGCACGGTGGCGCCGCCGTCCAGCAGGGCGACGGTGGCTTCGATCTGGCGTTCGCGAACGCCGAGTTCACGGGCGAGAGTTGGGGTGATGAGCATGGCGATGACGGATGGAGTGGTTCGGAAGAAAGGGTCGTTTCGGGAAGCTCTTGGTTCAACCGGGTTGAATGGACGAATTGTAGGGTGGATGAGCGAAACGAAATCCACCATCTGCGGGAAATCTCGGCAGGATGAACCGCACATCGTAGTCGCTGTCGGGCGAAGCGAAGCCCCAGGCGCGGCTGCCGGATTCGCAGGCGTACAGAATGCGGACCGCTTCGATTTGTTCGATAGCTACCAGCCGTTCGAGGATAATGGCGGTAATATCCGATGGTGGGTTAGGAGCGATGGTCTTCATCAAGTCGGGTCGCATGAGAATTTTTACGATCAACTCAAGCGCTGTTTGCGCATCGAGGGAAAGCCATGAGCCATGCCGTGACGGCTGAAGAACTGCTTGCGAGTGCATGATTTGGAGAGGATTTGGACATGCAAATCAATTTAACCTGTGAGATTGAAACTGCGCTGATTCGGCGAGCGCAACAACTGAATGCTTCACCCGAAAATCTGGCGTTGGCAGTGCTGCATCAATACTTGGCTGACTGGCCGTCAGACCAGGTTATTGAGCAGGGCAACCTGGCCGATTTTCTGGCAGACCACATCGGTAGTATTCATAGCGGCGACCAGCATCCTGGCGGCGCTCATCTGTCTGAAAATACCGGTAAGCGCTTTTCCCAGCTACTCCAGCAAAAGCGGCAGCAAGGTCGCTGGTAATGTTGACGGATACCGGGCCGTTGCTGGCATTGCTGGATCAGGATGACCCTCATCATGCCACCTATATCATGGCGATCAGACGCCTTCCTGCTGAGCCCTTGATAACGACTTGGCCCTGTTTTACTGAAGCGATGTATCTGCTTGGCGAAGCAGGGGGGTATGGTTATCAACGTGCTCTCTGGAATCTGCGTGCTACAAAAAAGCTGATTTTGCTCGATCTTACCACTACGGAAATTGACCGTATGGCTGAATTGATGTCCAAGTATCACGATGTTCCGATGGATTTGGCGGATGCTTCATTGGTGGCCGTGGTGGAAAGCCGTAATTTTCGTACCTTGTTCACCTTGGATAGCGATTTTTTCATTTACCGGCTGCGAGATGGCTCGGCGATAACGGTTTTTTCGTGATACTGGTTGTTCACCAAGGCTGCCCAAACTGCCCGGCGAATACGGCCTCAATCGCTTCAAAGCGGTCGCAGCCCTCAAAAGCCAGCGCCGCCGGGTCGTTGGTCAGCAAGCGGTCGGCGGGATGTTGGGCCTGCTTGCTTTGCAGCCACGCGGTGGAGTCCGGGTGGTTGCAGTTCCGGAAGAACACTGCCACCGTCTGGCCGCGCCGGTCACCGCCGAGGATGACGACGCCGGGCGGTTCACGATAAAGCCGGCTCACGTCGAGACCGAGCAAATACACCAGACTCTCGATCAGATCAACGGGTTGCGGCTGGGCCTCGCTGCCGCCGGCCACCCGCTTCAACCGATAGCCGAAGGGGGAGGCGAAGCGTTCGACCGCGCCATAGAGCGCGCGGCTGTCGCGGTGCAGGCGATAGCGCAGGCTGAAGGCGGGGTCGTCAAAATCGAAGCCTTCGGATTGGCCGGGTTCCGCTTCGATGTCGAGATTGGCCAGGGTGTCCTCGTATTGCTCCAGGGTTTGGACCCGCAGGAACAGGCCGGGGCCGTTGAGGGCGGCCGGTTTGCCGTTTTTCCAGACCCAGGCCGCGCCGACCCGCTTGAGACGCGGCAGCAGCACCGGCTCGAAATGCGCCCCGCCCTCGATCAGCAGCACCCGCCGCCGCTGGCGGTCGTCGTGCCGGGCCGAGACGGCGGCGTGAAACGTGGTACCCGATCCAGCGAAGAAATCCATCACCCATTCGTCGGCGTCGGTGGTTTGCAGGATGAACCGCTCAATCAGCGTGGTCGGCTTGGGATTGGGGAAGCTGTTGGCTTGGCCGGTTAGCTGAGTCAGTTCCTTTTCACCGTCGGTATAGTCGAGCAGGAGTGATTTGGAAACCTGGGTATCGACCTCGTGCAGAAATTTCTTGAGTTGCGGGACTTTCTTGTGATCTGGCCCCCAAACAACCCGATCATCGTTATCTGCTGTGTCGAAGCTCGGACGGGATGGCATTTCCTTATCCGGTTGCCGAGGCCAGCACCATCCCCGCTTAGGATGCGGGCAAGGTTTACCTGTGATGGGGTGCAGCGGTTTGTAAAATCGGTAGTTGAGATGCTTCGGATCATGGGTGCTTTCTGCCTGTTTACCCGATGGCATTGAAGGATTGTCCTCCCGCCACACCCAAATCCGCGCCTGCTTCTCCCGCGCCTCGGCTTCGGGCACATAGCGCCCGTGCTCATCCCGATATTCGGCGTGCTGGTAGTTGTACAGCCCTTTCCAGGGATCCAGATTCCGCTCGTATTCGATCCCGCTTTCCTCCAGTTCATCGCGCAATTCGACCCGGTGCCTCTCGAACAGCGCCTTGATCTGGCTCTCAATTTCAGCTACCGGCGGATAATTCGGATTCAGCCGCTCCATCAGTTCCAGCACCTCCGCCGCGCCCGGCTTGGGTTCGCGGAACATCCGCTCATCGCTGCTCGCGGCGGACAGATCGCGGGCGAACACCTCGACGTATTCATGATTGGTCGAATAGGTCGGCGACTGGTTCTTGGTGGTGTTCTGGCCCCAGATGATTTCCTCCACCCGGTTTTGCCGGCCCAGCGTTCGCGCCAGGGCCTCGGTCAGCGCATTACGTTCCACGTGGTCGATGCTGGCGAACAGCGCCCCGTTGCGGACCAGAAACGGCGCGGCGGCTTGCAGGCGGTCGTGAATCATCGCCAGCCACGAGGCATGGGCGTAGGCATCCTTGTAGGGAAAGCCGTCGCTGCCGGTGTTGTACGGGGGATCAATGTAGACGCACTTCACCCGCTCGCGGTATTTGGTCTGAAGCAGATTCAGGGCTTGCCAGTTGTCGGACTGGATCGCCACCCCGTCGAGGGCCTGATCCAGCGCGGTTTCCCGGCTGACCGCTTCCAGCAGCGCCCATTTGAAATCGTCAGAGAAGTGGCCAGTATCCACCGGCAACGGCCAATAGCGGTGTTTGGTCTCGGTCAGCAGATCGCCGCTGGCAGCCACCCGGCAGGCGTCGGCATCGGCATACTCGCCCAGACCCAGCGCCCGCCATTCCTCGCGCTGGTTCCGCACGATCAACTCAAGCCGGGCCTCCAGCCAGTCCCGGCCCGCCAGCTTTTCCAGGCGATCCAGGGTAATGACATAGCGGGTTGCGAACACCAGCTTCTTTTTCTCCCACAGGGTTTTCTGGTACTCGGCCAGCGCCGCCAGGAAGGCAATGATCTGCCGGCCCACCTCCCGCACCACCCGCGCCACCCGCAACGCTCGCGGCGACACGTCTCCGCCGACCAGCAGTTGATCGGCATCCAGCACCATAGTTTTGAGAAAGAGGTCGAGGTCTTCGGCCAGCGTCGCGCCCAGCCGCTGGTGAATGAAGAAATCGCTCTGATTGCGGGCGAAGAAGCGGTTGAGCCAGCGCCGAATCTCCCCTTCATCGCCCCCACAGGCCCGTTGCGCGGCGCTGACGATCTCGTCCTTGTGCCGCTCGCTGCGAGCGCCCTTGAGATAGCTCAGGCAGATACGCGTCTCGGCCCTCACCCCCAGCCCCTCTCCCAGAGGGCGAGGGGAGCAAGACGCCCTCACCCCCGGCCCCTCTCCCAGAGGGCGAGGGAAGCAAGACGCCCTCACTCCCGGCCCCTCTCCCAGAGGGCGAGGGGAGTGGATGGAGTGCAGTTCGTAATGCGCCCGGTCGTTCGGCTTCAAGGCGGCGCGGGTGGCGGCCAGCGTCTCCGGCTCCACGGTGAAGACCAGCCGCTGGCCGTTGGCGAGCGTCACCGGAAAGTCGGTGAAGATGTCGCCGGACTTGATGTAGTACAAATCCTCGGTGGCCCAGTGAAACTCGGTGTCCTCGCCGGTCGAGCGCAGATAGCGGCTGCCATCCCGCCCGTAGCGCCGGGCGACGATGAAATCGCCATCCTGATAATGCCGGCTGAAGAACTGATACAGGCGGTTCAACACCTCCCGGCGATCCAGCGCGGCGGTCGAAACGGCAGTTTGCCGTTCCAGCCGGGCGCGATAGTCGTCAACCAGAGCAGCAGTAGCCGGGACGCTGGCCAGCGCATCTAAACGGGCGTTCCGCTCCTCCGTGCTCAGGCCCGGCTTGAGACCCAACTGCTGTTCCAGTTCGGCCAGCCGGCAGCGGTCTTCGGCGGACGCCTCGGCGGCGGCATCCCGGAACGCCTCGGCCAGCAGCGTTCCCAACCGCCCGCCCTTGAGTGTTCTGCCGCCCGGTTCGGTGATGATCTCGCCCAGAAAGGTCCGTACCTCGCGGTTGTGCCGGCGAATCAGCCGGTACAGGCCAAAATCCAGCGCCTCGGCCTCGTCCAGTTGGAACAGTTCGGCCATCAGTTGGATGAAACGGGTCTCGGCCTGAAAGTCGGACATGCGCTCAGCCTCCTCCAGGGTATTTCCGCCGCCACAGCTCGGCGCAGGGCGTCGGGTGCTCGGCAATCGTGGACGCCTTTTCCGCGCCCAGACCGAGCAAGCCCTGGCGCGCGTGATCCAGCAGTTCCCCACGCCGCCGGTTCCGCACCCCACCGCCAAAATGGCCCGCTGCGTCGGGCTTGAGGTAATCGCGCAGCAGTTCGCCCACAAACTCGGCCTCCGTCGGCCACAGTCCTTCGGCCCGGCGCAGCAGCAAGTCGTAGTCCGCCTCGTTATCGGGCTGGAACCGGTCAGGGGTGTGGTGCAGGCGGGTCGCGGCGGCGGCAATCGCGTCGAATGGCGTATCGTTAATCAGCAAATTCAACACCTTCTCGATATACGTCGGGTTGCTCTGCTGGAACACGATCCGGGCGCGCTGAAAATCGGCCTCGGTCGGGGCGGCGTCATAGTTCCGGTCATCGCGCAGGTCGAATTTGGCGTGAGCCGTCAACAGGTCCAGCGGGGTGGTCGAAACCAGCGCGCCCCGGATGCAGAATCGCCAGACCTCGCCCTGGTAGTGGACCGGCATATCGCCGAGTTGCAACGCTACCACATGGGGCATGTAAATCGTCGAAACGACCTTGTAATCCTTCCAACCCTCCTGTGTCCCAATCGCCAGCCCCTTGGGATCGACAAAGCCGAAGGTTTGCGTCCGGGTTTGCGGGTCCAGAATCCAGACGATGAAATCGGGATAGAACCAGTCCGAATCGTCCAGCCGCAGCCGGAACGAACGCGGGTCCTTCTCGATGTTGCGCTTGAGCCAGACCTCCCGACCCTGCCAGGCCAGCGGGGTTTTCTCGCTGCGGGGCGGGTTACCGGCCGGGTAGAGCCAGCGAATCAGGTCCCGGACCAACTGTTCCTCGTGGCTGTCCAGCCGGCCCGGACCCACTTCGATGCCCTGGCTGGGAGTGAGCAACACCGGCTGATAGACGCTGCCAGGCGCGAATACCTCGTAGGCGCCTCTCGCTTCCAGAATCAGCGGCAGATTGTTCAAATCCGGGCAGGCGATGTCAGCACCAAACAGACCGCTTTGGCTGGCGGGGGTTTTACGAGTCTTCGCCATCCATGAATTCCTTGTGATAAACCGATGGAATGCCGCTCGACGCGGCGTCGGCGAGCGCGTACCGGCAGTGGCGGCTTTCCTGCTTGCGGTAGGCGTTCTCGAACAACCGGCGGAGCAGGGTCGCCGCCAGCCGGTTGAGGCGCTGCAAATCCGCCCCGTCCCGGACCTCCAGCACCGCCGGCAGGCCGAAAACCTGGTAGCGGTTGCCGCGCAGCGCGGCCTCGATAGCGGCCCGGTCGAAGCGGAAATTCCACCAGCCCCGCAACCGTTTGAATTCCACCATTTCCCGCCACAGCCCGTCGCGGTTGAGCAGCGGCAGCCGTTGCCGGAACAAATCCGTGAGGTCGCCGCCAGCCACACCCCGGACGTGATCCGCGCCGGTGCGGCCCAGGGTCGTGGTGGTGAGCGTGGCGCTCAGCGAGAGCTTGACGGTATTGATCCCGGTCAGCCAGCCGTCGCCGATAGCTTCAACCGTAAACTCGGAGGGCGGCGGGGTGGTGGCGATCACCGCCTGGAGCGGCGAGGGCTCGGGCAGGTTCAGCCGGGTCGGGCAGTCCCGTTGCCGGCTTTCCACCACCCCGTTGGCATACAAGCCATTCAGGAAGATTTCCAGATAGGCCGAGCGCAGGCCGTAGAGATAGGCGGTTTGCAGGGGCCACAGTTCCGGCGGGGGATGGTCCAGGCGCTTGCCGTCGCCGTTGCAGCCGGCGAAGCGCACCACCCGGCCGAACATCTGGATGATCAGCGCCCCTTCGCCCTGGCCGAGCCGCAGCAGGATCAGCGAGGAGGCCCGGTAATTGTCCCAGCCCTCGGCGAAACGGCGCGAACCGATCAGCAGGTTGATCCCGGAGCGATCCTGACCGAGACCGGCGAACAGCGAAGGCGTCAGCGCATCCTCGTCCACGCTCAGGCCGGCCTGTTCCGCCGCCTTTTTCAGGCCGCTGGCGTCGCCGACGTTGACCACCCCGAAATACCGCACCGTATCGCCACACAGCAGACCCAGCCCCAGTTCGCCCGGCGCGGCTTTCAGCAGGCGCAGGACCGGTTTATCCCCGGCCCGCCAGCCGAAAACCTCGGCCAGAATCCGCCCGGCCAAGGGTTCGGCGGCGTGCCCGTGCAGCGCGAGCCGCACTTCCGGGGGCAACAGGTCGGTCCCGCCGGCCGGGACCGCCAGCACTTCGCCCAACCAGGCGGTCCAGTCAGTCGGCTGGCGGAGAATGGCGTCGAGAAAGCGCAGCACCTCCACGACATCGCTGGTCTGTTCCGCGTCGCTTTTAGTGTTGCCGCCGATCACCGACAGTCCGAGCAACACCCACAGCGGTTCGGCGATGCGCAGTCCGGCCTCCGCGATGCGCCGCCGGGCCGCGTCGCTGTGATAGGCAGCGAGTTGATGCCAGTAGGCGACCAGCGCCGCCGTCAGGGTTTGCCGTCGCACGACCGGGCCGGTCTCGCCGCCGCTGTCCAGCCGGAGATGCCAGAAGTCCTTACCGTACCGGTCGGCGTGGAAGCGGTCGTAGGCGTAGTCGAACAGCACCGACTTGGCGTAGCGGTCGAAGGCGTGCTCGGCTTCGGCCACCTGGCCGAAGGTGGCGGAGAATTCGATCAGCAGTCCTCGGCAGCGCGGATCGGGGGAGCCGATGCCGGCCAGATCCCGTTGCAGCGTTTTCCAGACGCCGGCTTCCGCCCGCTGGCCCTTGTGCCCTTCATCCACGAACACCAGATTCCGGCCGTCCTGAAACGCTTCGGTGGGGATCGTGACCCCGTCGCCCTTTTTCTCGCCCGCCAGCTTGTTGATGTCGAGCACGATCACTGTATCCGGCGGCAGATGGCGCAGGCTGGAAGCGTCGCCGTCCAGCGGATAGGCGAACACCGGCCATTGCCGCAGACCGCGAAGCTGGTCGGCGTGCTGGCGGGTCAGCGCCTCGGAAGGGGTGATGAGCAGGAGGCGGTCCCAGCGCTGACCGGGTTGCAGCAGGGCCAGCGCCGCGTGCAGGACGTGGGTCTTGCCGGACGCCGTGGCCATCCAGAACGCGGCGAATTGCAGGTCGGTTTCGGTGAACGGTTCCAGTGCAACGCCCGGCGGCGGGTGGGCGGCGAGCCGCTCGTTCAGCCGGGCCAGCAGGGCGGTTGGGTCGCTGAAGCGGGCGTCCAGCCAGTGGGCGAACAGCAGCAGGGCGAGATACTGGGCGTAACGGGGCGCCAGTCGCGCCTTCAAGCAGGCGGCCCGCAGCGCGTGGTGCAAACTGGCCAGCCGCTCGCCGTCGCGGCGGCAAAGCGAAGCCAGCGCCTCCAGATAGCGGTCCTCCTCCAGCGCCGCCCGCGCGCCCAGCGTGTCCTCGACCGTGGCAAGCTGGCGCATGGCGGCTTGCAGGGGCAGGCTGAGATCGGCAATCAGCGCGTCACGCAGGATCAGGGCGGCTTTGAGGCGGGCGTGGCCGGAGAGTTTGACGGGCATGGTGGTTGTCATGAGGAAGCGCCGGGAATGGCGGTTATGCGGTTGATCCGTCCATGGTTGGCGGACTATCCCCGGCAAGCCGTCAGTACTTCACCTTGGCGTAGATTTTCTCCTGGGCCGCGCGGGCGTCGCCCAGGGTCCGGATGCCCTGGGCGGCCAGCAGCGGGATCATGCGCAGAAACACCTCCGCCGTCACCAGGGCATCGCCCAGGGCGTCATGGCGGGCCACGACCTTGATGCCCAATCGCTCGGCGATGGTTTCCAGCGCGTGCGACTCCTGGTTGGGATGCAGCACTTCCGACAGCAGCAACGTATCCAACACCGGCTGCGTGAAACAAACGCCGGTCTGGGTTTCCTTCATTTGCAGGAACCGCAGGTCGAACCCCGCATTGTGCGCCACCAGCACCGTTTCATCGCAATAGTCGTGGAACCGAGGCAACACCTCGTCAATCGTCGGTTGTCCACGCAGCATTTCGTTGGAAATACCGTGAATCGTTTCCGCCCTCGGATCGATCGGCCGCTTCGGGTCGACCCGTTGTTCATAGGACTCGGCGCGGAGCAGGCGGTTGTTGACGATGCGCACCGCGCCGATGGCAATGATTTCATCGCCACCCGACGGATTCAGGCCGGTGGTCTCGGTATCGAAGACCGTGTAGGTCAGTTCCGTCAGCGGAAGTTGATCGAGTTCGGGAGTCTGGCCGGCTTGATGGAACAGATCGAAATCGTAAAACTCCGGTCGACTCTCGCCGTAGCGGATTGGAGCGCCGAGCAGCGGCCGCAGCGGCCCGGCCAGCGGCAGCAACCATCGAAACCGGGGGTGACCGTCTTCCGGGTCCGCCAGGTACACGATTTCCGCGCCATGCCGTTCGAGCACGTCATGCAAGGTCAGCGGACTGCTCTGACTGCCGGCGCGCAGGGCGTCGCCTTCCCATTCCTGCAAAACCCGCTGCGACAGCGGCGGCCCTGGCCAGCTCAGATCGAGCTGCACGATCCGCCCGTGCCGCGACAAGCCAAAGCGCAGTTCGCCCACCCCGCACTCTTCCTTGAGCCGGCCGGCGAGAGAATACAGCGCCTGAACCAGCGTGTAACTGTCGACCTTGACCCAGATCGAATGATCGAGGTCATCCAACCGGACCGGCAGTTCGAGTCGAGGTTCGATCCGGCGACGCGCCGCGTCGATCACGTCCACTCCCAGCATTTCCTCCAGCGGCCAGCGGGTCTTCAGCGAATCGGCGTGGTCGGCGGTCAGCTTGTGCAGCTTGCCGCTGAGCGTGTTGACCTCCTCGCTGATGATTCGAATGAAGCGGTCGCGCTGGGCCGGTTCGCAATCCGGATAGTAAGTCAGCATTTCGACCGCCGCGCGGATGCCCGCCAACGACGCCCGGCTGCCTTCGGTAAACGATTGCAGCAGCATGTCGCGGGTGGCATCGAGCTCAAAATCGTGGGTGATGTTCTCCACGGTCAGCACGAAGCCACTGATCGCCGTTGGTTCGGTACGCGGGCCAGCCGGTCCTCCGGTCCGGGGCGGCGGACCGGCGGTCAGGATCGGCGCTATGTTGACCCGGACGAATTGGCCGGTTGGCGCGGCGAACACGAATTGCGCGTTGGGATCGGTCTCGCCCTTTTCCAGCCGCGTCACGATCCGTTCCCGCGCGTGCCGCAGCAGGCCGCGATCAATGAGAGCGAAAATCGGCCGCCCCAGACCAATCAGCGCGGCCGAGCCAGCGCCGGCCGCAGCGCCCAGCACCTGACGCGCACGCTCGTTGTACAGCAAAATCCGCCCGTTGCGGTTGCAGACCAACACGCCTTGGGACAGCTCGGACATGAGCGCCGCCAGACGGTTTTTCTCCTCCTCAACCGCCGCCTTCGCCTGGGCAACCTTCGTTTCCAGGCCCCGGGCCAGGGTCTCGCTGTGCTCGGCGAGATCGTTGATCGCCTCCCTCAGCCGACGGATCTCGAAGGGGCCAGTCGGCTCAAGGCGATAACGCGGGTGAGCGTTGAGGATGATGCGAATGCCTTCGACGATTTTCAGCGGACCCTTGACGTAGAGCTGGTAGGCGCCGGCGAAGGCGATACCGAGAACCGCCAGGCGCAACACGCCCAGTTCCACCAGCAATTCGGCGTGTGGGGACAACGCAGCGACGAGGCGCTGCTGGTTTTCGGGTCCCAGCACATGGTAAACCGCGCCGCCAGCGACCAGTTCCAAACCAGCCACCAGCGCGAGAAACGCGCTCAGGGCCAGAAGAAATTTAAGTGTTTCGTTCACGATCGGCGGAAAACTATGGCGAGTGTTAGCCCTACATCATAGACAAGTCCCATTGGGGCTTATACATTTTCAGGGCCTAATCCGTGGTTCGCGGGGCAGGCGACCGCATCCACCAAACCAAAGGGGAAAAAAACAAATGTCGTCCGAAGTGTACGAACGGATTCGCAAGAATCCGAAGTTCGATGAACTGGTCAGCAAGCGCAGCCGCTTCGCGTGGACGCTGACCGTCGTGGTGCTGGGCATTTACTTTGCCTTCATCATGGTCGTGGCGTTCAGCCCGAAATTGCTGGCCACGCCCATCGCGCAAGGCTCCACCGCCACCATCGCCTGGCCCATCGGTGTGGGCATGATCCTGTTGTTCTGGTTGATGACCGGCCTCTATATTCGCCGCGCCAACGGCGAATTCGATGATATCAACGCCGAGATCGTCAAGGGAGCCATCGAATGAGTCGCCGAGTGTTGCAATTCTTTGCCGCCGCGCTGACGGCTAGCTGGATGGGGTTGGCCGTCGCCGCTCCGGATGTTGGAGCCGCTCAAAAACAGGCGCTCAACGTTCATGCCATCGTCATGTTCTTCATTTTCGTGCTGATGACCTTGGGCATCACCTACTGGGCGGCCAAGCGCACCAAAACCGCCAGCGACTACTACGCCGCCGGTGGCGGCATCACCGGTACGCAAAACGGCTTGGCCATCGCCGGCGACTACATGTCGGCGGCCACCCTGCTCGGCCTGACCAGCATGACCTACTTCCAGGGTTTCGATGGCTACATCTACTGCATCTGCTTCTACGTCGGCTGGCCGTTCATCATGTTCATCATGGCCGAGCGGCTGCGCAACCTGGGCAAATTCACCTTCGCCGACATCACCTCCTACCGGTTGGATCAGCGACAGGTCCGCACCGTCGCCGCCATCGGCTCGCTGACCGTGGTGGTGTTTTACCTGATCGCGCAGATGGTGGGCGCGGGGCAGCTCATCAAGCTGCTGTTTGGCCTGGATTACTGGATGGCGGTGGTCATCGTCGGCGTGTTGATGGTGATCTACGTGACCTTCGGCGGCATGATCGCCACCACCTGGGTGCAGATCATCAAGGCCTGCCTGCTGCTCGGCGGCGGCACGCTGGTGATGCTGCTCGCGTTTTCCCAGTTCGGCTTCAGCTTCGAGGAACTGGCCAAAAAGGCGGTCGCCAATTCCAAGAAAGGCATGGCGCTCATGGCGCCGGGCGCTTTCCTCTCCGATCCAGTGACGGCGGTCTCCCTGTCGCTCGGCTTGATGTTCGGCACCGCCGGCCTGCCGCACATCCTGATGCGCTTCTTTACCGTCCCCAATGCCAAGGAAGCGCGCAAGAGCGTGTTCATCGCCACGCTATGCGTCGGTTTCTTCTTCACCGTGGTGGCGATCATGGGCCTGTCGGCGATCACCATCGTCGGCAAAAACCCGCAATACTTTGAGGGTGGTGACCTGGCTGGCAAGCTGATCGGCGGCAACAACATGCCCGCCATGCATCTGGCGCAAGCGGTCGGCGGCAACCTGCTGCTCGGCTTCCTGTCGGCGGTGGCCTTTGCCACCATTCTCGCCGTGGTCTCGGGGTTAGCACTGGCTGGCGCTTCCGCGATTTCGCACGACATCTACGCCAACGTGATCCGTCGGGGCCAGGCCACCGAAGCCGAGGAAGTACGCGTCTCCAAGTCATCCTCGTTGATTCTGGGCGTCGTCGCCGTGCTGCTCGGCATCGCGTTCGAGAAACAGAACGTGGCTTTCATGGTCGGCCTAGCCTTCGGCGTCGCCGCGTCGTGCAATTTCCCGGTGCTGATCCTGTCCATGTATTGGAAGGGGCTGACCACGCGGGGCGCGATCTGGGGTAGCATCGCTGGCCTGGTGTCGGCGGTGCTGATCGTCGTGCTGTCCAAGGCGGTGTGGGTCACTGTGCTGGGCAATAAGGACCCGATCTTCCCCTACGAGCAACCGGCGATCTTCTCGATGCCGATCGCGTTCTTCTTTGCGTGGCTGGGTTCGGTCACCGAAAAGAGTGCCCGGGCGGCCAAGGAAATCGAGGCGTTCGACGACCAGTACGTCCGCGCCCAAACGGGCTTCGGCGCGGCGGGCGCGGCGACCCACTAGCCAACGCGCGGGGCGGGGTTAGCGTAGCGCAACCCGCCGAAACCGTAGCCAAATCGGCGGGTTATGGGCTGACACCCTAACCCGCTCTTGTCATGGTGTTTCCGTGAGGGCCGCTCATTAGAACGGCCCGGATGGGCAGGCCGGATGCCGTACCCGCCCTGGAGCGCTCGAACTTGCGCGGTGGATGCCGCGCCGGTCTTCCCCTGAAGTCTTTTGTTGGACAGTCATCGTCGACCACCCCGCCAACGGCGCTGGGGCTAACCCGTGGCGGACGACCATGATTCAGCCGGGCGGCCAGCCCAGTTCCCGGCCCGCCAGCAGGTGCATGTGGACATGAAAGACGATCTGGCCGGCGTCGCGGTTGCAGTTGATCACCGTGCGGTAGCCGCTCTCCGCCACGCCCAGTTCCGCCGCGACTTGTTTTCCGGCTAGATACAGCCGGCCGATCAGCGCGGCGTCGGCCTCGGTCAGCTCGTTGAGGGTGGGAATGTGCCGCCGGGGGATAACCAGCAGATGAACGGGAGCCTCGGGATTGATATCCCGAAAGACCACCACCTCGCCGTCGTCGTGGAGCTTGGCGGCGGGAATTTCGCCAGCGGCGATCTTGCAGAAAATGCAGTCGGTCATGCCATTGCTCCGGTAGACTTTAAAAATCTCGGCGGCCGGCGAAAGCGTGCGCCAACGTGCCACCATCCACGGATTCCAATTCTCCGCCCAGCGGCACGCCGTGGGCAATGCGGGTGGCGCGGATGCCGCGCTCGCGGGCCAGTTCGGCGATGTAATAGGCGGTGGCCTCGCCTTCCACGGTTGGGTTGGTGGCTAGGATGATCTCGCGAACTTCGCCGGCGTCCAGCCGGGCCTCCAGCGCGTCCAGCCCTAGTTCCGCTGGACCGATGCCGTCCAGCGGGGATAGATGCCCCATCAACACGAAATACACGCCCTGGAAACCGGTGGCTTGCTCCACCGCCAGTACGTCGGCGGGGGTTTCGATCACGCACAGCAGCGCGCGGTCGCGACGCGGGCTGGCGCACAAGAGGCAAAGTTCGGTTTCGCTCAGGTCGCGGCACAACCGGCAGTGACCGATGCCGTCCAACGCCGCCCGTAACGCCTCGACCAGCCGACCCGCGCCGTCGCGATCCCGTTCCAGCAGGTGCAACGCCATCCGCTGGGCGGATTTCGGTCCCACCCCCGGCAGGCAGCGCAACGCCGTCATCAATCGATTCAGCAGCGGCGAGGTGGCCACGGCAAACCGTCAGAACGGCATCTTGAAGTCGCCCAGCATTCCCGGTGGCAGACCCATGCCGGCGGTGAGGCTGCCCATTTTCTCCTGCGAGGCACGCTCGACCTTGTGAACGGCATCGTTGAACGCGGCCGCCACCAGATCTTCCAGCATATCCTTGTCGTCTCCCACCAGACTGTCGTCGATTCGAAGTCGCTTGACTTCGTAGCGGCCAGTCATGACCACGTTGACCAGGCCACCACCGGATTCGCCAGTGATTTCCATCGCCGCGATTTCCGCCTGCGCCTTTTGCAGGTTCTCCTGCATCTTCTGCGCCTGCTTCATGATGTTGCCCAAAGCGCCTTTCATCGTTTCCTCGCTGTCCTTCAGTCTTCACCCCAACCCCTCTCCCGCTGGCGGGCGAGGGGAACGAATCGTCATCCGTCGACGTCGTCGAGCGGATGGATTGCCGCGATCCGGGCGTCGAACATTTCCTGCATGTCTCGCACATGCGGATCCTGGGCGATCCGCTCGGCGGCGGTTTGCTGGCGTTCGGCCTGTTGCTGTTTTTGCTGGTCGGCGGGTGTCATCGCTGTGACGTTGCCAACCTGGAACTTCAGGTGGACGGGCCGGCCCAGATGCTGTTCCAGCGCTGCCTTGATGCGATCCTCGACGGTTTTGGTGAGCATCTGGGCGTGACCGGGTTCCAGCGTCAACTGGAAAAAATCCCCCTCCCGCGCCGTCAGCGCGCAATGCAGCGCCACCTGCTTGGCCATGCCCATCAACCCCAATTGTTCGACCAGCATGCCCCATTCCGAGACGGGCGGAACCGGAGCCGGCGTCATGGCCGGGGCCAGGGGCGGGTGGGAAGCGGGGGCGGCTGGGACCGATCTCGGCGCGGGAGCCATCACCGTCCCGGTGGGCGCCGACGCGGCGGTTTCCAGCGTCGCTGGCCGGAAACACAGCATCCGCAGCAGCACCATCTCGAACCCGCCGCGCGGCTCCGGCATCAGCGGCAGATCGCGCCGGCCCAGCAGGGCGATCTGATAAAACAGTTGCACATCTTCCGGCGCCAGCATTCCGGCCAACCGCCGCGCGTCCCCCGGATCAACCCCATCGTCGTCCGGCACGGCCCCGGGCACCACCTGCGCCAGCGCCACCCGCTGCAACAGCGACAGTAGTTCGGCCAGGACCGCCGCGTAGTCGGGCGACAGCTCGTCCAGTTCCGCCACCTGGCGCAGGACCGCCGCCGCATCATCGGCCGCCAGCGCCTCCAGCAATCCCACCACCCGCCGCCGGTCGATGCCACCGAGCATGACGCTGACGGCCGCCGTCTCCACCCGGTCACCGCCAAACGCAATCGCCTGATCCAGCAGGCTCAGGGCGTCGCGCATGCTGCCGTCGCCGGCGCGGGCGATCAGCCGAACCGCTTCTTCCTCCTGGGGAACGCCCTCCGCCTCCAGCACCCGATGCAAATACTGGGCGATCAAGGCCACCGGCAACCGCTTGAGGTTGAATTGCAGGCAGCGCGACAGGACGGTGACCGGCAATTTCCGTGGGTCGGTGGTCGCCAGCAGGAATTTGACGTGGGGCGGCGGCTCTTCCAGCGTCTTCAGCAAGGCGTTGAAGCTGTGGGTGGAGAGCATGTGGACTTCGTCGATCAGATACACCTTGAAGCGGCCCCGGCTGGGGGCGTACTGCACGTTCTCCAGCAGTTCGCGGGTGTCCTCGACCTTGGTGCGAGACGCGGCGTCCACCTCGATCAAATCCACGAACCGACCGGCGTCGATCTCCAGACAGGCGGAACACTGGCCACAGGGATGGGAGGAAACGCCGACCTCGCAATTGAGCGATTTGGCGAAGATTCGGGCGATGGTGGTCTTGCCCACCCCGCGGGTGCCCGTGAACAGAAAGGCGTGATGCAGGCGCTGCCGGTCGAGGGCATTGGTCAGGGCGCGGACCACGTGCTCCTGACCCGCCAGTTCGTGAAAGGTGCGCGGTCGCCACTTGCGGGCCAGAACCTGATAGCTCATGCGGCGTCCCGAAAGCGTGAGAGGGTCCCAATCCCCTGGCCTTTGACCTTTCGTCCTTGGCCTTTCAGCTTGGGAAGGGTGGCGGTCCCTACCAGCCACACCCCGGCGCCCGAGGCCACTGCTGCCGCTGCTCCCTTCCGGGCCTGACGGGGTTCACAGCTTGTCGTCGCGGGGGGACCGATACGGACCGCCATTGCAACCGGTGGATGGGGCGGCGCGGCCGCCAATGATCTGATCCTGGAAAGTCGAGTGGAGAGAGAAACCATCGAAACCCACAGCCAAGGGATTGTTTCAAGCCGCGATTGGCTCCCGGTGTCGCGGCGGTTCTCCCTGATGGTCGCTCCGGACCGTTTCGCCATGCTTATATTTTCATGATAATCCATCGCCACTTGGATTGTCATCCTCAACCGGCCGGGAACGGGCTTCGATACGACGCGGTTAAGAGCCTATACCAAAACGCCCCTCGCCCTTTGGGAGAGGGGCGGGGGGTGAGGGTTTATTTTCAATGGGTTCGTTCCCTCACCCTCACCCTAACCCTCTCCCAAAGGGAGAGGGGATTCGTCGGGAAATTTTTGATGCTTTTCCAAAGCAATTCATACTGTTAATTTTCGTATAGGCTCTAAGTTGGGGCGAACGCGGGAGACGACGATGGGCTTGTGGCTCAAGGGGATACTGATTGGCTTGGCGATCGCCGCGCCTGTGGGGCCAATCGGCCTGTTGTGCATTCAGCGCACGCTGGCGCGTGGACGCTGGGCGGGCGTGTTGTCGGGGCTGGGCGCGGCTAGCGCCGATGCGGTTTACGGGTGCGTCGCCGGGTTCGGGTTGGCGTCGGTGGCAAACCTGCTGCTGGCTTGGCAGGTGCCGTTGCAGCGGTTGGGCGGTCTGTTCCTGCTCTATCTGGCCTGGCGAACCTGGCAAGCCCCACCCGCCACCGAGCAGGCGCCGGCCCAACCGACCCGAACCGGGCTGTTGGGGGATTACCTTTCGACCTTGGCCCTGACCCTGACCAATCCGGTGACGATCCTGGCGTTTCTGGGTATTTTCGCTGGCCTAGGTCTGGTGACCGAGGGACGGGATTGGGCGGCGGCCGGAACGCTGGTGCTGGGCGTGTTCGCTGGCTCGCTGTTGTGGTGGCTGCTGCTGGCCGGCGGTGTGGGGCTGCTGCGGGGACGGTTGACGCCAACCGTGCTGCGTGGGATCAATCGCGCCTCGGGATTGCTGATCGCGGGTTTTGGCATTTGGGCGTTGGCAACGGCCATCGGGGGCTGACGCGCGCCGATCGGGCAAGACTGGGTGACCTTGTTGGCACGCCCGCGCGCCATCCACCAGGGAACCATCAGCCGATGAGGCACTCAGGAAAGACATATCCTCGTTCGCGCCCTGTTTACCCGGAGTTCGCCATGTCCGAATCCCAGCGTCCCAATCGCCTGATCCATGAAACCAGTCCCTACCTGCGTCAACACGCCCATAATCCGGTGGATTGGTATCCCTGGAGCGAGGAGGCATTGGACCAGGCCCACCGCTCGGGCAAACCGATCCTGCTGTCCATCGGTTACTCGGCCTGCCACTGGTGCCACGTCATGGCCCATGAATCCTTCGAGGACGAAGCCACCGCCCAGGTGATGAACGAGTTGTTCGTCAACGTCAAGGTGGACCGCGAGGAGCGGCCCGATCTCGACAAGATCTATCAGAGCGCCTTCCAACTACTGCATCGCCGGGCCGGCGGTTGGCCGCTGACGATGTTCCTGACCCACGACGACCAGGTTCCTTTTGTCGGCGGCACCTATTTCCCCAAGACGCCCCGCTACGGCATGCCGGCCTTCACCGACATTCTGCGTCGGGTCAGCGATCACTATCGCCAGCACTCGGGGGAGTTGCGCAAACAGAACCAGGCGCTGTTGGAGGCGCTGCGCGCCGAGGTGGCGGCTCCGTCCGGGACCGTCACCCTGACCCCCGCGCCGCTCCAGGCCGGGCGCGATCAACTCGTGCGCAGCCTCGATCCGGTTCACGGCGGCTTTGGCGACGCCCCGAAATTTCCCCATCCCGGTGGCCTGGAACGCTTGCTGCGGTGCTGGGTCGCCAGCACTCAAGGCGGCGGCCAGCCCGACCAGCCCGCAGAAGCCGCCGTGTTGCTCACGTTGCGGCAAATGGCGCGAGGGGGGATTTACGATCATCTGGGCGGCGGTTTCTTTCGCTATTCGGTGGACGCGGAATGGGACATTCCGCATTTCGAGAAGATGCTGTACGACAACGGCCCGCTGCTGGCGCTTTACAGCCAGGCCTGGCGGGTGACCGCCGATCCACTGTTTCGCGCGGTCGCCGGGGAGACGGGGGAGTGGGCGATGCGGGAGATGCAGGCCCCGGACGGCGGCTATTACGCCACGCTCGACGCCGACTCCGAGGGTGAAGAGGGCAAGTTCTATCAATGGACGCCCGACCAGGTCCAGGCGTTGCTGAGCCCGGAGGAATATGTCGCCTTCGCCGTTTGCCATGGATTGGAACAGCCGCCCAATTTCGAGCATCACACCTGGCACTTGCGGCTGACCGTAGAGCCCGCCGAACTGGCCGGCCGGTTGGGCGTGGAACCGGCGCAAATCGCCGCCTGGCTGGCCAGCGCCCGCCGCGCGTTGTTCGAGGCTCGGGCGCGGCGGGTCTGGCCCGGTCGGGACGAGAAAATCCTGACCGCCTGGAACGGTCTGATGATCAAGGGCATGGCGGCCGCCGGCCGCCATCTGGGCCAGGCCGATTTCGTGGCTTCGGCCGAACGCGCCCTCGATTTCGTTCGCGCCCACCTGTGGCGGGACGGGCGCCTGCGGGCGGTCTTCAAGGAGGGTCAGGCGCGGTTGAACGCCTATCTGGACGATTACGCCTTCCTGATCGACGGCATTTTGGAACTGCTGCAATGCCGCTGGCGCGACGGCGATCTGGATTTTGCCCTGGCCCTGGCCGAGGTGCTCCTCGATCAATTCGAGGACCGCGAGGCGGGCGGCTTTTTTTTCACCGCCCACGATCACGAATCGCTGATTCACCGACCGAAATCGGCGTATGACGACGCCCTGCCGGCCGGCAACGGCATCGCCGCCCAGGTATTGCTGAAACTTGGGCATGTTACCGGCCAAACCGCCTGGTTGGACGCGGCGGAACGAACCCTGCGCTGGGCCTGGCCGATGCTCCAGCAAGCACCAACCGCCTGCAACGCCCTGTTGACGGCGCTTGAGGAATTTTTGGAACCCGCTCAAATCGTCGTATTGCGCGGGGAAGGAACGGCGCTGGAAACGTGGCGGGCCCGGTGCGCCCAACCCTATGCGCCGCGCCGGCTGACCCTGGCGATTCCCACGCAAGCCTCCCTGCCGGCGGGACTGCTGGCCGAGCGGCGGACCGGAGCCGCCCCGGTGACCGCTTACGTTTGCAGTGGGTTACAATGCCGGTCGCCGATCACGGCGCTGGCCGAGTTGGAGTCCGAGTTGGCTCGAACCGAAGCGATCGTGCCCTGAACCGTTGGCATGCTGACCTCCATCCGGCGACCCGATCGGCTGCTGACGAATTTTTCACCAGCATCGTCCGCAAGCTACCATAATTGCTTCATGGTTTACGAACCGTCGATGCCCGGTAGTCAGGGCGCCATGGTATTATTGGTATTATTCCCGGCAGCACGCTATTGCAAATCCAGCGTCCTTGATGGAAGCCACGCTTCCGTCAAGGGCTTGTAGCAAACCGTTCCCCTACCCTGGAGAAGGCACGCCATTATGACCGCTCATCTGTATTTCTCGTTGATTCCCGAGGCGCTGATCGCTTCCAACCTCACGCCGGAGCAGTTCGGGCAGTACTACGCCACCGGCCACAAGTACAAGTCCAAGGGGCAAGCGATCTTTTTCGAGGTGGATCCCACGTTTCGCCACGACTTTTTCAATCTTGACGAAGGCTTGAAGCGCTGCGTGCCGCATCCGGACGGGGCGCCGAAAAATTCGGTCTATATCGCGGTCTACCGGGTACTGGAACACATTCCGGTCAGCGCGCTGGGCAAGCTCTATCTAAGCACGGCCTACGGCCATACCCTGGGCCTGGAGCGGGGCGCGATCACGCCGCGGGAGGCGCCGACGCTGCACATGTATCAGGATTTGGTGCCGGTCAACAGTCTGGTGGTCAGCAACCTCGATCCGGTTGGCTTCTATCAGGGCGTCACCAGCCAGCCGGCCAAATTCATCCGGTTTCCCGGCCTGTGCTTCGTCGAGCTGGGCCTGGGCGCGCTGGCGACCGATCCAGCGAACGGGCCGGTGGGTGACCTACCGTACTCGTTCATCCATCACCTGCGCGAGACCTTGCTCGAGCTTGACCCCAACGGTAAGGAAAGCAAGCTGGTGCATCGGGTGCATTCGCTGGAATTCCCCTACCGGATGATCAAGAGCGGCTTCTATATCGGCAACGGCCCTGACCTGGGATTCTATCCAATGCCTTCTCATGAGGCCCTGCGCCGCGAGCACAACCAGTGGTGGCGCTCGGCTAATCTCTAAAACGTCTGGTCCCGCTGGACCATCCTCATCTCGGATCGAGGGACCGTGGGAGCACGACGGGTGCGCGCTCCCACGCCCTTCGCCAATCCCAACATCCGCCGTTTCCTGGCATTTCGACTGTTGTTCGGGGTGCGTTTCTACTACCCCGTGTTCGCAGTGCTGTTTCTCGATTTTGGCCTGAGCGTGGGCCAGTTCGCCGTGCTGAACGCAGTCTGGGCCGCGACCATCGTACTGTGCGAAGTACCGTCCGGAGCCCTGGCCGACGCGATGGGCCGGCGGGCATTGGTGGTCGCGGCCGGAGCGATCATGGTGGTGGAAATCGCCCTGCTGAGTTTCGTCCCGCTGGGCAATCCCTCCCTGGTGTTCGCGGCGTTTCTGCTCAACCGTTTTTTGAGCGGTCTGGCCGAGGCGCTGGCGAGCGGCGCCGACGAGGCGCTGGCCTACGACAGCCTGAAAGCCACTGGACACGCGGCGGACTGGCCGCGAGTGCTCGCCACGCTGATGCGCTGGAATTCGCTGGCTTTCGTGGCGGCGCTGGCGCTTGGCGCCCTGGTCTACGACGCCGCGACTCTGCAAGGATTGTTGCGGGGATTGGGCTGGGAGGTGACGCTCGATCCCCAAACCACGATGCGCTTTCCCCTGTATTTGACGCTGGTCACCGCGCTCGGCGCGTGGTGGGCGGCGCTGGGAATGATGGAACCGGAGCCACGGCCCGCGCACGCCAGTGGTTTGCCGTCGTCCATCCTGGCGGCGTTGCGATTGACCCTGGACACCGGTCGCTGGATTCTGGCCACGCCGTTCGCCTTGGCGGTCATCGTCGGTGGGATGCTGTTCGATCACTTGTGCCGGCTGTTCGTGACCCTGAACAGCACCTATTTCCGTCTGATCGGCTTGCCAGACGCCAGCTTCGGTCTGATCGGCGCCGGCATTGCCTTGTTGGGTCTCGGCATCGCCCGACTGGCCCCGGCGCTGAGCCGACGGTCGCCGCGCTTCAACTTCGCGCTGCTGGCCTCGTTGAGTCTGTTGGGCCTGGCCGGGACAGCGTTGGCGTTGCCGCTTGGCCTGGGACTGCCGCCGGTCGTGCTGCTGCAAGCGGTGCTGCTGTTGACCGGTTATCTGGTTAGCCATTACCTGAACGCCATCACCGATTCCGCTCGACGGGCGACGGTGCTCAGCTTCAAGGGGCTGGCGTTCAATCTCGGCTACGGCGCGCTGGGCTTGCTATACGCTGGCTTATTGATCCTGCTGCGCGACAGGGCCGGTTTGCCCGCGAATGAGCTGGTGGTATTCCAAGCCTCCCTGCCGTGGCTGTTGGGATATGGCGTGTTCGCGGGCTTGTTGTTCGCCGCCTTCGCGGCGGCGCGGATACCTACCAGCGGGTTGAAAAGTCTGGTGGTGATGGGCTTGGCCTGGTGGGGCTTGGGGATGATCGTATGCGGTCGGATAGTTTGAGTACGGTGGAAAGGGAAGGAGCGGGAGTAATTTCCCCACGCAAGATGTCTAATTTAGGAGGTTGTCTAGATTTGGGGACTAGCCGTAAACCCGAGCGATCTGGCGCGGGCTGCGATCACTCAGGGGAAGGGGTATACTCGGTTCGGTACTCAACTCTCTTGACCGCCGAAGGGCGGTCAAGAGCAGGGGGACGTGAGCGATGGCCATGGAACCAACATCTCGTTTACCAAGAGGATAAGATCATGAGCCCGAGAAAATTGAAGATGACCAGCATGATGTTGCTGGTGTTGCCCTGTGTCTTTGCGTTGGCGAGCATGATATCAACCACGGCCGCCGCATCCAACGATAGGTGTTGGATGACCGGTGGAGGCAGCGTGTTCACCGCTACTGAACCTCCAGTAAGGGTAACACATGGTTTCGTGCTGAATTGTGACGTAACCCGAGGCCCTAATAACCTTGAGATCAATTGGGGAGGTAATCGCTTCCATCTGATTACTCTCACTGATGCTAGTTGTTTGCTTATTGGCAATCCAAAGCCGCCTACCGCAGCTTTTGATACCTATCAAGGTTCCGGTTTAGGCTACTACAGCGGTGAAATCGGCGCCAATGGCCTTGGCGCGGTGGCCACGTGGACTTTTACCGATGCGGGAGAACCTGGTAAAGGTGATTTTGCTGAAATCAACATTTCGGACTCGGAGGGGAACTCCGTTCTCACTGTTTCTGGCTATCTAACTAAGGGGAATCAGCAGGCCCATGGTGTTGCTGAGTGTTCACCAGGTGGTGGACAAGGATAAAGATAAAATAGGCTAATACAACATCATGTCTGAAGTGAGCTGACCAACCCCGCTCTGTTCTGAAAAACCCGAGAGCGGAAGTATCCATCGGTGAATGGAATGGATTGAACGGTGATTGGAGATTTGAAGAGGGACGACTTACGAACCCGGAGCAATCCGGGTTTCTTTATGTGACTTGAAAACGAGTTTTAACACGCAACCGATCTAGCAGCGCATTTTCAAGGGGGCGTGCTAGCCATTCGTGGCAGCGCTAGCACCGGGACCGGCGACGGTTGCGAGCGGCGGCCCGGCGATGTAAGCCAGCGCGAACGCGCCAGGACCCACGTTGACGCCGGCGGTGGTGCTCATGACCGAGAGCAACACTGTGATGCCATGGGCGTTGGCGTATCGTTCGAAATCCACGAACGCCCGTTTGCGACGAATGACCTCGGGGTCGCCGGCGTAGCTAGTGTTGATGATCTGGGTCGCCAGCCCTCCATCGATGGCCTGCCGAGCGATCTCGAACAGTTTGATCATCGCCTGATCGAAGCCTCGTTCCTTGGCGACCACTTGGCTTTCCCCTTGGTGGAAGCCGATGATCGGCTTGATGTCGAGCAGCGAACCGAGGTGGTAGCTGAACAATCCGACCGTTTTTTCCCCTTTCTTGCTGCTGCGGTGGCGGATATAGAACAGATCCTCGGGCACCAGATAGCCGTGAACCTGCTGGCTGAGTTGTTCGATGGCGTTGCGCAGGGCGCCAAAAGACAGGTTTTGCTCCTCCAGCAGGCGTATGGCCTCATGGGCCAGAACACCTTCACCGGTAAACAGGGTTTTGCTGTCCAGCACGCTCAGGTAGAACGATCCCGACATGCCGGCCTTCTGCCGCCGTTCCCGATAATGCTTGAGGATACCGAAGGACGCCTCGGTGGCGTTGGCGAAGATCGCGCTGCGGGCCTGACTGATGGTGATGACCAGCACCCGGTCGTACTTCAGCACCAACTCATCCAGGAACACCGTCTTGATCTGTTCCGCTGAAAATGGCGCGGTTTCGGCGTCCAGCGTCTTTTCAGCCAGATACTTGCGATAGAAGGCTTGAGTGGCTTCCGGGTCGCGGACATCCTTGAAGATGTCGTAACCGAAATGCAGATTGATCGGCATAATGTGGATGCCGTGGCTTTGAATGTAGGCCTGCGGTAGATCGCAGGCCGAATCGATGACGACGCCGGTTCGCACGGTCTTTATCCTCTGGTTCCTCGCTCGGGATATTGATCGGCACCTCCCCGAAAACGGGGGGAGCGGCCGCGAGTTCGCGCGTGGCAAGCCGGGTGACGCGATGGGGCCGCGTTTCGTTGCGTGGGGCGGAGCTTGAAAAAAGTATAGTCGCCCTTACGCTGTTACGCGGTTCAACCCAAATTTATTCTATTGGCAACCTCCTTGTGACGATCATGAATCGCCCCGCGCCCAAGGTCAGGAAGCTCCCATCTGCCGCCGGGTGTGCCGACGCCAGCGCCAAATGAACAGCGCCGGCCCCGACAGGCCATACAGCAGGAAGCCGAGAAATAACACTTTGGGGGGATCGCTGGAGATGAGGACGAGCGTCAGCACCACGAGCAAGGCCGAGATAAACGGGACCCGGCCACGCAAGTCGACCTGTTTGAAGCTGAAATAAAGAATCTTGCTGAACATCAGCGCGCCAGCGCCGATGGTGACGGCCAGGGCCGGCCACAGCATCTGGACGCCGGTCAGGCCTAGATCGACGCTGAACCAGACCAGACCAGCCACGATGGCGGCGGCCGAGGGGCTGGGCAGTCCAATGAAATAACGCTTGTCGGTACTGCCGATCTGGACGTTGAAACGAGCCAGCCGCAGCGCCGCCATCACTGTGTAGAAGAACGCCGCCAGCCAGCCGAGCTTGGACAGGAACGGTCCCATGCTCACCATCGAACCTAGTGCCCATTCATACATGATCAGGGCCGGCGCCAGACCAAAGGACACCAAATCCGCCATGCTGTCGTACTGGGCGCCAAACTCGCTTTCGGTGTGAGTCAACCGAGCGACCCGCCCATCCAGTCCGTCCAGCACCATCGCCACGAACACCGCGATGGCGGCTGGCTCGAAGCGGTTTTGCAGTGCGGCGATGATGGCGTAGAAACCGCAGAACAGCGCGGCGGTGGTGAACAGGTTGGGTAGCAGGTAAACGCCGCGCGGGGGGCGGCGAACTTCGGGGGTGTCGGGAGTCATCGGATCCGCCATCGAACGCGAGAGGCGGGAGATTGGCGTCAAGCGATGCCAACCCCGCCTCCTGGCGCGTGCTTCAATTCTTGCTGGTATCCACCAGCCGGTTGGCCTTGATCCACGGCATCATGCCGCGCAGCTTCTCGCCAACCTGCTCGACCGGATGCTCGCGGCTAATGCGGCGGTTGGCCCGCAGCACCGGCGCTCCCGCCTGATTCTCCAGGATAAATTCGCGGGCGAACTGGCCGGTCTGGATTTCCTTGAGAATCCTGCGCATCTCGGTCTTAGTCTGCTCGGTGATGATGCGCGGCCCACGAGTGAAATCCCCGTACTCGGCGGTGTTGGAAATCGAGTAGCGCATGTTGGCGATGCCGCCCTCGTAGATCAGGTCCACGATCAGCTTCACCTCATGCAGGCACTCGAAATAGGCCATCTCCGGCGCGTAACCCGCTTCAACCAGGGTCTCGAACCCGGCCTGGATCAGCGCGGTCAACCCGCCGCACAACACGACCTGTTCGCCGAACAGGTCGGTCTCGCACTCCTCGCGGAACGTGGTTTCGATCACGCCGGCCCGACCGCCGCCGTTGGCGGAGGCGTAGGACAGCGCCAGTTCCTTGGCCTGGCCGGAGGCGTCCTGCGCCACCGCGATCAGGCAGGGCACGCCGCCACCCTGGGTGTAGGTCGAGCGCACCAGATGGCCCGGCCCCTTGGGCGCGATCATGATCACGTCCAGGTCGGCGCGCGGCACGACACCGCCGAAGTGGATGTTGAAACCGTGGGCGAAGGCCAGCGCGGCACCCTGCTTCAACTTGGGTTCGATTTGCCGGTAAATCTGGCTCTGATGCTCGTCGGGCGCGAGGATCATGACCACGTCGGCGGCGGCGGCCGCTTCCTCAACCGGCTTGACCGTCAGGCCGGCCTTTTCGGCCTTGACCGCCGAGGCGGAACCAGCGCGCAAACCGACGATGACCTTGACGCCGGAATCGCGCAAGTTGAGGGCATGGGCGTGACCTTGGGAGCCATAGCCGATGATGGCGACGGTCTTGCCCCTGATCAGGGACAGGTCGGCGTCTTTGTCGTAATAGATGTTCATGGGGGATTTCCTGAAGAATGAGGGGCAAACCGTCCCCACCCGGAACGCGCGGTGGGAACGGGGGAGGATTCACCGCAAGACGTTCAGGCGCGCAGCGCCTTCTGGCCGCGGGCAATACCGGTCGCGCCAGAGCGCACAACTTCAAGGATGGCGTCCTTCTCGACCGCGCGCAGGAAGTTATCCAGCTTGTTGCCGGCGCCGGTCAGTTCGATGGTGTAGGTCGCTTCGGTCACGTCGAGAATGCGACCGCCGAAAATTTCCGCCAGTCGCATCATTTCGGCCCGTTGCTCGCCGCTGGCCTTGGTCTTGACCAACATCAATTCGCGCTCGATGGCGTCGGTCTCGCTCAGGTCGATCAGCTTGACCACGTCAATCAACTTGTTGAGTTGCTTGACGATCTGTTCGATGATCTGTTCGTTGCCGCAGGTGGCCAGGGTCAGCCGCGACAGAGTCGGATCGTCGGTGGGCGCCACCGTCAGGCTCTCGATGTTGTAGCCGCGCGCCGAGAACAGGTTGGCCACTCGCGACAGGGCGCCGGCTTCGTTTTCCATCAGGATCGAAATCAAGTGACGATTATTGTTGTTCACAGCAGCACCATCCCTTCGTCGTGAGTCGAAACCATCTCGTCGCGCTCGGCCAGCAACATCTCGTTCTGACCGCCGCCGGAGGGGATCATCGGGAAGACGTTCTCGGTTTGATCGGTGAGGAAGTCAAGGAACACGGTGCGATCCTTCAGGGCGAAGGCCTCGCGCAACGCGCCTTCCACGTCGCCCGGCTTTTCGATCCGCATCCCGACGTGGCCGTAAGCCTCGGCCAGCATCACAAAGTCCGGCAGGGCCTCAAAGTAGGTCATGCAGTAGCGCTTCTGATAGAAAAACTCCTGCCACTGCCGCACCATGCCGAGGTAGCCATTGTTCAAGTTCACGATCTTGACCGGCGTATGGTACTGCTTCATGGTCGCCAGCTCTTGCAGCATCATCTGGATGCTGCCATCACCGGTGACGCAGGCCACGTCTTGATCGGGGAAGGCTAGCTTGGCGCCCATCGCCGCCGGCAGGCCGAAACCCATGGTGCCGAGACCGCCGGAATTGATCCATTGGCGCGGCCGGTCGAAATGATAATACTGGGCGGCCCACATCTGATGCTGACCGACGTCGGAGGTGATGATGGCCTTGCCTTCGGTGACCCGGTACAGCTTCTCGATCACGTACTGCGGCTTGATGACTTCGTCGCTGGGTCGATAGCTCAGTGACTTCATGGCCCGCCATTCGTCGATCTGCCGCCACCAACGCGCCAGAGCCTCGGTATCGGACCGCAGTTTTTCGTCCCGGATCACGTTGATCATCGCCCGCAGCACGTTCGGCACCGAACCGACGATCGGAATGTCCACCTTGACATTCTTGGAAATCGAGGACGGGTCGATATCCACATGGACAATCCTGGCGGTCGGGCAGAATTTGTCGATCTTGCCGGTGACCCGGTCGTCGAAGCGGGCGCCGATGGCGATCAGCACGTCGCAATGGTGCATCGCCATGTTGGCTTCATACGTCCCATGCATGCCCAACATACCGACGAACTGCTTGTCGGTGGCCGGATAAGCGCCCAGGCCCATCAGGGTGTTGGTGATGGGGTAGCCGAGCAACTGGGTCAGTTCGACCAGTTCCGTCGCGCCTTCGCTCAAGATCACGCCGCCGCCGGTGTAGATCATCGGTCGCTTGGCCGACAGGATCATGTCGACCGCCTTGCGGATCTGGCCGGCGTGACCCTTGACGGTCGGGTTGTAGGAACGCAGCTTGACCTTCTTGGGATAGTGGTATTCGGCCTTGGCGATGGTCACGTCCTTGGGCAAATCCACCAGCACCGGACCGGGCCGGCCGGTGGTGGCGATGTAGAACGCTTTCTTGATGGTTTCAGCCAGCTTGTTGACATCCTTGACCAGGAAATTGTGCTTGACGCAGGGTCGGGTGATGCCGACCGAATCCACTTCCTGAAAGGCGTCGTTGCCGATCAGGGCGGTGGGCACCTGGCCGGAGATGATGACCATCGGGATGGAATCCATGTAGGCGTTGGCGATGCCAGTGACCGCGTTGGTGACGCCGGGACCGGAAGTGACCAGGACCACGCCGGGCTTGCCGCAGGCGCGGGAATAGCCGTCGGCGGCGTGCGCGGCGGCCTGCTCGTGGCGGACCAGCACATGCTTGACGTCGTCCTGGTTGTACAGGGCGTCGTAGATGTGTAGCACAGCGCCACCTGGATAACCGAAAAGATACTCGACGCCCTCTTCCTTCAGGCAGCGAACCAGAATTTCAGCGCCAGTGATGGGTTCCACGGTGTGGGCTCCTCATGGTAGGCAGGGTTGGATGGATGGTGAACCGGCAAGACGAACCGTCGTCGAAGTACGGGGGTATCCGGACGGGTCCAGGGAATGGCATGGCCGGGGCCGCGGCTGGGCGGGTTAGCCGCCGCGCGGCGGGGATGGACGCCGGCGGGCGCTACCCATCTGAAAACCACCGGTACGTGCTGGGCGCGGGTCTTGCGGGCCGGTTATACTACACAACTTCGTTTTCCAGCAAAATCCCGCCGCGATATCGTGGAAAATACACCGCGTGGCATACTTTCCGCGAACATCCAGGCAATTTGGAGGTAGATCATGTCGAAACGAGCGCTGTGGCTGATCCTGGCGGTGAGTTGCGGTGGAGCGGTGGTCACGACCCAGGCCCAGCAATTCATCTACAAGTGGACCGACGAGCAGGGGATGATTAAATACTCCGAGATGGCGCCGCCTGTTGGAGTGAAATACGAAGTAGTGCAGAAGTCTAGCGTGCCCGCCGGCACTGAAGTGGATGTGAGCGCCCAGCAGGCCAAGGAACGGGAAGCGTTGGCCCGGGAGCAAGCCAAGCAGAAGGAGAAGACTGAGCAGACGCAGAAGGAGGCCGAGGAAGGGCGCGCCAAAAATTGCGAAATTTCAAAGAAAAACATTGAGGTGTTGAAGGGTCAAGGTCGAGTGGTCAGAACCGACGCCCAGGGCAAGAAGGTTACCCTCGACGCCGAGCAGCGCGCGGTGGAATTGAAAAAGGCCCAGTCAGAACAAGAGTATTACTGCAACCCCTGATCGCTTCCCACGTTTCGCGAGGCGGGATCCATGCGTGTTTCTCACTTTCCATTGTTCACCGTGAAGGAAACCCCGGCCGACGCCGAGGTGGTCAGCCATCAGCTCATGTTGCGGGCTGGGCTGATCCGTAAGCTCGCCGCTGGCATCTATACCTGGCTGCCACTGGGCTTGCGCGTGTTGCGCAAGGTCGAGGCGGTGGTGCGCGAGGAAATGAACCGCGCTGGCGCCCTGGAGCTGTTCATGCCCGCCGTGCAACCGGCCGAGCTGTGGCAGGAATCGGGGCGTTGGCAACAATACGGTCCGGAGTTGTTGCGGATCAGGGATCGGCACGAGCGCGAGTTTTGCTTCGGCCCGACCCACGAGGAAGTGATCACCGATCTGTTCCGTCGCGAGATCAAGAGCTACAAGCAACTGCCAGTCAATTTCTATCAAATCCAGACCAAGTTTCGCGATGAGATCCGGCCACGCTTCGGCGTGATGCGGGCGCGGGAATTCCTGATGAAGGATGCCTATTCCTTCCATCTTGATCAGGCTTCGTTGCAGGAAACCTACGATGCCATGCACGCGGCTTACGTGCGTATTTTCACCCGGTTGGGTCTGAAATTCCGCGCGGTGCTGGCCGATTCCGGCAGCATCGGCGGGGCGCGCTCGCAGGAATTCCATGTGCTGGCCGACTCCGGCGAGGACGCCATCGCGTTTTCCACCGAGAGCGACTATGCCGCCAACGTCGAACTGGCCGAGGCGGTCGCGCCCCAGGAAACGCGGCCCGCGTGCGCCGAGGCGATGCGGAAGGTCGCGACGCCCGGCAAACGCACCATCGCCGAGGTGAGCGACCATCTCGGTATCCCCCCCCGGCAGATCCTCAAGACCATTGCGATCATGCACGATGATGCCATGAGTTTGCTCTTGCTACGCGGCGATCACGAACTGAACGAAATCAAAACGCGCAAGATTCCCGGCCTGGCCGATTTTCGGTTCGCCACGGACGAAGAGATCGAATGCCATCTACGCTGTCGACCCGGTTACATTGGCCCGGTCGGTATTCCAACCGGGGTCGGCGTCGTGGCGGACCGCGCGGCGTGGGTGATGAACGATTTTGTATGCGGCGCGAACGAGCCGGGGTTTCACTTGACTGGCGTGACCTTCCGGCGTGATCTGCCGGAACCGGCCCAGGTGTTCGACCTGCGCCAGGTCGTCGAGGGCGATCCCAGCCCGGATGGCCGAGGGGTGCTGCACATCGCGCGCGGGATCGAAGTGGGCCACATTTTCCAACTCGGCGCTAAATACAGCGCCGCAATGCAGGCTGAAGTGCTGAACGAACACGGCCAGGCGGAAACCGTAACCATGGGTTGCTACGGTATCGGTGTGTCGCGAGTGGTGGCCGCCGCCATCGAGCAGAATCATGACGAGCGCGGCATCATTTGGCCGGCGGCGATGGCGCCGTTCCAGGTCGCGGTGGCCCCGATTGGCGCTGGCCGTTCCGCTGCCGTGCGCGAGGCGGCCGAGGCGCTGTACCGGGAATTGCGGGCGGCCGATATCGACACCCTTCTGGATGATCGCGAGGTCCGGCCCGGTGTGATGTTCGCCGACCTGGAACTGATCGGTATTCCGCATCGGGTGGTGATCAGCGAGCGTAACCTGGCGGCGGGGCAGGTGGAGTATCGCGGCCGGCGCGACACCGACAGCACCTTGATCGCGCGGGAACGGCTGCTTGACGAGTTGCGAGAACGACTGGTGGCGGAACATGGCTAACCACGTGGAGTTATCCACAGGTTCTGTGGATAACTCTGTGGATAACTTTGACGCAGCGTGTATAAATGGGTGTTGCCGCTAGGGGAACGACGGCTTGATGATTATTTGATCAACCCATATTTATTATTTTTTTCAATAGTTTGCATGTAAGCCTTGGAATCTGGCGAAGATTTTTCGTCAGACTGGCGCGGGAAACCGCTCGGTGCCGCGCCGTGCATAAGCCTGTGGATAAGTCAAGGCCGGCAATGAAAATAATGCGGCCTTCAGTCGATTCGGAAATCGTGGTAATCCTGGTAAGGCAGCGCTTCGTAGCGAACATCGCTGACCCGGGCGAGTTGCGGACCCTGCCACAGCCAATTGCGCAGCGCGTTGACGGCTCTTTCCTCGCCGCAAGCCAGTACCTCCACCCGCCGATCCGGCAGGTTGCGAACATAACCCGTGACGCCCAACCTCAAGGCTTGTTCGACGGTGGCATAGCGAAAACCGACGCCTTGGACACGGCCGCTGACTTGACAACGCAGGCAAAGGGTTTTCACGAAACCTCCTCAGGGTCGCGGATCGCTTGAGGTCGCCGCCTTGGGTTCGAGTCGACCGCCGGTGCGTTCCAGTTCGGTCAGTTGTTCGGCCAGCAGGGTGGCGTTCACTCCCCCCAGGCGGGTATGAGCGAGAGCGCCGGTGGGGGATACCAAAAAAGTAGTCGGCAATCCCTTGAGTGGAAAACCCGGCATTGGTTGGCCGGCGCTCAGCACGATGGGAAAGGTCACACCCAGCCGTTCCACGAAGGAGCGAATTTCGCCAAGGGTGATATCCTCAAAATTGACGCCGATGACCACGGCGCGACCGCGCTGGGCTTGGTGGAAGGATTCCAGTTCGGGCATTTCCAACAGGCAGGGCGCACACCAGCTGGCCCAGAAATTCACGATCACCCACTGGCCGCGAAAATCGGCCAGTCGCACTGGCCGGCCATCAAGGCCGGGTAGGGTAAAATTCAGTCCCGCGGATCCTCCGGCGGAGGGAATCAATGCCAGCAGCAGCACCAACAGTAGCGATCGGCAACCAGGTCCGAAAGAGGAGGATGAGGCGGGGGCGAGCATGGCGGATCGTGGGGCTAGTTGAAGTGGAGACGCGAGGTTCCTGGTCAGGGCTCGACATTTGGAGTCGCCTGCTCGCGCGCCTTGATGGCGGTATCGCGGGCATCCAGCGCGTAGCGGCGGGCCTCGCCGTAGGCGCCGGCTTCCAGCCGTTCCTGCGCTTCCCGCAGCAAACGCCGAGCCGCCAGCAGAGTGTTGGGCGAGCGTTGCGCCGCCCCGGACGCTTCAGCCGAATGGATCGCTTGACGGGCATCGCTCATCTCCTGCACCGGCGCGGTGGCGCAAGCCATCAGCGCCAGCAGGCCGAAAGCGGATGGAATCAGCTTGGTCATCAATCGCGTGGCGGTCCAGGGAACCACGGTTAACATCGGCGCTCGATCCGGTACGGAGTTGCCATCAAAAAAATTATATAGCATCAAGGGGGTCTTATGGCAGGCATTATCCATCGGGAGAATGAAGCCAGGATTAACGTGGGTGACTGGGTAACCGGTTGCGGTCGAAATCAAGGAACGCGTTGGAGCACCAAACAGTGGCGGAGATCCTCGTTCTGTACTACAGCCGCACCGGAGGCACCGCTGAAATGGCGCGCCAAATAGCCCGGGGCGTGGGGGAGATTGAAGGTATGGTGGCCCGGCTGCGCACCGTCCCGCCGGTCTCGACCGTGTGCGAGGCGGTCGAGGACGGGGTTCCCTCCACGGGTCCGCCCTACGCCAGCCTGGACGATTTACGAGAATGCGTCGGCTTGGCGCTGGGCAGTCCCACCCGCTTCGGCAACATGGCGGCGCCCCTCAAATACTTTCTGGATTCCACGGGCGAGCTTTGGCTGAAGGGGACGCTGTCCGGCAAGCCGGCGGCGGTGTTCACCTCGGCCTCGACCCTGCATGGCGGCCATGAATCCACCCTGCTGACCATGATGGTGCCCCTGCTGCATCACGGGATGGTGCTAGTGGGAGTACCTTTTACCGGGTCAGCGTTGAGCGTGACGCGTGGCGGCGGCACACCCTACGGACCGAGCCACTGGTCGGGCTCGGCATCCCGAGCGGCGCTGGATGGCGAAGAGAAACGGATTGCTCGTCTGCTGGGGCGGCGGTTGGCCGACATTGCGCGGCGACTGGCGTCGACATGATCCAGCTTTGGCGAGCGGTCGCGCTGATCGGCTATTTTGGGCTGTTCGGGCTGTTGTTGCTCTGGCTGGCCTGGTTGGAACCGCCAACTCACTTGCCGGTTGCCTTGGCCCTGATTTTGTGGGTGGGGCCATTGTTGTTTGCAACGCGCGGTTTGCTCGATGGCCAGCGTTATACTCATGCTTGGATCAGTTTCCTAGCCCTGTTCTACTTCGTGTTTGGGGTTTTCCACGCCGCCGGGCCGATGACGCGGCCTTGGCTGGCTTGGCTAGACATCGGGCTCAGCGCGCTGCTGTTTCTAGGCGCGGTTTTTTATGTTCGCGCGGGCGCGCGGATGGATTGTGCCAGCCCAAATTCGCCGGTTGCCGGTTCCCTGAAGGACAGATGACCGAATGGTGGGCATTGACGGATCGGATACAGGGGCAATCGCGCTATGTCTCTGGGCCGCCCTCAATGATGAGTACCAATTGCGCCTGCTCCTGGGCCAACCTAATCCGGCCACCACCTAGCGCGATTGTCCTGGGCGTGACGCTACTCAGGCCAATCCCAGGATGATAAAGTTTTCAAAGGGCGTGGCGTTCCCCCGCTACCGCAAGATCATGGCGCCCATCTTTTCCAGCTTTGCGTAAGGAGAACCGGTGTGGACCATACCCTGTGGAAAAGCTGCCTGGAACGCCTAGAGCGCGAGTTGTCCGAGCAACAACTCAGTACCTGGATCCGACCGTTGCACGCCCAGGAAGAAGGCGACGCCCTGCGCCTGCTGGCGCCCAACCGCTTCGTGCTTGACTGGGTCAAAAAACATCATCTGGCGCAAATCGAAGCCGTGCTGGAATACCTGCGGCCGGAACAACGACCGCGGGTGCTGCTGGAAATCGGCAGCGGCGGCCACCCTTCTCCGCTGGGATCCCCCACCGAGCAAGCCGCTCTGACGGAGACGGAGACAAGCGAAAAACCGCTGGATACCACCGAGCTGCTCAAAAGCGGCAACCTGAATCCGGACTTCACCTTCGCCACCTTCGTCGAGGGCAATTCCAATCAGTTGGCCCGCGCCGCCTGCCTGCAAGTGACCGAAAACCCGGGCCAAGCCTACAATCCGTTGTTCATTTACGGCGGCACTGGCCTGGGGAAGACCCACCTGATGCACGCGGTCGGCAACATGCTGCGCGAACGCGGTTCCGAGGCGCGGGTGGTTTACCAGCATTCCGAACAGTTTGTGGCCGACATGGTGCGCGCCCTCCAGCACAACGCCATCAACGAATTCAAACGGCGCTATCGGGTGCTGGATGCGCTGCTGATCGACGACGTGCAGTTCCTGGCCGGCAAGGAGCGCTCGCAGGAGGAATTCTTCTACACCTTCAATAGCCTGCTGGAAAGCCGCCAGCAGGTGATTTTGACCTGCGACCGCTATCCCAAGGAAGTCGCCGGGCTGGAGGACCGCCTGAAGTCCCGCTTCGGCTCCGGTTTGACCGTGGCCATCGAACCGCCGGAACTGGAAACGCGGGTGGCCATCCTCAAAAGCAAGGCTGAACAGGCTCAGATCGGCCTGCCCGACGAAGTGGCCTTTTTCATCGCTCAGCGCATCCGCTCCAACGTCCGCGAGCTGGAGGGGGCCTTGCGCCGGGTGTACGCCAACGCCCAGTTCACCGGCAAGGCCATCACCATCGGTTTCGTCAAGGAAGCGCTGAGCGACCTGTTAACCTTGCAGGATAAGCTGGTCACCATCGAAAACATTCAAAAGACCGTGGCGGACTACTACAAGATTCCGGTCAGCGACCTCCTGTCCAACAGCCGGCTGCGCGTCCTGTCCCGCCCCCGGCAGATGGCCATGGCGCTGACCAAGGAACTGACCGATCTGAGCCTGCCGGACATCGGCGAGGCCTTCGGCGGACGCGACCATACCACCGTGCTGCACGCCTGCCGGAAGATCCGCGAACTCCATCGCTACGAACCCCAGATTCGCGATGACTACGCAAATTTGCTGAATACCCTGACCAACTAGCGAAATGCCTGTGGATAACTGCGGTGGATAAGTTGAATAACTTTGAAAATGGCCTTTCAAGGTGATTTTTTCGAAGTGTAATCTATTTCATAAATATGATAAAAATAATATACTTAAATCGTAAAAAATCCCATTTTTACAGCAATTTTCGAAAAATTTCATAATCAGTTCCGTAAAATTAAGTAATTACAAATGGATGAACTGTAAAAAATCTGGATTTCTTGGTGTTTGAGCGAAAAGAAAGCGATATCCCGGAAAAATCCGGAAAATAGCCTGTGGATAACTTTGTGGATAAGTCGGCCATTTCTGTGGATAAGTCGGCCAACCCTGTGGATAAGTTATCCACAGGCAAAAAAGTTATCCACAGGAAAACCGACTTATCCACATTTTATCCACAGGGTTATCCACAGGAAAAATTGATATAATACATTGATTATTAAAAATTAAAAAAAGTTATCCACAGAAAATGGCCTCCCTAATAATAATAATCTTTTATATATTAAAAAAAACTTATTATTAGGAAACCGCGAAAACCGAGGGGTACCCGCGAAGACATTTTTTAATTCCCTTTAACTGTACTAGGAAATATCCCCAAGCCAAGGCTAAGATCACGACGCATCGGAGACCCCATGAAACTGGAAGCCAAGCGCGAGCAGTTGCTCAAGCCCCTGCAACATGTTGTCGGCGCGGTCGAGCGCCGCCAGACCCTGCCGATCCTAACCAACGTGCTGCTGGTTGCGGGGGAGCGGGAATTGACCCTGACTGCCACCGATCTGGAAGTGGAATTGTCCACGCGGATCGAACTGCCCATCGATGCCCCAGGCGAGATCACCCTGCCCGCCCGCAAGCTGCATGATATCCTGCGTGCCTTGCCCGAGGACGGCGTCGTGACCTTGAGCGTCGAAGGCGACAAGGCGACGGTGCGTTGTGGACGCAGCCGCTTTACCTTGGCCACGCTGCCCGCTAGCGATTTTCCCACCCTGGAGGATTTGCCCTTCGCCGGCGATATCCGACTGCCTCAGGGCGCCCTGCGCAACCTGATCGAGCGCGCGCACTTCGCCATGGCCCAACAGGACGTGCGTTACTACCTCAACGGTCTGTTGCTGGAAGTTGGCTCCGGGGTGCTGCGGCTGGTGGCCACCGACGGCCACCGCTTGGCGTTCCAGGAACTGCAAACCGAGGCTTCCACAACGGAAACCCGCCAGGTGATCGTGCCGCGCAAGGGAGTGATGGAACTGCTGCGGCTGCTAGCCGACAGCGATGCCGAAGCCCTGCTCGGGTTGGGCGCCAACCACATCCGGGTCACGATAGGCGACATCCGCTTCACCTCCAAGCTGATCGACGGCAAGTTTCCCGACTATCAGCGCGTGATTCCCCGCGAGGGCGGCCGGGTGGTGATCGCCGACCGGGTGGCGTTGCGCAACGCCCTGACGCGCACCAGCCTGGTGCTCAGCGACAAGACCCAGGGCATTCGCTTGCAACTGGAGGACTGGACGCTGCGGACCCAGGCCCAGAATCCCGACCAGGAGGAGGCCGAGGAGGAGGTTGAAATCAACTATAGCGGCGGTCCGCTGGAAATCGGCTTCAACGGTGGCTACCTGCTCGACGCGCTGGGCGCGCTGGGCGGCGAGTTGGCCAAGCTGTCCTTCTCCGACGCCGGCAGCAGTTGCCTGATCGAGGAGGCGGAGGGCGGTGGCGGCAAGCACGTCATCATGCCGATGCGACTTTGAGGCGAGGGGCAAGGGGCGAGGAATCCGTGGTCGGTGAGCTGGTTTCAGGGGACTGAGCCTGGGATGCGGGTCGCCAGTCTCGATATCGCCGGCTTCCGCAACTTGCGCTCGGTCGGTCTCCACTGTTCGCCCGGTCTGAATCTGCTCATCGGTCCCAACGCCTCCGGCAAGACCAGCGTGCTGGAAGCGCTGTACGTGCTGGGGCGCGGCCGTTCGTTTCGCGCCCGCCAGGCGCGCGAACTGATCCAGACCGGCGCGGCGGCGTTCCGGGTGGTCGCGATGATGACCGATGGCGACGGCCGGCGGACGCCGGTCGGCATCGAGCGCGACGCCGGCGAGTTGACCGTCCGGATCGGCGGCGCGCCGACTCGCTCGCTGGCCGAGCTGGCCCGGCAAGCGCCGGTGCTGTTGCTCAATCCCGACAGTCACCGCCTGCTGGAGGACGGACCGAAACAGCGGCGGCGCTTCATGGATTGGGGGTTGTTCCACGCCGATCCCGGTTTTCTCGACGCCTGGCGACGCTACGACATCGCCCTGCGCCATCGGAACGCCGCCCTGCGGACTCAGGCCGCCGACCGGGTGGTGGATGCCTGGGACGGCGAGCTGGCGGCGGCGGCGGCGTTGCTCGACCCACTGCGTGAATCCTTCTGCAAGGCCCTGGAAGGCGTTTTGGGGGCGCTGACGGAGGCAACCCTGGGGGATGTGGCGGTCCAGGTCGATTATCGTCGTGGCTGGCCTCTGGAGCCGGTTAAACCCGATTTCGCATCGTGGTTGCGGGCGGGTCGCGCCCAGGATCGCCACCAGGGCCATACCCGCCTCGGACCGCACCGGGCCGACTTCATCCCGCGCATCGCCGGCCGGCCGCTGGCCGAGGCCCTGTCGCGCGGCCAGCAGAAACTGCTGGTGATCGCCCTGGTCCTGGCGCAGGCGGAACTGTATCGGCGTCACGCCGGCGATGCCTGCATCCTGCTGATCGACGACCTGCCGGCGGAACTGGACCCCGACAACCGGGTTCGGGTGACCCAGGCGCTGGCCGGGTTGGATACCCAGTTGTTCGTGACCGCCATCGAGCCGGGTCTGCTGGACGCCGCTGCCTGGAGTTTGGCGCGAACCTTCCGTCTCGCGCGCGGCGAGGTATGCGAAATGGTATAATTCCGCTCCCCGTCAGGAATGTTGGAAGCGGAATGTCATGAATGATTCGATCGACACCGAGAACGAGTCTTCGAACTCGCCAAAGCCCCGGAATCCCGCCAGCGATTCGACCTACACGTCGTCGAGCATCACGGTTCTGGAAGGGCTGGACGCGGTTCGCAAGCGGCCTGGCATGTACATCGGCGACACCGACGACGGCACCGGCCTGCACCACATGGTGTTCGAGGTGGTCGACAACTCGATCGACGAGGCCTTGGCGGGTTATTGCACCGAGATCAGCGTGACCATTCACGCCGACGAGTCGGTGACGGTGGTGGACAACGGTCGCGGCATCCCGACGGACGAGCATTCCAAGGGCCGCTCCGCCGCCGAGGTGATCATGACCGTGCTGCACGCCGGCGGCAAGTTCGACGACCGGTCCTACAAGGTCTCCGGCGGTTTGCACGGGGTTGGCGTGTCGGTGGTCAACGCCCTGTCGGAGTCGCTGCGGTTGACCATTCGCCGCGAGGGCAAGGTGCATCTGCAAGAGTACCGGCTGGGCGATCCACAGGCGCCGCTGCGGGTGATCGGCGACACCGATCTGACCGGCACCGAGATTCGTTTCAAACCCAGTCCCACCATCTTCACTCACATCGATTTCCATTACGACGTGCTGGCCAAGCGGCTGCGCGAGTTGTCGTTCCTCAACTCCGGCGTGCGCATCCGTCTGCGCGACGAACGCGGCGGCAAGGAAGACAGTTTCGAATACCAGGGCGGCATCAAGGCCTTCGTCGAACACCTGAACCGCAACAAGACGCCATTGCACGACAGTGTGTTCTACCTGAACATCCACCGCGACGAGATTCAGGTGGAGCTGGCGTTGCAATGGAACGATTCCTATCAGGAAAACGTGTTTTGTTTCACCAACAACATCCCGCAGCGCGACGGCGGTGCGCATCTCGCGGGATTGCGCGGCGCGCTGACCCGCACCCTGAATCAGTACATGGAGTCGGAAGGGATTCTCAAGAAAGCCAAGGTCGAGACCAGCGGCGACGATGCCCGCGAGGGACTGACTGCGGTACTGTCGGTGAAGCTGCACGACCCGAAGTTTTCCTCGCAAACCAAGGACAAACTGGTGTCGTCCGAGGTCAAGCCGGTGGTCGAGTCGGTGGTGGCGGAGAAGTTGCAGGAATTCCTGCTGGAAAATCCCGGCGAGGCCAGGGCGATCACCGGCAAGATTGTCGAGGCCGCTCGGGCCCGCGAGGCCGCCCGCCGCGCCCGCGAGATGACCCGCCGCAAGGGCGCGCTGGACATCGCCGGCCTGCCGGGCAAGCTGGCCGACTGCCAGGAGAAGGATCCGGCGCTGTCGGAACTGTTTCTGGTCGAGGGCGATTCGGCCGGCGGTTCGGCCAAACAGGGTCGAGATCGCCGCTTTCAGGCGATCCTGCCGCTCAAGGGTAAGATTCTGAACGTGGAAAAGGCCCGCTTCGACAAGATGCTGGCCTCCGCCGAGGTGGGCACGCTGATTACCGCCCTGGGTTGTGGGATCGGGCGGGAGGAATTTAATCCAGATAAAATAAGATACTATCGTGTAATTTTAATGACGGACGCGGATGTCGATGGCTCGCATATCCGTACCTTGCTGCTGACCTTTTTTTACCGGCAGATGCCCGAATTGATCGAGCGTGGGTACATCTACATCGCGCAGCCACCACTGTACAAGGTCAAGAAAGGCAAGCAGGAGCAGTATGTCAAGGACGACGCCGAACTGTCGGCGAATCTGTTGCAAGCCGCGTTGGAAGGGGCGACGCTGGTCGCCAGCGGGAAGCTGCCCCTGGCTGGGGCGGCGCTGGAAGAACTGGCGCGCGCCTACATGGCGGTCAGGGCGACGATTCAACGGCTATCCCGCCGCTACGACGGCGCGCTGCTGGAGCAACTGATTTATCTGCCGACGCTGGACGACGGGCGCTGGCGTGATGGCGCTTATCTACGGGAATGGGCCGGCGATCTGGCCCGACGGTTGCGCGCCGTGCATGGCAACCGTCCACGGTACGAAGCCGCCATTGAGGAACGCGATGATGGCGAAGGCTACCATGTGGTCGTTGCCCGCCACACCCACAGCCTGGCTCGCCACATCCGGTTGACGAGGGAGTTGTTCGCTTCCCACGAGTACGCCTGCTTGGCGGGGTTTGGCGCGCGGTTGGCGGGTATATTCGACCAGGGCGTGGAAGCGCGGCGCGGCGAACGCGCCCAGAGCGTGCGCAGTTTCCGCGAAGTCATGGATTGGCTACTGGAGGAAGCCAAGCGCGGCCAACACATCCAGCGCTACAAGGGTCTGGGTGAAATGAATCCGGAGCAGCTTTGGGAAACCACCATGAACCCGGAAACTCGCCGCCTGCTCCAGGTTCGCATCGAGGATGCCATCGCCGCCGACGAGGTGTTCACCACCCTGATGGGCGATCAGGTTGAGCCCCGGCGCGATTTCATCGAGCAGAACGCGCTCGATGTGCTGAATCTGGATGTCTGACGGTATTGCTTTGAGTGAAGCGCGGTGGCCTTGAATCGTCCCGCCGCCAGCAGGAACACCGCCAGGAAAAAAGGGGATTGCGGAGCAATCCCCCAAGACCTCCAAGCGATATTCAGAGGTCGGTCAAACGTAATCGCTTCGGTAGCTTTCCAGGGTCTTGATGTAGTTGGCGCGTTCGAACGCGGTCGGATCGGCGACGTTGCGCTGGCTCATCGACCCCTTCATCTGCGCCACCGAACTGTAGCGGTGCATTTCCATCCAGGTCTGCAAGCCGTCGCGCAGGGTGGCCAGGTAATCGATGCCATTTTTGAGCAAGGCCGAGGTGGTCATCACCACGTCCGCGCCCGCCATCAGATACTTGACTACCTCCACCGGCGTATGCACGCCGCGGGTCGCGCCCAGCGAGGCCCGCAGCCGCCCGTACAGGACCGCGATCCACAGCAGCGGCAGGCGGATCTCATCGGGCGCGCTCAGGTTCAGGTTCGGCGCCACATCCAGCTTGTCCAGATCGAAATCCGGCTGGTAGAACCGGTTGAACAGCACCAGCGCGTCGGCGCCGGCATCATCCAGGGTCTTGGCCATCGAGCCGATGGCGCTGAAGAACGGACTCAGTTTCACCGCCACCGGCACGGTTACCGCCGCCTTGACCGCCTTGACGATCTCAACGTAGCGATCCTCGACCTCGCGGCCGCTGGTGGTCAGATCGGCCGGGATGTAATAGATATTCAGTTCGATGCCTTTCGCCCCGGCCTCTTGCATCAATTGGGCGTACTCGATCCAGCCGGTGTTGGTGATGCCGTTCAGGCTGCCGATCAAGGGGATGTCCACCGCCTCGGAGGCCCGCCGCAGCAGATCCAGGTAACTGTCCGGCCCGACCGTGTAATCGCCCATCTCCGGAAAATAGTTCAGCGACTCGGCGAAGCTTTCGGTGCCGGCCGTCATCAGATACTCCAGGGCGGCGCTTTCATGCTTCAACTGTTCCTCGAACAGCGAAAACATGACCACGGCCGCCGCGCCGGCGTCCTCCAGACGTTTGATGTTAGCCACGCTCCCCGACAGCGGCGAGGCTGACGCCACGATGGGATGTTTCAGTTCCATCCCCATGTAAGTGGTTCGTAAATCCATGGTGATTCCTTCTACGTGCAGGATGCGGATGGCGGCGGGTTTCGGCCTGATCGGTTAAAAACCCGCCGCGCGCCCTGATTATCTGAATTTCGGCTGGAACGTCGCGCCGCTGCGGGCCGCCATTTCCTCGTAAATCGACCAGCGCCGATTGACCGCCTGCTGGGCTAGATCCATCAACTCTTCGGCTTCCTTGGGATTGGTGTGGGCCAACACCTTGTAGCGCACCTCGTTATAGCGGTATTGCTTCAGCGGAATCTTCGGCCGTCCCGAGTCGAGCACGAACGGGTTTTCGCCGGATTCGCGCACCGCCGGGTTGTAGCGGAGCAGCGGCCAGTGACCGCTTTCCACCGCCAGATGCTGTTGGTCCAGACCGCGCTGCATGTTGATGCCGTGGGCGATGCAATGGCTGTAGGCCAGGATCAGCGACGGCCCGTTATAGGCTTCGGCCTCGCGGAAGGCGAGCAGCGCCTGCTGCGGATTGGCGCCCAGCGCGATCCGCGCCACGAACACGTTGCCGTAGGAAATCGCCTGCAGCGCCACGTCCTTCTTGCCGATCTGCTTGCCGGCGGCGGCGAATTTGGCGACCGCGCCCAGCGGAGTGGATTTCGACATCTGGCCACCGGTGTTGGAATACACCTCGGTATCCAGCACCAGAATGTTGACATCGCGGCCGCTGGCCAGCACATGATCGACGCCGGACGAACCGATGTCGTAGGCCCAGCCGTCGCCGCCGACGATCCAGACGCTGCGCCGCACCAACTGGTCGGAGACCGCCAGCAAATGCTGAGCGCGGGGATCCTTGAGTTCCCGCAGGCGTTGCTTAAGTTCGGCTAGCCGGCCGCGCTGCCGCCGAATATCCATCTCGGTGACCTGCTCGGCTTCGAGCAAGTCGTCCACCAGATCCGCGCCGATCTGGGACGCCAGCGCCCGCAGCAGTTCCTGAGCGAAGGTCAGATGCTTGTCGGCGGTCAAGCGGAAACCCAACCCGAATTCGGCGTTGTCCTCGAACAGCGAGTTCGACCAGGCCGGGCCGCGCCCCTCGCTGTTGACCGACCACGGCGTGGTCGGCAGATTGCCGCCGTAGATCGAGGAACAGCCGGTGGCGTTGGCCACTAGCAGCCGGTCGCCGAACAACTGCGAGAGCAGCTTGAGGTAGGGCGTCTCGCCGCAGCCGGCGCAGGCGCCGGAGAACTCGAACAACGGCGGCAGGAACTGCACGCCGCGCACCGTCGAGAAATCCACCCGGCCGCGATCGATCTCGGGCAGGGTCTCGAAAAAGCCGATGTTGGCGCGCTCGCTGTCGAGCACCGGCTCCTTGAGCGCCATGTTGATGGCCTTGCGGTTGGCCTGCTCCTTGCTCTTGGCCGGGCAAACCTCCACGCACAGCCCACAGCCGGTGCAGTCCTCCAGATACACTTGCAGGGTATAGCGGATGTCCGGGAAGCCGCGGGCGTCGATGGGGGCGGTCTTGAACGCCTTGGGCGCGCTTTCCAAGTTCGACTCGTTGTAGAACTTCGAGCGGATCACGCCGTGCGGGCAGACCATGCTGCAATTGCCGCACTGGATGCAGATGTCCGGCTCCCAGATCGGCACGAAGTTGGAGATGTTGCGCTTCTCCCACTGGGTGGTGCCGCTCGGATAGGTGCCGTCCACCGGCAGGGCGCTGACCGGCAGCTCGTCGCCGCGCCCGGCCATCATCATCGCCGTGACGTTGCGCACGAATTCCGGGGCGTTGGCCGGCACGACCGAGGGCAGATCGACGGTGCCGGTGGCTCGCGCCGGCACGGCGATCTCGCGCAAGTTGGCCAAGGTGTTGTCCACCGCCTCGAAGTTCTTGCGCACGACCTCCTCGCCCTTGCGCATGTAGCTCTTCTTGATCGAGTACTTGATCTTGTCGATGGCCTTGTCGCGGGGCAACACGCCGGAGATGGCGAAGAAGCAGGTCTGCATGATGGTGTTGATCCGCGTGCCCATGCCGTTGTCACGGGCCACCTTTTCGGCGTTGATGCCGTAAACCTTCAGCTTCTTGGCGATGATTTCCTCCTGCACCGGGCGCGGGATCCGGTCCCAGCTCTCCTCCGGCTCGTGCGGGCTGGTGTTGAGCAGCACCACCGCGCCCGGCGCGGCCCGCTTCAGCACGTCGCCGCGATTCAGGAAGTTGAACTGGTGACAGCCGATGAAGTTGGCCGATTGCACCAGGTAGGGCGCACGGATCGGCTCCGGCCCGAAGCGCAGGTGCGAGACCGTTTGCGAGCCGGATTTCTTGGAGTCGTAGACGAAATAGCCCTGGGCGAAAAACTCCGGGTCGTCGCCGATGATCTTGATGGAGTTCTTGTTGGCGCCGACCGTGCCATCCGCGCCCAGCCCGAAGAACATCGCCCGCACCACCTTGTGGGACTCGATGTCGAAGCTCGGGTCCACCTCCAGGCTGGTGTGCGACACGTCGTCCACGATGCCGACGGTGAAATGGTTCTTGGGCTGGTCCTTGCCCAGTTCGTCGAACACCGCCTTGCACATCGCCGGGGTGAACTCCTTGGACGATAGCCCGTAACGGCCGCCGATCACGCGCGGCAAGGTCGCGGTCGGCAGGGTGCCGGCAACCTGGGCTTCCACCAGGGTGTTGACCATTTCCAGGTACATCGGCTCGCCGGTGGCGCCCGGCTCCTTGGTGCGCTCCAGCACGGCGATGGTTTTAGCGCTGGCCGGCAGCGCCGCCAAAAAATGGCGGGCCGATAGCGGCTGGCACAGGCGAACCTGCACCACGCCGACCCGCTCGCCGCGGGCGTTGAGATAGGCGGCGGTCTCGCGGGCGGTTTCGACGCCGGAACCCATCAGGATGATGATCCGCTCGGCCTTCGGATCGCCGAAGTAGTCGAACAGGTTATAGCGACGGCCGGTGACGCCGGCGAACTTGTCCATCGCCGCTTGCGTGATCTCCGGCACCTTGGCGTAGAACGGATTGACCGTTTCGCGGCTTTGGAAATAAACGTCGGGGTTCTGGGCGGTGCCGCGAATGAACGGCCGGTCGGGATTCAACGCCCGCTGGCGATGGGCCAGCACCAGTTCGTCGGGAATCATCGCCCGCATGTCATCGTCCGACAGTAGCACGAGCTTGTTAACCTCGTGCGAGGTGCGGAAACCGTCGAAGAAGTGGATGAAGGGTACCCGCGCTTCCAGCGTGGCGGCCTGGGCGATCAGCGCCATGTCGTGCGCTTCCTGCACCGAACCCGAGGCCAGCAGACAGAAGCCCGTCGGGCGAACCGCCATCACGTCCTGGTGGTCGCCGAAAATCGACAGGCCCTGGGTCGCCAGGGCGCGGGCGGCGACATGAAAGACCGCCGAGGTCAGCTCGCCGGCGATCTTGTACATGTTGGGGATCATCAGCATGAGCCCCTGCGACGCGGTGAAGGTGGTCGTCAGCGCGCCGGTTTGCAGGGCGCCGTGCGCCGCGCCGGCCGCGCCGCCCTCGTGCTGCATTTCCATGACCAGGGGCACGCTGCCCCAGATGTTCTTCACACCCTCCGCGGCCCACTGGTCCGCCAGCTCGGCCATGGTGGAGGACGGAGTGATGGGATAGATGGTGCAGATTTCATTGACTCGGTAAGCGACGTAGGCGGCAGCCTCGTTGCCCTCGATGGTGGTGACTTGCCGTTCGGTCATTACGTTTCTCTTCTGGTGGCCCACCGCGCCGGGCGGGCGATGGTTTGTTCGAATCGTTCCAATCCCGAATCGATTAACCCGCCGATTCCGCCGGTGGCGGCTCGGGGGTCATCTCGATGGCATGGCAGGGGCATTGCTCGAAGCACACCGCGCAGCCGGTGCAGAGATCGTAGTTGTAGCGGTAGCGCCGACCCGGTCCCAGCTTGATGATGGCGTCTTCCGGGCAAGCGCCGTAGCAGCCGTCGCACTCGTAGCAGTTGCCGCAGGACAGGCAGCGCTTGGCCTCGTACAGCGCTTCCTTCTGGCTCAGGCCGGCCACAACCTCCTCAAAGCTGCCGGTGCGCCTCTTCATGTCCAGATGGCCTTGCGGGCGTTGGGCGGCGTCGGTGTAGTACCAGACATGCAGCTTGTCGAAGGTGGCCAAATCGTGCTTGGGCGGCTTGGCGTAGGTATCGCCCCGCAACCAGGCGTCGATATTGCGGGCCGCCTTCTTGCCGTGACCGACCCCGATGGTGACAGTACGGTCGGACGGCACCATGTCGCCGCCAGCGAACAGCCCCGGACAGCCGGTCATCATCTGTTCGTCGACCAGCACCACGCCATCTTCCTTGAACTTCAGGCCGGGCACCTTTTGCATGAAGCTGGTGTCCACGTCCTGACCCAGCGCCATGATCAGGGCGTCGGCTTCCAGCGTCTCGAATTGACCGGTGGGACGGGGCCGACCCTTCTCGTCCACCTCCATCACTTCAACGGTGAAGGTGGTTTCCTCGATGTTCTTGATGGTGCGCAGCCAGTGGATCTTGACGTCTTCCTCGATCGCCTCGGTGGCCTCAAAGTCGTGGGCCGGCATGTGGGCGCGGTCGCGGCGATAGATGATCAAGGGCTCGTAGCCCAGGCGTTTGGCGACCCGGGCGGCGTCCATGGCGGTGTTGCCGCCGCCGTAGATGGCGACCCGGCGGCCCAGCTTGGGCGCGTTGCCGGTCTCCACGTCCTTGAGGAAACTCAGCGCGTCGAGCATCTTGCCGGCGTCGCGGGCCGGGATGTCGGTGCGCTTGCTGATATGGGCGCCGACGGCGACGAAGACCGCGTCGAAATCGCCGTCGCTCTTCTCGGCCACCAGATCGACGACCCGGTGGTTGAGGACGATCTTGACGCCCATGTTTTCGATGCGCTTGATCTCGGCGTCCAGCACATCGCGCGGCAACCGGTAGGCGGGGATGCCGAAATGCATCATGCCGCCGGCCATCGGTCCGGCCTCGTGGATTTCGACCTCGTGGCCCAGTCGGGCCAGATGGTAGGCAGCGGACAAGCCGCTGGGGCCGGCGCCGACCACCAGCACCCGCTTGCCGCTGGGCGGAGCGGTCACGGTAAACTGCCAGTTTTCCTGAATGGCTAGATCACCCAGAAAGCGTTCGACAGCGTGGATGCTGACCGAGGAATCCAGCCTGCCGCGGTTGCAGGCGGTTTCACAGGGGTGGTAGCACACCCGACCGTGGATGGCTGGCATCGGATTGTTCTCGGTCAGGCTCTGCCAAGCCTCCTTGAAGCGGCCCGCCTGGGCGTGCGTCAACCAAGCCTGGATATTCTCGCCCGCCGGACAGGCGTTGTTACAGGTGGGCAGCAGATCCACGTAGATCGGTCGCTGGATGCGCTGTGGGCCAACGTTGCGCTTCTCGTGCGTCAGGTCCAGCGGGCGCGTCATGTTGATGGGCTTGTCGGTCATCATGCTTCTCTTTGCAATCGTTTGGTGGTGAGGGTTGACCCTCCATCCCTAGGAGACGGGAAGCACCGGGGTGCTTGCCAGCCGCGTCGCCGTCCGCGGTCGTTGTTCTCAATGGTTTTCAAGTATGGACAAGGACTGGATGTTGTACAGGGCCAGCCGCTTCGCTCCGCTAAGGATAGAATAGCCTGGCGGAAAATGAATGATGCCCGGCTTGGTTCGTGACCTTTTCAGTACCCGCATGGTCGCGAGGAACCGAGGAACCGATGGACGGTAAGGAACGGTGAGCAGGGCAATCACGCCGGACGCTGGCGACAAAGGTGGCGGCGTCTTCCGGATCAACATCGGAACGGCAGTCAGGGCGTTCGCGCCATCCGATGGTCCGGCTTGGGTGGCCAAAGGGTGGACACAACCGATAATCATCGCTGGGCATCGCCAGGCGACGCGAGTTCGGGGTTGTTTGGCGAGGATGGGGGCAGGTCGGTGAGGTATCCGGGCCGCTTCCAGCAGGAAAGCCCAAGAAAAAAGCTCGGCTCGTCCCTGTCAAGCCTTTGACTGATTTGGCGCGCCCGGAGAGATTCGAACTCCCGACCCCTTGGTTCGTAGCCAAGTACTCTATCCAACTGAGCTACGGGCGCGTTGAACTAAGAACACCCATTATGCGAACTGGTCAGACCCTTGTCAATTTCCGCGTGGCCCTTCAGCAATTTTCAATTTAAAATACTTTGAATATATTGACTTTTTATGGAGTTCCTAGCTTTTCCAGGGTCGCAAGGAACCTCCTTTCTCAAAATCGTTGCCTTTAACTGGATTCCCACGTTTTCGAGGAGAGTCCCAACTTTCGAAAAGCACATCGGGTCGCTCCGCTTGAACCGCCCTTGGCAATCAGTGAGACGAGGTTTCTAGTCGTGGCAAGCCAGTAAACGAGCCTTGACCATGGCGTCCACTGCTAGTCCCCGTCCCCGTGACAAGGCCGGAATGAAGTCGACCATGCCCTCTGCGCGACCCTCCCTTGGGATTTAGCGTTCTGATTTCATGCAAACCGGTTGGCGCCAAAACCGCGTCCCCACATTGCCCATCCGCGCATGGACGCCATGTCGGAACCTTGGCACACTTGGCTTAAAATGAATGTCCAAAGACTTTGGTACCCCGACGCGAGAACTTAATGAGCGCCACCCTCCACAACGACCGCCTGCTGCGCGCCCTGCTACGGCAGCCGGTGGATGCCACACCGGTCTGGCTGATGCGCCAGGCAGGGCGCTACCTGCCGGAATACCGCGCCACGCGCGCGCGCGCTGGCAGTTTCATGGCGCTGTGCCAGACTCCGGAACTGGCCTGCGAGGTCACCTTGCAGCCGCTGGCGCGGTTTCCGCTGGACGCGGCGATTCTGTTTTCCGATATTCTGACCATCCCCGACGCCATGGGCCTTGGCCTTTCCTTCAACGAGGGCGAGGGTCCGCGATTCGCCCAGCCGCTGCGCTCGGCGGCGGACATTGCCCGGCTTGGGGTTCCTGACCCGGAGGTGGAACTGGGTTACGTGATGGATGCGGTGCGGCTGATTCGCCGGGAGTTGGCCGGACGAATTCCGCTGATCGGCTTCGCCGGCAGTCCGTGGACCTTGGCGACCTACATGGTTGAGGGCGGACCCAGCAAGGATTATGCCCGGATCAAGAGCTTGCTCTACGATCAGCCTGATGTTCTGCATCATCTATTGGATATCGTCACGCGGGCGACGATCGCCTATTTGAACGCTCAAGTCGCGGCGGGCGCGCAGGCGCTGATGGTGTTCGATACCTGGGGTGGTATTCTCGCGCCACCCGCTTACCAAGAGTTTTCACTGGGCTACATGGCGCGGATCGTCGCGGATCTGACCCGCGCGGTGGAAAATCGACCGGTGCCGGTGATTCTGTTCACCAAGGGGGGCGGCGCTTGGCTGGAACCCATCGCCGCGACCGGCTGCGACGGGGTGGGGGTAGACTGGACCATGGATTTGGGCGACGCTCGTCGGCGGGTGGGCGGCCAGGTCGCCTTGCAGGGCAATCTTGATCCCGCCGTCCTGTACGCCGCCCCCGACCGCATCCGCCAGCAGGTCGCGCGGGTGCTGGCCGACTTTGGTCCCGGTCCCGGCCATGTCTTCAATCTGGGGCACGGTATCCAGCCAGGGGTCGAGCCGGACGCGGTTCGAACGCTGGTCGAGGCCGTGCATGAACTGAGCGCGCCATGCCATGCGGGCGCCATGCCATGAGGAACCCAGGTTGACGCGGATGGCGAACCCTCGATCGGCCAGTTTACGAACCTTGTCCGCAGGCGTCGTGGTGGTGCATTGGAACCGCGACCGTTACGATTATTTACTCCTGCGGGCCTACAATTACTGGGACTTTCCCAAGGGCGTGGTGGAAACCGATGAGTCGCCGCTGGAAGCGGCCGTGCGCGAAGTCGAGGAAGAAACGACGCTGACCGGCCTGCGGTTCCGCTGGGGCGACGTGTACCGGGAAACCTATCCTTACAATCAGGGTCGCAAGGTAGCCCGCTACTACATCGCCGAGGCGCCGAGCAACGAGGTGCGACTGCCGCCGAACCCGGAACTGGGTCGGCCGGAGCACAGCGAATACCGCTGGGTGAGCCGTTCCGATGCCTGGGTCCTGCTGACTCCGCGCGTGCGGGCGATTTTGGAATGGACGGACAGCATCATCGCCCGGCCCTTGCGCCGACGTTGAACGAATCACCGGAACCTTTTTCCCCTCTCCATATTTCCAACTGGAGGTTCTCCAATGACCCAGGATTACCAGCCCCTCCCGCTTCATCATCTGGACAGCGGCGCCAGCTACTTTCAACCCCAGCAATCCCTGCCGGAGCGCGTGACCGCCGACGATCCCGCCCTGACGGTGATGACCGATCTCAGCCAGGTAACCGCCTACACCGCTGAACTGACCACGCCGTTGAACAAGGCGCTGGATACCATGATCCGGCGGGGGGTACGGATGTTGCTGGCGCGCGATACCGACCGTCAAGTCGTCGGGTTGATCACCAGTCGCGACATCGAGGGCGAGAAGCCCGCCCGAATCCTGGCCAAGGCCGGCGGCGCCTGGGAAGATCTGCTGGTCGCCGACATCATGACCCTCCAACCCAAGCTGGAGGTGCTGCGGATGGAGGATGTCGCGAACGCGCGGGTGGGCGATATCATCGCGACCTTGCGCCAAACCAATCGACAGCACGCGATGGTGGTGGATGCCGACCCTAAAACCGGCAAACCGGCGGTGCGCGGTTTGTTTTCGCTGTCGCAGATCGGTGTGCAGTTGGGGTTGGATATTGATCCCACCCAGCAGCCCACCACCTACGCCGATCTGGCGCGAGCGGGGATCGATGATCCGATTACGACCGACGAGCTGTTGCGGTAGTTGCTCCAGATTCATCCCGTTTCGACGCGGAGTTTCGCAAGCCATGGTGGAGTAAATCATTTTTTATTTATATTTCATGTTTTTGCCAATTCAAAAAGCGTATTCCTCCCAAAGCCGTGGCCAAGCTTGGCGCTTTACCCGCACTCAATCGAGGGGCGTTTCGTGAGCGTTTGGCGCACCTTGGTGCGTGCCGTGAAGTTTTCACTTTAGCGCCTTGGCGATCCGCGCGTTGTCCCAACCCGGACCTCCACCCCCACATCCGTTTCGAGCAAAAAAGGGCTGGTTTTCGGGTCGAGAATGCCCTTGCGACAAAACTTGTTCATCCTTATGAAGTCAAGGCGGGTCGGCTGAAGCGCCAGCAGTTTTTTGGAGAAAGAATGATGTCCGCATTCAATGAATTAAGGATTAGGCGGCTGGAATTACTTCATGATTTGAATGAATTGGAGGCATCGGTGGCGGAGTTGACCGCTATTTTGACCGATCTGGTCGAAGCGGAATCAAGCGAGCGCGCCGACCACCAAGATCAGCTTGCCTGGCTGCGGCGCCAACAGGCCGGCGTGCTGGTGATCCTGAGCGAAACGGAACGAGCACTGCTGGAGTTCAGCGCGGAAGGTTGGGATGATGAGGATCGATCCAGCGTCGTCTGATTTTGTCGCTGATCCCTGTCCTCCTGGGATACCTCGGTCGCGCTCGGTTTGAAACCACTTCGGGCCCTTGGGAATCAGTTGGAAATCCCGACACACACGGTCATTGAAGCATAATGGCTCACGCGCCCCGATAGGGCGGCTCTCCATTTAACCTGAATTAGCGATACGCATGAATCCATTGGTTGGCTTGATCATGGGCTCCACCTCCGACTGGAGCACCCTGGAGCACGCGGCGATCACCTTGGACGCACTGGGGGTCCCCCACGAAGTTCGGGTGGTTTCGGCCCATCGCACCCCTGACCTGCTGTTCGAGTACGCCGCCAGCGCCGAGGCGCGGGGGTTGGAGGTGATCATCGCCGGGGCTGGCGGCGCCGCGCACCTGCCTGGGATGGTGGCGGCCAAGACCGTGTTGCCGGTGCTGGGTGTGCCGGTGCAGTCGCACGCCCTCAATGGTCTGGATTCGTTGCTGTCCATCGTCCAGATGCCGGGCGGCATTCCAGTCGGTACGCTGGCCATCGGCAAGGCCGGCGCGATCAACGCCGCGCTGCTGGCCGCCGCGCTGCTCGGCAACAAATACCCGGCAATCCGCGAGGCGGCGCGCGAGTTTCGCGCCCGCCAAACCGCCGGGGTATTGGCCGAACCCGATCCGAGAAACCTCAAACCATGAACATCGGCATCGTCGGCGGTGGCCAACTGGCGCGGATGCTGGCCTTGGCGGGCTACCCGCTGAATCTGCGCTTCCAGGTGCTCGATCCCGCCGCCGACGCCTGCGCCGGCCAAGTGGCGACATTGCTGCGGGGCGACTACGACGCCGAGGCCCGCTTGGAACAACTGGCGGAGTGGGCGGAGGTGGTCACCTTCGATTTCGAGAACGTGCCAGCGACCGCCGCCCTGGCCCTGGAACGGCAGGTAGTGGTCTATCCGCCGCCTGGCGCACTGGCGATGGCGCAGGACCGGGTTTCCGAGAAAACCCTGTTTTGGGAGATGGGGATTCCGACCCCGACCTTCGCCACCGTGTCCAGCTTGGAGGAATTGCGCGGGGCCGTGATTCGGGTGGAACTGCCAGCGGTTTTGAAAACCCGCCGACTGGGTTACGACGGCAAGGGGCAACGGATCTTGCGCGTGCCCGAGGATATCGATCCGGCCTGGCGGGCGCTGGGCGGCGCGCCGCTGATTCTGGAAAGCTTCGTGCCGTTCGAACGGGAAGTGTCGGTGCTGGCGGCGCGGAGCCGCGATGGCGCGACCGCATTCTATCCGCTGGTGGAAAACCACCATCGCGACGGTATTCTGCGACTGTCGCGGGCACCGTGTCCGGCGGCGAAAGCCCTGGAACAGGAGGGTTGGAATCATGCTCGCCGGTTGCTGGAACGGCTGAACTATGTCGGCCTGCTGGCCATCGAGTTTTTCGTCAAGGACGGTCGACTGATTGCCAACGAAATGGCGCCGCGGGTTCACAACTCCGGGCACTGGACCATCGAGGGCGCGGAAACCAGCCAATTCGAGAACCATCTGCGGGCGATTCTCGGCCTGCCGCTGGGTTCGACCGCCGCCGTCGGCCATGCGGCGATGGTGAACTGCATCGGCGCCATGCCCGACCGGACGGCGGCGCTGGCGGTAGCGGGAACGCATTATCACGCCTACGGCAAGGCCCCACGCCCCGGTCGCAAGGTGGGGCATCTCACCCTGCGGGCGGACGATCCCGCGACGCTGGCGGAAGGGCTGGAGCGGTTGCTGCCGCTGGTGGGATTCAGCCCCGACGAGTTCGGCTGATCACGATTCCAGCCGCCCACGGGAGTTGGGTGTACTGGATCCCATTCTATGTAAAGAAAAACTGTCTTTGTGGAAATTTGGGAATACTGTTGTTTCGTTGATGGTATGGAAGTTGTTAAACTGTAGCCTGTACTGAAAGGCTACAGTTAAGGAAAAATAATGCTGGCGCACGATCATAAGGGTTCGCTTGCGGCCAAAATCCTTACCCTGATCGAACGGCATCCCGAAGGGCTTCAGCTCGAAGAAGTGCGAAGTCGCGTTCGCTCCGACGGGCATCGGCCTGGCGCCGATGTGGTCGCCGCCGCTCTGTTGGCTTTGCAACGGGCTAACCTGACCCGGCTCGACGCCCGGCGCCGGTGGTTTTCCGCCAGCATTCCAGTACCCCGCCTGGTCAGCGCGGCGGGTGAGCCGGAATCGTTGGCGGTGGCGGGGTCAACCCGCGCCGGCACCGGTCCCCGGCTGATGGCCATACCCGCCGTGCCGGGCGCTACCCGCGCCGCCCCAACCGCCGTGCCGCCGCTCGCCAGCACCGGCGAACCGATCCAACCCTCCTGGGCTCTCCTACGCCGACTCCTGCCTTACTATCGCGAAGCCCTGGCCCGCAACGAGCGGGCCTTGCTGCTCGGTGACCCCAGCCGTCACGGCGAACAGTTCCTATTGCTGGCCCCTCGTGGACGATGGTGGCCGGGTGAAGGCGAACTGGCGGTATTGGAGATTGCGCGGTCCGTTTTGCCTCCCGCCTTTCTGACCGCGCTGGCGCGGCGGTTCCGCGAGCCGATCCATGTGGCGTTTCCCATCGCGCTGGTACGTCCCGGCGATGTCACCCGCCCGCCGTTTCTGGCGCCGGTGGCTACCGTGGCCGCCGACTGGACGCTGGATGCCGAAGCCTTGCGCTTGATGCTCGCGGCGGAGACGCCCGCCGTTGAATGGTCCTGGGTGCGGGGCCAGCGCCAGCGCGGGCGGCCGATGCGCGAATTACTCGATGCTCTGGATGTCAGCGCGGATGACGAAGTGTGGCAAACCGGCTCGTTTGTGGACTGGCGCACCTTCATCGAACGGTTGGCCGGCGCGGTTCCCACCGAATTGCGCACCCCACTCGATCCACCCATCCCCTGCAAAATTTCATGATCTGGCGCTAGGCAGATGCATAAATTGATATGATGTATAGAATTTTACAGCGCCGTATCGGTTAATCATTTCTACTCTAAAGGTTAGTATTATCAAGCACCGGTCCAACATGACTGACGAAAAACTAAGGCTAGTTAAATCCTTGGTTTCCTCGATTCCCGAGCTTACCCTTGGACAAATCCACTGGATCCAGCGGGTTGTTTTGGTATTCCGCGAGGAACATCAATTCACGATCTTCCGATCTAATTTATTTGATGAAGAAATACTACGTAATTTTGGCGAAGCAATGCGGGTCCATCATGGTTTTTCTGCGGAACCATTTAGCAAGGATAAGTTTGAGTATATTCTCGTTACAGTCCTCAAACTCGCCGGTAGAAAAGCAGATTTGGCCCCAAAGGGGAATCCCGGACACGATGCAACTATGGATGGAGTAAAAATATCTCTTAAAACTCAAGCTGATAAGAGCATACGCGAACACCAGCTTTGGATCAGTAAATTCATGGAGCTAGGAAAGGGCCAATGGAACGATAGTCCTGACGACCTTGAAGGTCTACGTCAGCAGTTCCTTTCTCACATACAAAGCTATGATCGAATTCTAGTCCTTCGCGCGCTGGAGAAAGCACCTCGCTGGAAATACGAGCTAGTCGAAATTCCAAAGGACCTCTTGAGT